>NZ_JBNDJE010000008.1:0-169400 GCF_050434805.1 Massilia sp. UYP11
TACGGGGTTTCATCATGACGGCACTCGCTGGCTTGGTTCGATGTCAGGATTTTACCCAGCCGCAGGCGTCTCGGCCGAGGTTTTTAGAGGTGGCCATAACTGATGAGTCCGACGCCGACCATGATTCGCGTCGTGAGAAGTTTCCCCGCCAGTGTCGAGGGCGTGCAATATAGAATAACCAGCACAGTGCCGACTGTCGGCGCCAGGGTATACAGGCTGGGGAACGGAGTATGCTCGTCATACAGGACAATGCTCGCTGCAATCAGGCCAAGCCCGAGCATTGCCAGGATCTCGTCACGCACCAGAGAACGCGATTCGCCCGATTTATTGGTGTACATGGCAGCCAGTGCGCCGATACCCATCTCCCATCCACGCATGGGCAGCAGATAAAACGTTGCGGTTGGATCGATAGTCGAGGCGAACTGCGCCAGTGAGAGACTCAGAATAATCAGCAAAGAGACGAGTATTGCCAGGATCGGTCTACCCAGACGCCACGTCATCAACAAGAATACCGGGAACAGAAGGTAATACTGCTCTTCGACCGCAAGACTCCATGTGTGAAGTAGTGGCTTGAGGTCGACGGCCGTCTCGAAATAACCGCTGGATTGCCAGAACAGGATATTGGACGAGAAGAGAATGACCGCAACGATGCTCTTGCTGAATTCCTTGAAATCCGAAGGGATCAACCACATCCACGCAAAAGGGATGGATATGGCCATTACCAGAAAGAGCGCCGGCAGAATCCGTCTCGCCCGCCGCTCATAGAAAGTGATGATACTGAATCGACCCTCTTCCATTTCCTTCAAAATAATGGAAGTGATCAGATAGCCGCTGATGACAAAAAAGATATCTACGCCAACATAACCACCGCTGAACAGCGAGAAGCCCGCGTGGAAAAGTATGACTGGAAGAACCGCAACGGCCCTGAGCCCGTCAATTTCGGCACGATAGTGCATGTGGTCGCAGACTGTATCAACATGGGATCGGAGACGGTGCGGACAGCACTATCCATTCTTGCAGTCGTAAAAACGGCTACGACGGCTACTTGTTTCCGAAATGTTAATCTCTGCCTTACATTCCAGTCTAGTTATTTAGAGCATGTGTTGTAAAAATATGAACAACCGTTTCAAGATTAATTTGTAAATATTACAAATTCCGAAGAAACAATATTTGAGGAAGAACAAATCGTTAGCATGTGCACTCATCTGCAGTGCTGATCGCCAAGCCACGCTCCACGCGCCGGCTATGACGAGGATATTGAGAAACCGCTGGCCTGACGTCTTGATGTGCCATGGATCACACTTGCTCGAGCGTGCGGGCCACCTCAGCCGCCACCGTCTCGCTGTATCGCCTCATGACCACAGGCTTGCGTCCAGGCCCATGCAGCTCATTGTCGGCCCTACCGCCTCGTGCGGCAGGTGATCCCCGCGCGCAGCGGAAAACCGATGAGCGCGCGCACTTGCGGCCCTTCGTCATCCTTGCCGTCGATACGTGTGGGAGGTGACGTGGAGCCGGCCATGACGCCGTAGCCATCGGAGTCGAGATACATCTGCGACTGCCCGGCTTCGCCTCCATACAGCGATTCGGCCGTGCCCCAGGTGTCCGCCAGGTGAGCCGGCAAGACGTCGGCCGCTGCTGGCCTGCATGCCAGCAAACATGCAGGCCAGCAGCGCGATGTGCCTGCCCGGCGCGGGCGGGAGTCTGGAATGACGTCCCATCCTCTCTCCCTTGTCGGCTTGTGCGCTCACGGCGTGAGCATCACCACCTCGTCATCCGGCCCCGGCTCGCACGCCGCGCCAAGCGGCTCCCAGCCGCGCCGCACGACGATGCGCCCCTTGTCGTGGCAGATCTCCACGCGCTGCGTCTGCGGCGCGCGCTGACGCGCGAAGGCTTCGATCGAGGCCGGCACGCTCACCTGCAACGCGAGGGCGTGCAGGTCGTCCACCGGATGGTCGTCCACGTGCACCAGCGGCACGAACTGCCCGGCGAACATCAGCAAGTGACCCGGCACCCTGACCGGCCCGGCGACGTAGCCCTGCGCGCGCAGCCAGTCCTGCGCCCGCTCGCGCACCTGCCCGCCCTGCACTGCCACGTCGCCCCAGGCGAGCGCCAGCATTTCGGCCACCCACTGGTTGCAGTTCTGGTAATCGGTGCTGAAGGCATAGGCGTTGGCGCTGTACTTCCCCGCCAGCAGCGCCAGCGCCAGCCCCTTGTCGCGCGCGGCGCGCTCGAGCTGCGCGCCGTCGTGCTCGGGCAGGAACAGCAGCGACACATGGCCGCTCGATGGCGCATCGGCCCCGAGCGCGAAGCCCGAGATGCCCTGGTCGAACAGGTGCGGACGGGCGTCGTCGCAGGCGTAGTACAGTTGGCGCACGGCCCAGGCGCCATCGGCATCGTCGCGTAGGGCGACGCCGGCATGCGAATACAGCAGGCCGAAGCGGCTCAGGTCCACGCCGGCACGGGAAATCAGGGCGACCTTGCCGCCCGAGCGTTCGAGTTCCTGGCGGACCACGCCGGCAAAGCGCAGCACGCGGTCCTGTTCGAGCGCGGTGATGTCGCTCTCGCGCTCGCAGAACGTCGGCAGGCCGGCCCAGGCCGCGCCGCTGAAGGTGGCGCAGAGGCCGAGCGCCAGCGCTGCCGTGGCGGCCGCCCTGCGCAGCCGCATCAGATGACGACTTTGCGCGACGCCAGGTCGCGCTGCCAGTCGTCCTGCAGGGCCAGGAAGAACGCGCGCTGGGTGTCGGCGTGGGCGAATTCGTAGCCGTAGACGCGCTCGTTCACGCGCACCACGTCGCCGGCATTGACCTGGCGCTGGGCCATGGCGCGGTTCGGCACGTCGAGGAAGAAGGTGCGGGCCTGGCCGGCTTCGGCACGCAGGGTCAGGCGGGTGGTGTCGGGCTTGTTCGGCGCGTTGGCGATGTCGATCACGCGGTAGTCGCCCGCCGCCACCTTGTCGTCGCCGCTCGAACTGGTGCTGGAATCGCTGATCGAATCCGAAATGCTGGCCGAGGACGCCGAGCCGGCGCTGGAGGCCGAGGAGGCGAAGCTTTCGGCCTGGACGGGAATGGCGCAGGCGGCCGCAAACACGGCCAGACACACGGAACGGGAGAGAATTTGCAAGGTCATAAGATGCTTTCATTGTCGAGCAGAACGCTCACATGGTACAAGCCATTGCCACGGATGACCATAGAATCGTCGCCCCGCGTTTGCCAAACCCTACGGATTCGTCGTCAGCGCGTCTGGATGCGCGCCACGCCGTGGATGGTGCAGCCACGGCTGACGTTGTCGAGGAAGCGGATCGCCTCGGTCATCGAGACGCCTGGCGGCAGCAGGCCGCCCAGCGCGGCGTTCTCGTTCAACCGGTCGATGCCGTAGGCGATGGCGCGCGACACGTCGCGCGCCATGCGGCCGTCGCTGTTGTACAGCGCGTCATAGACGCCGGCCGCTTCCCAGACCGGGACCAGGCCGGGGCTGCTGCTGTCTTCGAAGACCACGGCGGCCGGGCCGCCCTCGTCATCACGCACGAGTTGGAAGGTAAAGCTCAAGATCGTTCCTGTTGGTTGCCACTGGTTTCCCGCCGATTGCCGGCTTCGGCGCGATCCTAACATGGCCGGGAAATCGGCGTTGCGCTCGCGCGGGCAATCAGCGCAAGGCCCGCTCGAGCAGCTCGATCCAGTGCGTGACCGCTTTGTCGGTCCCCGACTGCAGGTGAGTCAGGCAGCCGATGTTCGCCGACACGATCTCCTCGGCGCCGGTCGCATCCAGGCTGGCCAGCTTGCGGTCGCGCAGGGCGTGCGCGATCTCCGGCTGCAGGACCGAATAGGCGCCGGCCGAGCCGCAGCACAGGTGGTTGTCGACGCACAGCACCACGTCCACGCCGGCCGCGTGCAGCACGCTTTCGACCTTGCCGCGGATTTGCTGGCCATGCTGCAAGGTGCAGGGCGGGTGATAGGCGACGCGCGGCGCGTTCTTCCCCTGCGTCCGCGCCCTGATCTGCTCCTCGAACTGCGGCAGGATCTCGGACAGGTCGCGCGTGATCTCGCTGATGCGGCGCGCCTTGTCGGCGTAAGCCGGATCGTGCGCCAGCAGGTGGCCGTATTCCTTGACCGTCACGCCGCAGCCGGAGGCGGTCATCACGATCGCCTCGACCTGGCCCTGCTCCACATGGGGCCACCAGGCGTCGACGTTGCGGCGCATGTCGTCCAGGCCGCCGTCCTGGTCGTTCATGTGGTAGCGCAGCGCGCCGCAGCAGCCGGCCCTGGGCGCCACCAGCAGCTGCACGCCGAGCAGGTCGAGCACGCGCGCGGTGGCCGCGTTGATGTTCGGCGCCATCGCCGGCTGCACGCAGCCGTCCAGCAACAGCATCTTGCGCGCATGGGCTCGGGTCGGCCACAGGCCGGCGGCGCGCGCCGGCTGCAGCTTGTCCTGCAGAGCGGCCGGCAACAGGGGTCGCAGCGCCTGCCCCGCCCTGAAGGCCGGCCGGAACACGCCGGCGCGCGGCAGGCATTCCTTGAGCGTGGTGCGCTTGATCCGTTCACTCAACGGGCGCGGCACGCGCTCGTCGACCAGCTTGCGGCCGATGTCGACCAGGCGGCCATACTTGACGCCGGACGGACAGGTGGTCTCGCAGTTGCGGCAGGTGAGGCAGCGGTCCAGGTGCAGCTGGGTCTTGCGGGTCGGCTGCGCGCCCTCGAGCACCTGCTTGATCAGGTAGATGCGTCCGCGCGGGCCATCGAGTTCGTCGCCCAGCAGCTGATAGGTCGGGCAGGTGGCGGTGCAGAAGCCGCAGTGTACGCAGGCGCGCAGGATCGCCGCGGCTTCCTCGCCTTCGCGCGTGCCCTTGATGAAGTCGGCAAGTAGGGTTTGCATGATCAGCTCGCGCTTTCTGGATAAAGGCGGCCCGGATTGAAGACGTGCGCGGGATCGAAGGCGTCCTTCATGCGCGCATGGATGCGCGCCAGCGCCGGCGCCAGCGGCTGGAACACGCCGCCGCCCTTGTCGCCGCCACGGAACAGGGTCGCATGGCCGCCGCAAGCCTGTACCGTTTGCCGGATCGCCTGGGCCGTCGCGGCGTCGCCATCGGCGCGCAGCCAGCGCTGGGCGCCGCCCCATTCGATCAGCTGGTCGCCGCCGAGCGCGAGCGCGCCGGTGGTCGACGGCACCGACAGGCGCCACAGGGGCGCCGCGTTGGCCATGGCATTGGAAAAGAAGGCATGACGCTGCTCGCGCACCTCCATCCAGAATGCCGCCGCATCGGGCACCGCTTCACCGCCCAGCAGCCGCATCGCGGCGTCGACCGCCGCCTCGGCGCCGGACAGGCGCAGCGCCAGCTGGCCGCCGCACCAGGCGCTGCCCGACAGGGGCAAGGGCTGGCCGCCCCATTCGTTCAGGCGCCGGATGGCGTCGATCTCGCTCATCTCGAAGCGCAGCGTGGCCTCGGCGAAGGGCCGCGGCAGCACCTTCAGCGACACTTCCAGCAGCAGGCCGAGCGTGCCCATCGAACCGGCCAGCATGCGCGAGACGTCGTAGCCGGCCACGTTCTTCATCACCTTGCCGCCGAACGCCAGCACGTCGCCCTTCCCGTCCAGCAGTCGGGCGCCGAGCACGAAATCGCGCGTGGCGCCGCTGCTGGCGCGCCGTGGACCGGAAAGGCCCGCCGCGACCGTGCCGCCCACGGTGGCGCCGGCGCCGAAATGCGGCGGCTCGAAGGCCAGCATCTGGTTGTGCCGGGCCAGCAGCGCCTCGATCTCGGCCAGCGGCGTGCCGCAGCGCGCCGTGATCACGAGTTCGGTCGGCTCGTAGTCGACGACACCGGCATGGTCGCGGGTGTCGAGGATGGCGGCCTGTGGCGCGGCATGCGCGCCGCCATACCAGTCCTTGGTGCCGCCGCCGCGGATGCACAGCGGCGCGCGATCGCGCGCCGCGGCCAGCACCTGCTCCTGGAATCGTTCGGTCGTGCCCATATCGGCCCTCGTTCAAAAACGCGGCAGGTCCGGGAACGGGACCTCGCCATGGTGCACGTGCAGCTTGCCGAATTCGGCGCAGCGGTGCGGGGTCGGGATCGCCTTGTCCGGATTGAGCAGCGCGACCGGGTCGAAGGCATGCTTGACTGCGAAGAAGGCGTCGAGCTCCTTGCGGCCGAACTGCACGCACATCGAGTTGATCTTTTCCATGCCCACGCCGTGCTCGCCGGTGATGGTGCCGCCTACTTCGACGCACAGCGCCAGGATCGCGGCCCCGAAGGCTTCGGCGCGCTCGAATTCGCCGGGCACGCTGACGTCGAACAGGATCAGCGGATGCATGTTGCCGTCGCCGGCGTGGAACACGTTCGAGCAGCGCAGGCCGTAGGTCTGTTCCATTGCTGCGATGCCGGCCAGCACCCGCGCCAGCTGCTTGCGCGGGATGGTGCCGTCCATGCAGTAATAGTCGGGCGAGATGCGGCCGGCCGCCGGAAAGGCGTTCTTGCGGCCGGACCAGAAGCGCACCCGCTCCGCTTCGCTCTGCGACACCGTGATCGCAGTGGCGCCGGCGCGCGCGAGCACCGCGCTCATGCGCGCGATCTCCTCGGCCACTTCGAGCGCCGTGCCGTCGGCCTCGCACAGCAGGATGGCGGCGGCATCGAGGTCGTAGCCGGCCCGCACGAAGGGCTCGACCATGCGCACCGAGGTGCGGTCCATCATCTCGAGGCCGGCCGGGATGATGCCGGCCGCGATCACGTCGGCCACCGCATTGCCGGCCGTGACGACGTCATTGAACGAGGCCATGATGACCTGGGCCAGCGCCGGCCTGGGCACCAGCTTGACGGTCACCTCGGTGACGATGCCGAGCATGCCTTCGGAACCGATGAACACGGCCAGCAGGTCGAGCCCCGGCGCGTCGAGCCCCGCGCCGCCCAGTTCGACGATGTCGCCCTCGATCGTGGCCACCCGCACCCGCAGCACGTTATGCACCGTCAGTCCGTATTTGAGGCAGTGCACGCCGCCCGAATTCTCGGCCACGTTGCCGCCGATGGTGCAGGCGATCTGCGACGACGGGTCGGGCGCGTAGTACAGGCCGAACGGCGCGGCGGCTTCGGAGATCGCCAGGTTGCGCACGCCCGGCTGGACGACGGCGGTGCGCGCCAGCGGGTCGACGCGCTTGATCTGGTTCATGCGCGCGGTGGACAGCACCACGCCATCGTGGATCGGCAGCGCGCCGCCCGACAGGCCGGTGCCGGCGCCGCGCGGCACGATCGGCACCTGCAACTCACGGCAGACCGCGAGGATGGCCAGCACCTGCGCTTCGTCGGTGGGCAGGGTCACGACCAGCGGCAGCTGGCGGTAGGCGGCCAGGCCGTCGCATTCATAGGGCCGGGTGTCTTCGGGGTCGGACAGCACAGAGGACGCCGGCAGGCGCGCGCGCAGGGCCGCCGCCACCTGGGCGCGCCGCGCCGCCGGGTCGGGATGGTGATCGGGATGGGAGGTTCGATCGAGCATGCTTTGATTGTAAGCAGAAGCGAGCACATTCGCCACGTTTTATCGTATCCTGACCCCATCGTTTTTTCTCACCAACGCATAAGGCAACATCATGGGCAACCGCCTCTCGAAAATCGCGACCCGCACCGGCGACGACGGCAGCACCGGCCTGGGTGACGGCAGCCGCACCGGCAAGGACAGCGCGCGCATCCACGCGCTGGGCGAAGTCGACGAACTCAACTCCTTCGTCGGCCTGCTGCTGTGCGAAGATATGCCAGCCGCATTGCGCGAAGAGCTGGTCTCGATCCAGCACGACCTGTTCGACCTGGGCGGCGAGCTGTGCATCCCCGGCTACCAGATGATCAAGGAAGAGCACGTGGTGCGCCTGGACGGCCTGCTCGAGAAGTACAACGCCGACCTGCCGGTCCTGAAGGAATTCATCCTGCCGGCCGGCTCGCGCGCGGCCGCCACCGCCCACGTCTGCCGCACCGTGTGCCGGCGCGCCGAGCGCGCCATCGTGGCGCTGTCCAAGGCGGAGCAGATCCACGCCCACCCGCGCCAGTACGTCAACCGCCTGTCCGACCTGATGTTCGTGCTGGCGCGCGTGCTGAACCGCCATGCGGGCGGCAGCGACGTGCTGTGGCAGCACGAACGCAAGCGGGGCTGATCCATGGACGGCAGGATGGATGACTTGATCGGCGTGTACGACGGCGCGCTCACGGCGCAGCAATGCGACGCCCTGCTGGCGCGCTTCGAGGCCAGCGACAAGGTCGTGCGCGGACGCACCGGCAACGGCGTCGACGTCGGCAAGAAGGACAGCTACGACATCACCATCAACCTGCACCGCGAGTGGGACGACGTCACCCAGCTGCTGCTCGAGACGATGACGCGCCACCTGGTGCAGTACGTCGACCGCTACCGCATGCTGCTGATGGGGTCCCTGTCGCCGACGCTGGCGCATCCGTCCACCGGCACGCCGACGGTATTGTCGATGGACAACTTCGAAGAAGTCGGCCGTCCGTATATCGAAGACCTGGTGCGCGTGCTGTACCGGCCCGGCACCATCAACCTGCAGAAATACCAGCGCGGCAGCGGCGGCTACCACCACTGGCATTCCGAGATCTATCCGCAGAACGCCAGCTGCGATTCGCTGCACCGGGTGCTGCTGTGGATGGTCTATCTCAACGACGTGGAAGATGGCGGCGAGACCGAGTTCCTGTACCAGGGCCGCAAGATCGTCCCAAAAAAGGGGCGGCTGGTGATCGCGCCGGCCGGCTTCACCCACACCCACCGCGGCAACATGGCCAAGAGCGGCGACAAGTACATCGCTACTTCCTGGATCCTGTACCAGCGCGCCGAGGCGCTGTTCGGCCAGCCAGGGTGACAAGAAACCGGTCCCACGACGGCGATTCGCCCCACCGTTCGAACAGGCGGCCAGACCCAGCAAAAAGCCCCGCTTTCGCGAGAAAGCGGGGCTTTTTGCTGGTGCGCCCGGAGCGGTCAGCCGTTGTTCACCACCAGCCGCGGTTCGCCCTGCGCCACCAGGCGTGCGCGGATCGACGCCGCGATGCCCTTGGCATCCAGGCCCACCGACGCCAGCAGCGCTGCCGGATCGCCCTGGTCGATGAAGTTGTCGGGCAGGCCCAGGTTCAGTACCGGCTTGGCAATGCCCGCCGCTGCCAGCGCTTCCATCACGGCGGCGCCGGCGCCGCCCATGATGCAGCCCTCTTCCACCGTCACCAGTAAATCGTGCTCCTGCGCCAGGCGCTTGACCAGTTCGACGTCGAGCGGCTTCACGAAGCGCATATTGGCCACCGTCGCATCGAGCTCGTCGCCCGCCTTGATGCTCGGCGCCACCATCGAGCCGAAGGCCAGGATCGCGACGTCCTTGCCGGTGCGGCGCACCTCGCCCTTGCCGATCTCGATCGACACGAGCTTGTCCTCGATCTGGGCGCCGACGCCGGCGCCGCGCGGATAGCGCACCGCGGCCGGGCCGGGGTAGTGATAGGCGGTGGTCAGCATCTGGCGGCACTCGTTCTCGTCCGAGGCAGCCATCACGACCATGTTCGGGATGCAGCGCAGGTAGGCCAGGTCGTAGTTGCCGGCGTGGGTCGCGCCGTCGGCGCCCACCAGGCCCGCACGGTCCAGCGCGAAGGTCACGTCCAGGTTCTGCAGCGCCACGTCGTGGATCAGCTGGTCGTAGGCGCGCTGCAAAAAGGTCGAGTAGATCGCGATCACGGGCTTCAAGCCCTCGGTGGCGATACCGGCGCCGAAGGTCACCGAGTGCTGCTCGGCGATGCCGACGTCGAAGTAGCGCTGCGGGTACTCCTGGTGGAAGCGCACCATGCCCGAGCCTTCGCGCATGGCCGGCGTGATGCCGACCAGGCGTTTATCTGCGGCTGCCATGTCGCACAGCCAGTTGCCGAACACCTCGGTATACGTGATCTTGCCCGGCGCGGCGGCCGGCTTGATGCCCTCGAGGTGGTTGAACTTGCCGGTTCCGTGGTACAGGATCGGCTCGGCCTCGGCCAACTTGTAGCCCTGGCCCTTCTTGGTCACCACGTGCAGGAATTGCGGGCCCTTGAGCTTCTTGATGTTTTCCAGCGTCGGGATCAGGGAATCGAGGTCGTGGCCGTCGATCGGGCCGATGTAGTTGAAGCCGAATTCCTCGAACATCGTGGCCGGGACCACCATGCCCTTGGCATGCTCTTCCAGCTTGCGCGCGAGATCGAGCACCGGCGCCGGCAGCACGCTCTTGCCCACGTTCTTGGCGGCGGCGTAGAACTGGCCCGACAGCAGGCGCGCCAGGTAGCGGTTCAGGGCGCCGACCGGCGGCGAGATCGACATGTCGTTGTCGTTCAGGATGACCAGCAGGTTGACGTCTTCTTCCACGCCCGCGTTGTTCAGGGCCTCGAACGCCATGCCGGCGGTCATGGAGCCGTCGCCGATGACGGCGATCGCATGGCGGTCCTCGCCCTTGATCCTGGCCGCGGTGGCCATGCCCAGCGCCGCCGAGATCGAGGTCGACGAATGGGCGGTGCCGAAGGTGTCGTATTCGCTTTCGTCGCGCTTGGGGAAGCCCGACAGGCCGTTCAGCTGGCGCAACGTGGGCATGCGGCCGCGGCGGCCGGTGAGGATCTTGTGCGAATAGGTCTGGTGGCCGACGTCCCACACGATGCGGTCGCGCGGCGTGTCGTACACGTAGTGCAGCGCGATCGTCAGCTCCACCGTGCCCAGGTTGGACGACAGGTGGCCGCCAGTCTTCGATACCGACTCGAGCAGGAACTGGCGCAGTTCGTGCGCCAGCGGGATGAGCTGGGTGCGCGGCAATTTGCGCAGGTCGGATGGGTCGTTGATTTTTTCTAGCAGGTTCATTTAAGCCTTCCGCTGCACGATCAGGTCTGCCAGTTCGCGCAGACGCTGTGCTTTGTCTCCAAATGGCGCCAGCGCTTCGTGCGCGTCACGCCGCAGTTGTTCGGCCAGCGCGCGCGATGGCTCCAGGCCGAGGATCGACACATAGGTCGGTTTGTTGTCGGCCGCGTCCTTGCCGGCGGTCTTGCCCAGCGTGGCCGAATCGGCGGTGGCGTCGAGCACGTCGTCGACCACCTGGAACGCCAGTCCCACCGCGGCGGAATAGGCATCTAATGCTTGCAGCTCTTCCTGGGCCAGGTCGCGGCCGGCGAGCGCGCCGAGCAGCACCGACACGCGCAGCATGGCGCCGGTCTTCAGTTGGTGCATGCGCTCGAGCTGCTCGCGGGTGAGCGCCAGGCCGACGCTATCGAGGTCGATCGCCTGGCCGCCGCACATGCCGTTCGAGCCGGCGGCCTGCGCCAGCAGGCGCACCATCGTCAACTGGCGCGCCGGCGGCAGCGCCGCGACATCAAGGCCGGCCACCACCTCGAAGGCTTGCGCCTGCAGGGTGTCGCCGACCAGCAGCGCGGTCGCTTCGTCATAGGCCACGTGCACCGTCGGCTTGCCGCGGCGCAGGGCGTCGTCGTCCATGCACGGCATGTCGTCGTGCACCAGCGAATACACGTGGATCATCTCGACCGCGCTCGCGACCCGGGCTAGCGCCGAGGGGTCGGCGTCGAACAGCGCGCCGGCGGCATACGCCAGCAGCGGGCGCACGCGCTTGCCGCCGCCGAGCGTGGTGTAGCGCATCGCCTGGTGCAGCTTGTGCGGCTCCCGGTCGGCCGGCGGTAGGAACGCGTCGAGCGCTTCCTCCACGCTGGCCTGGACGGCGCGCGTCCAGGCGCTGAAATCCTGCGCCGCATCGAGGCCGGTCTTCATTGCGCCGCCTCGTCGTCGCTGAATGGCTTGAGCATGTCGCCTTCGAGCACCTTGACCTGCGACTCGACTTTTTCGAGCTGGGCCGCGCAATACCTGACCAGTTCGGAGCCGCGCGCATAGGCCGCGACCGAGGCTTCCAGCGGCAAGGCGCCGGATTCCATCTGTGTCACGAGCTGGGCCAGTTCGGCCATCGCCTGCTCGAAGGATTGCGGTGCGGTCGTCCCGGCAGCCACCGCTGCCGCGGGCGCGCCGTCCGCCGTCATATTCTTTGCCATAAGTCGCTATCGTGAGGCGCCCAGTTGTGCGCCGTGGGTCAGTCCAATCGCGTATTTTAGATCAATCCCACCCCACGGGGGGTGCACATTGCAGCATTCACAACTAGTAAGTGTGAGCAAATGCGTCAAGAATCCGGCCGACGCCCCGCTATTTGTCGCCTCGCTGCCCTTTTTTCAATATGAAAACCATGCCTCATCGGCAATACATCAAACGCCGCGCACCACAATCTCGCGCCGGCCCAGGACGGTAGAGCCCGTTACGCAGTATAATCTCCGGTTCTGTCCGAAATACCGTATTCCTCTACTTAAATACTGGTCTTTGGATTCTTTCTCTTCTTTGGAAGCTACCTTAAAGGGGGGTTGGGATGTCCGATCTGGCTACCCACGCCAAGCTGGCGCGCTCGAACGCACAGCTTCCGGTAAATGTTTATTTTGACGACGCGCTCCTCAGGCGCGAGATGCAGCAACTGTTCCACAATGGCCCGCGCTACATCGGCCATGAATTGATGGTGCCGGAAACCGGGGACTTCGCGACGCTCGCCTCCGAACACGAAGGCCGCATGCTGGTGCGTAACCCGGGAGGCATCGAAGTGCTTTCCAACGTCTGCCGTCACCGCCAGGCGCTGATGTTCAATGGCCGCGGCAATGCGAAGAACATCGTCTGCCCGCTGCACCGCTGGACCTATGACCTGAAGGGCGAATTGATCGGCGCACCGCATTTCGCGGACACGCCGTGCCTGAACCTGTCCAGGACCGCGCTGCAGAACTGGAACGGCCTGCTGTTCGAACAGAACGGCTACAACGTGATGGAAAAGCTCGGCAAGCTGTCGGTGACGAAGGACCTCGATTTTTCGGGCTATATGTTCGACCACGTCGAGATCCACGAGTGCGACTACAACTGGAAGACCTTCATCGAGGTCTACCTGGAGGACTACCACGTCGAGCCCTTCCACCCGGGCCTGGGCAACTTCGTCTCGTGCGACGACCTGAAATGGGAATTCGGCAGCGACTACAGCGTGCAGACCGTGGGCGTGAACCGCGCGCTGCAGAAGGCCGGCTCGCCGGCGTACAAGCGCTGGCAGGAGCAGGTCCTGAAGTTCAACAACGGCCAGCCGCCGAAGTACGGTGCGATCTGGCTCACCCTGTACCCGAACATCATGGTCGAGTGGTACCCGAACGTGCTGGTGGTGTCGACCCTGTGGCCGGACGGCCCGCAGAAGACCCGCAACGTGGTCGAGTTCTACTACCCCGAAGAGATCGCGCTGTTCGAGCGCGAATTCGTCGAGGCCGAGCGCGCCGCCTATATGGAAACGGCGGTCGAGGACGACGAGATCGGCCTGCGCATGGACGCCGGCCGCAAGATCCTGCTGGCGCGCGGCGTCAACGAGGTCGGTCCATACCAGTCGCCGATGGAAGACGGCATGCAGCACTTCCACGAGTGGTATCGCAGCAGGATCGCCTTGTAACTCATGTCGTAAAACCGGCGCCGCACCCTGGCGTCACGGACCGCGCGGCGCGCATGCCGCGCGGTCTTTCACTGGAAATCCGATGGCTTCCCTCTGGATGTTGTACGCCAGCTTCGCGTTCGCCGCCATGGGCGCGGGCGTGAAGCTGGCTTCCGAGTTCTATTCCACCTCCGAACTCCTGATGTACCGGGGCCTGGTCGGCACCCTCATCCTGCTGTTCATGGTGCGCCGCCAGGGCGGCACCTTCAAGACGGATTTCGGCAAGGCGCACCTGTGGCGCAGCCTGGTCGGCGTGACCTCGCTGTGGCTGTGGTTCTTCGCGATCGGCCGCCTGCCGCTGGCCACCGCGATGACGCTCAACTACATGGCCCCGATCTGGATCGCGGCCTGGATGTTCGCCATGGGCTGGTGGACCAAGACCAAGCATGCCGAATGGCCGCTGGTGGTGGCGATCGCCTCCAGCTTCTTCGGCGTGACCATGGTGCTGCAGCCGGCGGTCGAGAGCCAGCAGTGGCTGGGCGGCCTGGCCGGCGTGTGCTCGTCGATGATCTCGGCCATGGCCTATATGCAGGTGCGCAAGCTCGGCCAGCTGGGCGAGCCCGAGTACCGCGTGGTGTTCTATTTTTCGCTGACGACGACCCTGGTCGGCCTGGCCGCCACCGTGGGCGGCGACGGCCCGCAGGGCGCCCTGTTCCATGCGCACACGATGTACGGGGCCCTGCTGCTCCTGGGAATCGGCGGCGCCGCCCTGATCGCCCAGATGTGCATGACCCGCGCCTACCGCGTGGGCAAGGTGCTGGTGGTGGCCAACCTGCAGTACACCGGCATCGTGTTCTCCACCCTGTGGGGCTTGATCCTTTGGGGCGACGCCTTCGACTGGCACGTGTGGCTGGGCATCGGCGTGATCCTGTTCTCGGGACTGGCCGCGACGTTCTACAATACCCGCAAGACGGCGCGCGGCGCCGTCGTCAAGGACCAGGACCCCGTGGTCAGCGAATCGTAGAAGGAGACGTCACGTCATGTTCAAGACCCTGATTTCGGCCAGCGAACTGGCCACCCGTATCGACGACCCCAAGTGGGTGGTGGTGGACTGCCGCCACGACCTGGTGAATCTCGCCGCCGGCCGCGAAGGCTATGCCGCCGGCCACCTGCCGAACGCGGTGTTCGCCGACATCGAGACCGTGCTGTCGGGCGCCAAACATGGGCCCGACGGCGCGTTCCGCGGCCGTCATCCGCTGCCCGAGAAGGAAGCGCTGGCCGAGGCCCTGCGCGCGTTCGGCATCGACGACGACACGCAGGTGGTCGCCTACGACGCCCACGGCGGCATGTTCGCGGCGCGCCTGTGGTGGCTGCTGCGCTGGCTGGGCCACGAGGCGGTGGCGGTGCTCGACGGCGGCATGACGGCCTGGCAGGCGCTGGGCCAGCCCTTGTCGACTGAAACGCCGGCCAGGCCGCGCGGATCGCTGGGCATCCGCGCGCCCTTCGTGCCCACGGTAACGGTGCGCGAGGTGATGGACAACCTGGAGAGCGGCCAGCGCATCGTGATCGACGCCCGCGCGGCCGACCGCTTCCGCGGCGAGAACGAAACCATCGACCCGGTGGGCGGCCACATCCCGGGCGCGAAGAACCGCTTCTTCAAGGACAACCTGCAGTCCGACGGCCGGTTCAAGGATGCTGGCCAGCTACGCGCCGAGTTCGGCGCACTGGTGGATGATCCGCAACGCGCCATCATGCAGTGCGGCTCGGGCGTGACCGCCTGCCACAACCTGCTGGCGCTGGAAGTGGCGGGCATGCCGGGGGCGAGCCTGTATCCGGGATCGTGGAGCGAGTGGGTCGGCGATTCGTCTCGGCCGGTCGCGAAAGGCGCGGATTAAGCGTGTTGCCTTGGATTCCCGCCTGCGCGGGAACGACGTGCTGGCGTATGTGGACTACGTGCGTCGATATCGTCGTCTAGCTCATGAACCGTCGTTCCCGCGAAGGCGGGAACCCAAGTGAACCTTCTCAGCCACCAGCCTCAAAACGCGTGCAACGCCACCACGATCGCCACGCCAAGGCCGATCAGGAACACCTGCGGCACGGATTCCTTCAGCGTCGCCCGGCGCTGCATCTGCGGCATCAGGTCGCTCACCGCGATATAGATGAAGCCCGACGAGGCGAACACCAGCACGTAGGGAATCAGGCCGCTGGCCTGGTCCAGCGTGAAGTAGCCCAGCAGGCCGCCCGCCACCGCCAGCAGGCTGCACAGCAGGTTGAACACGTAGGCGCGCAGGCGCGAGAAGCCGGCGTTGAGCAGGACGATGAAGTCGCCGATTTCTTGCGGGATCTCGTGGGCGACGATGGCCAGGGCGGTCACGATGCCGACTTCCGGGTCGGCCAGGAAGGCCGCCGCGATCAGGATGCCGTCGGTGAAGTTGTGCATGCCGTCGCCGAGCAGGATCATCCAGCCCGACTTGCCGGCCTCGCGCGCGTCATGGCCGTGGGCGTGGTGGTGTCCGTCGCCTTCGTGGTGGTGCGAATGGCGCAGCAGCGCCACTTTTTCCAATAAAAAGAACGCCAGCAGCCCCCCCAGCAGGGTGGCGAACAGGCTCTTGATGTCGGCGCCCGATTCGAAGGCTTCGGGCAGCGCGTGCAGCAGCGACGTCGCCAGCATGATGCCGACCGACAGGCTGACCATCTTTTCGACCACTTTCGACAGCAGGGCGAACGAGAAAAGCGCAGCCCCCGAAATGCTGACGACGCCGGCGATCACGGTGGCCAGCAGGATGGAACTCAGGGTCGGGTCGAAAAGCGGGTCGATTTGAAAGCCTCTTGTTCTGTTCTTGCGACGATCCGCAAACCGGGCATTGTACCGCTCCCGGCCCGCGGTCGTCCAAGAGCCTGTCTAAAGAGACAGGCACACAGGCGTCAGGCGACGCCGTGCTTGCGGAACCAGGCCAGCGCGCGGTTCCAGCCGTCCCTGGCGTCGGCCTCGTTGTAGTTCGGGCGGTAGTCGGCGTGGAAGGCGTGGTCGGCATCCGGATACACGTGGATGGTCGAGCGGCTGTTGCCCTTGTCGAGCGCGGCCTGCATGCGCTTGACCGTGTCCAGCGGGATGCCGCCGTCCTTGCCGCCGTACAGGCCCAGCACCGGCACCTTGAGGTTCTGGGCGACGTCGACCGGGTGTTTCGGCGTGTTGGGGGTCACCTCGCCCACCAGGCGGCCATACCAGGCCACGCCGGCCTTGACGTCGAGGTTGTGCGCCGCGTACAGCCAGGTGATGCGCCCGCCCCAGCAGAAACCGGTGATGCCCAGTTTGCTGGTGTCGCCGCCGCGCTGCTTGGCCCAGGCCACCACGGTGTCGAGGTCGGACATGACCTGCGCGTCCGGGGTCCTGGACACGATGTTCTTCATCAGTTCGGCGGTGGACGGCGCCTTGGTGGCATCGCCCTGGCGCACGAACAGGTCGGGCGCGATCGCCATATAACCCTGCTTGGCGAAGCGGCGCGCCACGTCCTTGATGTGTTCATGCACGCCGAAGATCTCGGACACCACCAGGATGACCGGGACGTTGGTCTTGCCGCGCGGCTGGGCGCGGTACACGGGCACGTCCTGACCCTCGATGACGAGGATGCTGTCGGCCGCGTCGAGGCCTTCGGTATCGGTCTGGATCTGGGTCTGCGCGACCACCGGCAGCGCGGCCGCGGCAAAGCCGGTGCCGATCGCCGCCTTCAAAAAGTCGCGCCGCTTCACGCCGTCGTCATAGGCGCTGGCGCCCAGCAGGCTGTGGGCATCGTTGACGAGATCTTTCATGAACATCCCTTTCTGGACAGAGTTGGACAGGATTGCCAGTTTAGCATCGCCCGGGCCAATTGCACGCGCCGCACGGATGGGCAAGACGATGGTTCCCTAGCACCGATCTGCCGCCAGCCTGCTTGCCAATGCCTCGCGGGCGCGCGCGGGCAAGCTCGTTTTGCTGGACAATCCGTCTACCTGAACCCGCAAGCCGCCTGAGTTTATACTTGTCGGCTCGTATCGGACAACACAGGGATTTTCGTGCACCGGCTGGAAGACTATTTCACGCAACTGCAATCGACCTTGCCGCCGGACGGCCCGGGCTTCAGCGCCGCCGTCCTGTGCGAAGGCAAGCCCGTATTCGAGCTTCACCACGGCATGGCGTCGCTCGAACTGAAGGTGCCCTTGTCCTCGGACTCGGCCTATTACCTCGCATCCGAATCCAAGCAGTTCACCGCTGCCTGCGTGCTGTCGCTGGTGCGCGAGGGCGCCATCGCGCTCGATGACGACGTCTGCGCCTACCTGCCGGAGCTGGCGAAGTTCGAACAGCCCTTCCCGCTGCGCAGCCTGCTCAACCACAGCAGCGGCATTCCCGACTATTTCCAGTTCATCGAATGCCAGTTGGCGCGCCACGAGGCCGACTACTTCGACAACCGGATGATTCTCGCGCTGATCGCGCGCCTCGACACCGTCGTCTTCCCCACCTCGACCGGGTACCGCTACAGCAACAGCAACTACATCCTGCTCGCCGCCCTGGTGGAACGCCTGGGCGGCATGCCGCTCGCCCGCTACGCCCGAGATAAGCTGTTCGATCCGCTGGGCATGCGGCGCATCGCGTTCGACGAGGACCGCTTCAGCATCATCGAACACCGGGTCTTCAGTTACGAGGCCGATCCCGCGCGTCCCTTCGGCTACAGGCAGCACCTGGGCAATGCCAACACGGTCGGCGACGGCGGCGTGTATGCCAGCATCAACGAGCTGCTACGCTGGGAAAAAGATTGGCACCGCCAGTGGGCCGATCCATCGAGCCTGCTGCATGCGATGCTGCAGCCGTCACCCTTGCTGGACGGTTCGGCGCCGGCTTACCGCTTCGGGCTGGAGGTGATCCAGCGCGCAGGCCATGACGTCGTGTTCCACGGCGGCGGGCTGTGGGGATTCAATACGCTCATCCTGAGGATTCCGGCGCTGCGGATGTCGGTGATCCACCTGGCCAACTGCGAGACGGCGCAGCCGGACCAGCAGCAGATCCTGGCCGCCGCCCTGGACTGAGCACCGCAACGGCACCGACGACAGGAGACAACGATGTTTTCGCACGTATTCATCGGCACCAACCACTTCGAACGCACGTTCCGGCTGTATGCGGCGCTGATGGAAGCGCTCGGCAATCCGCTGCGCTTCTGCGACCGCGAACGGCCGTGGGCAGGATGGCAATCGCATCCCGGCCCACGCCCCCTGCTGCTGATCGGGGCGCCGTATGACGGCAATCCTCACGTGGCAGGCAACGGCCAGATGGTGGCGCTGACGGCCGCGGATCGGCTCACCGTGGACCTGGCCTACCGGGCCGCAATCGATCACGGCGCGATGCCGGAAGGCGCGCCGGGGCTGCGTCCCGAATACCATCCGCATTACTACGCGGCCTATTTCAGGGACACCGAGGGCAACAAGGTCTGCGTCGTCTGCCACGATCCGGCGCCGGGCGTGCAGCCGCAGGCCTAGTGTCCTGAATTGAAGATTCGTTGCATTGTCGGCCTGGATGACTTCCGGCTGTGGAAGGCCCGTTGATCACCCTTAGTGGGCTTCCTCCCAGTTCTTGCCCACGCCCGTCTCCGCCAGCAGCGGCACGTTCAGCCTGGCCACGCCCGCCATCAGCTCCGGCAGCTTGACCCGCACCAGTTCCAGCTCACCTTCCGGCACTTCGAGCACCAGTTCGTCGTGCACCTGCATGATCATGCGCGTGCCCAGCCCATCGCTTTCAATCCAATTCTGCACCGCGATCATCGCCAATTTGATCAGGTCGGCCGCCGTGCCCTGCATCGGCGCATTGATCGCCGCGCGTTCGGCGCCGGCGCGGCGCGGGCCGTTCGGCGAATTGATCTCGGGCAGCCACAGGCGGCGGCCGAACACGGTTTCGACGTAGCCGCGCGCCTTCGCTTCCAGGCGCGTGTTGTCCATGTACTGCTTCACGCCCGAGAAACGCGCGAAATAGCGCTCGATGTAGTTGGCGGCCGCGGCGCGTTCGATGCCCAGGTTGCCGGCCAGGCCGAAGGCGCTCATGCCGTAGATCAGGCCGAAGTTGATCACCTTGGCGTAGCGGCGCTGCTCGCTCTGCACGTCGGCGGGCGGGATGCCGAAGATCTCGGCGGCGGTGGCGCGGTGGATGTCTTCGCCGTCGGCGAAGGCCTTCAGCATCGCCGCATCGCCCGAGATGTGCGCCATGATGCGCAGTTCGATCTGCGAATAATCGGCCGAGACGATCATGTGGCCGGGGGCGGCGATGAAGGCTTCGCGGATGCGGCGGCCTTCGGCGTTGCGCACCGGGATGTTCTGCAGGTTCGGCTCGTTCGACGACAGGCGGCCGGTGATCGCCACCGCTTGCGCATAATTGGTGTGCACGCGGCCGGTGTTCGGGTTGACCATCTTCGGCAGCTTGTCGGTATAGGTCGACTTGAGCTTCGACATGCCGCGGTGCTCGAGCAGGATCTTCGGCAGCGGATAATCCTCGGCCAGCTTTTGCAGCACCTCTTCGTCGGTCGACGGCGCGCCGGTGGCGGTCTTCTTGATCACCGGCAGGCCGAGCTTGCCGAAGAAGATCTCGCCGATCTGTTTCGGCGAACCCAGGTTGAACGGGCCGCCGGCCGCCTCGTAGGCCTGCTGTTCCAGCTCCATCATGCGCTTGCCCAGTTCGCCCGATTGCACGTCGAGCAGTGCGCTGTCGATCAGCACGCCGTTGCGCTCGATCTTGTGCAGCACTTCCATGGTCGGCATCTCGATCTCGCGGTAGATGTAGGCCAGGCCCTTGTCCTTCTCGACTTCCGGCAGCATGCTCTGGTGCAGGCGCAGGGTGATGTCCGAATCCTCGGCGGCATACTCGGTGGCGCGCGCCAGCTCGACCTGGTCGAAGCAGATCTGCTTGGCGCCCTTGCCGCACACGTCCACGTAGGGAATCGTGGTGTAGCCGAGGTGGCGCATCGCCATCGTGTCCATATCGTGCGGCTTGTGCGATTCGAACACGTAGGATTGCAGCAGCGTGTCGTGCGCGACGCCGCGCAACACCACGCCGTGGTTGGCGAAGATGTGCATGTCGTATTTGAGGTTCTGACCCACCTTCGGCTTGGCCGGGTTTTCCAGCCAGCCGCGCATCTTTTCCAGCACGTGCTCGCGCGACAGCTGGTCCGGCGCGCCGGCGTAGCGGTGCGCCACCGGGATGTAGGCGCCCTTGCCCACCTCGACCGACAGCGAAATGCCGACCATCTCGGCCATCATCGGGTCGAGCGAGGTGGTTTCGGTGTCGACCGAGGTCAGTTCGGCCGCGTCGACCAGCGCCAGCCATTTGTCGAGCTGCTCGTCGGTGAGGATCGTTTCGTATTCACCCTTGATGACCGGCATGCCTGCCAGGGTGGCCGCGCCTTCGGGCGAATTGAGCGGTCCACCGCCCGGCGCGCTGCCGGCGGCCGGACGCACGCTGCCGTCGCCCGGCCTGGCGCCGCCCAGGTCGCGCAGCATGGTCTTGAAACCATAGCGCTGGAAAAAATCACGCAGCGCCTCGGCGTCCTCCGGACGGCCCACCAGTGTTTCCTCGAACGAGACCACGTGCTTGACCAGGTCGCAGTCGGTCTTGACGGTGATCAGCTCGCGGCCTTTCGGCAGCCATTCCAGGGCCGCCTGCAGGTTGGCGCCGACCGCGCCGCCAATGCTGGCCGCGTTCTGGATCACGCCATCGAGCGAGCCGTGCAGGGTGAGCCACTTGACCGCGGTCTTGGGGCCGCACTTGGCCACGCCCGGCACGTTGTCGACGGTGTCGCCGACCAGGGTCAGGTAATCGATGATGCGGTTCGGCGGCACGCCGAACTTGGCCAGCACGCCGGCCTCGTCCATGCGCTCGTTGGTCATGGTATTGATCAGCATGACCTTGTCGTTGACCAGCTGGGCCAGGTCCTTGTCGCCGGTCGAGACCACGGTCTTCATGCCGCGCGCCGTGGCCTGCACCGCCAGGGTGCCGATCACGTCGTCCGCTTCGACGCCGTCGACCATCAGGATCGGCCAGCCCATGTAGCGCACCACTTCGTGGATCGGTTCGATCTGCTTGCCCAGGTCTTCCGGCATCGAGGCGCGCGTGGCCTTGTATTCGGGATACAGGTCGTCGCGGAAGGTCTTGCCCTTGGCATCGAAGACGCAGGCGATATAGGCGGCCGGAAAGTCGGCGCGCAGGCGGCGCAGCATATTGACCATGCCGTGCATGGCCCCGGTCGGGAAGCCGTCCGGGCTGCGCAGGTCGGGCAGCGCGTGGAAGGCGCGATAAAGATAACTGGAACCGTCAACGAGCAGCAGGGTATTGTCCATAGGGGGGCGACATTCAGGAATTCAGCAGGCGGCGCCATCCGTGGCGCCAGGGTAAGCGCCATTATCGCAGAATCCGCATCAGCGCCCGTGCCTGAGCTTCAAGGCACCAGCCCCTTTGAAACATAAGGTTTTGGCACACTTTTCACTGGGCAGGGACGCTGTTTGCTACAATGGACTAAACGACATTAGGTGACCATCATGCTGCGCTCGACACCCCGCTCCGCCCTCCTGACGCTTTGCCTGCTCGCCGGCTCGGCCGCGGCCCAGCAATCGGCGTTGCCTCCGACGCAACCGACGCCGACCCCGCCGCAGAACCAGCAGCGCCCCAGCGATGCGCCGCCCCAACTCGAACGCATCGAGCCGGGCAGCGACACGCCGGCCACCACGATTCCGCCGCGCCAGCGCACCAAGATCACCGAGCGCCGCAGCAATGACGGCACGGTCACCCAGGTCGAAGTAGAAAGCGGCCCGAGCCGCTACACCATGAAGCCCAACGTTGCACCAGGCAATGCCCAACCCGGCGATGCCACCAGCAATGACATCCGTGCCCCACAATGGACGGTGATGGAATTCGACTTTGGCAATCCCAAGAAGCAGGACACAGCCGATCAGCCGGTCGCGCCGGCCCCCGCGCGTCCGGGCGTACCCGCCCGCGCCGACGTGCCGCCGCCGCCCGCGCTGGAGCCGACCACCAAACAATGATCCCCACGGCCGCGGCGCGAAGTCGCGGCGGCGGGTTCTCACCTACTCTTTTGTTAGCACATGGCAGTATTTACCGCGGTCTCGCTGGATGACCTTCACCAGTGGATCAAGCAGTACCCGCTCGGCCAGGCCGTCGGGCTCGAAGGCATTTCCTCCGGCATCGATAACAGCAATTTTTTCTTGAACACAGAGCGCGGCCAATATGTGCTGACGATCTTCGAGAACCTGCGCTTCGACCAGCTCCCCTTCTACGTCAAGCTGATGGCGCACCTGGCCGAACGCGGCATTCCGGTGCCGGCGCCGGTGCCGAACGTGGACGGCGAACTGGTGGTCGCGCTGCACGACAAGCCGGCGATCATCGTCAGCCGCCTGCAAGGCAGCTCCCAGCTCGACCCGCAGCCGGTGCACTGCGCCGAAGTGGGCCGCATGCTGGCGCGCATGCACCTGGCGGCCCGGGATTTCGCCCTGCACCAACCCAATCTGCGCGGGCTGGACTGGTGGGTGGAGACCGCGCCGGCCGTCCTGCCGTACCTGGACGAAGCCGAAGCGGCGCTGCTGCGCGCCGAAGTGGCGTACCAGAGCGCGTTCGCCACCAGTGCGACTTACGCGAAGCTGGCGCGCGGGCCGGTGCACGCCGACCTGTTCCGCAACAACGTGATGTTCGAGGGCGAGCGCCTGAGCGGCTGCTTCGACTTCTATTTCGCCGGCGTCGACACCTGGCTGTACGACGTCGCCGTGACCGTCAACGACTGGTGCGTCGACCTGGCGACGGGCGTTCTTGACGCGGCCCGGGTGCGTGCACTGCTGGACGCCTACCATGAGGTGCGGCTATTCACCGACGACGAGCGCGCCGCCTGGCAGCCGATGCTGCGCGCCGGCGCGCTTCGCTTCTGGCTGTCGCGCCTGTATGATCTGCATCTTCCCCGTGCGGCCGAGCTGTTGACGCCGCACGATCCGACCCATTTCGAACGCATCCTGCGCGAGCGTATCGCTTGCCCGGCGCCGAATTTGCCCTAAATGAACAATTTGCCTGCTATCACCGGCTGGATCTGGCTCAAACGCGGCGCCAGCCTGTTCCGTCAACAACCCGCGGCCCTCACCACGCTGCTGTTCGCGAACATCCTCATCAGCATCCTGATCAGCGCCGTGCCACTGCTGGGTCCGATGGTGGCGGTGATCCTGATTCCCTCGTTCTCGATGGCCTTCATGATGGGATGCTCGATGATCGAGAGCGGCCAGCGCGTCTCGCCCGCGGTGCTGCTGACGGGATTCCGCAAGCCGGTATTGCGCGAACTGTGCAAGGTCGGCGTGGTCTACCTGGCCGTGTCGCTGGTGCTGGCGCTGATCACCCGTTTCGCCGTCGATGCGACGTTCTGGGAGCAGGTCCGGGCCCAGGGCACGACCGGCACCCCGGCCGTGCTGGCGGGATCGGACGTGCTGGCGATGTTCCTGATCTTTGCGATCGACGTCGCGGCGCTGATCTCGCTGTGCTTCGCCGCCCCGCTCACCTATTGGCAAAAGATGCCGCCGTTCAAGGCGGTGTTCTACAGCTTCTTTGCCGTCAAGCGCAGCGCCGGCGTGTTCCTGGTGCTGCTGCTGGCCTGGTTCGCGATCTTCTTCGCCGTGTGCATGGTGATCGCCATGCTGCTGGGCGGGAACAATCTGGCGCGGGTGGTGATCATGTGGGTGATCTTCCTGTTCATCCTGCTGCTGCAGTGCGCGATGTATGTGGGGTATCGGGAGATTTTCGGCAAACCGGAAACGGCGCCGGGCGACAAGGTCAGCCTGGATAAGTAAAGCCGTCAAACGCCTGGACGGCGTATGGCCGTCCACCCTGCCCCACGGCGCCAACGACGGCGTCGCACGCGATCAGCGGCCGAGCTTCTCCAGCTTGGCGATCGACAGGTCCAGCACCTTCATCCCGGCCGAACCGAAATTGATCTGGGCCCGCGCCGCGCCGGCGCCGCCTTCGATGTTGACGATCACGCCTTCGCCGAACTTGGCGTGCGATACCGATTCACCCACGCGCCAGCCGCTGCCGCGGCCGTTATCCGACTTCGATTTCTGCGTGATCTGCTGCGCGATCTTGTTGTCGCTGCCGCCTTCGCGGAACTTGGCGTCGTCCCAGGCCGTCGTCTGCTTGCGGCCAGCGAACCAGGCGGTCTGCACGCGCGGCGACAGCCACTTGAGCGCTTCTTCGGGCAACTCGTCGAAGAAGCGCGACTTCATGTTGAAGCGGGTCTGGCCGTGCAGCATGCGCTGCTGGGTAAAGCTCATGTACAGGCGCCGGCGCGCGCGCGTGATCGCCACGTACATCAGGCGCCGCTCCTCGTCCACACCCTCGGCTTCGCGCGCGCTGCTCTCGTGCGGGAACAGGCCTTCTTCGAGGCCGGTGATGAATACCGCGTCGAATTCCAGGCCCTTGGCCGAGTGCACCGTCATCAGCTGCAACGCCTCTTGCCCGGCCTGGGCCTGGGCGTCGCCCGCCTCGAGCGAGGCATGCGACAGGAAGGCGGACAAGGGCGACATCACGGTCGGCAGCGGCGCGCCGCCGTCGATGACCTCGATGCCGTCCTGGTATACCACCGCCTCGCCGGCCTGGGCCTGGGATGGCGGGCCGAGGTGGGCCGGCGCACCGATGCCGAAGCCCTCCTCCTGCACGAACTGGGTCGCGGCGTTGACCATCTGCTCCAGATTCTCGATGCGGTCGGCGCCTTCCTTCTCGTTGCCGTAATGCGTGAGCAGGGTGCTGCGCTCGAGCACCACGCGCACCAGTTCGGGCAGCGGCAATTGCTGGGTCTCGAAACGCGCGCCTTCGATCAATTTGACGAACGCGCCCAGCGCGGTGCCGGCCTTGCCGGTCATGTAGGGCACGGCCGCGTACAGCGAAATGCCGTAGCTGTCGGCCGCCATCTGCAACTGCTCGATCGAGCGCGCGCCGATGCCGCGGGTGGGGAAGTTCACCACCCGCAGGAAAGCCGAATCGTTGTGCGGATTGTCCATCAGCTGCAGGTAGGCGATGGCGTGCTTGACCTCGGCGCGCTGGAAGTAGCGCAGGCCGCCGTAGACGGTGTACGGCAGGCCGGCCGCGAACAGCGCGTGCTCGATCACGCGGCTCTGGGCATTGCTGCGATAGAGGATGGCGATCTCGTTGCGCGGCATGCCCTCGCTCATGAGGCTTTTCGCTTCTTCGATGATCCACTGCGCTTCTTCGAGGTCGGACGAGGCCTCGTACACGCGCACCGGCTCGCCCTGGCCGGCATCCGTGCGCAGGTTCTTGCCCAGGCGCTTGGTGTTGTTGGCGATCAGGTAGTTGGCGCTGTCGAGGATGTGACCATGCGAGCGGTAGTTCTGCTCCAGCTTGATCAGGTTCTTGACCTGGTAGTCGCGCTCGAAGGCCGACATATTGCCGACGTTGGCGCCGCGGAAGGCATAGATGCTCTGGTCGTCGTCGCCGACGGCGAAGATGGCGCCGCCACCGGTCTCGCCCTGCCCCGCCAGCATTTTCAGCAGGTTGTATTGCAGGTCATTGGTGTCCTGGAACTCGTCGACCAGGATGTGGCGGAACCGCATCTGGTAGTGATGGCGCAGCGGGCCGTTGCGCGCCAGCAGTTCATACGAACGCAGCAGCAGCTCGGCGAAATCGACCACGCCCTCGCGCTGGCACTGTTGATCGTACAACTCATACAACTCGACCATGCGGCGCTCGATCGGGTCATACGCCTCGACCTGCGAGGCACGCAAGCCCTGGTCCTTGGCGTTGTTGATGAAGTACATCAGGGTCTTGGCCGGATACTTTTCGTCGTCAACATTGTGCGCCTTGAGCATGCGCTTGATGAGCGACAACTGGTCTTGCGAGTCGAGGATCTGGAAAGTCTGCGGCAGCGCGGCGTCGCGGTAATGCGTGCGCAGCAACCGGTTGCACAGGCCGTGGAAGGTGCCGATCCACATGCCGCGCGTATTGATCGGCAGCATCGCCGACAAGCGCGTGAGCATCTCCTTCGCCGCCTTGTTCGTGAACGTCACCGCCATGATGCCGGCCGGCGACACCTGGTTGGTCTGGATCAGCCAGGCGATGCGCGTGGTCAGCACGCGCGTCTTGCCGGAACCGGCGCCGGCAAGGATCAGCGCGCTCTGCGAAGGCAGTGTAACCGCGGCAAGTTGTTCGGGATTGAGGTTGTGAAGAAGGGTCTGCATCCGGCCATTATACTGCCGCGATTTACTGTATGCCCATCCAGTTCGCGCCGCCGCCACGTTTGCCGGCCGCGCTCAGGTCAAGGTCAGGGTGAGTTCAGGGTAAAAACCGCTCGACCCGCACGACCGCATCGCCGTCGCCCTGGAAGGATGCGGCCTTCGTCTCGATGCGCGCCAGCTGGTCCATGGCCGACGAGCAGGCGAAACCATATTTGGCGCGCACCCGCTCGCTGGCGGCGCCCAGCCCGCTGCGGCTGCGCGCCAGGAAATCGGCGAGCGCGTACGGCGTGCCGGCGTCCAGGTGATCCTTGATGGCCGTCGACGGCGAGTAGCAGTCGTCGGTGCTGGCATCCGGCCAGCGAACCAGAAACCGTACTTCAGGCATGATTCTCTCCTCTATCACGTTCTTCACTGAGGTTATTCACTGAGGTCCTTCACTGCGGCCGATGAAGGCTTCCCGTTCGAAATCCCACAGCGCGACCCGTTCAGCGCCGCGCCGCAGCGCGACGGCGCTGCCCGCTTGCGTGCGTCCGAACGCGGCGCAGGCGATGCCGCGCGCCGCGAAGCGCGCCAGCACGGCGTCGAGGTGCTCGTCGGCGACGCTGAGCAGGAAGCCGTAGCTGGGGAAGACGCCCAGCCAGCGCGCCAGGTCGACGCCGTCCGGACGCGGGATCAGGTCGACGTCGATGACGGCGCCGAGGCCCGAGCATTCGAGCAGCATCAGCGCCGTCCCGACGACGCCCGCCATGCTGATGTCCTTGGCCGCCGCCGCCAGGCCGTCCTCGGCCAGCGCCGGCAGGATCTCGAGGTCGGCGCGCAGGCGCTCCGGCGGCGCGCCGACGCTCGCGTTCCAATAGGCATACGGTTCGTGGAAGCGTCCGCGCAGGTCGATCGCGGCGACCAGGTGCTGGCCAGGGCCCGCATCGAAGCTGGTGAGCAGGCGCCGCGCGCGGCCGACGATGGCGACCGACAGCTGTTCGCGCTCGCTGCGCCGGTTGCTGTGGCCGCCGACGATGGGAACGCCGTATGCGAGCGAGGCCGCCGCCAGCCCTTCCAGCACCGGGGTGGCGGCGTCGCCTCCGCGGCTCCACAGCGCATCGACGACGGCGGTGGGCCGTCCCCCCATGGCATAGATGTCGCTGACGTTGACCATCACCCCGCAATACCCGGCGAACCAGGGTTCGCGCTCGACGAATTCGTTCAGGAAGCCTTCGATCGCGAACAGCAGGTAGCCGTCGCCGTCGGGGATCGCCGCGCAATCGTCGCCGATGGCGATGCCGCTGGGCGCCGCCCCGCGCAAGGCCGGCAGCACGTCCTCGATGTCGCGCTTGTGCGCGAAACCCGGGCTCGCGCGCAGCGACGCGGCGAGCGCTTCCAGCATCGTCTCTTTCATGGCGCCGGCCGCTTTTCGTAGGTGGACAGGGTCGAGCAGGCGCCGCAGCGTCCGCACCCCGCCTTGATCTCGGCCGCGCGCAGATTGCCGCGCTCGAGGATCCCGGCCAGCGGCGCGAGGATGGCGCGCATGAAGGCGGCGTCGGGCGCCGGATGGTCTTCCAGCGGGGTGCCGGTGACGGGCACGAACGGCACCACGAAGGGATACACGCCCATGCCCACCAGGCGCTCGCTCATGGCCAGGATGGCCTCGGGCGTGTCGCCCAGCCCGGCCAGGATATAGGTGCTGACCTGGCCCGGGCCGAACACCGCGACCGCGGCCTCGAAGGCGCTGAAATAGCGCTCGAGCGGCACGCTCGCCTTGCCCGGCATGATGCGCGCGCGCACCGCCGGCGTCACCGCTTCCAGGTGCATGCCCAATGAGTCGACGCCGGCATCGCGCATGCGCCGGAACCACGCGTCGTCGTCGGGCGGCTCGCACTGGCCCTGGATCGGCAGGTCGACCGCCGCCTTGACTGCGAACGCGCTCTCGCACAGGATGCGCGCGCCGCGGTCAGTGGCGTTCGGGGTGCCGGTGGTCATGACCATATGTTTCACGCCGTCGAGCAGCACCGCGGCGCGCGCGACTTCGGCCAGCTGCTCCGGCGTCTTGCGCAGGATGGTGCGGCCGGCCGCCAGCGACTGGCCGATCGCGCAGAACTGGCAGGACTTGCGCCGGCTTTCATAGCGGATGCAGCTTTGCAGGACCGTGGTGGCCAGCACGTCGGCGCCGTGCAGGGTGGCGATCTTGGAGTACGGCACGCCGTCGTAGGTTTGCAGCTTGTAGAAGCGCGGCTGGCGCGGAAAGGACACCACGGCCAGCTCGACCCCGTCACGTACGATGCGCGTCGAGCCGTCGGCGCGCGGCGTTGCGACGTAGGGCGAGCTCCAGGCGCCGGCCGTGTGCACCGGGATCATCACCGTGTGGCCGTCGATCGTGACCGCCTTGTGGTCGGTCGGGCCGGCGCCGCCGCGCCGGCTCGGCGCGCCGATGCTGGTGTCGTCCAGCCGCAGTCCGACCGACTGCAGCTGGGCGATCAACTGCTGGTTCATGGGGTTCATGGCTGCTCCAGTGCTTGGGGTGGAATGTGCGCGCCGCGCGGCTCGACCGCCTGCGCCTGCATGGGCTGCATGGGCTGCATGGGCGCCGTCTGGCGCGGATCGATCAAGAGGCTCAGGAGTTCGGGCCGCGCGTAGTGGCCGACCGAATCCATCATGCGCTTGCGTTTCGTGTTCAAGGCCAGGTCCAGGTCGGCCACGACCATGCCTTCGCCGCTGCGCAGCGGCTCGGCCAGCAGCTTGCCCTCGGGCGAGACGATGGCGGTGAAGCAGCCTCCGCGCAGCGCCTTGCGGCGTTCGGGCTCGGGCGTGATCGCCTCGATCTGGGCGTCGGTGAGCCAGCCGGTGGCGTTCACGACGAAGCAGCCCGACTCGAGCGCATGGTGGCGGATGGTCACTTCCATCTGGTCGGCGAAGACCTGCCCCACCATCGAGCCGGGGAACTGGGCGGCATGGATTTCCTCGTGCTGCGCCATCAGCGCGTAGCGCGCCAGGGGATTGTAGTGTTCCCAGCAAGCCAGCGCGCCGAGGCGGCCGACCGCGCTGTCCACCACCTTCAGGCCGCTGGCGTCGCCCTGGCCCCAGACCATCCGCTCGTGATAGGTCGGCGTGATCTTGCGCCGCTTGAGGATCAATTCGCCGTCGGCGTCGAACACCAGCTGCGTGTTGTACAGCGAGCCGTGGTCGCGCTCGTTCACGCCGAGCACCACGACGACGCCGTGGCGCCGGGCCGCGGCGCCGACGGCGTGGGTCACCGGCCCCGGCACCGTCACCGCACGCTCATACAGCAGCAGGTGCTCGGGACCCTGCTCGAAAGGCGGCTGGATGAAGGAGAAGTAGGGATAGTAGGGCACGAAGGTCTCCGGGAACACCGCCAGTTGCGCGCCCCGCGACGCGGCCTGCGCGATGGCGTCGCAGACCTTCGCGACGGTGCCGTCGGCGCTGTCCAGGTCCGGCGCGATCTGCACCGCCGCCGCCCTGACCACCCTGTTCGCTTGATTCATGGTGCCGCCCTCCTTCGCTGCCTACAGGGTCCAGGTATCGATGACGACCGCGTTGTCGCGCAGGTGCAGCAGCTTCAGGTCGAGCACATCGAGCGGGCTGATCGGACGGATGCCTTCGATCAGCGCCGGCTCGCCATGGCCGTACAGCGCCTGCAGCGCGAAGCGGCAGGCATACACCTTGCCGCCCTCTTCCATGAACTTGGTGAGCTGCCTGCTGTAGTTCTGGTGGCCCGGGAAAGCTTCGTCGCCGATGGTCGGGAAGCCGCGCTGGATGCCCAGGGTCACGCCCGGTCCGTACATCAGGATCGAGGTTTCGTAGCCCTTGCGCTGCAGGCGGGTGGCCTGCAGCATGTTGACGAAGCCGATCGATCCTTCGTACGCCACCGTGTGGAAGGTCACCAGCGCTTTCTCGCCCGGCTTCGCCTTGACGTCCTCGAATACCTTCTCCTCGTAGTCCACGAAGAAGTCGCCTTTCTGGTGCTTGGCTTGGGTAACTGCTGGCATGGTAGTGCTCCTGTCTAGTGGTTGAATTGGTGCGGGGAACCGACGTCCGCACAGGGGAATTGATTGCATGCTCCGTGCCAGTCAATGCCGCGAAGGACAGGCATTGAATGGAGCGTTGTCCATTCAAGCCGCCGTCCAAGAGGCATGCCGGCGCGGTGCGCGACAGCGATCCGGTCAAACCGTGCAGTCAATGACGACGGCATCACCGGAGCGCGGCGCGCCTGGCCTGCGGTATGCCTGGCATGCGGCGGTGCGGCGCATGCCACATGACGGCGCGCGCTGCACCGCCGCATGTCAGGCATACCGCAGCGCCGGTGCGCCGCCTTGCGCCAGCGCGGCGATGTGCGCCGCCAGGTATTCGGCATCGCGCGCCACGCCCGAGAAGCGGCCCGAACCCCAGGTATGCAGCCAGGGCAGGCCGAGGAAGTACAGTCCCGGCTGGCCACTGATGCCGCGCGCATGGACCGGATGGCCGCGCCCATTGAAGACCGGCGCATTGACCCATTTGAAATCCGGCGCGAAGCCGATGCACCAGATCACGGCCGTGACGCCCTCGGCGCGCAGGTCGAGCGTGTCCTCCTGCGCGCTGTCCGGCTCCCATGGCGCCACGTAGGCGGCGCCGGGCGGCGCGGCGATGCCCTGGGACGCGATCCAGTGGTCGATCGAGGCATTGATGCGGTTGTAGACATGGTCGGCCTGGTCCAGGTTGGCCTTCAGGTTGGGGGCGAAAGCGAGACGCGTTCCCTCCAGGCCGGTCAGGGCGCCGTGCAGCCGCATGCCCTGCAGTGCGAAGGCGCGCAGGTCGATGTCGCGCCCGCCGTCGCGCCCGGTGACGTAGTGGTTGGTGTTGTCGCGCACGCCTTCACGCAACGGATGCTCGCCGACCGCCTTGTCGTAATAGCCCATGTCGGCCAGCCAGTCGACCACGTCGCGGCCGCGATAAAAGCGCGCGCAGCGCGGCGCGTCGCCGGTGGCCAGGTGGACCCGGCGGCCGGCCAGGTGCAGGTCTTCCGCGATCTGCGCGCCGGACTGGCCTGAGCCGACCACCAGCACCGCGCCGTCGGGCAGGCTGTGCGGGTTGCGGTAGTCGGCCGAGTGCAGCTGCACGATGCCGGCCGGCAGGCGTTCGGCCAGGCGCGGCACGATCGGCTCCTGGTAGCAGCCGGAGGCCACCACGACCTGGCCCGCGGTGGTCGCGCCGATGCTGGTGCGCAGCGCGAAGCCGCCGCCCGCAAGCGGCGCCACCTCGCGCACCTCGACGCCCTCGCGCACCGGCGCGTTCACCTTGGCGATGAAGCCGTCCAGGTAGTCGACGATCTGCTCGCGCTTCATGAAGCCGTGCGGATCGTCGCCGGCATACGGATGGCCTGGCAGCTGGCATTGCCAGTTCGGGGTCACCAGCGAGAACGCGTCCCAGCGCTGGGTGCGCCAGGCATGCGCCTGCGCGTGCTTTTCGAACACGACGTGGCCGATGCCGGCCTGCTGCAGGTAGTAGCTCATGGACAGGCCGGCCTGGCCACCGCCGACGATGGCGACGTCGACATGCGCATCGAGCGCAGGCAGGATGGTGGGGATGGTCATGCGGTTTCTCCGGTAGGAAGGTTGGAAGGCGACGCCGGCCTGGCCGACCGGCCGGCGTAGCCGGCTTGCGGGGTGTGGCAGGGCGGATAGCTGGCCAGGTCGGCCTGCATCAGGTGATGCGGCCGTCCCAGCAGGGTTTCCTCGTGCAGCACATGCCAGTCGAGGCGCTGGAACAGGGGCACGTTCTGGCTTTGCACGTGGGCGCGAAACACGCGGCAGCCCAGCGCGCCGGCGCTGGCGACCGCCAGGCGGATGAGGGTGACGCCGAGCCGGGCGTGCTTGCGCCATGCGGGATCGACGGCCAGCCGCGAACCGAACCACAGGCCCCCGCCCTCGTCGTGGATGCGCACGGTGCCGATCACCTGGTCGGGCAGGCCGGCCAGGCACGACAGCGCGACCAGCAGCTGCGCGCGCTCGTCGACCGCGTCGCGGTCGTCATGCGCGAAGATGCCCTGCTCTTCGCAGAACACGGCGCGGCGCAGGCGGTAGGCTTGTTCCGATTCCCATGGCAGGGTGACCCATTTCACGCGAAACTCGCTGGGCAGATAGGCGAGAGGCAGCTCGTTCATCATGATCGTTCTCCTGGCGGGCGATGCATGGATTGAATGCATGGGGCGTGCCAATCAATCGCGCCGCAGGCTGGACTTGACTGCAGGCGCCTGCGGTCATTCCGGGCCACGGCGCGCCCGCCGCTTCTGGCACGCGCCTTGCATCGGGCCAGAGGAGGAAGGCGGTTTTTCGCGTCATCCGCGCTTTCCATACATTCGCTCCATACAATCGGCGCTAGGTGTCGCTGCACGATGGCGCGCAGTGGCGCATCATGCGGGTGCGCGTGAGCCTTTTCGGTGCCTGCGCGAGCGCAACAACGTCATGGAGGCCAGCAGCAATGAGCAAGAAATTCGATGGCTGGATGCCCAGGCTGAGGAAGACCAGCGCGCCCGGCGCCCTGCCCTTCTACCAGCAGATCGCCAATGCGATTGCCGACGACATCACGACCGGGCGCCTGATGCCGGAACAGCGGCTGCCGGCGCAGCGCCGGCTGGCCGCCGGCCTCGGGATCGACTTCACCACGGTGGCGCGCGCCTATGTCGAGGCGCAGCGGCGCGGGCTGGTCGATTCCACGGTGGGACGCGGCACATTCGTGTGCGGCAAGCGACGTCCCGCCATCCCGCGCGCGGTCGAAGGACGGCCGAACATCGACCTGTCGATGAACATGCCGCCCGAGCCGGCGTCGCCCGAACTGGCGCAGCTGATGCAGGACGGCTATGCGGAAGTCGGCGCCCACCTGCGCGACCTGCTGCGCTACCAGGACTTCTGCGGCTCGCGCGCCGATCGCGAGGCCGGCGCGCTATGGCTGCGGCGGCGCGGCCTGGTGGTTCCCGAGGAACGGGTGCTGGTCACGCCGGGCGCCCAGTGCGCGCTGCTGGCGGTGCTGGGCGCGATCGCGCCCGCGGGCTCGGTCGTGTGCTGCGAGGAGCTGACCTATCCCGGATTGCGGGCGCTGGCCGGCCAGCTGGGCCTGAAACTGGTGGGGCTGCCGATGGACGGCGAAGGCATCGATGCGGTCGCCTTCGCGGCCGCCTGCGCCCAGTACGCGCCGAAGGCGCTGTATTGCAATCCGACCCTGCTCAATCCGACCACGGCGGTGATGTCGGCGCAGCGGCGCCAGGCGCTGGTGGAAGTGGCGCGCTTTCATGGCGTGGCGATCATCGAGGACGACGCCTACGGCTTCCTGCCGCGCTCCGGCCCGCCGCCGCTGGCCAGCATGGGGCCGGACATCACCTTCTATATCGCTGGCCTCGCCAAATGCGTGGGCGCGGGCCTGCGCGTCGCCTTCCTGGTCGCCCCCGACGCCCATTCCACGGCGCGCCTGACGGCTGCCATCCGCGCCACCACGACCATGGTCTCACCCATCACGGCGGCGCTGGCGACGCGCTGGATTCGCGACGGCACGGCCGACCTGATGCTGGCCGCTATCCGCAAGGAATGCGCGGTGCGCCACAAGATCGCGCTGCGCGCCCTGCCCGACGCGACGGTTGACGCGACGCCGGACAGTTTTCATTTATGGCTGCGCCTGCCCGCGCCGTGGGGCCGCCGCCAATTCGCGGAAACGATGGCCGCGGCGGGGGTGGCGGTGGTGGCCAGCGATGCGTTCGCCGTCGGGGCGCCGGGCATGGCGCCGGAGGCGGTGCGGGTGTGCGTAGGCGGCATGGCCGACCGCTACCAGATCCAGCACGCGCTGGAACTCATGGGGCAGGCGCTGCGCCACCCGCCGCCGTGCGTCGCGCATGGCGTGTGAACGCCGTCGCGCCGGGGCGCCGGGACGCTACACGCGCCTGACGAGCAGCGCGACGTCGATCTGGTCGTCGGCGCGCACCACCACCCGTTGGCCAACCACGGCGCTGCGGATGGGCGCGGCCAGGACTTCGCCGTTGCTGGTCAGCCTGGCCAGCACGCGCAGGTTGCCATGGTGATCCATGCGGACGATCGTGAACTGCAGGGCCCATGGCGTATCGCCGTGGACGCCACGCAAGGTGATGCGCTCGGCATTCTGCGCAACCACGACCGGTTTACTGACCTCGCCGAACATGTCCAGCTTCAGCGCCACCTCGAAGCCCGTATGGTGGTTGGTATGGCCGATCCCGGCCGGAGGCAAGGGACGGGCTTGCGCGGCGGAGCCGACCATTCCCGCGACCGCGGCAACAGGCAGGGCAAGGCAAAGTCGGCGGCGCATGCGGCTGGAAGATGGTGCGCTCATGGCGGTAGCTTTCCGGGAAGTCACGATGATTCCATGCTCGCATCTTCTTGCACGGATAACAATGTCGTGCGCATGAAATTTACCTGTCAGCCTTCCGACCGGGTCGTCTGGTACTGCGGCAGGCCGTCCTGCAGCTTCAGCCAGCCCAGCCGGCTGCGCACAAAAGTGTGATCGGCCGGCGGCACCAGTTCCGGGTCATCGAGGCTGGCGGTGGCAAGGTCGATCTCGTCGGGCCAGCGTTCGTCGTGCCAGGTGAGCGTGGTGCCGCACGACGGGCAAAAACTGCGCAGCGCATGTTCGCTGGAACGGAACCGTTGCGGCGCGCTGGCGGTCCAGTGCAGGCTGGTCGTCCTGACGCTGAACCAGGCGACGGCCGGGGCTCCCGATGCCTTGCGACAATCGGTGCAATGGCACAGCGTGCTGTTGAATGGTTCACCGTGCGCCTCGAAGCGCACCGCGCCGCAGAAGCATCCACCTTGCAAGCTCATCTGACCCTCCTGTTGCATCGTCGTCGATTTCCAATAGGAAAACACATTAACATCGCGCAACTTGTTACGAATGGGATTCTCAGCCGCGCGCCCCCATCTTGTCTTTTCGCTTATTTTAATAACAGATTCGCGACAAGGTCGCGAACCCCGTCGCATGTGCATTCATTCGAGTCCAGGCGTGCGCGCCGGCCATTGTGCCGACGCCGCGCCGGGGCGAAACCTAAGGAGAATACTATGTTGGGTCGTGTAGTTACCGTGGCCGCACTGGCCGTTGGCGGCGCAATGCTGTCGAAGAAACTCAAGCGTAATCGTGGTTTTGGCACCAGCTCGTCGATCGTCGAGACGATTGAAGTCAACGTGCCTGTGCGCACTGCCTACAATCAGTTCACCCAGTTCGAAGACTTCCCGCAATTCATGAAGAGCGTGAAAGAGATTCGCCAGCTGGACGACAAGCACCTGCACTGGAAGGCCAACGTGGCCGGCGAAGACAAGGAATGGGATGCCGAGATCACCGAGCAGATCCCGGACAACCGCATCGCCTGGCGCAGCACCACCGGCGTCAAGAACGGCGGCGTGGTCACCTTCCACAAGATCTCGGACACCGTCACCCGCATCGCGCTGCAGATGGACTACGAGCCCGAAGGCCCGCTGGAAACCCTGGGCGACGCCCTGGGCGCCGTGCGCATGGAAACGCGTTCCAACCTGGCCAACTTCAAGGAGCTGCTCGAGAAGCGCGGCAGCGAAACCGGCGGCTGGCGCGGCAAGATCGAGCAGCACTGATCGATCAGCACCGCGCGGCGCCTGCCGGATCTGTTGACACCGTTCGCCGGCGTCACCAGGTCGCCCCCGCGAAGGCGGGGGCCGGCTTTCGCATGCGCTAGCATGCATGCGCCGTCGCGATGCACGCAGACCTGGATTCCCGCCTGCGCGGGAATGACGTCTCCAGGGCTTACAAGCTAACCTGACATCATGGCCGACGGCTGTTCACCGCCTTTGTCGTCACCGGCAACTCCACCCTCTCCACCGGCGTCTCCTGTGCCGCGATGAACACTTCCAATGCCCGCGACAGGTCGTCGACGACCCGGCTGCCATACGCTTCTTCGATCAATCGGTACTGCTGCTCGATCAGCGGCGCGATCTCGTCGATCAGCTTGTCCCCTTTCGGCGCCAGCCGTACCCAGATGCGGCGCTGGTCGGCCGCCACGCGCTGGCGCGCGATCAGGCCCAGTTCTTCCATGCGCGACAGCACGCCGGTCATGCTGGGACTCAGGATCTGGCACAGCTCGCACATCTCGCGCGGCTCCAGCTGCCCGTGCTCGTCCAGCACGCGCAGGATGCGCCATTGCTGCTCGGTGACGCCGAAGTGATTGAGGACGGGACGGAAATGCGACATCAACGATTCGCGGGCTTTCAGGAAAAGCTGGGGCAGGTTGCGGTGTGTGATACGGCGGGCCAATGCGTGCTCCGTGTTAAGTGTGTCTACATCAAGAATGATCGCACAAGCACCAGCGCTTGACTTACTAAGATATTAGTGATTTACTGCGAATATCTTAGTGAGTCTTTCTTGACTCGTAAATTTTTTCGAATGCGGTCGATGCCGTGATTATCCGAGAGCGCCCTTCCGGGCTCAAGCTGTTCCTCCAGTTGCGCGGCTCGGTGCTGCCCCGCATCCTGCCCACTCTGCTGGTCAATATCGCGGTGGCTACCCTGGTCACCTGGTCGCACGGCGACCTGTGGGACCTCAAGATCACCCTCACCACGATACCGTTCACGCTGATCGGGCTGCCGATCGCGATCTTCCTTGGCTTTCGCAACAATTCCGCCTATGACCGTTTCTGGGAAGGCCGCAAGCTGTGGGGCGAGCTGGTGCTGCGCTGCCGTAACCTGGCGCGCCAGTCCACGAGCCTGATCAACGATCCCCGGCCTGCCTTGGCAAGCAATGGTTTGCAGGATACACGGGTTCGCATCGTCTACCGCGCAATCGCCTTTGTCCACGCGCTGCGCGACCACCTGCGCGACCAGCCCGACTCGCCGTATGCGGCCAACTTCCTGCTGCCGGACGAGTACGAAGACATGGCGCGCGCACGCAACAAGCCCGACAGCCTGATGCGCCACATGGGCGCCGACCTGCAACGCTGCATCAAGGAGGGGCGCATCGACGCCTGCCTGGCGGCCAACATCGACAACAACTTGTCGGCGCTGACAGCCGCCTCCGCATCGTGCGAGCGCATCAAGAACACGCCGATTCCTTATTCGTACACGCTGCTGCTGCACCGCACCGCCTATATCTACTGCTTCCTGCTGCCTTTCGGCCTGGTCGACTCGATCGGCTTCATGACGCCGTTCGTGGTCGCCATCGTGGCCTACACGTTCTTCGGTCTGGACGCGCTGGGCGACGAACTGGAAGAGCCGTTCGGCATGGAAGCGAACGACCTGCCGCTCGACGCCATGTGCCGCGCCATCGAGATCGACCTGCGCAGCGCGCTGCGCGACGAACACGTGCCGCCGCCGCTGCAGCCGGTCGACTACTGCCTGACCTGAACCCCGATAGTCAATAAGAAAAACAAAGCCACACCGAGTCCGTCCCTGAGGAGAAACCATGCAACACGATCACCACCTTGCCCACGACCGCGTCCGCCTGCCGCAGCTGCGCGAACGCATCACCAGCGCTGCCCGCGCCGCCGAATGGATCCAGGACGGCATGACCGTCGGCACCAGCGGCTTCACCCGCGCCGGCGACGCCAAGGCGGTGCCGCTGGCGCTGGCCGAACGCGCACGCAGCGCGCCGCTGGCGATCACCCTGATCACCGGCGCCTCGCTCGGCGGCGAGACCGACGCGGCGCTGACCCAGGCCGGCGCGCTGGCGCGCCGCATGCCGTTCCAGACCGACCCCACCCTGCGCGCCGCGATCAACCGCGGCGAGGTCATGTTCACCGACCAGCACCTGTCCGAGACCGTCGAGCTGCTGCGCACGCGCCAGATCGCGCCGGTGGACGTCGCCATCATCGAGGCGATCGCGATCACCGAGAGCGGCGCCATCATCCCGACCACCTCGGTCGGCAACAGCGCCAGCTTCGCGATCCTGGCCGACAAGGTGATCATCGAGATCAACCTCTCCCAATCGCCGGCGCTCGAAGGCCTGCACGACATCTTCATCCCCAAGCACCGCCCGCAGCGCGAGCCGATGCCGCTCATGAACGTCAGCGACCGCATCGGCACGACGGCGATCGTCATTCCGCCCGAGAAGATCGTGGCCATCGTCATGACCGAGAAGCACGACAGCGCCTCCACCATCCAGCCGCCGGACGACGACACCGCCGCCATCGCCGGCCACCTGACCGGTTTCTTCAACGGCGAGATCGCCGCCGGCCGCCTGACCGAGCGCCTGATGCCGCTCCAGGCCGGCATCGGCACCATCGCCAACGCCGTGCTGGCCGGCCTGATCGACGGCCCGTTCAAGGGCCTCACCATGTATTCAGAAGTGCTGCAGGATTCGACGTTCGACCTGTTCGACGCCGGCAAGCTCGATTTCGCTTCCGGTTCGTCGATCACCCTGTCGGAGGAAAAGGGGCGGCAGGTATTCGCCGAGCTGCAAAAGTACAAGGACCGCCTGGTCTTGCGCCCGCAGGAAGTGAGCAACCATCCGGAAGTCATCCGCCGCCTTGGGATCATCGCCATCAACACGGCGCTCGAGTTCGACATCTACGGCAACATCAACTCGACCCACGTGGGCGGCACCCACATGATGAACGGCATCGGCGGCTCGGGCGACTTCGCGCGCAACGCCTATCTATCGGTGTTCGCGACCAAGTCGACGGCCAAGGGCGGCAAGATCTCGAGCATCGTGCCGATGGTCTCGCACGTCGACCATACCGAGCATGACGTCGACGTGGTGGTGACCGAGGTCGGCCTGGCCGACCTGCGCGGCCTGGCCCCGCGCGAGCGCGCCCAACGCATCATCGACCATTGCGTGGCCGAGCCGTACAGGCAGATGCTGCGCGACTACGTCGGGCAAGCGAACGGGCGCGGCGGCCACACGCCGCACGTGCTGGAGAAGGCGTATTCGTGGCATGAGCGGTACCGCGCGACCGGTTCGATGCTGCCGACGCCGCAGCAGCCCTGATCAGGCCCTGATCACGGCCGCGGCGCCGCCTGCGCCAGTCCCCTGGCGCGCGCATCGCGAATCAGTGCGCGCACGGTCTTGTCGGCGGCCTTGCTCTCGCGCTCCATTTCCTTGCCCAGTTCGCCCATGCGCCGGCCCAGCTTTTCCATCGGCTGGTTGGCGCTTTCCATCTGGCGGCCGATGTCTTCCATCGAGGCGCGCTGCTGGCGCGCCTGCGGGCCGTTGTAGGCGTCGCTGATACGCACGCCCGCGTCGGACATGCGCTTGCCGGTCTCGGCCATCTTTTGCTGGATGAGGCGGCGCTCCCCGTCATCCTCGGCCGCGGCCATCTGCCGGCTGAGCTCGTCCATATGCCGGCTCAGCGCCTGCATGCCGTCGTCGACCTCGCGCATGTCGCGCTCGCTCGGCAGGTTCGCGGGCCTGGCGGCGGCGCGCTCCATGTCGCGGCCCAGCGCTTCGACCTTCTTGCCGTGTTTTTCCATTTCCTTGCCATGGACGTTCATCAATTCGCCCAGCCGGTCGAGTGGGGCCCAGGCGGCGCGCGCCCGCCTGAGGGTCTCGGGGTCCTGGATCACGTAGCCGCGCCCGTCCGCGCGGAACCAGATGAATTCGCCCTTGATGGCGCGTTGGGCGGCGCGCACCTCGTCCCAGTCGTCGCTGCTGCCGCTGATGTCGAAGCCGCCGGATGTGTCGCGCACCAGGGCGTACGGCTCGTCCGCGGCCGCCACGCGCACCACGCGCGGCTTGCCGTCGGCCGCCGCCTGGGCCGGCATGGCGAACGCCGCCAGGGCGGCCAGGCCGAGAAGCGGAAGCGGAATCGGAAGCGCCAGTTTCCAGCGAGGCGATGCGGTGCGTGACATGGGTCGGTCTCCAGTGATGGGCCGGACGCGGCCGGCGATGCAGGCACTGTAGACAACACGGCATGCGCCGCCCAGCGCGCTGCGACAGACGGTCGAAATCGCGGAACAGGCGGTCAGGACGGCGCCAGAACGACAACGCGGCCCGAAGGCCGCGCAGGACAGGCATCGACGGCGGACCGGACGGCCCGCCGGCGAGGACGATCAGTACACCACGACCGAGCGGATCGACTCGCCTGACTTCATCAGGTCGAAGCCTTCGTTGATGCGCTCCAGCGGCAGGTGGTGGGTGATCAGGTCGTCGATATTGATCTTGTTTTCCATATACCAGTCGACGATCTTCGGCACGTCGGTACGGCCGCGCGCGCCACCGAAGGCCGAGCCCTTCCACTCGCGACCGGTCACCAGCTGGAACGGACGGGTGGAAATTTCTTGGCCGGCAGCCGCCACGCCGATGATGATCGACTGGCCCCAACCCTTGTGGCAGCACTCCAGCGCCTGGCGCATGGTGTTGACGTTGCCCACGCACTCGAAGCTGTAGTCGGCGCCGCCGTCGGTCAGCTGGACGATGCTGTCGACGACGTTCTCGACCGTGGTCGGGTTGATGAAATGGGTCATGCCGAACTTGCGCGCCATGGCTTCGCGTTCGGGGTTCAGGTCGACGCCGATGATCTTGTCGGCGCCAACCATCTTGGCGGCCTGGATCACGTTCAGGCCGATGCCGCCCAGGCCGAACACGACCACGTTGGCGCCCGCTTCGACCTTGGCGGTGAAGATCACGGCGCCGATGCCGGTGGTGACGCCGCAACCGATGTAGCAGATCTTGTCGAACGGCGCGTCATTGCGCACCTTGGCCAGCGCGATCTCGGGAACCACGATGTAGTTCGAGAAGGTCGAGGTGCCCATGTAATGGAAGATCGGCTTGCCGTCCAGCGAGAAACGCGAGGTCGCGTCGGGCATCAGGCCGCGGCCCTGGGTCGAGCGGATCGCCTGGCACAGGTTGGTCTTGCGCGACAGGCAGAATTTGCATTGGCGGCATTCCGGCGTGTACAGCGGAATCACATGATCGTCGCGGCGCAAACTGGTCACGCCGGGACCGACGTCGACCACCACGCCCGCGCCTTCATGGCCCAGGATGGCCGGGAAGATGCCTTCGGGATCGGCGCCCGACAGCGTGTAGTAGTCGGTATGGCAGATGCCGGTGGCCTTGACCTCGACCAGCACCTCGCCGGCCTTCGGACCTTCGAGTTCAACCTCTTCGATCGTGAGCGGATGGCCCGCCTTCCATGCAATTGCTGCCTTCGTTTTCATGTCGTATTCCCGTTACTTGAAGAAAAACCGCGCGTCCATGACCGCGCCGCAAAAGAGACATGATAACAAGCTTGCGCAATCACGTTCGGGTATGGCCCGGCAATCATTCGCCGGTGACGCCAGCGCCAGGCCCAGGTTTTTCTCGTCGCGGCCTGCGCGTCATGGCCGGCGCGTTATGGCCTGCCTGAGCGCGCCGGCCCGGGAAGCGTGAGCCGCATGCGCTGCTCCATCAGGTCCGAGCCCGGCCGCAAGGGTTCGCGCACGCCGGCCTCGACGAAGCCGGCGCGCTCATACAGGCGCAAGGCGTCGGCATTGGTGCAGGTCACGCCCAGCTGCAACGCCTGCGCGCCGCGCGCCGTGGCCCAGCGCACCGCATCGTCCAGCAAGGCGCCGGCCACGCCCTGCCCGCGTGCTTCGGGCGCCACCCACATCTGGAACAAGTTGACGATGGCGGGATCGTCGCCATCTTCCTTGGCCCAGGCCAGGCCGATGAACTCGCCATTCGCCTCGGCGGCCAGCGCGCGGTCGATGCCGGATGTGGTCGAGCGCGCCAGCCGCGCGGCCCAGGTCTCGGGCGCCAGCGCCTCTTCGGCGGCCAGCGTGCTGCCGAAGGCGTCCGGCGCATCGGCCAGCGCGCGCAGGCGGATCGCACGGTAGGCCGGCCATTCTTCGGCGCCAAACGGCCGGATGAAGAATGTGGGATGAACCATGGCGAGCTTTCGCTTATTGAGGGAAAACAATTCTAGCAGGCAGTATTCGGTCCATTGCCGAGCGCCCTGGAGCGCCGACGATTGGTATCAAAGCCCCTCACCGAGGAGAGAGGCCATGTCCGAACTGAACAAGCGCATCCTGCAGCAGGCGAATGCAGCGGTGATCTCGGCGAGATCGAATCGAAGGACGAGCAAGGCAACGTGGTTCAGAACGCCTACAGCGACGTCTGGCGTTTCCGCGACGGCGAGATGGCCGAGCTGCGCGCCTTCGTGGTGCCGGTCAAGAAGTGAGAAGGCCTAGTCTTTTTCCCAGTCCTGCATGCGGCGCTTGCGCGCCCGCCCGACCGCGATCCGGTTGCGCGTGGTGAAGGCGATCAGGCGCGCCACCACCACCGCCAGGTACATCAGCCCAACCAGCATCTCGACGCTGGCCAGCGCCCGCGCATGCACGGTCAGCGGGATCACGTCGCCGATGCCGGTGCTCGACAGCAGCGCGAAGCTCAGGTAGTTCAGTTCGGTCCAGGTGCGCGGCGCGGCCGCGTTGACGGCGGCCGCGAAGCTGCCGGGATGGAGTTCCTGCACCAGCATGTACATGTGGGTGAACGCCCATGCAAGCAGGGTAAACGTGGCGCCGGCCGCGAACAGCTCGTCGGTGGTGGCCAGCTCGTCGTCCATCATGTAGGCGATCAGGCTGCCCGCCGCATAGAAGTAGAACAGCGCCTCCAGGCCCGACGACCAGGCCAGCAACTGCGCCGGGCCGAACAGGATCTGCGCCAGCAGCAAGGCGATGATCGGCACCGCCAGCGCCCAGCTGACCCGCACCTCGCCCGGCGTGCGCCGCACCATGCGGATGGTAAAGGCCAGCACCACGATGCCGAAGGCATTGAAGGCTACCTGGCCGGCCGGCGTGCCCTCGATGAAGGGATAGGCCAGCATGCCGACCAGCTGGACCAGCAACAGGATGGCGGACGGGTGACGGCGGGTGTGGGCAAACAGCAGCAATGGGCGCATGGAGGGACGACGGGAATCACGATGCGCCTATTGTAGAGTCAGGCAGGCGGGAACAGCGCGCCAAATGCGCGCGCCGCCGCGCCGGGGTCACCCGATCCGTACACGCTCGTGATCGCCGCCACCAGGTCGATCCCGCGCGCTACCAGCGGCGCCGCATTCTCCGGGGTCATGCCGCCGATGACGACGATCGGCACCGTCAACTCGGCGCGCGCCTGGTCCAGCAACTCGGGCGGCGTCACGAAGGTGTACTTCTTGACCGGCGACGGATAAAAGCCGCCGAAGGCGACGTAGCTGGCGCCGGCCTGGACCGCCGCGCGCGCCAGGGCCAGTTCGCCGTAGCACGAGGCGCCGACGATCTTGTCCGCCCCCAGCAGCGCGCGCGCCTCGCGCACGCCCCCATCGGTATGGCCCAGGTGCACGCCGTCGGCGTCGATCGCCTGGCACAGGTCGACGTGGTCGTTGATGACCAGCGGCCGGCCATGGCGGCGGCACAGCGCCAGCAGCGCCGTCGCCTGCTCCCGGCGCAATGCGGGGCCGGCTTCCTTGTGGCGGTACTGGACCAGCGCAGCGCCGGCGCCAAGGGCGGCATCGGTCGCCAGGATCAGTTTTTCCGTATCGTCCCAGTTCGGGGTAACGAGGTACAAGCCGCGCATGTCGGCTCCTTTCAGGTTGTCGGTTGCAACAGGCGGCGCGGGATGCGCTGCCCTGGCGCCAGCGCATACGACTGCGCCAGCGTATGGTGGGTATAGGCCTGGGCCGCGTCGAGCGCCGCCTCCATATGCTCGCCCAACGCCAGCCGCGCCGCCAGCGCCGCGGCCAGCGTGCAGCCGCTGCCGTGGTAGCCGTGCGGCAGGCGCGGCCAGCGCCAGGCGCGCGCCTCGACGCCGTCGACCAGCCAGCGGTTGACGACGATGTCGCCCGCGGCGTGGCCGCCGGTCACCAGCGCCTGGCGGCCGGCCAGCCCGCCGTGCGCCTCCAGTGCCGCGCGCTCGGGCAGGTTGGGCAGCACGATCGTCGCCAGCGCCAGCAGTTCGCGCAGCGCGCCGACGGCGTCGCCCTGCCCCAGCGCATCGCCATGGCCGCTGGCCAGCACCGGATCGAGCACCACCGGCAAGGTGGGCCGGCGCGCGCGCAAGGCCCGGATGACGTCCGCGATCGCCGCCGCGTTGGCGGCGTTGCCGGGGATGCCAAGCTTGACCGCTCCGATCTCGAAGGCCGCCAGCAGCGGCGCCGCCTGGCGCGCGATCCAGGCGGCATCGACCGGGCGCGCCGCATGGACGCGGTTGTTGTCCTGCGCCGTCAGGGCGGTGGCCACCGGCAGCGGATGCGCGCCCTGCGCCGCGATCGCCAGGATGTCGGCGGCCAGACCGGCGCCGCCGCCGGGGTCGAGCCCGGCGAACACCAGCACGCAGGCGGTCATCCGGTGATCTTTCCTTCACTGGGTGACGAAGGCGAGGCGGCGAAGCGCTTGGGCATGCGGCCGGCGAGATACGCATCGCGCCCCGCCAGCACCGCATGCTTCATGGCGCGCGCCATGCGCACCGGGTCGCCCGCGGCGGCGATCGCGGTGTTCATCAACACGCCGTCGCAGCCCAGTTCCATCGCGATCGCGGCGTCCGACGCCGTGCCGACGCCGGCGTCGACCAGTACCGGCACCGTGGCCTGCTCGATGATCAACGACAGGTTCCACGGATTGAGGATGCCCATACCCGAGCCGATCAGGGACGCCAGCGGCATCACCGCCACACAGCCGATCTCCTGCAGGATGCGGGCCTGGATCGGATCGTCGCTGCAGTAGACCATGACGTCGAAGCCGTCCTTCACCAGGGCCTCCGCCGCGACCAGGGTCTCGGGCATGTGCGGGAACAGCGTCTTCTGGTCGCCCAGCACCTCGAGCTTGACCAGCTTGTGCCCGCCCAGCAGCTCGCGCGCCATCTGCAAGGTGTAGATCGCGTCCCTGGCGGTGTAGCAGCCGGCCGTGTTCGGCAAGATGGTGAAGTCGCTCGGGGGCAGCACGTCGAGCAGGCTCGGCGCGTTCGGGTCCTGGCCGATGTTCACGCGGCGGATCGCCACCGTGACGATCTCGGCGCCGGCGGCCAGCGTGGCTTCGCGGGTCTGCTCCAGGTCGCGGTACTTGCCGCTGCCGACCAGCAGGCGCGATCGGTAGGCGCGGCCGGCGATGGTCAGCGTGTCGTTCTTCAGCTCATTGCTCACTTCGTTCATTGCGTTCATCTTCATCCTCCTGTCAGCCGCCACCGATGGCGCGCACGATATCGACCCGGTCCCGTTCATTCAGGCGCCGGTGCAGCCATTGCTGGCGCGGCACCACTTCGCGGTTGACCGCGAGCGCCATCCCCTGCCCGCTCAGGCCCAGCTGCTCCAGCAGGCCGGACAGGGTTTGCCCGGGCGGCACCTGGCACGGCGCGCCGTTCACTTCGATCGGCGTCATTCACACCTCCCGGTACAGCTGGGCGCCGTTCTTCACGAACTCGATGGCCTTTTCCTGCATGCCCTGGGCCAGCGCGGACTCACCCTGCACGCCCCTGGCGGCGGCGTACTCGCGCACCTCCTGGGTGATCTTCATCGAGCAGAAATGCGGGCCGCACATCGAGCAGAAGTGGGCGACCTTGGCCGAATCCTTCGGCAGCGTCTCGTCGTGGAATTCGCGCGCCTTGTCCGGGTCGAGCCCGAGGTTGAACTGGTCTTCCCAGCGGAACTCGAAGCGCGCCTTCGACAGCGCGTTGTCGCGCAGCTGGGCGCCGGGATGGCCCTTGGCCAGGTCGGCCGCGTGCGCGGCGATCTTGTAGGTGATGATGCCGTCCTTGACGTCGTTCTTGTCGGGCAGGCCCAGGTGCTCCTTGGGCGTCACGTAGCACAGCATGGCGGTGCCGTACCAGCCGATATTGGCCGCGCCGATGCCCGAGGTGATGTGGTCGTAACCGGGAGCGATGTCGGTGGTGAGCGGTCCCAGCGTGTAGAACGGCGCCTCGTGGCACTGCTCCAGCTGCAGGTCCATGTTTTCCTTGATCAGGTGCAGCGGCACGTGGCCGGGGCCCTCGATGATGGTCTGCACGTCGTGCTTCCAGGCGATCTGGGTCAGCTCGCCCAGGGTCTTGAGCTCGGCCAGCTGGGCCTCGTCGTTGGCGTCGTAGATCGAACCGGGGCGCAGGCCGTCGCCCAGGCTGAACGAGACGTCATAGGCCTTCATGATCTCGCAGATGTCCTCGAAATGCGTGTACAGGAACGATTCGCGGTGGTGGGCCAGGCACCACTTGGCCATGATCGAGCCGCCGCGCGAGACGATGCCCGTCAGGCGATTGGCCGTCATGGGCACATACCGCAGCAGCACGCCGGCGTGGATGGTGAAGTAGTCGACGCCCTGCTCGGCCTGTTCGATCAGGGTGTCGCGGAAGATCTCCCACGTCAGGTCCTCGGCCTTGCCGTTGACCTTTTCCAGCGCCTGGTAGATCGGCACCGTGCCGATCGGCACCGGACTGTTACGCAGGATCCATTCGCGCGTCTCGTGGATGTGCTTGCCGGTCGACAGGTCCATCACCGTGTCGGCGCCCCAGCGGATGGCCCAGGTCATCTTTTCCACTTCCTCGCCGATCGACGAGGTGACGGCCGAGTTGCCGATATTGGCGTTGACCTTCACCAGGAAGTTGCGGCCGATGATCATCGGCTCCAGTTCCGGGTGGTTGATGTTGGCCGGGATCACGGCGCGGCCGCGCGCGACTTCCGAGCGCACGAATTCGGGCGTGATCTCGTGCGGGATGCTGGCGCCGAACGACTGGCCCGGATGCTGGCGGCCCAGCAGCGCCGCCACCCGCTGGCCCATCGGGCCCGAGGATTCCAGCGAGGCGATGTATTCCTTGCGCTGCATGTTTTCGCGCAGGGCAATGAATTCCATCTCGGGGGTGATGATGCCCTGGCGCGCGTAGTGCATCTGGGTGACGTTGCGCCCGCCATGGGCGCGGCGCGGCGCGCGCTGCAGGTTGAAGCGCAGCGCGGCCAGCTGCGGGTCGTTCAGCCGCGCCTGGCCGTAGCGCGAGGTCGGGCCGTCCAGCAGCTCGGTGTCGCCGCGCTCGGCGATCCATGCCTGGCGCATCGGCGCCAGACCGCTGCGGATGTCGATCGCCGTGCCCGGCTCGGTATACGGACCGGAGGTGTCATAGACGAACAGCGGCGGATTCGGTTCGGCGCCGAAGCTGTCGGGCGTGGGCGACTGGCTGATTTGGCGCATCGGCACGCGGATGTCGGGCCGGCTGCCTGCGATGTAAACCTTGCGCGAATTTGGTAGTGGATGGATGGCCGCGTCGTCCACCGTGGCGGTGGCGGCGTCGAATACCCGAGATGATTTCAGAGGTGCGTTCATGTGGCTCCCTTGCTTGCGGAGCCAGCAAAGGAGGTGCCGGTGAGTGCAAGGCGGAACGGATGTGCGCCCGCTTGCATCGATTCGGCTGCTTCCCTTCGCTGGCATTATCCAGATCAGGTTCGGAGGGTATTTCTCACCCACGCTCCACTGATATGGCGCGCAGGACCCCTAGCGTTCGCCGCCTGGGAGCCTGAGCTCCCGGACAGCAGGCCGATTATAGCCCAATCATTTTTCGATGGGCAGAAAATCCATCTGGTGTTGTCACAGCATCGGAGGCTCTTGCTCCAGCGCATGTAGGTGCAGCTCGCCGTTCACGGATCGCACCTCGACGAACGGCGTGCGCGCCGGCGCAATGGCCTGCGCAACCGGTGGCCCGCCGTCGACCGACACCTCGAGCTGCACGCTGTCGGCCGCGGTCTGGACGTCGACTGCGTCCGCGCGCGAGATCGTCCAGTCGGTGCTGACGCCGGAGCGCTGGTACACCTGCTTGCCGTCGACCCGCACGCTCACGGTATTGTTCTGGAAGCCTTCGCCCAGCCTCACGCGTAATGTCATGATTTTCTTCTCCTCATCGAGTGCCGGCGTCGGGTCGCCGGACCGGGCGCGCTCCGAGCACGCCGGTCCGGACAATCCCAGCGCCAGCATGAAGGCAATCCAGGCCTGGCGCTTCATTGCTCGTCAGGCTTGCTGGCAGGCTGGATCGACATCCGGTTCAGGCTATCCTGCGCTCCCCGTTCGTCCCCGGTCGCTTTCTGGATGCACGAAAGACTGTACAGCACCTGGTTTTCCGACACCGGGTCGAGCACGTGGGCGCCGGTCACGCTCGAGAGCAAGGCGATGCTTTCCTCGGCCCGGGCGGGACGCACGGTGACGGACCTGCCTTCGCCCGCATTGACAGTCTTGAATACCCGCGCCGCATTGATGCCCTTGACCATGCGCGCATAGGCGGCCAGTGGGTGCGCGCCGAAGCGGTCGATCACCTCGTCGAACGCGTCGTTGCCGGCACGCAGCGAAACGTTGTCCGAGCCCTGCAGGTAGAGCAGCACACCCTGGTCGTCGCCCATGAACAGGTCGGCCAGCGTGTCCTCGTCGCGGGTGACCGGGTAGCGCACCCGGATCGTCAGGATGTCGGACAGCACTTGCGAGCCGTCGAGCGCCGCATAGGCCGCGCGCACGCGGTAATGGCCCGGCTGGTCGAAGTAGAAGCCGCCCTTGCCGTAGCCGATGTAGGCGCTGTCGCGCACCTCGTCGTCCACGCCGAGCATTTTCTGGCGTTCGCCGACCAGGTGGTCGATCATCGGCTCGTAGGCGACGACCTGGCCGCCCGGCTTGCTGATGACGACCCTGACCAGGCCGAAATCGGGGTGCAGCCAGGTGTGGGCGCGGCGTCCGCGGGTGGTGGTGGCCTTGAGCTTGAGTTCGAGCACGACCGGTTCACCCAGCGCGAAGCTGCGCTGGTGGGTCGAGATTCCCAGCACCAGCCCCGACTCGTCCGAGATCGGATCGGCCAGCACTTCGCGGCCCAGCGACGAACCGACGATGAAGTTGTTGCCGCCCATGATGACGTCGTTGCGGAAGCCATGGCGCAGGTGGATCAGTTCCTCGTCGTCGAAGCGGAAGTCGAAGCTGCTCCAGAAACCGGCCGGGCCGCCTTTCGGGTAGTACCACGGGTAGTTCATCCACGACAGCGCATCCGGCCGGTCGGGCTTGGGCGGCGAGGCCAGCGACTTCTGCCAGGAGTGCAGCAGATTGAAGCAGTGGCCGAGTTCGTGCACATAGGTGTACAGCTGCAGCCGCTGCTGCTCGGCCGTGGCGCCGCCGATCCCCGCATGGAATACGGCGCAGCCCTGGCGCTGCCTGCCCTGCTGGTCGAACATGATGCCGTACAGGCCGGCGCCGTAGTCATGCTGCTGGGCCACCAGCTGCCAGACGCACCATTGCTGCACGTCGCTCCACAAGGTGAAGTGGGCCTGCATCGAGGCGTGCAGCTCGGCATTGCTCCAGGTGGCGTTGGGGCCGGCATCGCCGATATTGATCACATTGTTGCCGGCGGTCGGCACCATGCCGATGCCGGCCTCGCCGAAGGCGCTGACCACGTTCAGGTTGCGCGCGCTGCCGCCGGACGGCAGCGAACCGGTGTGATAGCTGGCGAACGGCGCGGTGGCGAGATCCGAGACGCTGTCGGTTTCGATGCGCACCGTGCGAAAGTGCAGGGACGAGAACGGGCAGTGATAGGACGCGCCCGGCGAATTGGTGACGGTAAAGAACTGCAGGGTCGCGGCCGCCTGCGGCTGCAGGATATTCGCCCGCGGGACGGTGACCTGCACCACCGGGGCGCCGGCCGCGAAGGTATAGCGGCCCATGCCCTTGACCACGACCTTGGCGGCGGACACGGTGACCGCCGGGCTGTCCACCACGAAGGAGCCGAAATACGAGGTGGTCTTGCCGACGGTGTGATAAAAGTCGCCGCTCACCCGTTTCATGGGCCGGCTGCGGTCGACGTCAACCCGCAATTCCACCTGGAACGCGCCCAGGGCCCCGGCATAACAGCCGCTCACCGCCTTCTTGATCGGCAGCGGGACCGGCGGAATCGGGAATGTCGGGATCGGCGCCGGTGGCGCGTGGGGAACGGCCGGCGCCTCGGGCATGGCGCCGGTGGGGGCGGCGTCGTGGGATTCGCCGAGTCCCAGTTCGCCGTTGGACAGGCCGGACACTTCTTCATAGCTCATCTGGCCACTGCTATCCAGAAGCGCCTCTTCGCCGGCATTTTCGACCCCGGTTGGATCAATTTGTGACATGATGACTCTCCTCGATGCAACATTCCTCGCACGGCCAGGCGGGCCGGCCGCGTTCCGGTCTTGCGAACTCGTCCTCCTTGAATGCCGATGTGCTGCTTGGACCGTGGTGGCGCGGCGCGCGATTCGTCCAGGCCGTCGACTTTCGGCGTGATCCGAGACGCGTTTAGAGGAAAATCAAATGAGCATCACAATGACCCCCAGCAGGAGCGAAAGGGACAGCGCGCAGCGCCGGTATCCGGCGATTCCGCCGAGTTAGGCTGGCGATGTAAGGTGACCTATAATGGTTCTTTCGCCAAAAATTTCACCTACCAGCACATCATGGAATTAGCCAAGTCTTTCGAGCCAGCCGATATTGAACAGTTCTGGCGCGCCGAGTGGGAAAAACGCGGTTACTTCACCGCCACCATGGACGAGGGCAAGCCGTCCTTCAGCATCCAGCTGCCGCCGCCGAACGTGACCGGCACCCTGCACATGGGCCACGCGTTCAACCAGACCATCATGGATGGCCTGACCCGCTATTACCGCATGCGCGGCTACAACACCGCCTGGGTGCCGGGCACCGACCACGCCGGCATCGCGACCCAGATCGTGGTCGAGCGCCAGCTCGACGCCCAGAAGATCTCGCGCCACGACCTCGGCCGCGACGCATTCCTGGAAAAAGTCTGGGAGTGGAAGGAAAAGTCGGGCAACACCATCACCGGCCAGATGCGCCGCCTGGGCGCCTCGGCCGACTGGCAGCGCGAATACTTCACGATGGACGACGCCCGCTCGAAGGCGGTGGTCGAAGTCTTCGTGCGCCTGTACGAGCAGGGCCTGATCTACCGCGGCAAGCGCCTGGTCAACTGGGACCCGGTGCTGGGCACGGCCGTCTCCGACCTCGAAGTCGATTCGCAGGAAGAAGACGGCTCGATGTGGTACATCCAGTATCCGCTGGCGGACGGCAGCGGCCACCTGACGGTCGCCACCACCCGTCCCGAGACCATGCTGGGCGACGTCGCGGTCGCGGTCGACCCGCTTGACGAACGCTATGCCCACCTGCACGGCAAGATGATCAAGCTGCCGTTGACCGGGCGCGAGATCCCGATCATTGCCGACAGCTACGTCGACAAGGAATTCGGCACCGGCTGCGTCAAGATCACGCCGGCCCACGACTTCAACGACTACGCCGTCGGCCAGCGCGCGAACCTGGAGCCGATCAATATCTTCACGCTGGACGCGAAGATCAACGACAACGCGCCAGAACAGTATCGCGGCCTGGACCGCTTCGCCGCGCGCAAGCAGATCGTCGCCGACCTGGAAGCGCTCGGCCTGATGGAGCAGATCAAGCCGCACAAGCTGATGGTTCCGCGCGGCGACCGCACCAACGTCGTGATCGAGCCGATGCTGACCGACCAGTGGTTCGTCGCCATGACCAAGCCGGCGCCCGAAGGCACCTTCAATCCGGGCAAGTCGATCACCGACGTGGCGCTGGAAAAAGTCGCCAATGGCGAGATCAAGTTCGTGCCCGAGAACTGGAGCACCACCTATAACCAGTGGCTGGGCAACATCCAGGACTGGTGCATCTCGCGTCAGCTGTGGTGGGGCCACCGCATCCCGGCCTGGTTCGCCGAGGACGGCAGCATCATCGTCGCGCGTGACGAGGAAGAAGCGAAAGCCAAGGCCGCCGCGCAAGGCGTCACGGGGGCGCTGCGCCGCGACGACGACGTGCTCGACACCTGGTTCTCGTCGGCCCTGGTGCCCTTCTCGACCATGGGCTGGCCCGAGGAAACGCCGGACATGAAGATGTTCCTGCCGTCGTCGGTGCTGGTCACCGGCTTCGACATCATCTTCTTCTGGGTGGCGCGCATGGTCATGATGACCGCCCACTTCACCGGCAAGGTGCCGTTCGAGACCGTGTACGTGCACGGCCTGGTGCGCGACTCGCAGGGCCAGAAGATGTCCAAGTCGAAGGGCAATACGCTCGACCCGATCGACCTGATTGATGGAATAGATCTCGATAGCCTGGTTGCCAAGCGCACCACCGGCCTGATGGACCCGCGCGCGGCCGAGAAAATCGCCAAGGCCACCCGCAAGGAATTCCCGGACGGAGTCCCGGCCTTCGGCACCGACGCCGTGCGCTTCACCATGGCGAGCTACGCTTCGCTGGGCCGCAACATCAACTTCGACCTGGGCCGCGCCGAGGGTTATCGCAACTTCTGCAACAAGCTGTGGAACGCGACCCGCTTCGTGATGATGAATACCGAAGGCAAGGATTGCAGCGCCCCGTTGCCTGAAGATCTGTCTCCGGCGGATCGCTGGATCATCTCGCTGATGAACCGCGTCGAACTGGACGTGGCCAAGGGCTTTGCCGACTACCGCTTCGACAACATCGCCAGCAGCATCTACAAATTCGTGTGGGACGAGTACTGCGACTGGTACCTGGAAGTGGCCAAGGTGCGCGTCCAGCAGGGCACCGAAGCGCAGCAGCGCGCTACCCGCCACACCCTGCTGCGGGTGCTGGAAGTGATCCTGCGCCTGGCGCATCCGATCATCCCGTTCGTGACCGAGGCGCTGTGGCAGAGCATCGCGCCGCTGGCCGGCAAGACCGGCGCGACCATCATGCTGCAGCCGTACCCGCTGGCCGACACCTCGCTGGTCGACGAGGAAGCCGAAGCCTGGATGGAGCAGTTCAAGACGCTGACCGACGCCACCCGCAACCTGCGCGGCGAGATGTCGCTGTCGCCGTCGGTGCGCGTGCCGCTGATCGTCGAGCCGGGCAACCAGGAAGACCGCGCGAAGATGGCGGTGTTCGCGCCGTACATCCAGCTGCTGGGCAAACTCGCCGAAGTGCAGATCGTCGACGCGCTGCCGGAATCGCCGGCCGCGGTGTCGATCGTCGGCACCACCAAGCTGATGCTGAAGGTCGAGATCGACGTCGCCGCCGAGCGCGAGCGCCTGTCGAAAGAGATCGCGCGCGTCTCCGGCGAGATCACCAAGGCCGAGGGCAAGCTGTCCAACGAGAGCTTTGTGGCGCGCGCGCCGGCCGCCGTGGTGGCGCAGGAGAAGGAACGCGTAGCGAACTTCTCGGCGACGCTGGCCAAGATGCAGGAACAGCTGGAGAAGCTGCCGGCCGCCTGATCGGCGCAGCCCAATGAGAAACGCGGCCTCGGCCGTAATGCCGTTAAGTTAAGCTGCTGAGCTAGCCGTCAAATACGTCGTCCCCGCGCAGGCGGGGACCCAAGTTCTGCAACCGTCGTCGAAACGCTTGCAAGATTGGGTCCCCACCTTCGTGGGGACGACGTTTTTACGCTAACTCAAAAAGACTTTCGCCTTAACTTAACGTCATTACGGCCTCGACCGCGTTTTTTTATTTCAGGTTCCGCCACCAGCGCCCACCCGCATGCGGCTGCTTCAAGTCCAGCGCCTCGCCCATCTCGGGTGTGGTCAGGCTGACGCCCTCGTCGTCGGCCAGCTGCGCGATGCGGTCGAACGGATCCTGCCAGCGATGCATCCCCAGGTCGAAGGTGCCATTATGCACCGGGAACAGCCAGTGCGCTTTCAGGTCGAGGAAGGCCTGCATGGTTTCCTCGGGCTGCATGTGGACGTCGGGCCAGCGCTTGTCGTAGGCGCCGGTTTCCAGCAGCGCCACGTCGAACGGGCCGAACCTGGCGCCGATCTCCTTGAAGCCCTTGAAGTAACCGGTGTCGCCGCTGAAGAACAGGCGCAGGTCGTCATGCTGGATCACCCACGATGCCCACAGGGTCGTGTTCGCATCGGCCAGGGTGCGGCCCGAGAAATGCTGGGCCGGCGTCGCCGTGAAGCGCACGTTGCCCACCTCCGTACCCTGCCACCAGTCGAACTGGCGCACCTTGGCCCGGTCCACGCCCCAGCCAACCAGCCGGTCGCCCACGCCGAGCGGCGTCAGGAACAGCGTCGTCTTGGCCGCCAGCGCCTTGATGGCGGCGTAGTCGAGATGGTCGTAGTGGTCGTGCGACAGGATCACCGCCTTGATCGGCGGCAGTTCGTCGATCGAGATCGGCGGCGCATGAAAGCGCGCCGGGCCGGCCCATTGCACGGGCGAGGCGCGTTCGGAAAACACCGGATCGGTAAGATAGAACTCGCCGCCGAGCTTGATCAGCATGGTCGAGTGGCCGAGCCGGTACAGCGTGTTGTCGGGCGCGGCCAGCAGTGCCGCCTGGCTCAGGGTGCGGACCGGTACCGCCTGCTCGGGAATCGTGCCCTGGGGCTTGTCGAACAGGAAAATCCACCACACCTTGGCCATCTCGCCAAGGCTCAGCTTGTGTATCTCGACCGGATTACGGTATTTCCCGTCATGGAATTGGGGCGAAGCCGACGCGGTGGCGGTGCCGGCGATGGAGGTGCAGGACGCCGTGATGGCGAGTGCTCCGAGAAAGAGAATGCCGAGGAGTAGGCGCATAGGTCGATAGTTGCGATAGTAGTCGTAAAGTACACTACACAGTGTAGTATCGAAATTTGAGAAAGTAAACTGCCGAGTGTAGAATTCGCGCATGCACACGCCCACCCGCCTGACCGACCGAAAACGCAGCGCCATCCTGGCCGCCGCTGCCGAGCAGTTTCGCGTCCATGGTTATGAAACCGCCAGCATGGACGGCATCGCCGCGCTCGCGGGCGTATCGAAGCGCACCGTGTACAACCACTTCGGCAGCAAGGAAGAACTGTTCGGCGAAACGGTGATGCAGATGTTCGAGCGCAGCGCGGGCCAGCTCGAACTGCGCTACCAGCCGGAGCGCAGCCTGCGCGAGCAACTGGTCGAATTGATGTCGCTGAAAATGCGCACCCTGGCCGATCCGGAATTCATCGCGCTGGCGCGGGTGGCGATCGGCGAGGCGATCCACGCGCCGGAGCGCACGCTGCCCATCCTTGCCCGCCTGGGCGAACGCGAGGAAGGCGTCACGGCCTGGATCCGCGCGGCGCAGGCCGACGGCAAACTCAAGGCGGGCGATCCGACGTTCGCCGCCACGCTGCTGCAGGGCCAGATCAAGACCTTCGCCTTCTGGCCGCAGATCGCGATGGGCGCCACGCCGCTCGCGCCGGCCGAGCAGGAGCGCGTCATCGACGCCGCGGTGTCGATGTTCCTGTCGTATTTCGCGGCCGGCTAGAAGCTGATCACGAAGCGGGCGCCCCGGCCCACCGATTTCGCATAGCGCACCGTGCCGCCGTTTTCATGGACCAGGTGGCCGGCGCCCTGCTCGGACTGCCGCTGGCCTGGATCGCGATCCAGCAGTACCTGAGCGGCTTCGCCACCCGCGCGCCAATCGGCGGCTGGACGCTGGCGCTGGGATTGCTGCTGTCCTGCGCGGTGACCCTGGCGGCCACGCTGCGCCACGCGCTGGCGGCGATGCGCCTGCGGCCGGCGCAGGCGCTGCGCGAGTAGCGTCTTACTTGACCGGCGTGTCGTCGAGGCGCACGCTCTCCTGCTGCGTGCGCGCCGCGGCGTTACGCTGCACCCAATAGTCGGCGTTCTTGATGCCGAGCGCCACCGGATCGAAGACCGGATCCTTGCCGGCTTTCTTCTGCGCTTCGTAGTCGCGCAGGCACTTGAAAGCGACGTTGCGCAGCAGGACGATCGCCACGATGTTCAACCAGGCCATCAGGCCGACGCCCAAGTCGCCCAGCGCCCAGGCGACATCGGCGGTCTTGATCGCGCCGTAGACGGTGGCGGCCACGATCGCGATCTTGAGCGCGAAATTGAGCCACGGATGGCGCGCGTGGCGGTCCATGTAGGCGATATTGGTCTCGGCGATATAGTAGTAAGCGACGATCGTGGTGAAGGCGAAGAACAGCAGCGCGATCGCCACGAACAGCGCGCCGAAGCCCGGCATCACGTTCTCGAGCGCGGTCTGCACATAGCCGGGGCCGGCCGCCACGCCCTGCACGCCGACGAACATCTGGGTGCCGTTCGGCGCCTCGACGTTGTACTGGCCGGTAATCAGGAGCATGAAGGCAGTGGCCGAGCACACGAACAGGGTGTCGATATAGACCGAGAAGCCCTGCACCAGGCCCTGCTTGGCCGGATGGCTGACTTCGGCGGCGGATGAGGCGTGCGGGCCGGTGCCCTGGCCCGCTTCGTTCGAGTACACGCCGCGCTTGACGCCCCACATGATGGCCATGCCGATGATGGCGCCAAAGCCGGCGTCAAGGCCGAAGGCGGAGCTGATGATCAGCGAGATCACCGCCGGCAACTGCTCGATGTGCAGGAACACGATGACGCAGGCCACCACGATATAGCCCAGCGCCATGAACGGCACCACCAGCTCGGCGAAGGTCGCGATGCGCTTGACGCCGCCGAAGATGATGAAGGCCAGCGCAATGGCCAGGACGGCGGCGGTGACGTTCGGATCGATGCCGACGGCCGTCTTCAGCCCCTCGGCGATCGAGTTGGCCTGCACGCCGGGCAGCAGCAGGCCGGTGGCGAACACCGTCGCGATCGCGAAGGTCCAGGCATACCATTTGACGCCCAGGCCCTTCTCGATGTAGAAGGCGGGACCGCCGCGGTACTGCTTGCCGATCTGCTCCTTGTAGACCTGGCCCAGCGTCGACTCGACGAACGCCGAGCTGGCGCCCAGGAAGGCCACCGCCCACATCCAGAACACCGCGCCGGGGCCGCCGAAGGTGATGGCGGTGGCCACGCCGGCGATGTTGCCGGTGCCGACCCGGCCGGCGAGCGTCATCGTCAGCGCCTGGAAGGAGGACACGCCCTGCTCCGAGCTTTTACCTTCAAGCATTAGGCGGGTCATCTCCCGCACGTGGCGCACCTGCAGGAAACGCGACCGGAGCGAGAAATACAGCCCCACGCCCAGGCACAGCGCGATCAGCGCGGGGCTCCAGATGATGCCATTGATGGCGTTTACCAGATCGTTCATGCAAAGTCCTTGTCGCGTAGGAGAGGTTGAAGATTTACCTTTGGTAAAGATGCCACAAGATACAATAGTTAGAGGGAAATTTGCATCGAAAAAAAATAGATTGGCCCCGCAATCGCCCCGCCGTTTTGTGAGAAATGGCGCCACATAAATACATGATACGATTTGCCTATGGACCGACGAAGCGACTACAAGACCTCCCTGCACATCGACGCCGTGATTCACGAGGCGTTTCCCGACCAGCGCGTCAACGCCGCGCGCCAGCTCGCCGAGCTCGGCGTGCCGCTGGAAGTGGCGATGCGCGTGCTGACCCGCCCGGCCGAGCGGCGCCACCAGGTGACCCCGGAAGACGTGCGCAACGCGCCATAGCGCCCCCGATTTGGAAGGAATCCTCGGATTCCGGCCATCCCGCCCGCAAGCGGCTTTGCTACACTCCGTCATACCAACAACAATACAGGAGACTCACCATGCGACATCTGATGCAAGCCGGCCTGATCGCCGCGGCCATGCTCGCCCTGCCCACCGCCGCATTGGCGCAGAACGCCTCGCCGGTCGGCGCCTGGAAGACCATCGACGACAAGACCGGCAAGCCGAAGGCGCTGGTGCGCATCAGCGAGGAAGGCGGCGTCCTGACCGGCAAGATCGAGAAGCTGTACCGCGAACCGTCCGAAGACCAGAACCCGAAATGCGTGAAATGCAGCGACGCGCGCAAGGACCAGCCGATCATCGGCATGACCATCCTGTCGGGCCTCAGGAAGGACGGCAACGAGTACACCGGCGGCGAGATCCTCGACCCGGCGGCCGGCAAGACCTACAAGAGCAAGGCCAGCCTGGCCGACAATGGCAACAAGCTCGAAGTGCGCGGCTATGTCGGCGCCCCGATGTTCGGCCGCACCCAGACCTGGCAGCGCGAACAATAAACCTCACGGCGGCCCGGCGACGGGCCGTTGTTCTTCCCGATGACGCTGAATCAAGCTTATATCTTCCTTGGCTTCGCCATCGTCGCCGAAGTGATCGGCACCACCGCCCTCAAGGCCTCCGACAGTTTTACCCGTCCCGTTCCGAGCCTGGTCACGGTCGGCTGCTACGCGCTGTCGTTCTACCTGCTCACCTTCAGCCTGCGCGTGCTGCCCACCGGCATCGCCTACGCGATCTGGTCCGGTGTCGGCATCGTGCTCATCTCGCTGGTCAGCTGGTTGTATTTCCGCCAAAGCCTGGACCTGGCGGCCATCGCCGGCCTGGCCCTGATCATCGCCGGGGTGCTGGTCATCAACCTGTTTTCGAAGAGCGTCGGTCACTAGGCACGCGCCAGGCAATGTCGGCTATGCTATCGTCAAGATCAAGTCGACCTCGCGTCAACCGCGACGTGTTGCCGGACGTTACTTCCAGCCCACCTTAGCTTAGGCGCCATGAAACCGACTTCCGTAGCGCGTGCCGCACGCCCCGTCTTCCGCGGACGGGCCATGCGCGTGATTCGCCTGCTCAGCCTGGCTGGCGGCGTCTTCGCCATCCTGTTGCCGGCCGCCTTGCTGGCCTCGACCGCGCACGGCATCCCGGACTGGATCGAGCCGTATATCGTGCTGGTCGGCGTGGCGCTCGGGTCGGGCGGCTTCTTCCTGGTCGCGATGGCCGGCCACCGCATGCACCGCGATTCCCTGCTGCGCTCGTTCGCCGCCCTGCTCCTGATGCTCCCCTTCGGCGCCAGCGGCATCGTGATCTGGCATGCCAGCAATATGCTGATGGTCTGTCTGTGCACCTTCCTGTTGATGCTGACGAGCCTGCTGTACCTCAGCTTCATCTATCCGCTGACCCATGTGCCGCAGCAGCCGATCGTGCCCAGGACGCCTGCCCGGCGCGCGCCCAGGCCGATCCAATGGCTCCCGGTGCGCCGCCAGCGCGAGCGCCGCGGCACCCAGCTCCTGTAGCCGGCCGCTACAGCCATCCCGCATCGCGCGCTATCCGATACGCTTCCACGCGGTTCCCGGCGCCCAGCTTGCTGATCGCTTCCGACAGATAGTTGCGCACCGTTCCCTCGGACAAGTGGACCTGGCGCGCGATCTCGCCGCTCGAGCGCCCCTCGCCGGCCAGGCGCAGCACCTGGCGTTCGCGCTCGGTCAGCGGGTCGCTGCCGGCGTTCCAGCTTTCCAGTGCCAACTCGGGCGCGATCGCGCGCCCGCCCGCATGCACGACGCGGATGGCGTCGGCCAGCGCGTCGACCGGCGCATCCTTGAGCAGGTAGCCGCGCACGCCGGCCTCCATGGCGCGCCGCAGGTAGCCGCTGCGAGCGAAGGTCGTCACCACCACGACCTTGCAGGCCAGCCTGCGCTCGGCCAGCGCCCGGGCCAGTTCGATGCCGGTCATGTGCGGCATCTCGATATCGGTCAGGACGATGTCGGGGATCAGCCGTTCGCACAGGTCCAGCGCCTCGCGGCCGTCGCAGGCGCCGGCCACCACTTCGACGTCCGGCTCCAGCCGCAGCAAGGCGCTCAGGGCGCCCAGCACCAGCTTCTGGTCTTCGGCGATCAGGACGCGGATCATGCCGGCACCTGCAGCTCGAGCGCCAGCCCGTCGCAAGCGCGCAGCGACAGGCGGCCGCCCAGCGCCGCCACGCGCTCCTGCATGCCGGCCAGTCCGTTGCCATGGAGCAGCGCATCGGTATCGCGCAGGCGCCCGTCGTCGCGCACGCGCAGCACGGCGTGGCCGTCCTCGCGGCGCAGCGACAGCGTGCAGCGCGACGCCTGGGCGTGGCGCACGATATTCGTCACCGCCTCGCGCAGCGCCAGCGCCACCACGTGCTCGGCGGCCGGGGCCAGGTCGATCGGCTCGACGCGCTCGTCCAGGGCGACATCGGCCGCCTGCAGGCTGGCGCGGGCGCTGGCCAGGGCCTGGGCCAGGCCGCTCTCGCGGTAGCCGGTAACGGCCGTGCGCACCTCGGCCAGGGCGGTGCGCGCGCTGGCCTCGATGTCGGCGATCTCGCGCGCACAGGCGGCGCTGTCGCGCCCCGCCAGCTTGCCCGCCAGCTCGGCCTTGAGGGCGATCAGCGACAGCGAGTGGCCGAGCAGGTCGTGCAGGTCGCGCGAGATGCGCTCGCGCTCGGCGATGCGCGCCATGTGCTCCACCTCTTCCTGCTTGCGCATGAGTTGGGCCCGCGCGCTGCGCTTGCGCTCATCCATGATGCACGACAGCCCGACCGGCAGGCCGGCCATCAGGATCGGCATCAAGAAGATGAGCTGCATCGGTCCGGCCAGGAACGAGACGGCGCCGCCGCAGGCGATCACGCCCAGCATGGCGCCGATGGCGCGGCCCGTTCCCGGGATCCGGGCGCACATGGCGCAGGCGAAGATGAAGAACGATGCGGCGCCCGGGTTCCAGCGCGCCCACAGCGTGCCAAGCAGGCAGCCGGCCGCCACGCAGGCGCCCACCTGCCAGCCGCGCGCCCAGAAGCTGGCGCAGTACAACGGAACGAAGGCGGCCAGGGTCAGCGCCAGCAGCGCCAGTTCGAGCGCGTCCGGCCTCACATAGGCGAACTTCCAGAACAGGTAGCCGAGCGACAGCAGCCAGACGTATTGCAGCCTGCCGTATTCGGGCGGAATCCAGGGCCGTGCCAGCGCTTGCCTGAGGGTCGTCGTCATGGTGGGCTCCATCCTTATTCGTGTTCCAGCAGGCGCACGTCGGCGAGTTCGAAGCGGTAGTCGCCCGGCTGCGGGCCGGCACTGAATGCTAGCATGGCGACGGCGGCCGGATCGATGCCGGCAAAGGCCGCCAGAGGCACGCTGACTTCTTCCCATTCCCCCTTGGCCACGAACGGCACCATACTCGGGCGCTGGTTGCCGGCGCCCATCAGCATCACCTGGTAGGTCTGGCCGTCGCCGCGCACCCTGAAGCGCAGCGTCTTCGCCGCGCTCAGGTCGGCCGGCTGCATCGGCTGGGCGCCGGGCATGAAGGCCACGCTGGACCAGGCGAACGGCAGACCCGGCGCCACCGTGGCGCTGACCGCCAGCGGCACTTGCCCATCGGTCAGCGGCGGCAGCACCTCGAGCCTGACGGTCGACTTGCCGCCCGCGAACTGGTCGGTCGACGGCAGCCAGCCGCTGCCGAACGGGCTGCCCAGGCGGCCGGCGCTGAAGTCGCTGATGCGGCCATCCGGCGGCAGCGCCTGGCGCGTGGCGCCGCGGCTCTCCTGCGCCACCCGCTGGCGCCGCGCATCGCGCAGGGGATTGGCGCTCTGGCCATCCTTCCAGACTTCGACGATATGGCGCGTGGCGCGTACGTCGGCCGCGGGATTTCCTTCGACCAGCAGCAGGTCGGCCTTGCAGCCCCTGGCGATGCAGCCGCGCCGGCCCAGCCTGAAGGCCGCGGCCGGCGCGCTGGTGGCGGCGGCCAGCGCCTCGACCGGGCTCAGGCCGGCCTCGACCAGCGCCGCCAGTTCGCGGTGCATGCTGACGCCGTACAGGGTGCCGGCGTTGCCCGCATCGGTTCCGGCCAGGACCGGCACGCCGGCCTTGCGCAGGGCGGCGGTGACGGCTTTCGGCGCCGCCAGCGCCTGTGGCCGCGCCTGTGCGCCATAGCGCGCCTTGAGCGTGGCGGCGCCTTCGCGGTCGATCAGCGCCGCCAGCCGGGCGTCGGCGAGCAGGTCGTCGCTGCGCACGCCGGCCATGCTTTCCAGGACCGTGAAGGTCGGAATCACGAAGGCGCCCCTGGTCCGGGCCAGCCGGGCCAGGCTGTCGACGGCCTGTCGATCGGGCGCGGCGCCCAGGAACAGGTGCACCAGGCCGTCGGCGCCGGCCTCCAGCGCGGCCCGCGCATCCCTCTCGTTGCTGACGTGGACCACGGCCAGCTTGCCGCGCAGGTGGGCGGCCTCGATCAGCGCCCTGGCGGTGGCCAGGTCGAGCGAGTTCTTCCTGCTCGTGCCCTGTCCGCCGGCTTCGAGCACGATCTTGATGAAGTCCGAGCCTTCGGCGATGCGGGCATCGACGAAGTCGCGCGCCTGTTCCGGCCGGCTCAGGGTCGGGATCGGCAGGCCGTACTGGGTGCCGTGGCCGTTCGGGGCCGTGGCCAGGGTGCCGGCCGAGAACATGTCGGCCCGCCCCGCATTGCGGCCGGCCGCCATGCTGGCCTTGACCTCCTGCATCAGCGGCACGGCGGTGAACATGTCGACCTGGGTGGTGACGCCGAACAGCAGCGGCAGGTCGAGCTGCTTGAACGCATGGGTGTGGGCGTCGATCAGGCCCGGCAACAGGGTGCGGCCGGCGCCCCCGACGATGCGGCTGCCTGCGGGCGGCGCGCCGCGAAAGTCGGCGTCGACGATGACGCCGCCGTCGAACAGCACCGAACGGCGTTCGTGCACGGCCTTGCCGTCGAAGACGCGCACGTCCTGGACCAGGGTGGCGGCGGCGAGGGCCAGGGTGGACAGGGTGAGGCCGGTGGCGGCGATGACGGCTTTCAGGACGGGGGTGGACATGGTTTCCTCACAGGGTTGGTGTAAGGCCAGTATGTCGCTGCGCTATCCATGCCGACAGAAGCGCTTGCCATCGATTCGGGATGACAACTGTCATCCGATCGGCGCACCGTTGATGTGAGTCATGCTCCCGCAAGAGGACACATTCCCGGCAGCTATGGTTTCCTGTGTGATATCTTGGCTTCACTGCCGAACCGGCAGGACGTTATCCAGTGCCAGCCATGACATCGAACACCATCATTCCCCTCGCAGCGCAAGGACTTGCCATGATGTTCCTTCGCCTGACCAGCCTGGTGGCCGGCGTGCTGGTGCTGATCTCACCGGCGATACTGATCCGCGTCGGCGGCATGCCCCCGGATACGGGCAGGGCCGGCGCGGCGCTGGCCTGCGTGGTGCTGGCGGCGAGCGGCTTCATCCTGGTCGGGATGGCCGGCCAGCGCCTGCGCCGTTCGACGCTGCTGCGCGCGCTGGCGGCGGTACTGCTGGGCGTGCCGACCTTGGCCAGCGCCGCCCTGCTGTGGCGCGGCGGTTCGGCGCAGGTGCTGTGGCTGGCCGGCGCCGTCATCGCCCTGAACGTGCTGCTGTACCTGACGGTCGTGTATCGCAGCGCGCCCGCCATGGCGCTCTTCGCACCGCGGCGGCGCGGTTCCTGACGCCCGCCTGCCGCTCAGGCCGGCGGTAGGCTGTCCCAGAGATCGCCCGTCGGGCTGATGCGCGGGGCGGTGACGCCGAAGTGCTGGTAGGCCAGCGGCGTGGCGATGCGCCCGCGCGGGGTGCGCTGCAGATAGCCCTGCTGGATCAGGTACGGCTCCAGCACGTCCTCGATGGTGTCGGCGGCCTCGCCGATCGCCGCCGCCAGGTTGCCGATGCCGACCGGGCCGCCGGCGAACTTGAACAGCACCGCCTCGAGCAGCTTGCGGTCCATCACGTCGAAGCCGACGGTGTCGACGTCGAGCATCTTGAGCGCGCGGTCGGCCGTCTCGCTCGTGATCTCGCCGTTGCCCTTCACTTCGGCATAGTCGCGCACCCGGCGCAGCAGGCGGTTGGCGATGCGCGGCGTGCCGCGCGCACGCTTGGCGACTTCGCGCGCGCCGTCCCCGTCGATCGGCGCGCCGAGCAGCGCGGCGCTGCGCGCCACGATCTTGGTCAGCTCCTCGACGTTGTAGAACTCCAGGCGCGCCACGATGCCGAAGCGGTCGCGCAGCGGATTGGTCAGCATGCCGGCGCGGGTGGTGGCGCCGACCAGGGTGAACGGCTGCAGGTCGAGCTTGACCGAGCGCGCAGCCGGCCCCTCGCCGATCATGATGTCGATCTGGTAGTCCTCGAGCGCCGGATACAGGATCTCTTCGACCACCGGCGACAGGCGGTGGATCTCGTCGATGAACAGCACGTCGTTCGGCTCGAGGTTGGTCAGCAGCGCCGCCAGGTCGCCAGGGCGCTCGAGCACCGGGCCCGAGGTCTGGCGCAGGTTGACGCCCATCTCGCGCGCGATGATGTGGGCCAGCGTGGTCTTGCCCAGGCCCGGCGGGCCGAACAGCAGGGTGTGGTCGAGCGCCTCGCGCCGCTTGCGCGCTGCTTGAATAAAGATCTCGAGCTGGTCGCGGATCTTTTCCTGGCCGACGTATTCGTCCAGCTGCTTCGGACGCAAGGCGCGTTCGATCGCCTCTTCGTTGGGCGAGGCCGGCGCGGCGTCGATCACGCGCTGTTCGGTGAAACTATCGGTCTGGATGCTCATCGCTTAATGTTCCGTTCAGCCTTTGGACAGCGCCTTCAGCGCGAACTTGATGCCGTCCGAGACGCTGGCGCCGGCGGGCATGTTCTTGATCGCGAGGAGCGCTTCCTTGTCAGAATACCCCAGCGCGGCCAGCGCATTGAGCACGTCCACCTGCGCGTCGTCACGGGCGGCGCCGGCGACCATGCCGATGTCGGCGCCGAGCTTGCCCTTCAGTTCGAGCAGCAGGCGTTCGGCCGTCTTCTTGCCGATGCCCGGCACCTTCACCAGGCGGCCGGTTTCCTGCAGGGTGACGGCCTGCGACAGCTCGGCCACCGTCATGCCGGACAGGATCGCCAGCGCCATGCGCGCGCCGATGCCGGTGATCTTGATCAGCTGGCGAAACAGCGCACGTTCGGACGCGCTGCCGAAGCCGAACAGCAGGTGCGCATCCTCGCGCACCACCAGGTGGGTGAACAGCACGACTTTTTCGCCGGTATGCGGCAGGTTATAGAAAGTGCTCATCGGCACGTCGACTTCGTAGCCGACGCCATTGCAATCGACCAGCACGTGCGGCGGCGCTTTTTCGAGCAGGATTCCAGAGAGGCGACCGATCATCGGTGTTCCTTACGTGTTTTATGAAACGAGGCGGCTGTTCTTCATGCGCAGCGCCTGCCCGGCGGGCGCTAGACCATTCAGCAGCGCCAGGGTGTCGATGCTGTGGGCGTGGCAGATGGCGACGCCCAGGGCGTCGGCGGCATCGGTGCCCGGCAGGCCCGGCAGCTTGAGCAGGCGCGCGACCATGTCCTGCACCTGCGGCTTGGCCGCCTTGCCGGTGCCGACCACGGCCTGCTTGACCTGCACCGCCGTGTATTCGGCCACGTCGAGGTCGGCGCTGACCAGGGCCGTGATCGCCGCGCCGCGCGCCTGCCCCAGGAGCAGGGTCGATTGCGGGTTCACGTTGACGAAGACTTTTTCGATGGCGGAGCAGGCTGGACGGTAGGTGGCGATGATTTCGCTGACGCCGTGCAGGATGACCTTGAGCCGCGGCGGCAACGCGCCCTCCAGCCCGGTCTTGATGGTGCCCGAGGCGATGTAGCGCAGCCTGGCGCCGTTTTTTTCGATGACGCCGAACCCCGTCGTGCGCAGGCCCGGGTCGATGCCGAGAATAATCATTACGGAATGTTACCCCGGCTGGGGGTGTTCGTGGGAAAAATACTGTGCAAAAACACAGGTCGGGCACGATTTAGAGCCTATCCCGGTAGGTGGGGGGAAGCTCATGGTGATGCATGGCGGGCGCGAGCAAGGCGCGAGGAGGCCGCATGGCGAGCCATGCAACGACGAGCAACGCCGCGCACGCCCGTCAGGCGCGCCAGGAGCGACTCCCACCTACCGGGATAGGCTCTTATCGCATGCCCGTGTTTGATGCACGCAGGGTTGGCGGGTTTCCCGCCGACCCTGCGGATATGCTGCCAATTAATGACGGAAGTGACGGGTACCCGTGTACAGCATCACCACGCCGCGCTCGTCGGCGGCGTCGATCACTTCCTGGTCGCGCATCGAGCCGCCCGGGTGGATCACGCAGGTCGCGCCGGCGTCGACCACCACGTCCAGGCCGTCGCGGAACGGGAAGAAGGCGTCCGACGCCACAGCCGAACCGGTGAGTGACAGACCGGCGTTCTGGGCCTTGATCGAGGCGATGCGGGCCGAGTCGATACGGCTCATCTGACCGGCGCCGACGCCCAGCGTCATGCCATTGGCGCAGAACACGATGGCGTTCGATTTTACGAACTTGGCCACGCGCCAGGCGAACATCATGTCTTGCAGCTGCTGCGGGGTAGGCTGCTTCTTGGTGACCACGCGCAGGTCGCCCAGGCCGACGTTTTTCGCATCCGGCGACTGCGCCAGCAGGCCGCCGCCGACGCGCTTGACGTCATAGGGGTTCTGGCCGGCGCCCAGCGCGATTTCCAGCAGGCGCACGTTCTGCTTGGCCGCCATGATCTGGCGTGCTTCCGCGGTAAACGATGGCGCGATCAGCACTTCGACGAACAGCTTGCTCAGCGCTTCGGCCGCCTTGCCGTCGACTTCGACGTTGAAGGCGATGATGCCGCCGAAGGCCGAGGTCGGATCGGTCTGCAGCGCGCGCGAGTAGGCGTCCAGGGCGTCAAAGCCGATCGCCACGCCGCACGGGTTGGCGTGCTTGACGATCACGCAACCGGCCGGCTGCTGCATGCCGCCCAGCGACTTGACGCATTCCCAGGCCGCATCCGCATCGGCGATATTGTTGTACGACAGTTCCTTGCCCTGCAGCTGGGTGTAGTTGGCCAGCGCACCGTCGACCGTGACGAGGTCGCGGTAGAAGGCCGCGTCCTGGTGCGGGTTCTCGCCGTAGCGCATGTCCTGGACTTTTTCGAAGCCCATGTTCAGGGTCTGCGGGAAGCGCGAGCGGGTCGCGTGCGCGCGGTCTTCGCCCAGGCTGGTCAGGTAATTGGTGATCGCACCGTCGTACTGCGCGGTGTGCGCGAACACCTTCTTGGCCAGGCGGAACCTGGTTTCATAGCTGACCGGGCCGGTGGCTTCGCCCTGGCCTTTCATCTCGGCCAGCACCACGCCATAGTCAAGCGGGTCGACGATCACGACCACGTCGCGGTGGTTCTTGGCCGCCGAACGCAGCATGGTCGGGCCGCCGATGTCGATGTTCTCGATCGCGTCTTCCAGCGAGCACTCTTGTTTGGCGACGGTCTGCTGGAACGGGTACAGGTTGACCACGACCATGTCGATCTGCGGAATGCCGTGCTCTTCCAGCTTGGCGACGTGCTCGGGGAAATCGCGGCGCGCCAGGATGCCGCCGTGCACTTTCGGGTGCAGGGTCTTGACGCGGCCATCCAGCATTTCCGGGAAACCGGTGTAGTCGGCCACTTCGGTCACCGGCACGCCGTTCTCCTGCAGCAGCTTGGCGGTGCCGCCGGTGGACAGGATGTTGACGCCGAGCGCCGAGAGCGCCCGGGCGAAATCGAGCACGCCGGTCTTGTCGGATACGGAAATGAGAGCTTGTTTGATCATGGTGTGGCCTATGGTTGAGAATTCCTGGCGGCGGGCAGGCGGATCGATGATCCGGTCGTGGCCGCGCTAGGTGCGCGGCCACGTGGGTCAGGCTCAGAGCAGCCCGTGCTCCTGCAGTTTCTTGCGCAAAGTGTTCCGGTTAATGCCCAGCATCTGCGCGGCGTGCGACTGGTTGCCGTCGGCGCGCGACATGACGACTTCGAGGACGGGCTTTTCGACGGTCAGCACCATCATGTCGTAGATGTTGGTCGGCTTTTGTTCGCCCAGATCGTTGAAATAGTCCTCGAGACTCTTCTGGACGACTTCCTGGATACTTTCTTTGCTCATGTCTTCTGCTGCTTCATCCTGGTTTAATGATTGCTCCGCTTCGCGAAGCGCGTCCCCGTGTTCTTGTTCTGGTGTGCTGCGTGCTGCCGGACTTGCCTACGCCGCGATCGCGTCGAGGTCAGGATGCGCGGGGCGGTATTGTAACCGCTCGCCATGCCTGTGCTGCGATTTGAAAAAGTCATCGACCGCCGCCAGTTGCTCGGCCGTCGATTCCAGCAGGTTCATGCGCTGCCGGAATTCCTCGCCGCCCGGCAAGTCCTGGACATACCAGCCGATGTGCTTGCGCGCGGTGCGCACGCCGACGTATTCGCCATAGAAGGCGTAATGGGCCGGCAAGTGCTCGTTCATCAACCCGCGCACCTCGTCCACCAGCGGCGCCGGCAGGTGTTCGCCGGTGCGCAGGTAATGGTCGATCTCGCGGCAGATCCAGGGACGGCCCTGGGCCGCACGGCCGATCATGACCGCGTCGGCGCCGGTATGGTCGAGCACGAATTTCGCCTTCTCGGGCGTCGTGATGTCGCCATTGGCCACCAGCGGGATGCTCACCGCTTCCTTCACGGCGCGGATGGTGTCGTACTCGGCCTCGCCCTTGTAGCCGTCGGCGCGGGTGCGGCCATGCAGGGTCAGCATCTGGATGCCGGCCTGCTCGGCCAGGCGCGCGATGCGCAGCGCGTTCCTGTTTTGGCGATCCCAGCCGGTGCGGAACTTCAGGGTGACCGGCACGTCGACCGCCTCGACCACGGCGTGCAGGATGCGCTCGACCAGGTCTTCGTGCTGCAACAGGGCCGAACCGCACCAGCTGTTGCACACCTTCTTGACCGGGCAACCCATATTGATGTCGATGATCTGGGCGCCGCGCTCGACGTTGAACTTCGCGCAATCGGCAAGGTCTTTAGGATCGGCGCCGGCGATCTGCACCGCCTTCGGCTCCATTTCGCCCGCATGGTCGATGCGGCGCGACGTCTTCTCGCTGGCCCACAGGCGCGGGTTCGACGCCGCCATTTCGGACACCGCATAGCCCGCGCCGAGCTGCTTGCACAGTTGCCGGAACGGACGGTCCGTCACTCCGGCCATGGGGGCGACAAAGACGTTATTACGCAGGTGATATGGACCTATTTGCACAGCAGAAAAACTCAGAAGTTTCTTGGGAACCTGCTATTTTACCCCAAGCGCTGCTCAAATTATCAGCAAAATTATCGGGATTGTTGCGCGTGCGATATTGGCAAGGCGAAGAAACAGGCGTTGTATCGCCGCTTGACGCGCATCGCTGTCAGGGCAATTCGTCCAGCGCCGGCGTGCGCCGGTCGTCGCGCAGGTGCTCGACATCGCCCCAGCCGACCAGCTTCAGTGCGCCCTGTTCGACGACGAAACGGTTGATGCTGGCGTTATGTATCTTGAAGTCGCGCGGCGTTTCCAGCGGCAGGCCGAGGGCGGACCTGTAGGCGCACTCGAGCACGCCGCCATGCGCCACCAGCGCCAGGGTCTGGCCGGGGTGGCGCGCCGCATGCCCCAGGATTGCCTGCGTCGCGCGCGCGAAGAAGCCGCGGAAGGTTTCGCCCTGATTCTTTCCTGGCGGCAGAACCGCATCGACGTTGCGCGCTTGCCAGGCAGCGAATTCGAGCGGAAAGCGGGCCGCGATTTCGCTGTAGAGCAAGCCTTCGAAGCCGCCGTAGCAGCGCTCGCGGAGCTGGGGATCGAGCCGCAGGCCTGCGCCATCGATCCCGCGCGGCCCGCGGGCGCTGATGATCGCCTCGGCCGTCTGCCGCGCGCGCGCCAGGTCGCTCGACACGACCAGGTCGATACGCTCGCCGGCCAGCGCCGCGCCGAGCGCCGCGGCCTGGCGCCCGCCTTCGGCATTGAGCGCGATGTCGAGATGGCCCTGCAGCCGGCGCTCGGCATTCCAGGCGGTTTCGCCATGGCGGATGAGGAGGATCGTGGTCGTGCCCGCAGGCGCGTCGTTCAAAGTCATGAGGTCCTTGCACCCGAACCTCGGGGCGGTCAAAAAAATCAGCCGATTACGTCGACAGGTCGGTCGACAGGTCCGTGGCCACGTCGGCCGTGGCCCGGGGATTGAGCGAATAGGTGCCGAAGATGCGCGCCTCGTCGAGGATATGTCCCTGGATCGCCATGCGCGCCTCGGATCCGGTGAAGCGCCCCTCCAGCGGCAGGCGCGGGATGTCGAGCGCATACAGCGTAAAGACATAATGGTGCACGTGCTCGTCGTTCCATGGCGGGTACGGGCCGTCATAGCCGTAGAACTCGCCCGCCATGTCGGGGTCGCCCGCGAGCCAGCCCGTATAGTCGTTGACCCCGTGGCGCAGCTTGTGCTCGGTGCCGTTCTTGATGGTGAAGGCGACTTCGGGACCGGGCTTGCCGTGCGGCGTGACCATGTCGGAAAACATGCCTTCGGCGAGCGACTTGAGACAGACCGGGATGTCGGCCAGCGTCCAATGGAAGAAATCGACGCGCGGCAAGGCGGCCGGCACGGTGCGGCCCTCCTTGTTGACGTCGCTGTCGTCGGACGGCACGTCGGGATCGTGGCAGATCAGCACCAGCGACTGCGTGCCGGCCGGCACCTCGTCCCAGGCGATATGGGGATTGCGGTTGCTCGACAACTTGACATGGGTGGCGGGGTCGCTGACCGCGAACGCGCAGGCGGCGGGGATGTCGCCCCCGTCGGTGAATGAGTCGCTCCAGATTCGCATACGTCCTCCCAGACTGTACGTTAGACCTTGGCGCCAGGCGCGGGTTTCAGCGCGCAGCTACGATCGGGTCAATACGCAGCCAGAATGTGACCGGGCCATCGTTGACGAGCGACACTTTCATATCAGCACCAAATACGCCGGTCTCGACAATGCCATGCCGCTCCCGCGCCTGGCGCACGACATGCCCGAACAGGCGCCGTCCGTCCTCCGGCGCGGCGGCCGGCGAGAACGAGGGGCGCGTGCCCGATTTGGTATCGGCCGCCAGCGTGAACTGCGGCACCAGCAGCAGGCCGCCGCCGCTGTCCGTCACGCTGCGGTTCATCTTGCCGGCTTCGTCGGAAAAAACGCGGTAGCCCAGCAACTTGGCCAACAGCAGGTCGGCCTCGCGTTCGGTATCGCCCTTTTCGGCGCACACCAGCACCATCAGGCCGGGGCCGATGGCGCCGACGGTCTGGCCGTCGACGCGCACCGCCGCTTCGCTCACGCGTTGCAGCAGGCCGATCATGCGGCCGGCGACAGGGTCACGCGGGCGAACTTGCGCTTGCCGACCTGCACCACGAGGGTGCCGGCCGCCAGTTGCAGGCCCTTGTCGCTGACCACGGCGCCGTCGATGCGCACGCCGCCCTGGTCGACCATGCGCATGGCTTCCGAGGTCGAGGCGCACAGGCCGGCGGCCTTCAGCAGTTGCGGCAGGCCCAGCGGTGCGCCGGAGAGCGACACTTCAGGCACGTCGTCCGGGATGCCGCCCTTGGAGCGGTTGACGAAATCGGCCAGCGCGTCGTCGGCCGCCCCGGCCGAGTGGAAGCGCGTGACGATTTCCTTGCCCAGCGCCACTTTCGCATCGCGCGGGTTGGCGCCGCCGTCGATCGTCGCCTTCAATTGCGCGATGTCGCTCTCCGAGCGGAAGGACAGCAAGTTGAAATACTTCCACATCATCTCGTCCGAGATGCTCATCAGCTTGCCGAACATGCTGTTCGGGGATTCGGTGATGCCAATATAGTTGTTCTTGGACTTGGACATCTTTTCGACGCCGTCCAGGCCTTCCAGCAGCGGCATGGTCAGGATGCACTGCGGTTCCTGGCCGTAGTCCTTCTGCAGCTCGCGGCCAACCAGCAAGTTAAATTTCTGGTCCGTTCCACCCAGCTCAAGATCTGACTGCAAAGCGACCGAATCGTAGCCCTGCATCAGCGGATAAAGGAACTCATGCACGGCGATCGGAGTCCCACTCTTGTAGCGCTTGGTAAAATCGTCGCGCTCCATCATGCGTGCGACGGTGTAGCGCGAGGCGAGCTGGATCATGCCGCGCGCGCCCAAAGGGTCGCACCATTCGGAGTTGTAGCGGATTTCCGTGCGGCCGGCGTCCAGCACCAGCGACGCCTGGCGGAAATACGTCATCGCGTTTTCCTCGACCTGCTCGCGGGTCAGTGGCGGACGCGTGGCGTTGCGACCCGACGGGTCGCCAATCATCGACGTGAAGTCACCGATCAGGAAAATTACCTGGTGACCCAGGTCTTGCAATTGACGCAACTTGTTCAGTACGACGGTATGGCCGAGATGTAAGTCTGGGGCCGTTGGATCCAGGCCCAGCTTGATGCGCAGCGGCTTGCCGGTCTGTTCCGATCGTGCCAGTTTCTGCGCAAAATCGCTCTCGACCAGCAGTTCGTCGACGCCGCGCTTGGCGATCGCGAGGGACTCGAGGACCTTGTCAGTCAGTGGCAAAGCTTTAATGGAAGTTGCCGGAGTGCTAGCACCAGCTGCAGTTGAGGTCATAAAAGTCGTGTAGGAAATTGGCTAAAACGGTTGTAGGACCACATCTTTTGGTATAATTCACGATCCTGTTTACATTTCCTTGAGAAAACTTTTCGGAAATGACAATACATGGCCCTTGAAAGTTCAGCCGCAAATTTTAACTGATTGCATGAACCCTATACAGAAAATCACTGGTAAAAGCCTGCTAGCGCTACTGCCGACGACCCGCAAAGCTCGCGTTTTGAGCGCCAGCGCCGTCTTCCTCAGCGTGTGCGCCTTCGGCGCAGTGGGTGTTTCCCCGATCGCTCCCGATCCCTCCGACCTGCCCGTCACCTCGGTTGCGCAAGACCTGGAACTGCCGAACCTGGCCGACCAGATCGCCGCGCTGCAGCAAGACGAGCAGCAATTCATCCACGAAGAACGCATCCGCCGCGGCGATTCGCTCGGCTCGCTCTTCACCCGCCTCGGCATCGAAGACGCGCAAGCGCAAAAGTTCGTTCGTTCGGACAAACTCGCCAAGCGCCTGCTGTCGCTCCAGACCGGCAAGCGCATCCAGGCCGAGACCGACGAGAACGGCCTGCTGCTGTCGATGCGCGCCACCGTCAGCGACGGCAAGAACGGCGAGGCACGCACGATCACCGTCCAGCGCAAGGGCGAGGAATTCGTCGCCATCGAGGCGCCGGCCAAGCTCGAGCGCCGCGTCGAGATGCGTTCGCGCGAGATCGCCAGTTCGCTGTATGCGGCCACCGACGCCAACGTCGATGGCGGCAGCATCCCGGATTCGATCGTCGGTCAGATCATCGAGATGTTCTCGACCAATATCGACTTCCGCAGCGACGTCAAGCGCGGCGACCGTTTCAATGTCGTGTACGAGACCTTCTGGCTCGACGGCGAACTGATCAAGACCGGTCGCATCCTGGCAGGCGAATTCGTCAACCGCGGCACCAGCTACCAGTCGGTCTGGTACGAAGATCCGGTCTCCAAGCAGGGTGGTTACTACTCGCTGGACGGCAAGTCGCTCAAGAAAGCCTTCCTCAAGTCGCCGATTCAATACTCGCGCGTCTCGTCGGGCTTCTCGATGCGCGTGCATCCGATCTCGGGCAAGTTCAAGGCGCACAAAGGCGTCGACTACGCCGCCGCCACCGGCACCCCGATCCGCGCCGTGGCCGATGCCACCGTCGACTTCGCGGGCAACGGCAATGGTTACGGCAATATGGTCGTCCTGAAGCACTGGTCGAGCTACAGCACCGCCTACGCTCACATGAGCCGTATCGCGCCAGGCCTGCGCAAGGGCGCCAAGATCAGCCAGGGCCAGGTGATCGGCTACGTCGGTTCGACCGGCTGGTCGACCGGCCCGCACCTGCACTATGAATTCCGCGTTGCAGGCGTGGCCAAGGACCCGAACAAGTTCAAGTCGCTGGCCCAGCAACCGCTGAACCAGGCCGAGCTGGCACGCTTCCGCATGGCGGCCGCCGAGATGAATCACCGCTTCTCGCTGATGGCGCCAAGCGGCTCGTCGATGGCGGCCCGCTAAGCTGCACCACGCTCTATTAAAAACGCCCTCCTCGCATTTCGATGCCGGAGGGCGTTTTCTTTTGTATGCTTGCTTGCCTTTAACTACTGGCACCCGAACCCGATACAACGATGACCGCGACACCTTCCCTCTATATCGGCCTGATGTCCGGCACCAGCCTCGACGGCGTCGACGGCGTGCTGGCCGACTTCGGCAATGGCGCCATCCAGACCCTGGCCGCCGCCTTCACGCCGCTCCCGGCGGCATTGCGCAGCGAGCTGATGGCCCTGCAGGCCGCCAGCGCCAACGAGCTGGAGCGCGAGGCGCTGGCCGCCAATGGGCTGGCGCTGGCCTATGCCGACTGCGTGCGCGCCCTGCTCCCATCCAGCCCCGGTCCGGTGGCCGCCGTCGCCGTCCACGGCCAGACCATCCGCCACCGTCCCGAGCTGGGATGGACGCGCCAGACCAATAACCCGGCCCTGCTGGCCGAACTGACCGGCCTGGACGTGATTGCCGACTTCCGCAGCCGCGACGTCGCCGCCGGCGGCCAGGGCGCGCCGCTGGTGCCGGCGTTCCACGACGCCGCCTTCGGCAAGCCGGGCACCGCGCGCGTGGTGGTGAATATCGGCGGCATCGGCAATATCAGCGTGCTGCATGGCGACGGCCGCGTGACCGGCTTCGATACCGGCCCGGGCAATGTCTTGCTCGACCTCTGGATTGCGCGCCACCATGGCCGCGCCTATGACGAGGACGGGGCCTGGGGCGCCAGCGGCGCGCTGCACCGGCCCCTGCTGGATGCCCTGCTCGACGAGCCGTATTTCCGCCAGCCGGCGCCCAAGAGTACCGGCCGCGACCTGTTCCACGCGGCATGGCTCGATGCCAGGCTCTCGCCCTTCGGCAGGCTCGCGCCGGCCGATGTGCAGGCGACCCTGGTGCAATTGACGGCGGTGACGATCGCACGCGCGATCCTCGACGAAGGCGTCACGCCGGAGGCGGTGTACGTCTGCGGCGGCGGGGCCTATAACGGCGCCCTGCTGCGCGCCATTGGCGCGGAGCTCGACGGTGTGAAAGTGGAATCGACGGCGGCCCTGGGCGTGGCGCCGAACCGGGTCGAGGCGCTCGCCTTCGCCTGGCTGGGCTGGCGCTTCACGCACCGCGAGCCGGGCAACCTGCCGGCCGTCACCGGCGCGCGCGGCCCGCGCATCCTGGGAGCGCTGTACCCGGCCTGAGGTTCAGGCAGCCAGGCCTTTTTGCAGCAACTGCGCCACCAGCTCGTTCAGGTCGACGTCCTGCTCCTTGCTCAGCGCCTGCAACTGCTTGACCAGGTCACCATTGAGCTTGACGGCGAACGGCACCAGGCCGAGCGCGCGGTCGCGTTCGCGTTGTTCGCGGCGATCCGCTGCAGGCGCATCGCCTGCCTTGCCGATGACGGCGCCCTTGGGCCCCATCTTGTTCATCAGCTTCTTTGCATCGTATTTCGCGAGATTGGTCTTGTCCATGAATTACCTTGATGTTGAATTGATATCTTGCGGCGTCAGTCGAGACGCTTGAGCCGCTGGCCGAGGATGCCCCATTGGCACGGCACGCCATCGACCAGGCCGCACAGCGCCCAGCCGGTGCCGATCTTTTCCACCGTGACGGTGGTCTCGATTTCCCGGGCCAGCTTGTCGGCCCAGCCTTTGGCGGCTCCCTGCCCCTTGAACAATTCCTTGCCCTCGTAAATCACGGTGGCGTCGAAGACGGGCATGGCGAATACGGTCATTGCTACCTCTCAGAGACGGTCATGCCGGCGCCGCGGACTGCTGCGCAGGCAGTAAACAACAAACGGCCCGCGCGAGCGGGCCGTCGATGATCCAGACCCGGGGCCTGGACATGCCGACAACGATTACGCCGAGAACGACGAACCGCAGCCGCAGGTCGAGGTGGCGTTCGGGTTCTTGATCACGAACTGGGCGCCTTCGAGGTCGTCCTTGTAATCGATCTCGGCGCCGACCAGGTACTGGTAGCTCATCGAGTCGATCAGCAGCTGGACGCCTGCCTTTTCCATCGTCGTGTCGTCGTCATTGACGATCTCGTCGAAGGTGAAACCATATTGGAAGCCCGAGCAACCGCCGCCCTGCACGAAGACGCGCAGCTTGAGGTCGGGGTTGCCTTCTTCTTCGATCAGCTGAGCAACCTTCTGCGCGGCGCTGTCGGTGAAGTTGATTGGTACGGGAATCGTGTCGAAATCTACTACTTCGGCGACTGCGGTCATGGGAAAGCTCCTGAATAAATCAAACACCGACCATTATAGACGGTTGGCGGAAGTCATGCTGCCGAGCCTTCGGCGACGTCGGCTAGATGAAACACCGGCTCGCTGGCCGGCTGGTGCGTTAATTTACCTGTTACCAACGCCCCGCCGTGCATCTCGAGCAAACGGTAGTGTACATCCCCATTGATGCGGCCTTTCGGCTGTAATTCAAGGAGTTCCGACGAATAAACCGCGCCGGCGATATACCCATTGACCACCAGGCTGGCGCAGCGCACTTCGCCTTCGATGCGCGCATGCTCCGACACGATCAGCATGCTGTCGGCGCCATCGGCCGCCACCACATTGCCGTGGACTTCACCGTCGATGCGCAGCCCGCCGGTGAAACTCAGGTCGCCCTCGATGCGGGCCGAGATACCGACCAGGCTGTCTATCTCGCTTTTCACTTGTCGACCAAACATGACGCACCTCTGAGGTTGACCGCTGGATTGAACGTGTCCAACAGTCAATTTACCCGGCTCAAAGGTCGTCGCTTTGATCTGCATCGGGTCACGCAACGGGCGTGGCCCCGGTCATTGTCTGTTATGGCAACAATGCGATCTGCTGCAAGCCTTTCGACTCTTCCAGGCCGAACATCAGGTTCATGCACTGCACGGCTTGGCCCGAGGCGCCCTTGACCAGGTTGTCCTGCACCACCAGGATCACGACGGTGTCCGTGCCTTCCGGACGGTGCAGCGCCAGGCGCAGCATGTTCGAACCGCGGGTCGAGCGCGTCTCTGGATGCGAGCCGAACGGCATGACGTCGACGAATTCGCTGTCCTGGTACTGTTGTTCAAACAGTGCCTGCAGGGCGGCGTTGTCGATCTCTTGCGTCAGGCGCGCGTACAGGGTCGCGTGCATGCCGCGGATCATCGGCACCAGGTGCGGAGTGAAGATCAGGCCGACCTTCTGGTCGGTATAGCGCGCCAGCTGGGCCGAGGTTTCCGGGGTATGGCGGTGACCATGGACGCCGTAGGCCTTGAAGTTGTCGCTCGACTCCGAGAACAGCGTGCCGATCTCGGCCTTGCGGCCGGCGCCGGAGACGCCCGACTTGCAGTCGGCGATCAGGCTGCCGGCGTCGATCAGGCCGGCCTTGAGCAGCGGATAGAAGCCCAGCTGCATCGTGGTCGGGTAGCAGCCCGGGTTGGCGATCAGGCGCGCGCCCTTGATGGCGTCGCGGTTCAGTTCCGGCAGGCCATAGACGGCTTCATTCAGCAGCTCGGGCGCGGTGTGCTCGATCTTGTACCATTTTTCGAAGACGGCGCGGTCCTTGATGCGGAAGTCCGCCGCCAGGTCGATCACCTTGACGCCGGCCGCCAGCAGCTCGGGCGCCTGGGCCATCGCCACGCCGTGCGGGGTGGCGAAGAACACCACGTCGCACTGCTTCAGGTCGGCCTTGTCGGGGCTCGAGAAGGCGATATCGACGCGGCCGCGCAGCGAAGGAAACATATCGGCTACCGGCAGGCCGTCTTCCTTGCGCGAGGTGATCGCCGTCAGTTGCACATCCGGATGAACGGCCAACAGCCGCAGCAATTCCACGCCCGTGTATCCGGTTCCGCCGACGATGCCAACTTTAATCATGTCTGTTCCTTCAGTAATGGTAAAAAAGCCCTTCCCAGGACGAGGCTGCATTTTAACAGCCTGTGAAACCCAGGTTGCACCTGTCCCGAGCCTGTTCCGCCCAGTAAGACTGGGCTCCATGCAAAAAGCCGCCCAACCTTGCGGCGGACGGCTTCTTTGGGTCCAACGCCCGAAGGCGCCGGAGAAGACTGCAGTGAAGCTGATTAACGCTTCGAGAATTGCTTTGCGCGACGTGCCTTGCGCAGACCAACTTTCTTACGCTCGACTTCACGGGCGTCACGGGTGACGAAACCGGCACGTGCCAGGTCGCCCTTGAGGCCTGCGTCGTAGTCGATCAGTGCGCGGGTGATGCCGTGACGGACGGCGCCAGCCTGGCCCGATTCGCCACCGCCGTGCACGTTGATCTTGATGTCGAAACGTTCGACGTTGCCGGTCAGTTCCAGCGGCTGACGGATCACCATCAGGCCGGTTTCACGCGAGAAGTATTCCGATGCCGGCTTACCGTTCACGATGATCTGGCCGGTGCCAGCTTTGATGAACACGCGAGCGACTGCACTCTTGCGACGGCCGGTGCCGTAGTTGTAGTTACCGATCATGTCAGTTCCTTAGAGGGTCAGTGCTTGTGGTTGCTGAGCAGCGTGCGGGTGCGAACCTTCCGCGTACACTTTCAGCTTCTTGATCATGGCGTAGCCGAGTGGGCCTTTAGGCAGCATGCCCTTGACAGCCTTCTCGAGTGCGCGACCTGGGAAACGCTGTTGCATTTTCAGGAAGTTGGTTTCGTAGATACCGCCCGGGTAGCCCGAGTGACGGTAGTACGTTTTCGCGGTGGCCTTGGTGCCGGTCACGCGCAGTTTGCCGGCGTTGATCACGACGATGAAATCGCCGGTGTCGACGTGCGGGGTGAACTCTGGCTTGTGCTTGCCGCGCAGTCGGAGTGCCACTTCGCTGGCAACACGTCCGAGGACCAGGTCCGTCGCGTCGATGACAAACCAGTCGCGCTGGACTTCGTGGCCCTTAGCGGAAAAAGTTTTCATGTTTAATCCAAAAGAAAAAATTGCTCAAATGGTGGTTCCGCACAAAGCTTCAGCGGACTCGTCCTTATTGTCTTTCCTGAGCAAACGGAAAGCCGGCAATCATACCCCTACTGCTGCCTTGCCGTCAATCCCCACCCGCATCGAGCGAGCACTTCCAGCGCGCTTGCGCACGGACACTACCCGGAACGCATGCCTTGATGCATAGTTGAAACAATCGGTTGACCGGGGAAACAGCGCGAACTTATCATCGTTGCAACCTGAGGAGATGCTGTGAAGAGATTCAAGATTCTGCCCGCCATATTGTGCCTGCCGCTGCTGGCGCCGGGCCTTGCCGGCGCCCAGTCCGCCGCCGGCGCGCCGGCGCCGTCGAAGACCGAGCGCAGCTGCCACCTGCCCGGCGTGGTCGAAGCGCTGCGCTGCGTCAGCGTCGACGTCCCGCTCGACTATGCCAAGCCGCAAGGCGCGCCACTGAAACTGCACGTGACCGTGGCCCCGGCCTATCGCCAGGGCACCCGCGGCGACCCGCTGTTCGTGCTGGCCGGCGGCCCCGGCCAGGCCGGCAGCGACGTCCTGCCCCTGCTCAAGCTCGCCTTCGACCGCGTGCGCGCCACCCGCGACATCGTCTTCATCGACCAGCGCGGCACCGGCCGCTCGGGCAAACTCGATTGCGAAAGCAAGCCGGAACACGAGCGCATGACCGACGACGAGCTGATGGCCGAACTGCGCGCCTGCATCGCCAACAACAAGCAGCCGCTGGCCGCCTACACCACGGCGGCGGCGGCGCGCGACCTGGAACAGGTGCGGCGCGCGCTGGGCTACCGCCAGGTGAACCTGTGGGGCGGCTCCTACGGCACGCGCCTGGGCCAGGCCTATGCGCGCGCTTATCCCGCCAGCGTGCGCAGCCTGGTGCTGGACGGCGTGGCCGCCCCCGACCAGGTGATCCCGGCCGGCGGGCGTGACAGCCAGGCCGCGCTCGACTCCTTGTTCGCCGCCTGCGCCAGGGACACCGCCTGCAACAAGGCCTATCCACGCCTGGCGGCGGAATTCGACGCGCTGGTTGCGAAGGTCGAAACGGGCAATGTGCGGCTGTCGCTGCCAAATCCGCGCACCGCCGAGCCGACCGAGTTCACCATGAGCCCGCAGCGCTTTCTCGGCACCGTGCACAACATCCTGTATGCGCCGGCCGATGCGCGCCGCCTGCCCTTCCTGATCCACAGCGCCAGCCGCGGGCGCTGGGAGCCGTTCGTCGCGCGCCAGAACCTGGCCGGCGACTTCGGCAACGACGCCAGCATGTCGATGCTGCTGCACTTCGCCGTGGTGTGCGCCGAAGACGTGCCGCGCTTTACGCCCGCGCTGATGAAAGCCGACGCCGCCGTGCTGGCGCGCCCGCTGGCCGAGATGATGCCCAGGCTGTGCCAGGACATCAAGGTGCCGGCGGTGCCACACGTCGCGCCATCGCGCATCGAAGCGCCGGCCCTGCTGCTGTCGGGCGCCCTCGATCCGGTCACGCCGCCGCACCGCGCAGAGGCGGCCGCCAAATCGATGGCCCGGGCCCAGCACGTCGTGGTCGCCAATGCCGGGCATGGTGTCTCGCAGCTCGGCTGCGCGCCGCGCCTGCTGCGCGCCTTCCTCGACCGGCCGCAGGACAAGCTCGACGCCGCCTGCATGGCCGAGGTGCCGGCCCCCACCTTCCAGCTCGGCAGCGCCGGGCCGCAACCTTGAATGTCGGAAACCCCATGATCGAAGTCCATGATGTACGCAAGCAGTTCGGCGCCGTCCAGGCGCTGGGCGGCGTTTCCTTCACCGCGCGCGACGGCCAGATCACCGCGCTGCTGGGCCCCAACGGCGCCGGCAAGACCACCCTGCTGCGCACCCTGGTCGGGCTGCTCAAACGCGACCACGGCAGCATCTCGATCGGCGGCGTCGACCCCGAGCAGGATCCGATGGCGGTACGCCGCAATATCGGCTTCCTGACCGACCAGTTCGGGCTGTACGAACGCCTCACCACGCGCGAATACCTGACCTACTTCGGCGAATTGAACGGCATGGACGGCGCCGCGCTGCGCAAGCGCGTCGGCGAAGTGTCGGAACTGCTCGGGATGGACGACATCCTCGAGCGCCAGACCAAGGGCTTCTCGCAGGGCCAGCGCATCAAGGTGGCGCTGGCGCGCACCCTGCTGCACCGCCCGCGCCACCTGCTGCTCGACGAACCGAGCCGCGGCCTGGACGTGATGAGCACGCGCGCGCTGCGCACCGCGCTGAACGCCCTGCGCGAGGACGGCTGCTGCGTGATCATGGCCACCCACGTGATGCAGGAGGTGATCCACCTGTGCGAGGACGTGATCGTCATCGCCAAAGGCCATACCGTGGCCCAGGGCTCGCCAGAAGAACTATGCCGGCGCACCGGCATCGCCGACCTGGAAGACGCGTTCGTCAGCCTGGTCGGCACCGAGGAAGGTATCGCATGAAGTCCAAACTCAAGGTCGTATTCCTGAAAGAGCTGCGCGAAACCCTGCGCGACCGGCGCACCTTCGGCTTTCTGGTGCTCGCGGTGCTGTTCTATCCGGCGATCCTCGGCGTCACGCTGCACCAGCTGATCGACAAGAGCACCCGCACCGAGCGCGAAGGCATCCACCTGACCGTGATCGGCGCCGCCAAGGCCCCGACCCTGATCGCCCAGCTGCGCGAACGCAGCGTGACGATCAACGAATCCGGCCCCATGACCGAGGAAGCGATCGGCGAACTCCTGCATGGCAAGAAGATCGCGGCCGTGCTGCGCCTGTCGGACGATTTCATCGACAACTACCAGTCGATGCGGCCCGCGCGCATCGAGCTGTGGTTCGACTCATCGGCCGAAAGCGGCCCGCAACGGCGCGAGCTCGAAGACATCCTGCAGGCCTATGGCAGCAATATCGCCAGCGCGCGCCTGCTGGCGCACGGCGTGTCCCCGGCCACGCTGGCGCCGATCCAGCTGCAACGCTACGACACCGGCACCAATGCCTCGCGCTCGGCCATGGTCATCGGCGGCCTGATCGGCTTCCTGTTCTTCCCGGCCTTCCTCCTGAACATGTCGTCGGCCGTCGACAGCACGGCCGGCGAACGCGAACGGCGCTCGCTGGAAGTGCTCATGGCGCAGCCGGCGCGCAGCTGGGAGCTGGTGGGCGGCAAGTGGCTCGCCTCGAGCGTGCTGGCCCTGCTGGGCGTCACCGTGGTGCTGATGCTGGGCCACGCGATCCTGCGCTGGCTGCCGCTGGAGGAAATCGGCATGTCGTGGAACCTCGGCTGGGGCGAGCTGCTGCTGGTCTGCCTGGCGACGATGCCGCTGGCGCTGCTGTCTTCCGCCCTGTACGTCGCCATGGCGATGAACGCCAAGACGTTCAAGGAAGCCCAGACCACGGTCAGCCTGGTGATGATCCTGCCGCTGCTCCCCGGCTTCGTGGTCTCGTTCATGGAACTCAAGACGGCGCAGTGGATGTACCTGACGCCGATGCTGTCGAACCAGACCCTGATCAAGGAACTGGCCAAGAGCGGCGACATCGGCTTCGCGCCGTTCGTGCTCACCTTCCTGTGTTCGCTGGTCCCGGCGCTCTTGATCGTCGCCTTCGCCAGCTGGCGCATGAAGAGCGAGAAGTACGTATTGGCTGTGTGATGCGCGCCGTCTGAACCCGGGGGCGAGCGGCCGCCTGCGCGCGGCCGGCGGCTGCCGTACAATCGACGTCCTTATCGACGCATCAGCAATACGGAGAATCGCAATGGAAGTGAAAGTCAGCTGGAACGGCCCGTCGGGCATGAGTTTCCGGGCCGAGACCGGCAGCGGCCACATGGTGGTCATGGACGGCGCGCCGGACGGCGGCGGCCATAACCTGGCGCCGCGCCCGATGGAAATGGTCCTGGCGGGCACCGGCGGCTGCACCGCCTACGACGTGGTCCTGATCCTCAAGCGCAGCCGCGAGGACGTGCGCGGCTGCGACGTGACGCTGCAAGCCGAACGCGCCGACCTTGATCCCAAGGTGTTTACGAAGATTAACTTCCACTTCACGGTCAGCGGCCGCAACCTGAAGCCGGCGACGGTGGAACGCGCGGTCAAGCTGTCGCACGAAAAATACTGCTCGGCGTCGATCATGCTGGCCAAGACGGCCGAGATCACGCATTCGTTCGAGATCGTCGAGATTTGATACGGCTCGCGCGATTGTCGGCCCAAACATCATTGTCGGCCTCCGCACGTCATTCCCGCGAAGGCGGGAATCCAAGTCCTCAGAGCCTAAGCGCTGCCACTGACGTTCGAGGTGGACGGTCGGTTGGATAATTGGGTTCCCGCCTCCGCGGGAACGACGTTCATGTGGCGCGGGCCGAACGCCGGCGCCGCAGGCCACATGTCGGCGGATCGAATCAGATCCGGTAAGCGGTCGTCGTCATCACCTTGGCCATCGCCCGCATCGCCACCTTGACCGGCAAGGGCAGCGAGGCCGCGCCCGCCGACTGCGCCGCGTTGGCGTGCGCGATCTCGTCGATGCGCATCTGGTCGACGATGGCGCGCGACCTGGCGTCCTGCACCGGCAACAGCTCGAGGTGACTGTTCAGGTGCGCCTCGACCTGGCGTTCGGTCTCGACCACGAAGCCCAGGCTGACCGGGTCGCCGATCCGGGCGGCCACGCTGCCCATCACGTAGGCGCCCGCATACCACAGCGGATTCAATACGCTCGGCTGCGACCCGAGCTCGGTCAGGCGCTCTGCGCACCACGCCAGGTGGTCTTCTTCCTCGCGCGCGGCGTGCTCGAACTGCGTGCGCACCGTTTGCGTATGGGCGAAGCTGGCCTGCGAATCGTAGAGCGCCTGCGCGCAGACCTCGCCCACGTGGTTCACCCGCATCAGGCCCGCGCTGTGGCGCCGCTCGGCTTCGCTCAATTCGCCGTCGATGGCGTGCGCGCCCGGGTTGGGGCGCGACATCGCCGCTACGCCGCCGACGACGCGCAAGGCCTTGTCGACGCCGACGATCAGTTGGTCCAGGGGGCTGATGAAACGGTTCGAAATCATGGTGTGCTCGATGTTCTGGTCGCTGAAGCGTTCATTATATGCCTTCGGCATCCGGCCCAGAGCCCGCCTCCGCCGCCACACCCTCCCGCGCTTCGCCCCGTTCCTGCTTGTTGCGCGCGATCCACCCGGCCAGCGGGCCTTCGGGCTCCAGTCCCGAGATGTTCTTGGCCACGCCCAGGTTCAATTCCAGCAGGAACGGCACCGACACCAGCGGCACGCCCGGGCAATGGCGCTCGAAGGCGTCCAGGAAGCGCGCCGACTCCACCGTCGGCATCACCTTCGCGCCGCTCATGAACTGCAGCACGCTGGTGATGGTGTGGCCCTTGCCCAGCGTATGGTAAATGAAGCGGTTGAACTCGCGGTCGACCGCCTTGAAGTCGATCGCCTCCTTGGTCATCAGGCCGGCCAGGTAGACCAGGCCCAGCGCGACGCGGAACCAGTCGGTGGATTCGGCCCGGCTGCGCCCTTCGCGCATCAGGACCAAGAGCTGTTCTTGGGTGAGGGAGTCCATGCAGCCATTATCCACGCTTTGCCCCGGCCTCGCACGCCATCCTTTATTGCAAGAAATTTATCGATAGAAAACCATCATGCGCCCTGTCACCGGATAATGCAGTCTGGGTGCCAGTTTGGACCGTGTGTCGCACCGCGCCCGCTGCGCCCGTGCCGATTGAATACAATGCCAGTGTGAAAAAGTGTTTGGCCTTGCGTAAAGCTGCGCGGGGCAGCAGCCAGGAGTTGTCATGCAATTGAAAATCCGCAATTTGTCCAAGACTTACGCCAACGGCGTGGTCGCGCTGGACCGAGTCACGCTCAACATCCCGGCCGGGATGTTCGGGCTGCTCGGTCCGAACGGCGCGGGCAAATCGACCCTGATGCGGATCCTGGCGACCCTGCAGGAGTGCGACTCCGGTTCAGTGTTCCTGGACGATATCGATGTCCTCGACGAGAAGGACGCGGTGCGCCGCATGCTGGGCTACCTGCCCCAGGATTTCGGCGTCTACCCCAAAGTGAGCGCTCACGAGCTGCTGGACCATTTTGCACAGCTGAAAGGCCTGTCGCACCGGGCGCGGCGGCGCGAAGTGGTCGACGGCCTGTTGCAGCAGACGAATCTGTGGGACGTGCGCGACCAGCGCCTGGGCACCTTCTCGGGCGGCATGCGCCAGCGCTTCGGCATTGCCCAGGCCCTGCTGGGTGACCCGCGCCTGATCATCGTCGACGAACCCACCGCCGGCCTCGATCCGCAGGAACGGGTGCGCTTCCACAACCTGCTGTCGGACATCGGCGAAGACCGCACCGTGCTGCTGTCGACCCACATCGTGTCCGACGTGGCCGACCTGTGCGCCAATATGGCGATCATCAACAAGGGCCAGGTGCTGCTGTGCGGCGAGCCGCAAGAGCTGATCTACGGGATCGAAGACTTCATCTGGGCCCGTTTCGTCACCAAGGCCGAGCTGCCCGCTTTCCAGTCGCGCTACAGCGTGATCTCGACCCGCCTGCTCAGCGGCCGCACCCTGATCCATGTATATTCCGAGGACGATCCGGGCGACGGCTTCGAGCCGGCGCGCGCCAGCCTGGAAGACGTCTATTTCGCCACCATCGCCGGCCGCCACAACCCGGCCGCCGGGAACTGCTGACCGTGCGCGCCCTGTTCGTCATCGCCCGCTTCGAAGCGGGCCAGCGCCTGCGGCGGCTCTCGACCTGGGTCTATTTCGCCGTCTTCGTGGCGCTCGCCATGGCCTGGATGGCCGCGTCGGGGGGCGCCTTCCGCGACCTGATCGTCACCTTCGGCAGCCGGGTCCTGATCGACGCCCCGCGCCAGATCGCGATCGCGACGGCGCTGCTCGGCAGCCTGGGCACGGTGGTCGCGGCGGCGGTGATGGGCCGCGCGGTGCAGCAGGACTTCGAGCACGAGATGCACCACTTCTTCTTCAGCGCGCCGCTCACCAAGGCCGACTACGTGTTCGGCCGCTTCCTGGGCGCGTTTGCGACCCTGGCGGTGATCTTTTCCGGCATCCTGATCGGGCTGTGGCTCGGCACCTTCATTCCCGGCATCACGCCCGACCGCCTGGGCGGGTCCCTGCCTTCGGCCTGGATCAAGCCCTACCTGTTCACGCTGCTGCCCAACCTGTTCATCTTCGGCGCGATCTTCTTCGTGCTCGCCGCGCTCACCCGGCGCATGCTGCCGGTCTACGTGGCCGCCGTGGTCATGACCATCGGCTACACCGTCGCGCCGTCGCTGGCGCGCGACCTCGACTTCAAGACCCTGGCCGCCCTGATCGACCCGTTCGGCACCACCGCCCTGCTCTTGCTGACCGAGTACTGGCCGCTGGCCGAGCGCAACCTCAATCCGGTCGGCCTGCACGGCGTGTACCTGCTCAACCGCCTGCTGTGGTGCGGCTTCGCACTGCTGGTGCTGCTGCTCGGCTACTGGCGCTTCCAGTTCATCGGCGAGGCCGACGTGCCGGCGCGCACGCGCGGCCGCGGCCAGGCCGAGACACCGGTCGAACTGTCGCAGGCCGCGCGCGACACCACCGCGCAACCCGATTTCGCAGCGCGCAGCCTGGCGCTGCTGCTGTTCAAGTCGGCGCGGGGCGAACTGCGCGAGATGACCCGCAACGCCTATTTCGCGGCGCTCGCCACCGGCGGCGTGCTGGCCCTGGTCGCCGGCGGGATCGACCTCGACGCCAACTACGGCGCCGTCAACTATCCGGTCACCTACATCATGCTGATGCTGATCCGCGCGGTCTTCGGCATGTTCATGCTGGCCATCACGATCTTCTATGCCGGTGAACTGGTCTGGCGCGAACGCGAGACGCGCGTGGCCCAGATGTTCGACGCGCTGCCGGTGCCGAGCTGGCTGCCGCTGGCCGGCAAGACCCTGGCCCTGGTCGGCCTGCAGGCGCTGCTGCTGCTGCTGGCCATGGTCACCTGCATGCTGATCCAGCTGTTCAAGGGCTACTTCCAGCTCGAACCGGGGCTTTACCTGCACACGCTGTTTACCATCCTGCTGCCGAACTACGCGCTGATCGCGGTGCTGGCGATCGCGGTGCAGGTCGCCGTCAACCACAAGTACCTGGCCAACTTTTTCATGATCGCCTGGCTGGTGGCGGCGCTGCTCTTGAACGGCGCCGGCCAGGACCATCCGCTGCTGCTGTACGGGGCCTGGCGCGACCTGGCGTATTCGCCGATGAACGGCTTTGGCCACCACCTGCTGCGCGAGCGCTTCTATCTGCTGTACTGGAGTGGCGCGGCGCTGATGCTGCTGGCGCTGGCGCGCGCGCTGTGGCCGCGCGGCGTCGACGACGCCTGGCGCGAGCGCCTGCGCCTGGCGCGCCGCAACCTGACACCAAAGGTGCTGACGTGCTTCGGCCTCGGGGGCGCCGTGTTCGCAGGCGCCGGCGCTTTCCTGGCCTGGGAGCTGTCGAGCGGCGGCTACCTGACGCCCTGGCGCAGCGAGCTGCTGCGCGCCGAGTACGAGAAGCGCTACCACGGCTACGCGCGGCTGCCGCAGCCGCGCATCGCCGACGTCAGGCTCGACGCCGCCATCGATCCCGCACGGCGCGCCCTGCACGTCAAGGGCAGCTACCGGCTCGAGAACCGCAGCGGCGCGCCGATCCGCGACCTGGTGCTGTACCAGCAGCGCGGCGCGCGCTTGACGCCGCGCTTCGGCCAGCCGGCGGCGGCGATCGCGCTCGACGCCGACCGCGGCTTCTACCACTACCGCCTGGCCACCCCGCTGGCGCCTGGCGCGCGCCTGGACTTCGATTTCGAACTCGACTACGCGCCGCGCGGCCTGCTGGGCCTGGGCAGCGACACGCCGGTCGTCGCCAACGGCACCTTCTTCACCAACGACGTCATGCCGCGCATCGGCTATCAGCCGTCGGTGGAACTGCGCGACGCGCGCGACCGGCGCCGCCACGGACTGGCCGCGCGCGCGCCGATGCCGGCACGCGACGACCCGGCCGGCCGCGCCAACCACCGCCTTGGCGTCGACGCCGACTGGATCGGCTTCGAGGCCACCGTCAGCACCAGCGCGGACCAGGTCGCGATCGCGCCCGGCACCCTGGTGCGCGAATGGAACGAGGGCGGACGGCGCCACTTCCGCTACAGGATGGACCGCTTGATGCCGAACGCCTACGCCTTCCAGTCGGCGCGCTACGAAGTGCGCCACGACCGCTGGCAGGACGTGACGATCGACGTCTACTACCAGCCGGGGCACGACGTCAACGTCGAGCGCCTCATCCGCGGCGCTCAGGCCGGGCTGGACTACGGCGCGCGCCATGTCGGCCGCTATCCGCTGCGCGAGCTGCGCATCGTCGAAATCCCGCGCACCGTCCGCACCACGCAGTCTTTCCCGGGCCTGATCCCATTGTCCGAAAGCGGCGCCTTCAACGCACGCGTCGATCCCGGCTCGGCGAGGGACCTCGACTACCCGTTCTACGTCAGCGCCCGCGAGACCGCGCGCCAGTGGTGGGGCCAGCAGCTGGTCGGCGCCGATACGCGCGGCGCCACCCTGCTGACCGAGAGCGTGTCCGAATACACGGCGCTGATGGTGATGAAGCACGCCTTCGGCGCGGACAAGATGCGGCGCTTCCTGCGCCATGACCTGGAAGCCTACCTGATGGGCCGCGCCCAGGAACAGGGGAAGGAACTGCCGCTGGCCCACAACGAGAACCAGCGCTACATCCATCATCACAAGGGCGGCCTGGCGCTGTACCTGCTGCAGGACATGCTGGGCGAGGACGTCGTGGGTGGCGTGCTGCGCGGCCTGCTGCGGCAATACGCCTACCGCGGCGCGCCCTACCCGACCGCTTCCAGCCTGGTCGGCGCCTTGCGCGCGGTGACCCCGAAGGACAAGGCCTACCTGATCGACGACCTGTTCGAATCGATCGTGTTCTACGAGAACCGCGCCGCCAGCGCCGTCGCGCGCCGCCGCCCGGACGGCAAAGTCGAGGTCACGATCGACGCCTACGCCGGCAAGCTGAGGATGACGGAACAGGGCGAGGAGCGGCCGCTGCCGCTGAACGACTACGTCGAGTTCGGCGTGGATGATCGCAATGGCAACCCCCTGGCGCGTGAACGGCGCCTAGTGACCCGGTCCGCGCAGCAGCTGACCCTGGTGGTCGACGGCGCGCCGGGCCGCGCCGGCATCGACCCTGACAACAAATTGATCGATCGCAAACCGAATGACAATATGCTGTCTGTCGACAATCAATAGTTCTCGCGCTATGATCGAGTCAAAATACTAGGAGAGAGCACCATGTCTACTGCCGTCACGGAAATCGCCGAACGACTCAAGCTGCTGAGCCCGGCCGAGAAACAGGAAGTCATGCAGCTGTTGCTACAGGATATCGATGGACCGGACCAGGACGCCGATGAAGCGTGGCGCAACGAAGTGGTGCGGCGCGTAAAAGCGATCCGCAATGGCGAGGCCGCAATTCTCGCGCTGAAGGAATGGCAAGATTAAGCAGCCTGCATCGATGATGCCGGCATAAAAAAACCGCGGCCAGCCGCGGTTTTTTTACGTCCGGGCCGGGCGCGATGCGCCCGCCCTCGCCCTGTCACTTCTTCGCGGCGGCCGCGGTCGCCTTCTTGGCCGGCGCCTTTTTTGCCGCCGCCTTTTTTGCCGGCGCCTTCTTGGCCGCCGGCTTGGCTGCCGCCTTGCGCGCCGCCGCCTTCACCGGCGCCGCCGCGCCATCGGCGCCGTCCGCGCCGGCCGCGGCCTCATCGTCCGCCTTGCCCGCCTTGGCCTTGGCGGCCGCGCCCGGCTTGGCCTTGCGCTCTTCGAACTCGAAGCTGATCTTGTTGTCCTTGCCGCGCACCAGGAAGGCCTTGAAAGCCCGACGGGTACGCTGCGAAACGAAGCCCGGCAGCAGATCGGTCTTGCCTTCGTTCAACAGCTTGGCCATCTGTTCCGGCACGATTTCCTGCTGCAGGATGATGCGTCCGCTGCGGAAGTCGCAGGTCTTGGGCTTGGCCACGCTGTGCTCGCACACGTAGGCGAGCGGCATTTCGTACACCCCGCCGTTGCATTTCGGGCAAGGCCCGACCGGGGTCTGGCCGCTGAAGTCCACGCCTTCGCCCTCTTCGCCTTCATCGTCCTGGCCGAAGTCGAACTCGAGCTTGAAGTTCTTGATCTCTTCATCGCGCACGATGCGCAGGATGGCGGCGAACGGACGGCCCATCTTCGAGCGGAAGCCCTGCAGCGGACCGATGGTGCGGTTCTTCAGCAGTTCTTCGACTTCCTCGATCTCGAACTGGCGGCTGCCCGGCGTCTTGCTCATCGAGAAGTCGCACTTGGTGCAGGCGAAGCGGCGGTAGTTTTCCTTGACCACGCCGCCGCAGTTCGGGCAGGGATTGACCAGCGTCGCGTACTCGCCCGGAATCGTGTCGTTGTCGTATTCCTTGGCGCGCTTGACGATGATCTGGGTCATCTGCTGGATTTCACGCATGAATTCTTCGCGCGAGATCTTGCCCTTCTCCATTTGCGACAGCTTGAATTCCCATTCGCCGGTCAGCTCGGGCGCCGTGAGTTCGTTCACGCCCAGGCCACGCAGCAAGGTCATCAGCTGGAACGCTTTCGCGGTCGGCATCAGCTCGCGCCCTTCGCGCAGCAGGTATTTCTCGGTCAACAAGCCCTCGATGATGGCCGCGCGCGTGGCCGGCGTGCCCAGGCCCTTGCCGGCCATCGCATCGCGCAGCTCGTCGGAGTCGACCAGCTTGCCCGCGCCTTCCATCGCCGACAGCAAGGTCGCTTCGTTGTAGCGCGCCGGCGGCTTGGTGACCAGGCCGTTGGCCGTGATCTTGTCAGTGAGCACCTTCTCGCCCTTGGCCACCGGCACCAGGTTGGCGCCGTCCTTGTCGTCGCCTAGATCCTTGCCATACACGGCCATCCAGCCCGGGTTGGTCATGACCTTGCCCTCGGTCTTGAACTGGTGGCCCGAGACTTCGGTAAAGCGGGTCGTGACCAGGAACTCGGCAGCCGGGAAGAACACGGCCAGGAAGCGGCGCGTGACCAGGTCGTACAGCTTCTGTTCCGGCTCGGAGAGGTTCTTGGGCACCACGCCGGTCGGGATGATGGCGAAGTGATCCGAGATCTTGGTGTTGTCGAAGATGCGCTTGTTCGGCTTGACCCAGCCGTTTTTGCTGATCTGCTTGGCGAACCCGTTGTAGTTATTGGTCTCGGCCAGCGCTTCCAGGGTCGACTTGACGGTGTCGATGTAATCCTCGGGCAGGTGGCGCGAATCGGTACGCGGGTAGGTCAGCACCTTGTGCTTCTCGTACAGCGCCTGGGCCAGGCCCAGCGTGTTCTTGGCCGAGAAGCCGAAGCGGCCGTTGGCCTCGCGCTGCAGGCTCGTCAAATCGAACAGGCCCGGCGCCATCGACGTGGTCGGCTTGCTTTCTTCGGTGACGTTGCCCTGCTTGCCGCGGCAGGCGGCCGCGATCGAGTCGGCGGCCGCTTTGCTCCACAGGCGCTCGGCGCGCTTCTCGGGATCGTTCTCGTCCTTCTTGAACTTCTGGTCGAGCCAGCGCCCCTCGTAGACGCCGGCGGCGCACACGAACTCGGCGCGCACTTCCCAGTAGTCGCGCGGCACGAACTTCTTGATCTTCTCTTCGCGCTCGACCACGATCGACAGGGTCGGGGTCTGCACCCGGCCCACCGTCGTCAGGTAGAAGCCGCCCTCTTTCGAGTTGAAGGCGGTCATGGCGCGGGTGCCGTTGATGCCGATCAGCCAATCGGCTTCGGAACGGCAGCGCGCGGCGTCGGCCAGCGGCAGCATCTCTTCGTCGCTGCGCAGGTTATTGAAGCCTTCGCGGATCGCGTTGGCCGTCATCGACTGCAGCCACAGGCGCTTGACCGGCTGCTTGGCTTTCGCGTTCTGGGCGATCAGGCGGAAGATGAGTTCTCCTTCGCGGCCCGCGTCACATGCGTTGATCAGGGTGGTGACGTCCTTGCGCTTGATCAGCTTGTTCAACACCTTGAGGCGCGATTCGGTCTTGGCAATCGGGTTCAGCGCGAAATAAGGCGGGATCATCGGCAGGTGGGTAAAGCTCCACTTGCCGCGCTTGACGTCGTGTTCTTCGGGCACCGCGATCTCGAGCAGGTGGCCGACGGCGGACGAGAGGACGTATTCGTCCGATTCGAAGTACTCATCGTGCTTGGTGAAGCCGCCCAGCGTCTTCGCGATATCGTTCGCGACCGACGGTTTCTCGGCGATGATGAGGGATTTGGTCATAGTGATTCTCGTCGTGCTATCTATATAGTGTGGGCTTGCGCATCATACATGCTCGCAACCGGGCCGGTGAAATACCGACCATAGTGTCTGATTGGTAACTGTCAAGATGAAGCGGCCAATGATAAGCGCGTTATCGCGCTCCCTGCAAGTACACCTTGTGCTGCAGGACGGTGCGATGCGCACCGCATGCCGCCTCTTCGCTGCGCAAAAATGGGGCACAAGAAATGCAAAACGGGGCGTCAGCCCCGTTCATGGATGGTGCGGCGCGGTGCGCCGTTCAATGCAGCAGACGCGGTTCCTGCTCGTCATCGTCGCTGAACAGGTCGTCGAACATCAGCGCGTCCGGTTCCTTGCCCTGGCTCCAGAGCACCATCAGCACGATGATCTTGAGCTTGCTCAAGGCGATGGGCGATTCGTCGCAGGCCAGCGCCCGCTCGATCACGATCTCGCGCTGGATGGGGCCGAGCACCTTGGCGCTTTCGAGGAAGGCGATGAAGCCGATCGCGGCGCTGCCCAGCTCGATGTATTCCTCGTCCACGTAGTAGCGCATGCCGGTGGAGGCATCGATCGTGTCGGGCAGGGGCGCATCGGTCAGCCCGGTCAGCCAGTCCAGCGCTTCCGAGATTTCGATGTCGTCGAAGCCGATGGCGGACAGCTTGCGAGCCAGCGCTGCCGGCTCGGGGCAGGCGTCGGGACGGTAGTACGTCTCGTAGAGATAGACCAGGATGTCGAACATAGTGACGCTACTGTAGCAGCTAAACTTCGTGCGGCACAAGTAGAGCATGCCTGTCGCGCTGCCTCGTGGAAAAAACGTTGTATCCAAGCCTTGTTCGATCAACCAGTTTGCCAAAAACCATTAAAAACAAGAACATACCATTCGCATATCTGCCGTGATGCAGTACATGCAATCTACGGAATGCATCCAAAACAGCGCGATTCGGTGCAGGCCTAACGCCAGAGGCGCTGCACCCTTCCACCCGGCAATTGAGCGATCAAGCCCGACAGTTCCAGCGCCAGCAACCGCCCGCCGAGTTCGCCCGGAGTCACACCCAGCCGCCCCAGCAAATCGTCGAGCGCCACCGGATCGGAACCCAGCGCGGCCAGCAGGCCGGCATCCGGCGGCGGCGCCGTCTCGCGCGGCGCGGCGTATTGTTGCGGGCCGCCGGCCGCCAGCGGCGACACCCGCATCGCCGCCAGCACCTCGTCCACCGTCTCGACCAGTTGCGCGCCGTCGCGGATCAGCCGGTGGCAGCCCTTGGCCAGCGCGGAGTGGATCGAGCCGGGCAAGGCGAACACCTCCCTGCCCTGCTCCGCCGCCATCTGAGCCGTGATCAGCGAGCCGGACTGGGCTGCGGCCTCGATCACCAGCACGCCGGCCGCCAGGCCGCTGATCACGCGGTTGCGGCGCGGGAAATTGGCGGCCAGCGGCGGCGTGCCGAGCGCGTACTCGCTGACCAGGCAACCGTGTTCGGCGATGCGGTGGGCGAGCAGCCGGTTGCGCGCCGGGTAGACGCGGTCGAGGCCGGTGCCGACCACGGCGATGGTGGCGCCAGGGCCGCGCAGCGCGCCCTCGTGGGCGGCGGTGTCGATGCCCAGCGCCAGCCCCGACACCACGCACAGGCCGGCGCCGGACAGGGCCGCGGCAAAAGATTCGGCGTCGAGCTTGCCCTGCACGCTGGCGTTGCGGCTGCCGACCACGGCGACCAGGGGCCGCGCCAGCAGCTCGATGCGGCCGGCGGCGTACAGCAGCAGCGGCGGATCGGCGATCTCGGCCAGCGCCGGCGGGTACAGGGGATCGTGGAAGGTGATCAGGTGGTGGCCGGGCCGGGCCAGCCAGGCCAGGGTGGCCTCGACCAGGGCCGTCAAGGCGGGCGTGAACGGCGTGCGCAAGGCTTGCGCCTGGCTGGCCGACACGTGGGCCGCCAGCGCCGCCGGCCCGGCCCGGAAAATGGCGCCGGGCGAGCCGAAGGCGGCCAACAGCGCATGCGCGCTGCGGCAGCCCACCCCGTCCGCCTGTTCCAGGCGCAGCCAGTCGGCGATCAGGGTGGTGCGCTCGGAATTGGGATGGGGTTCCGTGTCTTGCACGGCCTGGGTTACTCCGGTGATTTGGCCACGTCGCCCACCTGCACCGGCGCCGTCACCTGCATGACCAAGCCGTACGAAACGTTCTTGAACACGCGGAAGATGAACAGGCTGCCGTATTGCTCGTCGGGCAGTTTCAACTGCTGCCGGCCCAGGCCCAGGAAGCCCCGGCTCCGTGGATCGGCCACAGTCTTCCCGAGATGATAGAGCTGCAGCACGGCGCCGACATCGAGTCCGTCAACCGTGCCCCGGTTGACAGTAACGACCTGGCTCTGCCCGGCGTAGGTCACGCCCGCGTAGATCGACATGACGCGGCCGTCGATGGGTTGCAGCGGCGCATGCGGCATGTAGTTGCGCACCGGCGTCGGCGGCGCCGGCACCAGGAGGTCGCCCACGCCCATCTCCTGCACGGTATCGACCACCTGGAAGGTATGCACGTCGACGCCGGGCGCGGCCGGCTTGACCAGCTTGACGGTGCCCAGGAAGGCGGCTTCGTGCGCCACTACCAGGCCGGTCTGCGGGTCCGTCAGCGTGGCGCCGGGGCGGAATACCTGGAACACGCTCTCGCCCCCGATCGCGCCGTGCACGTAGACGCGGTCGCCTTCGCCCAGGTAGACGCGGCCCTCCTGCGAGGCGGCGATGCGCGGCGCGCCCGCCAGCTCGTCGGCCTCGACCACCAGCGGCTGGGTCAGATAGGGTTCGATGGCGCCTGCGGGAATCGCCGGCACGGCGTCGCGCGCCAGGCCTTCGCTGCGCACCTGCGGCGACAGGCGGGTCAACGGAGGCGCACCGCGGCCGTCGCCGGCGCCGCCGCTGCCGGGCTGCTGCAGGCTCAGGCGGCCACGCGCGCGGTCGAACCAGATGGTCTGGCCCGGATAGATCCAGTGCGGGTTGCGGATTTCGTCGCGGTTCATGCCCCAGACCTGGGGCCAGCACCAGGGGTTGCGCAAGAAGGAGCCAGAAATATCCCACAAGGTATCGCCCTTGACCACGACGTGCTTGTCGGGTGCGTCCGGGCGGAAGCTGCAGGCGGCAGTAGCGGACAAGGCGGGCATCGGGGTCTGGGCCGAGGCGCCGGCGGCGCATGCGAGTAACGCCGCCGCAGCAGCACGGGCCACGACTGTGCTAAAATTTTTCATTGAAGACGTCCGTTTAATGCGGCGTAAGATTATCTTGATGCCGCTAGATAGCAGCTGCATCCAAGGTCATGATGCTGAACAGGCCGCTTCGTCATCGGCCAGCCACAGCCAGATATGGCACGACGTACCGCTCCCCGCTCACGGAAGGGTTGCTGTATAGAATCAAATTCTGCACATAAATCCCTGAACTAGCAAGCAAACCGAGGTCTGCGCGCCAGGGCGTGTGGTGGGTTTGCGTCCTGTCTTGTCTGCAAGCCAAGTACCCGTTCAACCTAGACAACTCCACCGACATCCGATCCGATATGGCACTTCTCGACATCCTCCGCTACCCCGACCCGCGCCTGCACAAGGTCGCCAAGCCGGTCACCGAATTCGGTACCGAGCGCCTGCGCAAGCTGGTGGCCGACATGGCGGAAACCATGTATGACGCCCCCGGCGTCGGCCTGGCCGCCACCCAGGTGGACGTGCACGAGCGCGTGGTCACCATCGACGTGACCGAAGCGCAAGAACAGCTGATGGTCTTCATCAATCCCGAGATCACCTGGGCCAGCGACGAAAAGCAGGTCTACGACGAGGGCTGCCTGTCGGTGCCCGGCGTCTACGACGGCGTCGAGCGCCCGGCCCGGATCAAGGTGCGCGCGCTCGACGTCGACGGCAAGCCGTTCGAAGTCGATGCCGACGGGCTGTTGGCCGTGTGCATCCAGCACGAGATGGACCACCTGATGGGCAAGGTTTTCGTCGAATACCTGTCGCCGCTCAAGCGCAACCGCATCAAGGCCAAGCTGCAGAAGGAAGAACGCGGCATGCAGCGCGACGCCGCCCAGCGCGCCGCGCGCCATTGATCGCGATGAAGGTCGTTTTCGCCGGCACGCCCGAGTTCGCCGCCGTCGCCCTGCGCGCCCTGCACGAGGCCGGCTTCGAGATCCCGCTGGTGCTGACCCAGCCCGACCGTCCCGCCGGCCGCGGCATGCAGCTGCAGGCGTCGAGCGTCAAGCAGTACGCGCTGGCGCACGGCATGCCGGTGGCGCAGCCGCTGTCGCTGCGCATGGACGCCAAGGATCCCGAGCGCGCCGCCCAGGCCCGCGCCGCGCACGAACGATTGCAATCGATCGACTACGACGTGATGGTGGTCGCGGCCTATGGCCTGATCCTGCCGCGCAGCACGCTCGACATCCGTCCCTGCATCAACATCCACGGTTCGCTGCTGCCGCGCTGGCGCGGCGCCGCGCCGATCCACCGCGCGATCGAATCGGGCGACCCCGAGACCGGCGTGACCATCATGGAGATGGAAGAAGGCCTGGATACGGGGCCGATGCTGACCATGGAGCGCCTGCCGATCGAACCGTTCGATACCACCGGCAGCCTGCACGACAAGCTGGCCGCGCTGGGCGGACGCATGATCGTCGACGCGCTGCGCGAGATGGCGGCCGGCGGCCTGCAGGCCGTGGCGCAACCGGACCAAGGCGTGACCTACGCCGCCAAGATCGGCAAGGAAGAAGCGAAGCTCGATTTCAGCCTGCCGGCTGAGGTATTGGCGCGCAAGGTGCGCGCCTTCAATCCGTTCCCCGGCGCGAACGGCGTGGTCGATGGCGTGGCGGTGAAATTCTGGTCCGCCGAAGCGGTGGAAGGTGGCGGCGCGGCGGGCGCGGTCTTGCAAGCCGACGCGGGCGGCATCGTGGTCGCTTGCGGAGAAGGCGCGCTGCGCCTGAACGAATTGCAAAAGCCGGGCGGCAAGCGCCTGAAGGCGGCGGAATTCCTCAAAGGGTTTCCGCTCGCGGGATTGACGTTCGCCTGAGCCGTTCGCTACGCTGCAGACACCGTTTTCAAGGCACGTGCGTTTTGCCACCGGCAGAAAGAACTCCCCGCGCAGGCGGGGACGACGCTCTTGACCTCACGACGGGACGACGTGCCATGCTTGAAGACGATGGCGTCGCGCCCACGCCCACGCGATCGGATTATTCCGCCTGCGACGTACGCTGGGCGTCCATATGTTCACGCAACACCTGGTTGATACGGGTTTGATAGCCGGGACCTGCGGCCTTGAACCATTCGAGCATGTCCACATCCAGGCGGATCGTGACGATCTGTTTCACACCGTTGCTGGCGACTTGTGGCTTTGACGACATTGCTGGCTCCGGGTTGCGGTCCATAGGCTGATCCCAATCCGGTTGGTATTCTTTGTTCATGCGGTTATCCCATCATATACGTTCGCCACTCGTGGCGGCGGAACTTGATTGTCGTCTCGCCATGTATCGTAAAGATTGCAGCGACCCCGCCAAATGTAACGCTATGTAACGCATGCGGCATTGAATACATAACGATACATACAGGACCCCATCGCCGGGCCAATCCTGCCGCTTGACGTATAATCGTAGACCGCCCAACGTCAACCGGTCTGTCAAACCGCACCTTCGGAAAATACACGATGAACGCCCGTACCAATCCCGTCTCCCCGGTCGAAACCCAGCTGCGCGAGATCCTCGCGCGCCGCATCATGATCCTGGATGGCGCGATGGGCACCATCATCCAGCAGTACAAGCTCGATGAAGCGGCCTACCGCGGCGAGCGTTTCGCGACCTTCGCGGCGCCCGAGGGAGCCGGCCAGCGCGAACTGTTCGTGAAAGGGAATAACGAGCTGCTCACGCTCACCCAACCGCACGTGATCCAGGAAATCCACGAACGCTATCTCGCCGCCGGCGCCGACCTGCTCGAGACCAATACCTTCGGCGCCACCGGCGTGGCGCAGGAGGATTACCACATGGCGCACCTGGCCTACGAGATGAACGTCGAAGCGGCGAAGCTCGCGCGCGCCGCCTGCGACAAATATTCGACTCCCGACAAGCCGCGCTTCGTCGCCGGCGCCCTGGGACCGACCCCGAAGACCGCCTCGATCTCGCCGGACGTCAACGATCCGGCGGCGCGCAACATCACCTTCGACCAGCTGGTCGCCTCCTACCATGAACAGGTGCGCGGCCTGGTCGACGGCGGCGCCGACCTGCTGCTGGTTGAGACCATCTTCGACACCCTGAACTGCAAGGCGGCGCTGTTCGCGATCGACCAGTATTTCGACGAGCATCCCGACACGCCGCGCCTGCCCCTGATGATCTCGGGCACCGTCACCGACGCCTCGGGCCGCATCCTGTCGGGCCAGACCGTGCCCGCCTTCTGGAATTCGGTGCGGCATGCCAAGCCCTTGACGATTGGCCTGAACTGCGCGCTCGGCGCGGCGCTGATGCGCCCCTACGCGCAAGAGCTGTCGCAAATCGCCGATACGTTCGTCTGCATCTACCCGAACGCCGGCCTGCCCAACCCGATGAGCGACACCGGCTTCGACGAGCTGCCGGCCGACACCTCGGCCCTGCTGCGCGAATTCGCCGACGCCGGGTTCATCAACATCGCCGGCGGCTGCTGCGGCACCACGCCCGAGCACATCGCGGCGATCGCGAAGATGCTGGAAACCCAGGCTCCGCGCCAGGTGCCCGACGTGCCGGTCGCGATGCGCCTGTCGGGCCTGGAGCCGTTCACCATCGACGAATCGTCGCTGTTCGTGAACGTCGGCGAGCGCACCAACGTCACCGGCTCGAAGGCGTTCGCGCGCATGATCCTGAACGAGCAGTTCGACGAGGCGCTGTCGGTGGCGCGCCAGCAGGTCGAGAACGGCGCCCAGGTCATCGACATCAACATGGACGAGGCGATGCTCGATTCGCAGGCGGCCATGACGCGCTTCCTGAACCTGATCGCCTCGGAACCGGACATCTCGCGCGTGCCGGTGATGATCGACTCTTCCAAGTGGTCGGTGATCGAGGCGGGCCTGAAATGCGTGCAGGGCAAGGCCATCGTCAACTCGATCTCGATGAAGGAAGGCCTGGAGGAATTCATCCGCCAGGCGCGGCTGTGCCGCCGCTATGGCGCCGCCGTGATCGTGATGGCGTTCGACGAGCAGGGCCAGGCCGACACCTTCGCGCGCAAGATCGAGATCTGCGAGCGCGCCTACAAGGTGCTGACCGAACAGGTGGGCTTCCCGCCCGAGGACATCATCTTCGACCCGAACATCTTCGCCATCGCCACCGGCATCGAAGAGCACGACAACTACGCCAACGACTTCATCGAGGCATGCGCCTGGATCCGCGACAACCTGCCGCACGCGAAGATCTCGGGCGGCGTGTCGAACGTCTCGTTCAGCTTCCGCGGCAACGACCCGGCGCGCGAGGCGATCCACACCGTGTTCCTGTACCACGCGATCAAGGCCGGCCTCACGATGGGCATCGTCAACGCCGGCATGGTCGGCGTCTACGACGACCTCGATCCCGAACTGCGCGAGCGCGTGGAAGACGTGGTGCTCAATCGCCGCAAGGACGCGACCGAGCGCATGATCGAATTCGCCGGCACGCTCAAGGCCGGCGGCGCCAGGCAGGAACAGAACCTCGAGTGGAGGAACAGCCCGGTCGAGAAGCGCCTGGCGCACGCGCTGGTGCACGGCATCACGCAGTGGATCGTCGACGACACCGAAGAGATGCGCCAGCAGGTGGCCGCGGCCAACGGCCGCCCGATCCACGTGATCGAAGGTCCGCTGATGGACGGCATGAACATCGTCGGCGACCTCTTCGGCCAGGGCAAGATGTTCCTGCCGCAGGTGGTCAAGTCGGCGCGCGTGATGAAGCAGGCCGTGGCGCACCTGGTGCCGTTCATCGAAGAAGAAAAGGCGGCCGAAGAAGCCCGCACCGGCATTGTCGCCAAGCCCAAGGGCAAGATGGTGATCGCCACCGTCAAGGGCGACGTGCACGACATCGGCAAGAACATCGTCTCGGTGGTCCTGCAGTGCAACAACTTCGAGATCGTGAACATGGGCGTGATGGTCCCTTGCGCCGACATTCTGGCCAAGGCCAAGGAAGAAAACGCCGACATGGTCGGCCTGTCGGGCCTGATCACGCCGTCGCTCGAAGAGATGGCGCACGTCGCGCGCGAGATGCAGCGCGACCCGTGGTTCCGCGAGCGCCAGGTGCCGCTCCTGATCGGCGGCGCCACCACCAGCCGCGCCCACACCGCGGTCAAGATCGCGCCGCACTACGACGGTCCGGTGATCTACGTGCCGGATGCGTCGCGCTCGGTCTCGGTCGGCCAGGCGCTGGTGAGCGACGAAACGAAGGGCGCCTACCTCATCGAACTGGCCCAGGACTACGAACGCATCCGCATCCAGCACGCCGGCAAGAAGGCGCTGCCGATGCTGCCTCTCGAGCAGGCGCGCGCCAACAAGGCGAAGCTGGAGTTCGCGCCGGTCAAGCCGAAGTTCATCGGGCGCCGCGTGTTCAAGAACGTCGACCTGGGCCTGATCGCGCGTTACATCGACTGGGGCCCGTTCTTCCAGACCTGGGACCTGGCCGGCCCCTTCCCCGCCATCCTCACCGATGACGTGGTGGGCGAAGCCGCTACCAGGGTGTATGCCGAAGGCCAGGCGATGCTCAAGAAGATCATCGAAGGCCGCTGGCTCACCGCCAACGGCGCGATCGCCCTGCTCCCGGCCAATACGGTCAACGACGACGACATCGAGGTGTATACCGACGAATCGCGCGAGCAGGTGGCGTTTACCTATTACGGCCTGCGCCAGCAGGGCGTCAGGCCGGTTATCGACGGCGTGCAGCGCCCCAACCAGTGCCTGGCCGACTTCATCGCACCCAAAGACAGCGGCATCCCGGACTACATCGGCATGTTCGCCGTGACCGCTGGCCTCGGCATCGAGAAGCACGAGCAGCGCTTCGAGGCGGCGCATGACGACTATTCGTCGATCATGCTCAAGTCGCTGGCCGACCGCCTGGCCGAAGCCTTCGCCGAATACATGCACGAGCGCGTGCGCACCGACCTGTGGGGCTATGCGGCCAACGAAGACCTGCCGAGCGAGGCGCTGATCGCCGAGGAGTACCAGGGCATCCGCCCGGCGCCGGGCTATCCGGCCTGCCCCGAGCACACGGTCAAGGCCGATATGTTCCGCACGCTGCAGGCCGGCGAAATCGGCATGGAGCTGACCGAGTCGTTCGCGATGTATCCGGGCGCGGCGGTGTCGGGCTTTTACTTTGCGCACCCGGCATCGAAGTATTTCGTGGTCGGGAAGATCGGCAACGACCAGGTCGAGGACATGGCGCGGCGGCGCGGGATGGACAAGCTCGACGTCGAACGGCACCTGGCGCCGAACCTGTAATCGCCGTAAGCGCGCAGCGGAGCGCAAGAGAATATCTGCTGCGTAAAAACGTCGTTCCCGCGAAGGCGGGAACCTAAGTTTGTTTGCGCCGACAATACGTTTGCCGAGATCAGCTTCGCCGAAGACTTGGGTTCCCGCCTTCGCGGGAACGACGGTTTCAAGCTAACTCAAATCGCGTAGCGCACCACCTTGTCGCTCCACTCGAACGCCGACACCTCGAGCTCGGCCAGGTCGTCGCCCTCCATCGACAGGCTCCTGAGGCCCGCCAGCATGTCGTCGCCCTGGTCGTCCATGCGCTCGATCGATTCTGCCAGTTTCAACAGCTCGCCGAAGAAGCCGCCCCGCCGCAGGAGCGCGGTGCGCACTTCGTCGATCACGGGGATCTGTTCCACGATGTCCATCATCGGGATGCAGAACAGCGTGTCCATCAAGGACATCATGCCGACCGTGAAGGCGACGTCGGCGACGTTCTTCTGGCCGGGGCGCAGGCGCTGGGCCAGTAACTCCATCAGGCGCGCGCGCGTGGTGGCCAGCAGCAGGAGCGGGCTCTGGCTGTGGCCGTGCACGTCCGGCTCGGCATACAGCAGGATCTGCAGCCAGCGCTGCAGCTGGCGCCTGCCCAGCAGGGTCAAGGCCTGGCTGATCGATTCGATGCGCCGCGCCGCGCCCACGGCCGGCGTGTTCACCAGGCGCAGCAGGTTCAGGCCAATGGTCACCTCGCGCTTGACCACGCGCTCGATCTCGGCGTTGTCGGCGTCGGACGCCACCAGGTTCACCAGGTCGAGCACCGTCGCCTGCGACGGCGACAGCTTGCGGCCGGCCAGCACCGCCGGCTTGGAGAAATAATAACCCTGGAAGTAGTCGAAGCCGATCTCCAGGCAGGTGCGGTATTCGCTGTGGTGTTCGACTTTTTCGGCCACCAGGCGCTTGCCCGTGGTGCGCAGGCGCGACGCCAGCGACAGCAGGGTCACGACCGGCAGCGCGCGCAGGTCCATCTTGACGAAGTCGATCACCGGCAGCAGACGCGACAGCGCCGGACCGTGGGCCGCCGCCTCGGCTGCGAAGCGGAAGCCATGCCTGCCCAGGGCGCGCATGCGTTCGATGACGGCGTCATCCGGCTCGACCGAACCGACGATCTCGAGCACCGTGCGCTCGCGCGGCAGCAGCGCGAACACATCGCTCATCAGGACGTCCTGGTCGACGTTGATGAAGGCGTTGGCGTCGCCGATCGCGCGCGGCAGGCCGAGCTGGGACGCATGGTGGATGACGCTGGCGCTGGCCGACAGGCCCGAATCGAAATGGGCCGGGCCCTGGGCGCTGCCGCGAAACAGCAGTTCGTAGCCGAACAGCGCCTGGTTGCGGTCCAGCACCGGCTGGCGCGCGAGGTAGAAATGGCGCATGCGGAGCGGCTGGGAGGCCTCGTCGAGGCTGGCGGTATCGGTCATCTCGTTCTCATTCTCGCGTCAATCGGACTACTTTACCGCATCCGTCCCGGTATGTGTCTTCTCGGCACTAATTTATTGAAGGAACGATGTTCGCGAAACATCGACGTTGCCAGGATCGACACGCGCCGCCGCCCCCTCCCCGCCCTCGCCGGGCGCCTTGGCGGGGCGTCAGGTTCATCTACTGAGGGAGTCCATCGACGAACACCTTCAGTTCGCCGGGCGCGAAATGGGTCCACTCCTCGTTCGTCGTCAGCGGCTCGGTGACGATGATCGCGACCCGGTCGTTGGGCGTGGTCACCTGCGAAAAGTCGACCGACAGGTCTTCGTCGGACAGACGGGCCGTCACGAAGGGATACTTGCGCACCACGTAGCACAGCTTGGTCGAGCAATGGGTGAACAGCGCGGCGCCGTCGGACAGCATCATATTGAAGGTGCCGTGCGCGGCGATGCCGGGGATGACGCGCTCGAGCAGTGCGCGCAAGTCCTCGCGGCTTGGCGCGGTGTCGCCGAATTCGCGGCGCATGCTTTGCAGCAGATAGCAGAAGGCCAGTTCGCTGTCGGTGGTGCCGACCGGACGATAGGGCCCGTCAAGCACGGGCGCGAAATCCTTGAGGTCGCCGTTGTGGGCGAACACCCAGTAGCGGCCCCACAGCTCGCGCACGAAGGGATGGCAGTTTTCCAGCGCCACCTGGCCGACGGTGGCCTTGCGGATGTGGGCGATGACGTTGGTCGACTTGATCGGATAACGCTTGATCAGTTCGGCGATCGGCGAGGCGATGGCGGCCTGGTGATCGACGAAGTGGCGTACCCCGCTGCCTTCGAAAAAGGCGATTCCCCAGCCGTCGTGGTGGGTGTCGGTACGGCCGCCGCGGTGGGCGAAGCCGGTAAAAGAGAAGACAATGTCGGTGGGGACATTGCAGTTCATTCCGAGAAGCTGGCACATGGCGCGCAGCTTACCATGCTGGATAAAAAAAGCGCCATTGCCCGCTGGTGGCGATGGCGCTCGGGGACTTCAGTGGACCGCTGTCGTTGCTCAATGCAGGACGACGGGCTGGCTCATCAGGGTGTCATACGAACCCAGGAAGTCGTCGATCTCTTCCATGGTGGGTTCGCTGGCAATCAGGTTGTTGACATCGCGCCGGAACGATTGCGCGAGGCGGCCGCCGATGAAGGCCTCACGCCGGCCGGCCTTGTCGACGATCTCGAAGCCGCCAAACCGCAGCGCTTCGAGTTCACGGTCGACACCGAACTCGACGACGCTGTACTGTTCGCTGTTATAGATCATGTTCATGATGACTCCTTCGATCAGAAATTAGTGCAACCCTGCCGCATGGCGGCGTACGGCAGGCTGTTCACTTCGCTTCAGAGGTGGGGCTGTTCGAACCGATTTCAAGTCCGTCACGCGTGGACGGTCGGGTTCAGTGCCAACAGCTGATCGTATGGCGGCGCTACAAGCCACGATCGCAACTGATCAAGGTGTTCGCTGCTCGCCAGACCGAGGAACAAGCGTCCCGGGCGTTGGCGCAGCAGTCGGTTCAATGTTACACGCAAAACGAGATTGCCGTCGCAGCACAAACAACCGGGAGCGATGCGCACGACTTGCAGGCCGGGCCCGGTCTCGAGCGGCGTAGCGGCCACGCCCAGGCCTTCGAGGATGACGGCGCTGAAGTTGGGAGGCGCGTCTGCGCCGGCGCCAGGCGCGCCAGGAACGGAAGCGGCATCGGGAGGAACGGCCAGCAGCGCCGCGATCGCCTGCTCGCGCGCGGCGGCGCTGGCGCCGGTAACGAGGACGGTGGCCGTGCGGGCCATCATCCCCCTTTCTTGGCGAGCTTGCCCGGTTCGACGCCCAGCTGCTTGAGTTTGCGGTACAGGTGGGTGCGTTCGAGGCCGGTCTTTTCGGCCACGCGCGTCATGCTGCCGCCTTCGCGGCCCAGGTGGTGCTCGAAATACATGCGCTCGAAGGCGTCGCGCGCCTCGCGCAGCGGCAGGTCAAACGACAGCGTGTAGCCGGTGCCCTCGCCTTGCGACACCGCATGCACCATGCGCGAGCCGTTGCCCATGCCGACGCCGGGGCCGGGCTGGGCGCCGGGGGCCGCGAACATCGGCGCGCTGGGGGCGGCGATGGCGGCATCGTTGGCCACCGGCGGCGCGCTCGGCGCGATCGGGCGCGGCGGCGCCATCGGTGCGCGCGCCACCTCTTGCGCGCGGCTCAGGCCCTGCTGGACCGCCTTGAGCAGCTTTTGCAGGGCGATCGGCTTTTCGAGGAAATTCAGGGCGCCGATACGGGTCGCCTCGACCGCCGTGTCGATGGTCGCATGACCCGACATCATGATGACCGGCATGGTCAACATGCCGTCGCGCTGCCATTCCTTGAGCAGGGTCACGCCATCGGTATCCGGCATCCAGATGTCGAGCAGCACCAGGTCTGGCGTCGCGGCCGCACGCGCCTCGCGCGCCTGCTGCGCGTTCTCGGCCAGGGTGATGGCATGACCTTCGTCACCGAGAATCTCCGACAGGAGCTCCCGGATGCCCATTTCATCGTCAACTACGAGTATGTTCGCCATCTTTTCTACCTTCCTGATCTTCTACCCGTCATGTGTGCAATTTTATAAGTTTTTTTGCACTTAAGCCAAGTTTGCTGATGGGGCTGCATCTGAGTGTCTCAAATAGTGGTGGCTGGAACGACCAGGCTTGATTCAACGAATCTTCATTTCAGGACACTTCAGCTAACTTTAGCAGCAAAATCGACACTGCCGCGCCAGTTCCATCGCTGCGGTTGCCTACGTCGATCCGGCCGCCGTGTTCGTCCACGATTTTCTTGACCATGGGCAGGCCCAGGCCGGTGCCGCGGGCCTTGGTGGTGACGTAGGGTTCGAAAGCGCGCGCCAGGATACGCGGCGCGAAACCGGGGCCGTTGTCGACGATCGCCAGGCGCACCGCGGTGCCCGCCAGCCCGTCGGCGCCGGTGTAGTGGATCGCCTCGGTGCTCACGTCCACGCGCGGTGGCGGCGCATCCGGGCCGCGGTCGACCAGCGCGTCCTGGGCGTTCTGTACCAGGTTGTGGATCACCTGGCGCAACTGGGTGGCGTCGCCCATCACGCGCGGCAGGTGCGGCGCCAGGCTGGCATGGATGACGTCGTGGCCGTCCTCGGCCAGGTAAAGGTTCAGTATCTCTTCGATCAGGCCGTTCAGGTCGAGCGGCCCGAGCATGGCCGGCGGCGTGCGTGCGTAGTCGCGGAAGTCATCGACCATGCGCTTCATGGCGTCGACCTGGTTGACGATGGTGGTGGTGCCGCGCTTGAGCAGCTCGGCCTCTTTCGGCGGCAGGCTGTCCTCGAGCTTCATCTGCATGCGCTCGGCCGCCAGCTGGATCGGCGTGAGCGGGTTCTTGATCTCGTGCGCCAGGCGCCGCGCGACTTCACCCCAGGCCACCGAGCGCTGGGCCGTGATCACGTCCGAGATATCGTCGAACACGACGATGAAGCCGCTGTCGGCGCCCACCGGCAGGCGCGAGCCGCGCGCCAGCAGCACCAGGTCGTGGTCGTGTTCGTCGCCGCTGCCGCGGCGCGGAATCTCGATCTGCTGCTGCCAGTGCGCGCGCTTGCGCCGCTCGGCCGCCGAGTGCGCGCTCTGGGCCGAGAAGGCGCGCGTGATGCAGTTCGAGAAGTGTTCCAGGCCCGGGATCCGGGCCAGCGGCCCGGCCATCGCGCCGGGTTCCACCTGCAGGATGCGGTAGGCGGCGTCGTTCGAGTTCACCACCAGGCCCTCGGCGTCGAGCACGATCACGCCGGCCGACATATTGGCCAGCACCGATTCGAGGTGGGCCTTGGCGCTTTGCAACGCGGCGCGGTTGCGCTCGACCGCGCTCCTGGCCTCGAACAGCTGGCCGGTCATGGCATTGAACGATTGCGTCAGCGTGCCCAGCTCGTCGTTGGTCTGGACGATCGGCCGCGGCGACAGGTCGCCCTCGGCCACCGCCTGCGTGCCCTCGGCCAGCACCAGGAGCGGCTGCGCCAGGTTGCTGGCGATGAGGAAGGCGCTGCCGACGGCGCCGAAGATCGCCAGCAGCAGCGTCAGGGTCAGCATGCCGATGTACATCTTGCGCAGGCCCGTGCGCGCTTCCAGGCGCAGCCGGTATTCGCTGTAGGCCGAGCGCAGCACCTCGGCGTTCGAGGCCAGGTTGACCGGCACCGACTGCAGCAGCTGCAGGTAGCGCTGCGGGGCGCCGGGCGGCTCGGGCACGGCCAGCACCACGCGCAGGCGCAGGCCCGTGACGGCGTCGAGCGCGCTCGAGACGCCGTCGAGCCCCTCCTCGCTCAGGTCGCGATCGACGCCGCCTTCGGCCAGCGCATACCCGCCCGGCATGGCGGCGCTCTTGAGCATGCGCTCATTGGGCGCGTCGTCCGCGAGATTGGCGCCGCGGTCTTCCAGCGCCGCGGCCAGCACCGCGCCCCTCTCGTCGACCAGCATCGCGCTCTGCAGGCCGCTGGTCTCGGCCAGCAGGCGCGCCAGCACCGGCTGCGCGCTCATGTCGCCCTGGCTGGCCAGCGTCGCGGCGGCGGTCTGCGCAGTCGCGCCCAGTTCGGCCAGCGATTCGTCGAGCGCGGCGCGGCCCAGGTTCAGGCCCGATTCGATCGCCGACTCGATCTTGACGTCGAACCAGGAATCGATCGAATGCGAGACAAAATTGACCGACACCATGAAGATGACGACGCCGGGCAGGATGCCGATGCCGGCGAACAGCAGCACCAGTCGCGCCATCAGGCGCGAGCCGAACTTGCCGGCCTTGTAGCGCGAGTACAGGCGGCCCAGGGCGACCGCGACGAAGATCAGCAGCACGAAGGCCACCGTGCCGTTCAGTCCGATCAGCCAGGCGTAGTAGCGGCCGAGGAATTCGGAATTGGCCGAGGCCGAGGCCAGCAGGAACAGCAGGATCGACACCACGGCTGCGCCCACGACGAGGGCGTAGCGCAAGACCTGATTGACCGGTCTACTCTGCACGATAGGTAAAGGTCTTGCGGCTGGACGTCAGGCGCCAGTCGGAATCGTTGAAGGCGTTGACCTGCAGGGGTTTTTGCAGGTATTCGCGGTCCATGTACATGCGCAGCGAGACTTCGTAGACTTCGCCCGGCTTGAGCTTGCCCTTGGGCGCGATCAGCCAGCGGGTCGGCCTGCGCACCATGAACATCGCGTCTTCGAAGCTCTGGAAGCGCTCCTGGAAGGAGCCGACCACCGTCACGTAATACTGCCGCGTGAGCACGTCGTAGGAAATGCGGATGGTGCGCTTGGCGGACACCGCCCGCTCGTCGCGCCACCACCAGCGCGGCCGCACCAGCTCGATCTCGGTGGTGAAATGCAGTTGCACGCCGTGCTGGAGTGCGTCGCGCAGGCCGCTATTGAGCTCGAAATCGTAGACCGTGTTGAGCCGGTAGCCGTCGTCGCTGGCTTCGATCGCGGCGCGGGTGATCTCGATCCCGTCGGCCGCCTGCGCCGGTACCCACGCACCAACGCACGCAAGCGCCAGCAGCAGCTGGCAGGCGAGGAGGCGTAAAAGTCGTAACGTCACGGGTGAGCCGGGGCCTTAAAAATGCGCGTAATGTAAAAGAACTTACGCCGCTTTCTTCTGGAACAGGGCGTAGAACAAACCGTCATGATCCTGTCCGGCGCCGCGGAGCGGCAGGAGTTGGCCCGGCGCATCGAGGCGGACTGCGTCGTGGCGAGCCGCGAAAGCGGCTGCCTGCGCCTCCGATTCCTGGGGCCAGAGCGAACATGTCACGAACAGCAATTTACCATCGGGCAGCAACATCTGCCAAAGATTGTCGAGTATTTTGGAAGAAAGTGTTGCAAGTTGGGATGTATCCGACTTGCGGCGCAGCCAGCGGATATCCGGGTGGCGGCGCACGATGCCGGAGGCGGTGCACGGCACGTCGGCCAGGATGCGATCGTATTGACGGCCGTCCCACCAATCCCGGCTGCCGGCGTCGGCGGCCAGCAGCGTCGCGGGGAGGCCCAGGCGGCCCAGGTTGTCGCGCACGCGCGCCAGGCGCGCCGGGTCGGCGTCGACCGCGGTCAGCTGCACGTCGGCCGTCTCGAGGATGTGCCCGCTCTTGCCGCCGGGGGCGGCGCAGGCGTCCAGCACGCGCATGCCGTCCTTCAGGTCGAGCAGCGGCGCGGCCAGCTGGGCGCCGGCGTCCTGCACCGACACCATGCCATCGGCGAAGCCCGGGATCTGCGCCACGTTGATGGCCTGGGCCAGGCGCACCGCGCCTGGCCCCACCTGCGCGGCCTGCAGGCCGGCGGCGTCCAGGATCTCCAGATAGGCGGCGACGCTGGCCTTGCGGCGGTTGACGCGCAGCGTCAGCGGCGGATGGACATTGCCGGCCTCGAGCAGCGCTTCCCACTCGCGCGGATAGGATGCGCGCATGGTGTCGATCCACCACTGCGGATAATTGAAGCGCGCCAGCGGCTCGCGCAGCGCCTGCCCGACCAGCGCCTCGCGCTCGCGCAGGAAGCGCCGCAGCACGGCATTGACCATGGCCTTGGCATGGGCGAAATCGGGATGGGCCGCGGCCGCGCTGACGGCCTGGTCGACCACGGTGAAGGCTTCGTAGGGGGCGGCCTGGCCCTCGGGCGGATCGAGCAGCGAGATGGCCGCGCACAACAGGCCGCCCAGCATCGGCGGCTCCGGCGCCTTGCTGGTCATCAGGCCGAGCAGGGTCTCGCTGCGGCCCAGCTGGCGCATGGTGCGGTAGGCGATGTCCTGGATCGCGCCGCGCGCCTGCGGCGTGGCGTCGTAGGCGGCGAACACGCCGGCCAGGGCCTGCGGCAGCGCGCTGCCGCCGCGCACGCGCGCCACGGCGCTGGCGGCGCCCAGCAGCGCCAGCGCCAGCGAGTCGGACTTGAGGTCGGGACGGTAGTCGCGCTGTGGCGCGACCTTGACTTCATGGCTCGGGCGCAGGCGCTGGGCCGCAGCGTCGCGCCCCGCGCCCGCCGCGCGTGGCTGGTGGCCGGCGAAGTCGCCACCCTGGACCCGCGGCGGCTTGCCGACCGGACGGCGGTCGGGATCGGACGGGCTGGGCTGGCCGGATGCGCTCGGGCCGGGCTTGCCATGACCGCCCTGCGCCCGCCCCGGGCCGGTTGCCGCAGCGCCGGCCGGGACCGGAGCATGGCCCACCGCGCGGCCGCCCGCGCCCGCGGCGCGCCGGTCGGCGCCGGGCCTGGCCTTGGGTTTCAGGGTGAGCGTTGGACGCTTGTCAGTCATGGCGAATAAAATGTTGCGAAAATGGGCTCCCATTGTAACGGTTATGCCTTTGGCGACGCTTAATATGGTTGCCGAACCGCCAATCGCGAACGCCGTGGCCAGCCAAAGCGTGGCATCAAACTAGTATAATGTCCGCTGTTTGCCTGCTCATCCTCCCGAGAACGGGCGCCGTCCAGCATCTACTTTTTTCGACCATTCCATGCTCGCCCAACAAAAACAACAAATCGTTGCCCTGTTCCAGGCAGCCCTCGCCCCGATCGTCGCCGGCACCGACCTCGTGCCCAATGTGGTGCTGGAGCGTCCGCGCGATCCCTCGCACGGCGACATCGCCTGCAATATCGCCATGCAGCTGGCCAAGCCGCTCAAGACCAATCCGCGCGAACTGGCCACCCGCCTGGTCGCCGCGCTGCAGGCCGAGCCGGGCGCGCAGGGCTTGATCGAAGCGGCGGACGTCGCCGGCCCCGGCTTCATCAACCTGCGCGTGGCCGCCGCCGCCAAGCAGGCGGTGGTGCGCCACGTGCTCGAGCAGGGTGAAACCTTCGGCCGCGCCAGCGGCGCCAGCGGCCACCATGCGATCATCGAATTCGTCTCGGCCAACCCGACCGGTCCGCTGCATGTCGGCCACGGCCGCCAGGCCGCGCTGGGCGATGCGCTGTCGTCGCTGTTCGAGTCGCAAGGCATCGAAGTGACGCGCGAGTTCTACTACAACGACGCCGGCGTCCAGATCGCCACCCTGGCCTCCTCGGTGCAGGCGCGCGCGCGCGGCTTCAAGCCGGGCGACGCCGAATGGCCCGAGTCGGCCTATAACGGCGACTACATCGCCGACATCGCGGCCGACTTCCTGGCGCAAAAGACCGTGTCGGCCAGCGACGGCGAACCCGCCACCGCCAGCGGCGACGTCGAAGACATCGAATCGATCCGCCGCTTCGCCGTGACCTACCTGCGCAACGAGCAGGACCAGGACCTGCAGGCGTTCGGCGTCAGGTTCGACAACTACTACCTCGAATCGTCGCTGTACGCCGACGGCAAGGTGGAAGCCGCGGTGCAGGCCCTGGTCGATGCAGGCAAGACGTATGAAGACGGCGGCGCCCTCTGGCTCAGGACCACCGACTACGGCGACGACAAGGACCGCGTGATGCGCAAGTCCGACGGCACCTATACCTATTTCGTGCCCGACGTCGCCTACCACATCCAGAAATTCCGCCGCGGCTTCGACCAGGCGATCAACATCCAGGGCAGCGACCACCACGGCACCATCGCGCGCGTGCGCGCCGGCCTGCAGGCGGTGAACATCGGCATCCCGCAGGGCTATCCCGACTACGTGCTGCACAAGATGGTCACCGTGATGAAGAACGGCGAAGAGGTCAAGATCTCCAAGCGCGCCGGTTCCTACGTCACCGTGCGCGACCTGATCGAATGGTCGGGCAATGGCGACGTCACGCGCGGCCGCGACGCGGTGCGTTTCTTCCTGATTTCGCGCAAGGCCGACACCGAGTTCGTGTTCGACGTTGACGTCGCCCTCGCGACCAATGACGAAAATCCGGTCTACTACGTGCAGTACGCCCACGCGCGCATCTGCTCGGCGCTGGCCAACTGGGGCGGCGACGTCGCCAGCCTGGCCAAGGTCGACCTGGCGCCGCTGACCGAACCGCACGAATCGCAGCTGCTGGCCAAGCTGGCGGCCTACCCCGAGATGCTGCAGCGCGCGCAGGCCGAGCTCGGCCCGCACCAGGTCGCGTTCTACCTGCGCGAACTGGCCGGCGAGCTGCACAGCTACTACTTCGCGCACAAGTGGCTGCTCGACGACGATGAGTCGCTCAAGCTGGCCCGCCTGGCGCTGGCCGCCGCCACCCGCCAGGTGCTGCGCAACGGCCTGGCCCTGATCGGCGTCTCGGCGCCGGACAAGATGTAAAGCGCAGGCATTCCTGGAACCGAAGCCCACCGTCTCATTACCAGAAAGCGTCATGACCGTCATCCGTACCTTCTCGAAGCATAGCCAACGCTACCAGCGCGGCAGCACCCTGACCGGCGTCATCATCGGCCTGATCGTCGGGCTGGGCATCGCGGTGGCGGTCGCGCTCGTGATCACCAAGGGCGCCTCGCCGTTCACCGACCGTTCCAACAAGATGGGCCGCCCGGCCGACCTCGAGCCGAGCCAGGCGTCCGACCCCAACAAGCCGCTGTACGGCAACCGGGGGCCGGTGCCGCAGACGCCGGCCCAGCCGAGCGCGCCGGCGGCCGCGCCGGCGCCGTCACAACAGCGGCAGCCGCCCGATTCGGACCCGCTGGGCGCCGCCATCGCCGGCATGCAGGAGCCGCGCTCGAGCGCGCCGCCACCGCCGCCGGGCCCGGTCAACACTGCCGCTCCGGCCCCCGGCGCGGCGGCGGTGACCGACGGCTACATCTATTACCTGCAGGCCGGCGCCTTCCGCGAGATGTCGGATGCCGAGAACACCCGCGCCAAACTGGCCCTGCTCGGCTTCGAAGCCGCGATCAGCGATCGCAGCACCGACAGCGGCGTGCTGCACCGCGTGCGGGTCGGCCCCTACACGCAAGTCGAGGCCGTCAACAAGGCGCGCGCCAAGCTGCTCGACAGCGGCATCGACGTCGCCATCGTGCGCAACCAGCGTTAAGCCCATGTCGACGCGGCAGGAAGAGCGCGTCTTCATCACCGGCGCATCGAGCGGCATCGGCGCCGCCCTGGCGCGCGACTATGCGGCGCGCGGCGCGACGCTCGGCCTGCTGGCGCGGCGGCGCGACCACCTGCTGGCGCTGGCCGCCTCGCTGCCCCACCCCGAACGGCATCACATCTACGCGGTCGACGTGCTCGACCGCGATGGCCTGGCCGCTGCCGCCCATGACTTCATCGCCGCCAACGGCGGCGCCGACGTCGTCATCGCCAGCGCCGGCATCTCGCACGGCACGCTCACCGACCGCGCGGCCGACCTGGCCGTGTTCGACGTGGTGTTCGCCACCAACGTGAACGCCACGGTCGCCACCTTCGCCCCGTTCATCGGCGCCATGCGGCAGCAGGCCACGCCCTGCCGCCTGGTGGGCATCGGCAGCGTGGCGGGAGTGCGCGGCATGCGCGGCGCCGGCGCCTACTGCGCCAGCAAGGCCGCCGTGCACAGCTACTGCGAAGCGCTGCGGGTCGAGCTGCACGGCACCAACATCCGGGTGGTGACGATCGCCCCCGGTTATATCGACACCCCCATGACCAGCAAGAACCGTTTTCCCATGCCCTTCCTGATGCCCGCCGACCGCTTCGCGGCGCAAGCCGCCGCCGTGATCGCGCGCGGCGACAGCTACCACGTCCTGCCCTGGCAGATGGGCGTCGTCGCCAAGCTGCTGCGCCTGCTGCCCGACTTCCTGTTCGACCGCCTGTTCGCGCGCGCGCCGACCAAACAGCGCCAGGGGGAGGCATGAACGCCGACCGCATCCGCTCGCTGTCGAAGGCGGGCGTGGCGGTCGAAGTCGTGGCGCAGACCGGCTCCACCAATGCCGACCTGCTGGCGCGCGCGGCGCTGCTTCCCGCGCCGCTGCTGCTGGTCGCCGAACACCAGAGCGCCGGCCGCGGCCGCGCCGGGCGCAGCTGGCTGTCTTCGCCCGAAGCTTCGCTGACCTTTTCGCTGGCCTGGAAATTCGATGGCGGCCCGCAGGCGCTGGTCGGCCTGCCGCTGGCGATCGGCGTGGCGCTGGCCGAGACGCTCGGCGCGCTGGGCCAGCAAGTCCAGCTGAAATGGCCGAACGACTTGCTCAAGGATGGCGACAAGCTGGCCGGCATCCTGATCGAAACCCAGTCCGCGCCCGACGGCGGCACCTGGACCGTGATCGGCATCGGCCTGAACCTTCTGATGCCGGAAGAGATGGAAGCGCAACTGGGACGCAGCGCCGCCGGCGTGCCCTGGCTGGCGCGCATGGAGCGCGACGTCCTGATGGCGGCCCTGCTCGACGGCCTGGTCGCGGCGCTGGCGGAATTTTCCGCGCGTGGCTTCGCGGCCTTCGCCGCGCGCTGGAACCTGCGCCACGCCTGGCAGGGAGAGACCGTGGTCTTGCTCGACCACGGCGCCGTGCTGCATGAGGGCCGCGCCGCCGGCGTGGACGACAGCGGCCGCCTGCTGCTCGACACGCCGGACGGCCGGATCACGGTGATGGCCGGCGACGTCTCGCTGCGGGTGAAAACATGATGCTGCTGGTCGACGCGGGCAATACCCGCGTCAAGTGGGCGCTGGCCGACGCCGCCTGCGCGCCCGGCGCGTGGCTGCATCACGGCGCCGTCGTGCACGCGCAGCTGGACGACGCGGCTGCCCGATGGCCGGCCGCCGGCGTGACCCGCGCGCTGGTGTCGAACGTGGCCGGCCCGCAGCTGGCCGAACGCATCGCGGCGCTGCTGCCGGCGGGGATCGAGCTCGAATGGTTCGCCTCCACCGCGCAGCGCGCTGGCCTCTGCAACGGCTACCGCGAGCCGCACCGGCTGGGCTGCGACCGCTTCGCCGCCGCCATCGGCGCGCGCGCCCTGGCGCCCGGCCAGGACCTGATCGTCGCCACTTGCGGCACCGCGACCACGGTCGACGCGGTCACGGCCGATGGCCGGTTCGTGGGCGGCATGATCCTGCCCGGCCTGGCCCTGATGGCGTCCAGCCTGGCCGGCAATACGGCGCAGCTGCCGCAGGTGGCCCCGGGCGCCGTGCCGGCGCTATTCGGCGACAACACCAACGACGCGATTCTCTCCGGCGTGCTGTCGGCCCAGGCCGGCGCGATCGAACGCGCCGTGGCTGGACACCGCGCCGCCGCCTGCATCGTCTCCGGCGGCGCGGCGCCGTATGTCGCCCCGGCGCTCAAGATCCCGCACCGGGTGGTCGATAATATCGTGCTGGTCGGCCTGCAGGCCGCGGCCACCTGGACAGAGGGAGGAGCACAGTGCTGAAATTCTTATTCTGGGCGCTGCTGGCGGCGAACGCGGCGCTGCTGGCCTACGGCCAGGGCGCCCTCGGCCAGCCGGGAACCGGCGAGCGCGAGCCGGCGCGGCTGAACAACCAGCTCGCACCCGAACGCATCACGCAGCTGACGGCGGTCGAGGCCATGCGTGCGCTGGACGAAGCCGCGCAGGCCAACGACACCACCCAGGCCGCCGACACCGCCCGCGCCGAAGATGCCGTGGCGCCGGCCCCCGCGCCGGTCGCGAACGCGCCGGACCTGGTCGCCTGTGTCCAGGCCGGCCCCTTCGGCGCGGCCGATTCGCGCCGCTTCGAAGCGCGCGTCGCCAGCCTGGAGCTGGCCGCGCGCCAGACCCGGGTCCAGGTGCCCTTCCAGGAAGTGACCAGCCGCCTGGTCTACCTGCCGCCGAACGGCGGCCGTGAAGGCGCCCAGCGCCGTGCGGCCGACCTCAAGGAACGCGGTGTCGAGAATTTTTACATCATGCAGGGCGACTCGCCGCTGCGCGGGGCGATCTCGCTGGGCGTATTCAAGACCGACAGCGCGGCTCAGAAGCTGGTAGCGCAGTTGCAGCGCCAGGGCGTGCGCGGCGTGCAGGTATTACCGCGCGGGCAGCAGGTCATGCGCGCCGCCTATCGGTATCGCGCGATCGAACCGGCGCAGCGCGCCAGGCTGGCGGGCATCGCCGCCGACTACCCGGACGCGGGCCTGCGGGAATGCGGCTGACCGCGCGGTCGTCCGATCGACTCGAAGCGCACCTGCGGGTGCGCTTTTTTTTACAAAAGCGACTGGCAGGCGGCCTGTGAGTGTCGAAAATCTTTACACAAGAATTTCCTTCAGAAAATAATATTAATCAAAACAATCACTTATATTTCTGGCACGCAACTTGCTTTATATCAAAATACGTTGCTCAAATTTAATTCTCAGGGGATATCATGAAAAAGACCGTCGTCGCTGCACTGTTCGCCGTTGCCTGCGCCATCTCGACCTCCGCATCCGCCGAGACCATCAATCTGGATGGCTCGTTCGGCAGCACCCTGTCGAACAAGACTTACGATGCCGTCTTCAAATCGAACCTGGATGGCCAGTATGAACTGAACAGCCTGTCGTTCTCCTTCTCGTTCCTCGACAACGGCGGCGCCTTCATGTCGCAGGGCCCGGTGAAGACCAGCTACCAGGCGGGCGACTACACGTGGTCGAAATCGCTCGGCGCCTACGTGCGTAAGGTCGATATCGGCCAGACGGTCACCAAGACCAGCGCACAGGAAACCGCGCAACTGTCGTTCGGCGACCTGGTGCTCGGCAGCGGCGCGACCACGCTCAGCGAGACGACCGAACATGGCGGCTCGAGCACCGTGCGCAACTATGACGGCACCCAGTGCTTCATGTTCAAGTGCAAATACTTCAAGTCGGACGTGAAAACCCAGACCACCATCGTGACCAAGGACTACACGGGCGGCTTCACGATCTCCGGCTTCATCGATGACCAGGATCTCCTCGCCCAAATGTTCGACAACGGCGACCTGCGCCTGACCCTGAAAGTCGTCGGCGACCTGTTGCTGACCGACAGCAACCTTATGCTGGACTACACGAAAGTGGAAGAACCCGCCGAAGAACCGGCCGAAGTGCCCGAGCCATCGAGCCTGCTGCTGGCAGGCGCCGGCCTGGCTGCCGTCGGCGTTGCCCGCCGCCGCCGTACCGGCGCCGCACGCGCATAAGCGGAATCCTTTGCGCTGGAGGAATGGCCGGTTCGCCGGCCATTTTTCATGGCGCCGGCGTCAGCGCCGGACGACGATCGGCTTGAAACCGAGGCTCGCAGGCAATGCCCGCATCGCCTCCACCGCTTCGGCGCGGCTGCCATAGGGACCGCCGTAGAGACGGTTCAGGGAACCCACCTTCACCACTTCGAGCTTGCCCAGCTCGACGCCGGCATTGGTGACCTTTTCGCTCATGGCTTCGGCGGTGCCGGCCCGGCCATAGGCGCCGAGCTGGATGAAATAGCGTCCGGCGCCGGCAGCTGCGGGCGCCGCCGTGGGCGCCGGCCCAGTCTGGCTCACCAGCGCCGCGCTGTCGGAACGGATCCGGTCTTCCAGCATCAGCGCTTCGATCTCGGGCGGCGCCGATTGCGCGATCGACGCGACTTCGCGCCGCGCGGCCGCGATCCGGGCCGGCGCAACGATCGAATCGCCCGGGAACAGGCGCTCGACCTCGACTTCGTGGCTGCCCTTGCCCAGCAGGCCGAGCTTGAGTGCCGCCGTGTACGAGACGTCGATGATCCGGCTTGCGTGGAAAGGGCCGCGGTCGTTGATGCGCACCACCACCGAATTGCCGGTGTCGAGGCTGGTGACGCGCACGTAGGACGGAATCGGCAGGGTCGGATGCGCGGCCGTCATCTTGTACATATCGTACAGTTCGCCCGACGCCGTGCGCTGGCCATGAAACTTGACGCCATACCAGGTGCTCACGCCACGCGCGGTGTAGGGCTCGTTGTTCCCCAGCGGCGTATAGGTCTTGCCGAGCACCGTGTAGGGGCGGCCGGTCCACTTGTTGAAGGGCTCGGCCTTGACCACGGCGTCCGGCACGTCGAGCAGGCCGTCGGGGATGTTGTCGCCCGGGCCGTCATCCTTGTAGTAGCCGCCGCGGCCCGACTTAGCGGGCGGCAATTGGGGCGCAGTGCCGTGCTTGGCGGTCGGCTTGTGTGGCCACGGCAAGGGATTGAGCCGCTTGTGCTCCCCGGTGCTGCTGCAGGCCGATACGAAAATGGCAACCGGTATGACCGCCAGGAAGCTTGTACGAACGCCCATTGGCTGTCCTTTATGAAATCTATGTCTGCACCAGTTTACGATGTCTTTGAATACTCATCAATATGCCGGCGCCAAGGCCGAGCGTGATAAAGGCCGTGCCGCCATAGCTCATGAAGGGTAGCGGCACCCCTACTACAGGCAATATCCCTGCGACCATGCCCATATTAACAAAGGCATACGTAAAGAAAATCATCGCGATCGAACCGGCCAGCAAGCGGCCGAAGGTGTTCGGCGCATTCGCCGCGATCATCAGGCCGCGTCCGATCAGCAGCAGGTAGACGAACAGCAGGAACAGGTTGCCGGCCAGGCCGAACTCCTCCGAATACACCGAGAACACGAAGTCGGTGGTGCGTTCCGGCACGAATTCCAGGTAGCCCTGGGTGCCCTGCATATAGCCCTTGCCGGTCAGGCCGCCCGAGCCGATCGCGATGATCGACTGGATGATGTGGAAGCCCTTGCCCAGCGGGTCGGAGGTCGGATCGATCAGGGTCATCACCCGCTGGCGCTGGTAGTCGTGCATCATCGACCAGCCGATCGGCAGGAAGGCGACGATACTCACCGTCACCGCGGCGATCGCCTTCCACGACAGGCCGGCCAGGAAGATCACGTACAGGCCCGACGACGCGACCAGCAGCGAGGTGCCCAGGTCGGGCTGCTCCATGATGAGGGCGACCGGGATCATCAGGATCACGGCGGCCACGATGTAATGCTTCCAGCCGGCGACCTGGGCCCGGGTCTGGAAGTACCAGGCCAGCATCAGCGGCAGGCCGATCTTCATGATCTCGGACGGCTGGATGTCGATGACGCCGATGTGCAGCCAGCGCTGCGCACCCTTCTTGATCAGGCCGAACATCGCGACCGCGACCAGCAAGGCCACGCCGGCCGCATAGACCGGCACCGCAAGCCGCATCAGGGTTTGCGGCGCGATGTTCGCGGCCACCCACATGACGGCGAAGGAGAGCAGGAAGTTGCGGATCTGGTGCTCGACCCGGTCCGGGAAATTGGCGCCGGCCGACATCATGGTGACCATGCTGATCGTCACCAGCACGGCCAGGATCAGGGTCAGCGGCAGGTCGAACACCGTGAAGTACGGGCGCAGGCGGCGGCGCAGCGAGCGCCGTTCTGGTATATGGGCCATGGCTTATTCGGTACGGGTGGCGGTGGCGGGGGCCGCGACGGCGACCATCCGGGCCGGCGCAGGGGACGGCGCGGAGGCAGGCGCAGGGGCGGACGCCTTGACGGTGGCCGGACGGGCGCCGCCCTTCGGTTCCGGCGGCGGCGCCGGACGCTTGCCGAGGATCGCGTAGTCGAGCACCTTGCGCGCGATCGGCGCCGCCACGACGCCGCCGAAGCCGGCGTTCTCGACGATCATCGCCAGCGCGATGCGCGGCTGCTCGACCGGCGCGAAAGCGGTGAACAGCGCATTGTCGCGATGGCGCTCGTCGATCGCGTTGGCGTCGTACTTCTTGCCGCGCAGGCCGATCACCTGCGCGGTGCCGGTCTTGCCGGCCGAGGAATACGCGGCGCCGGAGAAGGCGCGTTGTCCGGTGCCTTCGCGCATCACGCCGGCCATCGCATCCTTGATGAAATCGAGGTGCTCCTGCTTCATCGACAGGCGCCGGGTTTCCTTGGGCACGGTCAGGGTGCGCTCGCGGGTCACGCCATCCTCGATCATCTTGACCAGGTGCGGCTTCATCACCACGCCGTCATTGGCCAGGATCGCGGTCGCATGCGCCAGCTGCAGCATCGTGTAGTGGTTGAAACCCTGGCCGATCGAAATCGAGATGGTGTCGCCGCCCACCCATTTCTGGGCTGCGCGGTTGCGCTTGAAGCGCTCGGCCTTCCACTCCTTCGACGGCAGCACGCCGACTTTTTCATGATCGAGGTCGATCCCGGTCGGCTGGCCGAAGCCGAACTCGCGCATGAATTTCGAGATGTTGTCGATCCCCATCTCGTTGCCCAGCTGGTAGTAATAGGTGTCGCAGGAGTGTGCGATCGAATGGTACATATTGACGATGCCGTGGCCGCCCGGCTTGTCGTCGTTGAAACGGTGCCCGCCCAGCATGAAGAAACCGGGGTCGCGGATCGCATCCTGCGGGCGGCGGTAGCCCATCTCGAGCGCCGCCAGCGACATGAAGGGCTTGAAGGTCGAACCGGGCGGATAGGTGCCCGACAGCGGACGGTTCATCAGCGGCCGGTCGAGCGAGGTGTTCAGCTCGTTCCAGCTCTGGTAGTCGATGCCGTCGACGAACAGGTTCGGATCGAAGCCGGGGCGCGAGACATAGGCCAGCACGTCGCCGGTCGACGGTTCGATCGCCACCAGCGCGCCACGCTGGTCGCCGAATGCTTCCTCGGCGATCTTTTGCAGCTCGATGTCGATCGACAGGATCAGGTTGCTGCCCGGGACCGGCGCGGTGCGCTTGAGCGTGCGGATCGCGCGCCCGCCGGCCGAGCGCTCGACCTGCTCGTAACCGGTGACGCCGTGCAGCTGGCGCTCGTAGCGCTTCTCGACGCCCTCCTTGCCGATATGGTCGGTGCCGTTGTAGTTGGCGGCGTCGTCGCCCTCCTCGATCGCGGCGGCTTCCTTGGCGTTGATGCGGCCGATGTAGCCGATCACGTGCGAGGCCACCTCGCCCATCGGATACTGGCGGAACAGGCGGGCCTGCACCTCGACGCCGGGAAAGCGGAAGCGCTGGGCGGTGAAACGCGCCACCTCGTCGTCGGTCAGGCGGGTGCGCAGCGGCACGCTGGCGAAGCTGCGCGACTCTTCGCGCAGGCGCTTGAAGCGGCGCCGGTCGCGCGCGTCGATCGCGACCAGCTTGGCCAGCTCGTCGATCACCGACTCCATGTCGGCCTGCAGCTTGGACGGCGTGATCTCGAGCGTGTAGGCGGAATAGTTGCGCGCCAGGACCACGCCATTGCGGTCCACGATCAGGCCGCGGTTGGGCACGATCGGCACCAGCGCGATACGGTTGTCCTCGGCCTGCGCCGCGTACTGGTCGTGGTGCAGCACCTGCAGCCAGACCACGCGCGCGACCAGCAGGCCGAAGCAGATGAAGACGAGCGCCACCAGCGCTGTGAGGCGCATCCGGAACTGGTGGATCTCGCGGTCGCTATCCTTGAACTCGGTCATTCCTGGGCAAACCTGGTCAGATGGGACGGGTATGGTCGCGGTCGACGGCGCGCCGCTGGGGCGCCAGCAGCAGCCAGGTGATCACCGGCCACAGGGCCACCGCCACCACGCTCTCGATGAACTGCAGCAGGCCGGGGAAGCGGCCTGATACCAGCATGTGCACCACCAGCTGGATCGCCTGCGCCAGCAGCAGCAGCGGGAACATGTGCATCGCCTGGGTCAGCAGCGGGAACCACAGCACGCGGCGGTGGATCATGATGGCCAGGTAGGACAGCACGGTGTAGGCGAGCGCGTTCTCGCCCAGCAGGCTGGCGTCGTGCACGTCCATCAACAGGCCCATGCAGAAGGCGACGCCGATGCCGACCTTGCGCGGCTGGTGGATGCCCCAGAACACCAGCACCAGCGCGACGAAGTCGGGCGCCCCCACCCAGCGCCCCCAGGGCATCAGGTTGAGCATGAAGGCGCACACCAGGCTGAAGGCAATGAACAGCGGGCTGACGGGCAGCAGGATGTAATGGGGACGGCGACCGGGCATGGCGGCTTACTCCGTTCGGGCGGCCGGCGCAGGCGCGGTCGCGGTCGTTGCAGGTGGCGTGGCGGGCGGCGCCGCCGGACGTGGCGCGGCCTGGGCCGCGGACGGCGTTGCAGGTGGCGTCGCCGCAGGCTGGCCGGCCGGCGCCGGCGCGCCGTTCGTGGTGGTTGCGGCCGGCGCGGTGACCGGGGCTGCGGGCACGCCGGCCGCCGGCAGCGGCGCGGCCGGCAGCGGCGGTTGCGGCACCGGCGCCATCTTCGGCATAGTGCGCCGGGTGGTGGCCGCAGACGGCGTTTCGGGCGCCGGGCGCGGCGGCAAGGCATGGTGCGACATGATCACCAGCACCTGGCGATTGCGGTCGATGCCGGCCAGCGGCTGGCCGACCACGCGGCCGAACGAGCCGGCGGCCTTCTCGACCTGGGTCACGCGCGCCACCGCCAGGCCGGCCGGGTACATTCCGTCCAGCCCCGACGTCACCAGCACGTCGCCGACCTGGATGTCGGCATCCTGGGCCACGAAGCGCAGGTCGAGCAGGCCCGTATTGCCGCGGCCATAGACGATGCTGCGTAAACCACTGCGCAGCACCTGCACCGGAATGGCCTGGTCCTTGTCGGTCAGCAGCGTGACTTCGGAGGTGAACGGGAACACGCGGGTGACCTGGCCGACCACGCCGGCATAGTCGATCACCGGCAGGCCGAGCGACACGTCGTCGCGCGAACCGCGGTTGATCACGATGCGGCGGGTGGACGGGTCGCGCGCGTCGTACAGGATCTCGGCCATCTGCGACTGCACCGGCAACTGCTGCCTGGCTTCCATCAGGCGCCGCAGATGCGCGTTCTCGGCCATCTGGAACTGGGCCTGCTGCAGCAACTGGGCGCGCGCCAGCTCCTGGTGCTTGAGCGCCTGCACTTCCTTCTGCAAGGTCGACAGCGACGAGAAATAATCACCCATATTGGCCAGCGCCTCGCGCGGCATCAGGGCCGCCATCTGCATCGGATAGAGCACGGTCGCGGCTACCTGGCGCACGCCGGAGAGCAATCCCATGCGGGCGTCGACGAACAGCAATACGATGGCGATCAGTGCGCAGACCATCGCCTTGACTCGTGCTGGGGCGCCTTGTTTGAACAGCGGCGGAGGACTGTATTCCATGACGTCCGTTGGTGATAACGCAGACGGTCAATGCCAAGGCGGGCAGATGCGCGCAGCTTGTGACCGCACGCCCTGCCCGCCCCGGTTGACCACGCGCGTCTTATTCGTACGAGAAGATCGAACCAAGCTTGTCCATGCGCTCGAGCGCCATGCCCGAGCCGCGCACCACACAAGTGAGCGGATCTTCGGCGGCCAGCACCGGCAGGCCGGTTTCTTCCATCAGGAGGCGGTCGAGATCGCGCAGCAGCGCGCCACCGCCGGTCAGCATCATGCCTTTTTCGGCGATGTCGGCGCCCAGCTCCGGCGGCGCCTGCTCCAGCGCGTTCTTCACCGCCGACACGATCTGGTTCAGCGGATCGGTGAGGGCTTCCAGGATCTCGTTGCTCGAAATGGTGAACGAGCGCGGGATGCCTTCCGACAGGTTGCGGCCCTTGACTTCCATTTCCTTGACTTCCGAGCCCGGGAACGCCGAACCGATCGCCTTCTTGATCGCCTCGGCGGTCTGTTCGCCGATCAGCATGCCGTAGTTGCGGCGGATGTAGTTGACGATGGCTTCGTCGAACTTGTCGCCGCCCACGCGCACCGAGCCTTTATAGACCATGCCGCCCAGCGAGATGATGCCCACCTCGGTGGTGCCGCCGCCGATGTCCACGACCATCGAGCCGGTCGCTTCCGAGACCGGCAGGCCGGCGCCGATCGCGGCCGCCATCGGCTCTTCGATCAGGTAGACCTGCGAGGCGCCGGCGCCGAGCGCCGATTCGCGGATCGCGCGGCGCTCGACCTGGGTCGAGCCGCAAGGCACGCAGATGATGATGCGCGGAGACGGCCGGAAGAATTTCGAGTCGTGCACCATGCGGATGAACTGCTTGAGCATCTGCTCGGTGACGGTGAAGTCGGCGATCACGCCATCCTTCATCGGGCGGATCGCTTCGATATTGCCGGGCACCTTGCCCAGCATCTGCTTGGCTTCCTTGCCGACTGCCTGGATGGTCTTCTTGCCGTTCGGGCCACCTTCCTGGCGGATCGCGACCACCGACGGCTCGTCCAGGACGATGCCAAGGCCGCGGACGTAGATCAGCGTATTAGCGGTGCCGAGGTCGATCGCCAGGTCATTCGAAAAGTAGCTGCGTAAAAAACCAAACATGGGTGTCCTGATGCGCATCAATGTGCGCCTAAACATTGATCGGGGATTCTGTGCCGCACCTGCCACGCATGGGCACCGCGGACTTCGCATGCGCGGCGCCAGCTTTCGGCACGACAACGCATTAGCCCGCCATTCTACCTTATAATTTGTCGTTTACATGCTGAATACCGATGGTTTTCCCCACCGAATTGCAAGCGATTTGAACGGTGTTTGCAGGGTTTTAACGCCTATACGGGGCCGTTCGCTGACAACTTGCTAACATTCATTATTCGCCGACTCACTTTCTGCGCGCTGACGGCGTGCCATATAGCCATGTCCCTGACCCTTTCCGACGTAAAACGCATCGCCAATCTGGCCCAGCTCGACATGGATGACGCCCATGCCGAAACCGCGCTGGCCGAGCTGAACGGCATCTTCGCGCTGGCCGAGCAGATGCAGGCGGTCGATACCACCGGCGTGGCGCCGCTGGCCCAGCCGCTGTCGGCCGTCCTGGCCCTGCCGCTGCGCCTGCGCGACGACGTGGTCACCGAAGAAAACCGCCGCGACGAGTACCAGGCGCCGGCGCCAAAGGCGCAGGATGGCCTGTACCTGGTGCCGAAGGTCATCGAGTAATCCGCCCCAGAACATCGCTAAAGAATCGACACGCATATGCATAACAAGACCATCAAGGAGCTGTCCGCGCTCCTGCACGCGAAACAGGTGTCCGCGACCGAACTGGCGCGCCACTACCTCGGCCGCATCGACGCGAGCGGGCACAACGCCTTCCTGCACGTGGACCACGAGCTGACGCTGGCCCAGGCCGCGCAAGCCGACGAGCGCCTGGCGCAGGGCACGGCCGGCCCGCTGACCGGCGTGCCGATCGCGCACAAGGACATTTTCGTCACCCGCGGCTGGCGCACCACGGCCGGCTCGAAGATGCTGGACGGTTACGTCAGTCCCTTCGATGCGACCGTCGTCGACCGCCTCAAGGCGGCCGGCATGGTCACCCTGGGCAAGGTGAACCTGGACGAATTCGCGATGGGTTCGGCCAACGAGAACTCGGCCTACGGCGCGGTGAAGAACCCGTGGGACGCCAGCGCCGTGCCGGGCGGTTCGTCGGGCGGCTCGGCCGCCGCGATCGCCGCGCGCCTGGCGCCGGCCGCCACCGCGACCGACACCGGCGGCTCGATCCGCCAGCCGGCCGCCTTCTGCGGCGTCACCGGCATCAAGCCGACCTATGGCCGCGTGTCGCGCTTCGGCATGATCGCCTTCGCCTCGTCGCTGGACCAGGGAGGCCCGATCGCCCAGACCGCCGAGGATTGCGCGCTGCTGCTGAACGAAATGAGCGGCTTCGACGAGCGCGATTCGACCAGCCTCACGGTCGAACAGGGCAATGTGCGCGAAGACTACACGCGCGACCTTGACAAGCCGCTGACCGGCCTGCGCATCGGCGTGCCTTCGGAATACTTCGGCGAAGGCCTGGCTGGCGACGTCGAAGCCGCGGTGCGCGCGGCGCTCGAGCAGTTCGTGAAACTGGGCGCGGTATTGGTCGACATCTCGCTACCGAAGACGGCGCTGTCGATTCCGACCTATTACATCATCGCGCCGGCGGAAGCCTCGTCGAACCTGTCGCGCTTCGACGGCGTGCGCTACGGCCACCGCGCTTCGGAGTACAAGGATTTGCAGGACATGTACCGCAAAACCCGCGCCGAAGGCTTCGGCAGCGAGGTCAAGCGCCGCATCATGGTCGGCACCTATGTGCTGTGCCACGGCTACTACGACGCCTATTACGTGCAGGCGCAAAAGATCCGGCGCCTGATCGCGGACGACTTCCAGGCCGCCTTCGCCGACAAGTGCGACGTGATCATGGGGCCGGTGGCGCCGACGGTGGCCTGGGACCTGGGCGCCAAGGCCAATGACCCGGTGGCGAACTACCTGGCCGACATCTTCACGCTGTCGACCAGCCTGGCCGGCCTGCCCGGCATGTCGATCCCGTGCGGTTTCGGCGCGGGCGACAAGAACGGCAAGCGCCCGGTGGGCCTGCAAATCATCGGCAACTACTTCGCCGAGGCGAAGCTGCTGAACATCGCGCACCAGTACCAGCAGGCGACCGACTGGCACCAGCGGTCGCCAGACGGCATCTAACGCGTAGGGTTGGCGGCTCTGCCGCCGACGCGTTCAATCAGCGCCAGCACAGAATAGAGAGAAATACTATGCAATGGGAAGTCGTCATCGGTCTTGAGAACCACGTCCAGCTCACGACCCAATCGAAAATCTTCAGCGGCAGCTCGATCCGCTTCGGCGCCGAGCCGAACACGCAGGCCAGCCCGGTCGACCTGGCGTTGCCGGGCGTGCTGCCGGTGCTGAACCGCGGCGCGGTCGAGCGCGCGATCCGGTTCGGCCTGGCGGTCGGCGCGAAAATCGCGCCGCAGTCGGTCTTCGCGCGCAAGAACTACTTTTATCCCGACCTGCCGAAGGGTTACCAGATCAGCCAGTTCGAGGATCCGGTGGTCCAGGGCGGCACCATCAGCTTCGCCTACGAGAAGGACGGCAAGCTCGAGACCAAGACCGTCAACCTGACCCGCGCCCACCTCGAGGAAGACGCCGGCAAATCGCTGCACGAGGACTATGCCGGCATGACCGGCATCGACCTGAACCGCGCCGGCACGCCGCTGCTCGAGATCGTGTCCGAGCCCGAGATGCGCAGCGCCGCCGAGGCGGTGGCGTATGCCAAGGCGCTGCACTCGCTGGTGATGTGGCTGGGCGTCTGCGACGGCAACATGCAGGAGGGGTCGTTCCGCTGCGACGTCAACGTCTCGGTGCGGCCTGTCGGCCAGAAGGAATTCGGCACCCGTTGCGAGATCAAGAACCTGAACTCGTTCCGCTTCATGGAAGAGGCGATCCACTATGAAGTGCGGCGCCAGATCGAGCTGATCGAGGATGGCGGCAAGGTGATCCAGGCGACGCGCCTGTGGGACCCGGACCGCAAGGAAACGCGCTCGATGCGCACCAAGGAAGACGCGCAGGATTACCGCTACTTCCCCGACCCGGACCTGCCTCCGCTGGTCATCGGCCAGGACTGGATCGACCGCGTGCAGGCCGACATGCCCGAGCTGCCGGGCGCGCTGCGCGCGCGCTTCACGGGCGAGTACGGCCTGCCGGAGTACGACAGCCTGGTCCTGACCTCGTCGAAGGCGATGGCGGGCTACTACGAAGCCGTGGTGGCCAAGGCCGGCAAGGAAAACGCCAAGGCGGCCGCCAACTGGATGATGGGCGACGTCTCGTCGACCCTGAACCGCGAAGGCGTGGACATCGGCGAGGCGCCGGTGAGCGCGGCGCAACTGGCGCTGCTGCTCAAGCGCATCGCCGACGGCACGATCTCGAACAAGGCCGGCAAGGAAGTCTTCGCCGCCATGTGGGAAGCCGGCTCGGATGACGAGCACCTGGCCGACACCGTGATCGAGCAGAAGGGCCTGAAGCAGATCTCGGACACGGGCGCGCTGGAAGCGATCGTCGACGACGTCCTGGCCGCCAACGCCAAGTCGGTCGAACAATACCGCGCCGGCAAGGAAGCCGCCATCAACGCCCTGATCGGCCAGACGATGAAGGCATCGAAGGGCAAGGCCAATCCAGCCCAGGTCACCGAACTGCTGAAACAAAAACTCGCCGGCTAAATCCCTAGCCCATCGACAATGAGGGTCAGAGTAGAATTGTTGAGCAATTTCCCAAAATTGCCGGCAATTCGACTATGACCCTCATTGTTTTCGCACCCAAGAAATTACCCACACCTCGGACTCTGTCCCTACTTATTGTACGCATAAGAGAAATTGCTCAATAATTTGACTCTGACCCTATTTATTTAGATGGGCAAAGCTTCCCCGGAGTCAGCAATTTTTAGGCGCAATCCGAACGCACTGAGCCGATTCCAATCTCTTGTATCAAAAGGAAATTGAATCGAATCCGAAGAGCAAGAAAATAAATAGGGTCAGTGTCGAATTAATTGGCAATTCTAGAAAATTGCTCAATCAATCGACTCTGACCCTAATTATTTTGCAAGACTTTCCGCAAATCCAAATTAGGGTCAGAGTCGAATTGTTTGACAACTTTGGGGAATTGCCCAACAAATCTACTCTGACCCTAATTGTTGGGTAATTGCTCTAGATGCCGTAGCGGGTGCGGTAGGCGGCGACGGCGTCCTTGTGCTGGGACAGGCGCGCGTCCTGGGTGTGGGTGTCGAGGTAGGTGAACAGGTCGGTCAGGTTGGCGATCGAGATCACCGGGATGTTGAATTCGCGCGATACTTCCTGCACCGCCGACAGTTCGGACAAGGCGTCGTCCTTGCCCGAGCGCTCCATGCGGTCCAGGGCGATCAGCACGGCGGCCGGTTCGGCGCCGGCGGCGCGGATCATCGTCACCGATTCGCGCACCGAGGTGCCGGCCGAGATCACGTCGTCGATGATCACCACTTTACCCTGCAGCTTGGCGCCGACGATGGTGCCGCCCTCGCCATGGTCCTTCGCTTCCTTGCGGTTGTAGGCGAACGAGGTGTCGCGGCCCTTCGCGGCCAGGGCCACGGCCGTGGCGCTGGCCAGGGTGATGCCCTTGTAGGCCGGGCCGAACAGCATGTCGAATTCGACGCCCGAGTCGAGCAGGGTCTGGGCATAGAACTGGGCGAGCTTGCCCAGCGTGGCGCCGTCGTGGAACAGGCCGGCGTTGAAGAAGTACGGCGACAGGCGGCCGGCCTTGGTCGTGAATTGGCCGAACCTCAATACCTCGGCCTCGACCGAAAACCCGATAAACTGCTGGCGCAGATCGCTCATATACCTTCTCCCTGAATGTCGAAAGCGGCTATTTTAATCCGTCGCGGCGCCGGCCGCGACCTCCCGCGCCACCTCGTCCGGATTGACCGGCTTGACCAGGTGGCGCTCGAAGCCGGCCGCGCTGCTGCGCGCATGGTCGGCCGCCAGCCCGTAGCCGCTCAGCGCCACCAGGCGGCAGCCCTGCCCGCCGGGCAGCGCGCGGATGCGCGCGGCGAGCTGGTAGCCGTCCAGCACCGGCAGGCCGATGTCGAGCAAGGCGATCGTGGGCCTGAAGCGATCCAGTGCCGCCAGCGCGCCGACCGGATCGTGGTACACCTCGACCGTATGGCCGTGCGCACGCAGCAGGCGGCCCAGGGTGTCGGCGCCGTCGGCATTGTCGTCCACCAGCAGCACCCGCTGCGTGGTCACATCCGGCATCGCCACCGGCGCCGGTTCCGATGGCGCCGGCGCCTGGGGCCCGCTGCATAGCGGCAGGCGCACCACGAACTCGCTGCCCAGGCCGCGGCCCTCGCTGTGCGCATGGACGCTGCCGCCATGCAGTTCGACGATGTTCTTCACCAGCGCCAGCCCGATCCCGAGCCCGCCTTCGGCGCGGTCGATGCTGCGCTTGCCCTGGAAGAACAGCTCGAACACCTGTTCGCGCACCTCGGGCGCAAGGCCGATGCCGGTGTCGCGCACGCTGATCTCGACCGCATCGAGCCCATCGCGCCGCACGCGCAGCCACAGCCGGCCACCCGGCTCGGTGTAGCGCGCCGCATTGGTCAGCAGGTTCGACACCACCTGCGCCAGCCGCACCGGATCGCCCGCCCACGCCAGGCCGGGCTCGAGTTCGACCTCGAGGCGGTGGCGGCGCTGCTCGATCAGCAGGCTCGCCATCTCGACCGCCTTGTCGATCACCCGCGCCAGTTCGACCCGCTCGACCTTGAGCTCGATCTTGCCGCGCGTGACGCGCGAGACGTCGAGCAGGTCGTCCACCAGCCGCACCAGGTGGTCCACCTGGCGCTGGATGATCTCGCGCTCGCGCCCGTGCGCGCCATCGTCCCGCATGCGCATCAGCTGCAGCGCGGTGACGATCGGCGACAGGGGATTTCTCAGTTCGTGGCCCAGCATGGCCAGGAACTCGTCCTTGGCCCGGCTGGCCGCGCTCAAGTCCACCAGCAACTGCTCGCGGTCGCAGTGGGCGCGCTCGATCGCCTGGCGGCTGCGCACGTGCTCCGTCACCTCGACCGCGACCACGATCACGCCGTCCGGCCGGCCATCGCCCCCCGCCAGCGGCTCCAGGCTGAACTTGAAATAGCGCTCGTCAGGCTGGCCCTGGGGATCGAGGCGGATGAGGGCCAGCTCTTGCGCATGATACGGTTCACCGGTGGCGAACACGCGCGCGATGTGCTCGGCCACGCCGCTGCCGGCCAGGCGCGGAAAGGCCTCCACGAAGGTGAGGCCGACCAGCTCGTCGCAGTCGACCAGTTCGCGATAGCGCCGGTTGGCCAGCTGAAAGCGCAGCTCGGGGCCCATCAGCAAGGCCGCGGCGACGGGGGCGTTGAGCAGCATCGCATTGCGCTGGGCCAGCGCCACGTCGCGCTCGTGCCGCGCGGTCGCGTCGCGCGTGAAGCAGCGGGTGTAACGCAGCTGGCCGTTCTCGAAATGCCCGTTCGAGTGGATCAGCACGTGCTTGATCGCGCCATCCTTGCAGCGCAGCCGCGCCGGCTGGTCATACAGCGTCCCGCCCGACAGCAGGGTCGCCAGCATGTAATCGATCGTGGCCGGATCGTCGTGGAATTCGGCGATGTGGCGGCCGACGTATTCGTCCCACGCATAGCCCAGCAGCTGCAGTTCGGCGCGGTTGGCCCACAGGATGGTGCCGTCCGGGCCGACCCGGTGCAGGCCTTCGACGGCGTTTTCCACGAAGTCGGCCAGTTCGGCGTACGATGCGGCGGGCAGGCAAACGCCGTTATCGACGCTACCCGCGAGTAGCGGTTTGTCAGTGTTCATGGACTTGGAAAGGAGACAGGGCAGCGTCAGGAGCGACACGGCGCGCGGTGCAGGAGCGTGCCCAGTGCAACAGATTGTTGCCCATTATCATGCTCCATCTTACATTTATGTAACAGTTGCAGGCATGACGAGCGGTTGAAAAACGCGCTACACTGTCCGGCTTGTTTTCGGACGTCTAAGTCCGCTGATCGTTACCGTCCTACATCACCATGCCACGAATTATTTCCGCGAACCTGAACGGCATCCGTTCCGCCCACAAGAAGGGTTTCTTCGAGTGGCTCGCCACGCAGGATGCCGACTACATCTGCGTCCAGGAGCTCAAGGCCCAGGAGGCCGACATGACCGAAGACTTCCTGCGCCCTCACGGCTACCACGGCCACTTCCACTACGCCGAGAAGAAGGGCTATTCGGGCACCGGCATCTACAGCCGCACCGCCCCGGACAAGCACCGCATCGGCTTCGGCTGCGTCGAATTCGACGCCGAAGGCCGCTATACGCGCTGCGATTTCGGCGACCTGACCGTGATCTCGCTGTACGCGCCGTCGGGCTCCTCGTCGCCCGAGCGCCAGCTGGCCAAGTTCCGCTTCATGGAAGTGTTCCTGCCGCACCTGCAGGAACTGCAGGCCGAGGGCCGCGAAATCGTGATCTGCGGCGACTGGAACATCGCCCACAAGGAGATCGACCTCAAGAACTGGAAGGGCAACCTGAAGAACTCAGGCTTCCTGCCCGAGGAACGCGCCTGGATGACGCGCATATTCGATGACCTGGGCCTGGTCGACGTGCACCGCGGCCTGGACCCGCGCCCCGAGCAGTACACCTGGTGGAGCAACCGCGGCCAGGCCTATGCCAAGAACGTGGGCTGGCGCATCGACTACCACGTCGCCACCCCGGGCATCGCCCGGTGCGCCAAGACCGTGTCGGTCTACAGGGACGTCAAGTTCTCGGACCACGCTCCCTTGATCATCGACTACGCACGCTAGTCAGGGCCAATCCAGGCTGAATGCGCTGCTGAAGCTGCGGGGCTGGCCGCTCAAGGGGTCGTCAAAGGCGATCGAACGCGCCAGCAGCTGCAGCGGCGCGCCGAAATCGTCGCCCTTGCACGGCAGCGCCACCGGATAGAAGACGTCGTTCACGATCGGCGCGCCGAGCCGCGACAGGTGCAGCCGCAGCTGGTGCTTGCGGCCCGTGTGCGGATGCAGGCGATAACGCGCGAGAATCCCGCGCTGTTCGATCAGCTCGATCAGCGTCTCCGAATTCGGCTCGCCCTCCACCTCTTCGCTGACGAAAAACTGCTGCGCATCCTGCATGCGGCTGCGGTAGGTAAAGGGGAACGTGCGTCCCGCCATCATCGGCGCCAGCGCCTCGTAGGTCTTGCTCACCACCCGCTTCTGGAACATCGACTGATACGCTCCGCGCGATGCGGGATTGTGCGAGAAGATCACCACGCCCGCGGTCTCGCGATCGAGCCGGTGGATCGGCACCAGGTGCGGCAGATCGGTCGCCCGCTTCAGGCGCACCAGCAGCGTCTCTTTCAAAAAGCGCCCGGTCGGGATGGTCGGCAGGAAGTGCGGCTTGTCGGCCACCAGGATGTGCTCGTCCCGGAACAGCACGTTCTCACGAAACGGGATCGGCGTCTCGGCCTGTTCCAGCTCGCGGTAATACCAGATGCGCATGCCCTGGCGCACGTGGCTGTCGGCGGCCAAGGGCTCGCCCCTGGCGTCGACGATCTCGCCGCGGTCCAGGCGCGCGGCCCAGGCCTCGCGGCTCACGTCTGGAAACCGCTCGGCGAGAAAACGCAGCATGCCGCCGGCGCGCGTCTCGGTCAGCCACAGGTAGCTGGGCGAGACGCCGTCGCGGATCGGCAGCGGCACATGGGCATTGGCCTCGGCCTGCCGCCCCTTGACGGCTACACGGCCCATCGCCGCCTCACTCAATGCCCCGTCACTTCAGGGCGGCGCTCTGGTAGGCCGGCAGCCTGGCGACGCTGGTGTTCTTGGCGCGCGCATACAGCGGCAGCAGCACGTTCATGTGCGCTTCCATGTCCTTGATGCGGGTCTCGCCGCCCGGGTGGGTCGAGAGGATCTCGAGCGGCGCGCTCTGGTTCAGCGCCGCCATCTTGCGCCACAGCGCGATGCCGGCGCGCGGGTCGTAGCCGGCGCGCGACGAGATGTCCAGGCCCACCAGGTCGGCCTCGCGCTCTTCGTCGCGCGAGAACTTCAGCACCAGGAACTGGCCGGCATAGTTGGCCGCGGTGCCGGTGATGTTGGGATCGACCCCGAAAATCCCCGACAGCAGCGCGCCGCCGACGCGGGCGCCGAGTGCGGTGACGTTGGTCTTGGCCAGGCGCTCGCGCCCATGCTCGCGCAGCGCATGCGCGATCTCATGGCCCATCACGGCCGCCACCTCGTCGTCGTTCAGGTTCAGCTGCTCGATGATGCCGGTGTAGAAGCCGATGCGACCGCCCGGCATGCAGAAGGCGTTCACCTGATTCGACTTGAACAGGTTGACCTGCCACTCCCACTTGCTCGCGGCCGGATTCCAGCGCGTGGTCTGCGGAATGATGCGCTGGGCGATGGCGCGCAGGCGCTTGAGCTGCGGATCGTTTTCCGAGGCCAGCACGCCCTTCTGCCTGGCCTCGCCGATCATTTCCGTGTACTGCTGGCGCGCGGCCTCGTTGACCTGTTCTTCCGGCGCCAGCACGCGCATGCGCGACAGCGGCTTGACCGCGATGCCGTCCTGGACCACCGGGCTATTGTCCTGGGCAAGGCCCAGGCTGGTGGCGCTCATCAAGGTGAGGCAAAGGGCAAGGCGTTTCAGTTTTATCATCTCGGCACCGACAGGCTGTTGTTAGCAGCGCTATCCTCTCAGGAATTATTCAAAATGGGCAACACGCCCACACGGATTGGCGAGGATCATCGCGTATCCGCCCCGTTCGCTCAAGCCGCGAACGCACATAAGGCGTATCACGGCGCCGTTAATTTCTTGCGTAGACGAAACACTGCCAGGCTGCCGCGCAGGTTGGGCAGGAAGCGAACGACCTCGCCATCGGCCAGCGCCACGCATTCCAGCACTTCGAGGCCGCACGACACTGCCAGTTCCTGAAAATCGTAAATCGTGGCATACCGCACGTTGGGCGTGTCATACCATTTATAGGGTAGCGAGCGCGACATCGGCATGCGGCCCTTGAGCAGCGCCAGGCGGTGCGGCCAGTGGGCGAAGTTGGGGAAAGACACGATCGCCTCGCTGCCTACCCGCACGATGTCGCGCAGCAGCCGTTCAACGTGCTGCATCATCTGCAGCGAATTCAGGCACAGCACGGTGTCGAAGGTGTTATCGCCAAACAGCCCCAAGCCCTTTTCCATGTCGTGCTGGATCACGTTGATGCCGCGCGCGGTGCTTTCCAGCACCTTGTCGTCGGCGATCTCGATGCCGTAGCCGGTGCAGCGCTTGCCCGACTCCAGGTAGCGCAGCATGGCGCCGTCGCCGCAGCCGACGTCCAGCACGTGGGCGCCGTCGCCCACCCAGTGGGCGATGAAGGCCAGGTCGGGCCGCAGCGTGTTCAGGTCGGTGAAATTCATGCGGCCTCCTGCGTGGACTGCAGTTCGCCGGCGATGCGGTCGTAATAGGCGCGCACCACGTTCATGTAGCGCGCGTCTTCCAGCAGGAAGGCGTCGTGGCCGTGCGGCGCGTCGACCTCGGCATAGCTCACGCGGCGCCGGTTCGACACCAGGGCCTCGACGATCTCGCGGCTGCGCTCGGGCGAGAAGCGCCAGTCGGTGCTGAACGAGGCGACCAGGAACTGGGCCTGCGTTCCGGCCAGCGCCTTCGTCAGGTCGCCGCCATGCGCGCGCGCCGGGTCGAAATAGTCGAGCGCCTTGGTAATCAGGAGATAGGTGTTGGCGTCGAAGTATTCCGAAAACTTGTCGCCCTGGTAGCGCAGATAGGATTCGATTTCGAAGTCGATGCCGAAGTCGAAGTTGTAGTCGTTGGTCTGGGCCGCGTTGCGCAGCTTGCGCCCGAATTTTTCCGCCATGTCGTCGTTCGACAGATAGGTGATGTGGCCGATCATGCGCGCCACTTTCAGGCCGTTCTTCGGCACCACGCCGTGCTCGTAGAAGTCGCCGCCGCGGTAGTCGGGATCGGTCAGGATCGCCTGGCGCGCGACGTCGTTGAAGGCGATGTTCTGGGCCGACAGCTTGGGCGTCGAGGCGATCACGATGCAGTGGCGCAGGCGCTCGGGGAACAGGATGCTCCACGACAGGGCCTGCATGCCGCCCAGCGAACCGCCCATCACGGCGGCGAATTGCTCGATGCCGAGGCGGTCGGCCAGGCGCGCCTGGGCCGCCACCCAGTCCTCCACCGTCACCAGGGGGAAGGCGGCGCCATACGGCTTGCCGGTGGCGGGATTGACGTGCATCGGACCGGTCGAGCCGAAGCAGGAGCCGAGGTTGTTGATGCCGATGACGAAGAAGCGGTCGGTGTCGACCGGCTTGCCCGGCCCCACCATATTGTCCCACCAGCCGGCGCTCTTCGGCGTCGCGTAGTGGCCGGCCACGTGGTGCGAGGCGTTCAGCGCGTGGCAGATCAGCACCGCGTTCGACTTGTCGGCGTTGAGCGTGCCATAGGTTTCATACATCAGCGTGTAGTCGCCGAGCTGGGCGCCGCTTTGCAACAGCAAAGGCTCGGCGAAATGCATTGCCTGTGGTGTGACTATTCCAAGAGATCCCATGGAGGTATTCAAAAGTGTTGGGTAATGCGGTGGTGATGCTGGCGACGGCCGGGACCGAACCGTCGCCACAACGTCAGAGGGCTTGCAGCTGCTCGACCGCGCTGGCGATCTCGCCCGGCTCCATCGCGCGCAGGATGCGCCGGGTACGGGTGGTGACCGCGCCCAGGTCGGTATTCAGTATTTCTTGTTTCACCGCCAGCAGCTGCGCCGGATGCATCGAGAACTCGCGCAAGCCCATGCCCAGCAACAGGCGGGTGAGCTTGACGTCGCCGGCCATTTCGCCGCATACGGCCACGTCCAGGCCGGCCTTGTGGCCGGTGGCGATGGTCGAGGCGATCAGCTGCAACACGGCCGGGTGCAGCGGATTATACAGGTGCGCCACCTCGTAATCGACCCGGTCGATCGCCAGCAGATACTGGATCAGGTCGTTGGTGCCGATCGACAGGAAATCCATGCGCCGCACGAACAGCGGCAGCGCCAGCGCCGCGGCCGGGATCTCGATCATGGCGCCGACCTCGATGCCCTCGTCGAATTTGATGCCCTCGGCGCGCAGCTGGGACTTGGCCTGCTCGATCATGTTCAGGGTCTGGTCGATCTCGAAGGCATGCGCCAGCATCGGGATCAGGATCCTCACCTTGCCGAAGCTCGAGGCGCGCAGGATGGCCCGCAATTGGGTCAGGAACATCTGCGGCTCGGCCAGGCAGTAGCGGATCGCGCGCAGGCCCAGCGCCGGATTGAGCGCGGTCTGGTCGGTCTGGTCGAGCGGCTTGTCGGCGCCGACGTCGAGCGTGCGGATCGTCACCGGGCGGCCCTTCATCGCCAGCACCGCCTTGCGGTACTGCTCGAACTGTTCGTCCTCGCCCGGAATCCGCAGGCCCTGCGGGCCGCGGCCCATGAACAGGAATTCGGAGCGGAACAGGCCGACGCCGTTGGCGCCCGCTTCGAGCGCAGCCGGACAATCGTCGGGCAGCTCGATATTGGCCAGCAGCGTGATGGCGGTGCCGTCCCGGGTGACGGCCGGGGTCTTCTTGAGCTTGAGCAGGCGTTTGCGCGCCTTGGCCAGCGCCGTCTGGCGCTCGCGGTACTGCTCCAGCACCAGCTGGCTCGGATTGCAGATCACCACGCCGGCGTCGCCGTCGACGATCACCCAGTCGTCCTGCTCGACCAGGCGCGACGCCTGGTCCATGCCCACCACGGCCGGGATGTCGAGGCTGCGCGCGACGATCGCGGTGTGCGAGTTCTGGCCGCCGACGTCGGTGACGAAGCCGATGAAGGTGCGCGGTCCGCCGTCGCGGTCGCGGAAGGCCAGCATGTCGGCCGGCGAAATGTCGTGGGCCACCACGATCATCTGCGGCGGCGGCTGGTCTTCGTCGATCGCGATCGGCGGCACGTTCAGCGCGGTGCCGGTCAGGACCTTCAATACCCGCTCGGCCACCTGCTGGATGTCGTACTTGCGCTCGCGCAGGTATTCGTCCTCGATCTCGTCGAACTGGGCCGACAGGTCGTCGATCTGGGTCACCAGCGCCCATTCGGCGTTGTAGTGGCGCGCGCGGATGATGTCGAGCGGCGCTTCCGACACCATCGGATCGGACAGGATCAGGGCGTGGACGTCGATGAAGGCGCCCAGCTCGGTGGGGGCGTCCTTGGGCAGGTCGGTCCACAGTTCCTGCAGGTTGCGGTGCACGGCGGCGATCGCGTTTTGCAGGCGGCGCACTTCGTTTTCCACCTGGTCGTCGGCGACCAGGTAGTGCTTGACGTCGAGCGCGGCCGGGGTGAGCAGGTGGGCGCGGCCGATCGCGATCCCGCGCGAGACCGGAATGCCATGGAGAAGGAAGGAGGCCATGCTGACGTCTCCTGAGCGAGGTGCCGCTTCACGCGGCATTACTCGCCTTCGCCGAACTTGTCGTTGACCAGGGCGGACAGGGCCGCGACCGCGGCTTCCTCGTCCTTGCCGTCGGCTTCCAGGGTCACCTTGGCGCCCTGGCCGGCGGCCAGCATCATGACGCCCATGATCGACTTGGCATTGATGCGGCGTCCGTTGCGGGTGAGCCAGACGTCGCTCTGGTATTTCGCGGCCAGCTGTGTGAATTTGGCGGATGCGCGGGCATGCAGGCCCAGCTTGTTGATGATCTCGAGTTCTTGTTGAATCATATTCGCTTTATCGTTGGTCTTGTCGAATCGCGCCGCTGGCGCGCGCAGCTGGCCTGCCGCCTGCCCTACCCCACCCGGATCCGGTTATCCACCCGCACCGCGCCGTTCTGGGCGCCCGCCAGCGCCATCTCGACCACGACGTCGAGCGTGTCGCGCCGATACGTGATCGCACGCAGCAGCATCGGCAGGCTGATCCCGGCGATGACTTCCACGTGGCCGGCGTCGGCCAGCGAGTTGCAGCAATTGGACGGCGTGCCGCCCTTGACGTCGGTGATCACCAGCACGCCGTCGCCTTCGTCGAGGCGCGCGATCGCCTCCCGGGCCAGGCTGTTGACCTCGCCGATATCCTGGTCGGCGGCCACGTCGATCGCCTCGAAGCGCTCGGTCGGGCCGCGGAACACGTGCGCCACTGCCGCGATGAATGCCTGGCCCAGCGGCGCGTGGGTCAGGAGCAGGATGCCTACCATGATGTCAGTCGCTTACCTTTTGTTCGACCGCGTCGATGAACATCGCGGCCACGTCGAATCCGGTCTGATCGTGGATCTCCTGGAAACAGGTCGGGCTGGTCACGTTGACTTCGGTGAGGAAGTCGCCGATCACGTCTAATCCTACCAGCAACAGGCCACGCTCGGCCAGCACCGGGCCCACGGCTTCGGCGATCTCACGCTCGCGCGGGCTGATCGGCTGGGCCACGCCCAGGCCGCCGGCGGCCAGGTTGCCGCGCACTTCGCCGCCTTGCGGAATGCGCGCCAGCACGAAGGGCACCGGCTTGCCGCCGATGACCAGCACACGCTTGTCGCCCTTCTCGATGGCCGGGATGAACTTCTGGGCCATGATGGTGTTGCGGCCGTTGTCGGTGAGGGTCTCGATGATTGCCCCCAGGTTCAGGCCATCGCTCTTCACGCGGAAGATGCCGGCGCCGCCCATGCCGTCCAGCGGCTTGAAGATGACGTCGCCATGCTTGACATGGAAGGCGCGCAGGCGCGCCGCATCCGAGGTGACCATGGTCGGCGAAGTGTGTTCGCTAAACTTGCCGATGGCCAATTTCTCATTGTGGTCGCGGATCGCGCGCGGGCTGTTGATCACGCGCGCGCCCTGGCGCTCGGCCAGTTCCAGCAGATAGGTGCCGTATACGTATTCCATGTCGAACGGCGGATCCTTGCGCTCGATGATGGCGTCGAATTCTCCGAGGTTCACATCCTCGGCCGGGTCAAGGCGGTACCACGCGTCCTGGTCTCCGGTGAGATGGATCCGCGCCACGCGCGCACTGACCACGCCTTCTTCGAGCAGCATGTCGCGCTGCTCGAAGTGGTAGACGGCATGGCCGCGCCGCGCTGCCTCGCGCATCATGGCGAAGGTCGAATCCTTGTAAATCTTGAATCCGGACAGAGGGTCGGCAAGAAAGGCGATTTTCATGGGGCTTCCATTCGGGGTAATGCCCTGATTTTAGCCCGAATTACGGAAACTCGCGGCCGATGCCCCAGGCCGGCCCCATCCATTCATATTTGACGGGCGTTGCGGCAATCTGCCCGGTTTTGACGCCACGCGACTGAGGCACATCAAACTTCTCGCTACGATCACGGGTGAGCATGAATAGTATGGATACCCAACCAAGCCAACAGGCCGAGCAGGAGCGTATCGAAGATGTCTACCGCAACTGGCATGGGGGCGCCCCGCTGGCGCGCTATGCCTGGCACCGGCCCGAGATCCTGCAGCAGGTGGCGGCGCGTTCGCGCGGCTTTGCAGACTTGCTCTCCAGCACGGTCGGCGCAGATTTGTCTGATGTGCAAGTGCTGGATGTCGGCTGCGGCACCGGCAGTTTCCTGCGCCAGATGATCGACTGGGGCGCCACGCCGGCCAGGCTCACCGGCACCGAGCTGCAAAAAGACCGGCTCGACCATGCGCGGCGGCGCACTGCCCACGGCGTGCGCTGGCACCTGGGCACGCTCGACGCGCTGCCGCAGGCCAGCTACGACCTCATCACGGCGCAGACGGTGTTTTCCTCGGTACTCGATCCCGTCCTGCGGCGCGAGCTGGCGGCCCAGATGTGGCGCATGCTGCGCCCGGGCGGCTGGTGCCTCGTGTTCGATTTCCGCTATGACAACCCAAGCAACCGCAACGTGCGCAAGGTCACCCGCGCCGAGCTCCAAGACTGGTGGCCGGGCAGCGAGCAGCGCTACCGCAGCATGGTGCTGGCGCCGCCGCTCCACCGTGTGCTGGCCGCCGCGCCGTATGTCGTGTCCGAACTGCTGACGGCGCTGGTGCCGGTGCTGCGCTCGCACTTCATGTATGCCGTCAGAAAGTCCGACTGACGCTACTGCCCGCATCGATGGCGGCACCCGGCCGCCACCGAGGGCAATTAATAGACTTCCGGATTCGGATCCGTGCGTTCCATTTCCAGCGACGCCGCCAGCATGCCCAGCCGCGCCACCACGCCATACACATAGAAACGGTTCGGCGCCGCCGTGCCCGGCTTGGCCTTCAGGTCCGGCACCGCATGCTGCTGGGCGAAGGCCAGCGGCACGTATTGCGAACCCGGCGAATTCAGGTTCTGGTCAATGCCGCGCTCGGCATGCACGCGATAGAAACCGCCCACCACGTAGCGGTCGATCATGTACACCACCGGCTCGGCCACGGCGTCGTCGATCGACTCGAAGGTCGGCACGCCTTCCTGGATGATCAGGTCGGTCACTGCCACGCCATCCTTGATCACCGACATGCGCGCGCGCTGGGCCGGCGTCAGGTCGCGCACCTCGCTGGCATCCTTGATCGTCATCACGCCCATGCCATAGGTGCCGGCATCGGGCTTCAGGATCACGAAGGGCTTGCGCTCCTTCATGCCATATTCCTTGTATTTCTTCTTGATCTTCGAGAACAGCGCCGCGACGTTGTCGGCCAGCTCCTCGGTGCCGACGTTCTCGCGCAGGTCGACTTCACCGCACTTGCTGTGCAGCGGATTGACCAGCCAGGGATCGATGTCGATCAGCTTGCCGAACTTCTTGGCGACCTCGTCGAACGCCTTCAGGTGGTTGCTCTTGCGGCGCAGCGCCCAGCCGGCGTGCAGCGGCGGCAGCAGCGACTGCTCGTGCACATTCTCGAGGATGGCCGGAATGCCGCCCGACAGATCGTTGTTGAGCAGGATGGTGCAAGGATCGAAGTCGGCCAGGCCGACGCGGCGCCCGTTGGGCGAGCGCACCAGCGGCTCGATCACCAGCATATTGCCGTCAGGCAGGGCCAACGGCGTCGGTTCGGTGACGTCCGGCGAGAACGACCCCAGGCGCACGTGCAGGCCGGTCTGGCGGAAGATCTGCATCAGGCGCGCCACGTTCTGCAGGTACATTGGATTGCGCGTACGCGTCTCGGGCACCAGGATCAGGTTGCGCGCGTCCGGGCAATACTTGTCGATCGCGGCCATGGCGGCTTGCACCGCCAGCGGCAGCATCTCGGTCGGCAGGTTGTTGAAGCCGCCCGGGAACAGGTTGGTATCGACCGGCGCCAGCTTGTAACCGGCGTTGCGCAGGTCGACCGAGCAATAGAACGGCGGCGTGTGCTCCTGCCACTCGAGCCGGAACCAGCGCTCGATGGCGGGGGTGGCTTCGAGGATTTTCTTTTCCAGATCGAGCAGAGGACCGGTCTGGGCGGTGGCGAGGTGCGGAACCATGTATGCGGATTTCCCTGTTATGCGCGACTTCTTGCGCCGTTTGTTATTTGTTAAGCTGGATATGACATATGGGGTGCGCCTGTTCTTTTTAAAGAGGTGTTATCAAGAACACAAAAAGGCGCCCGAAGGCGCCTTTCTGACCGATATCCGGGGATATCAGTAACGGTACGCCGATTCGCCGTGGCTGGTGATATCCAGGCCTTCGCGTTCTTCGTCTTCAGGCACACGCAGACCGATCACGATGTCGACCAGCTTGAAAGCGATGAAGGCGACGATGGCCGACCAGGCGACGGTCACGACCACGCCGTGCGCCTGCACCAGCACCTGGCTGCCGATCGAATAGCTGGTGTTCATGGCATTGGTGGTGTAATCCCACACGCCCTGGCCGCCCAGCGACGGCGCCGCGAACACGCCGGTCAGCAGCGCACCCAGGATGCCGCCCACACCGTGCACGCCGAACACGTCGAGCGAATCGTCGGCGCCCAGCATGCGCTTCAGGCCGGTCACGCCCCACAGGCAGATGATACCAGCCAGCAGGCCCATGACCAAGGCGCCCATCGGCCCCACGAAACCGGCGCCCGGGGTGATCGCCACCAGGCCCGAGATGGCGCCCGAGGCGGCGCCCAGCATCGATGGCTTGCGCTTGAAGATCCATTCGCCGGCCGCCCACGCGACGGTGGCGGCGGCGGTCGCCAGCAGGGTGTTGATGAAGGCCAGCGCCGCGACGTCGCCCGCTTCGAGCGCCGAACCGGCGTTGAAGCCGAACCAGCCGACCCACAGCAGCGAGGCGCCGACCATGGTCATGGGCAGCGAGTGCGGAGCCATCGATTCCTTGCCGTAGCCGATGCGCTTGCCGATCACGTAGGCGCCGACCAGGCCGGCAACGGCGGAATTGATGTGCACCACGGTGCCGCCCGCGAAGTCGAGCGCGCCCTGTTGCCACAGGTAGCCGGCGCCGGCGGTGACGGTGGCCAGCGAGGCGGCATCGGTGATCGCGTCCGGACCGGCCCAGAACCAGACCATGTGCGCCATCGGCAGGTAAGCGAAGGTGAACCAGATCACTACGAAAGCCAGCACCGCCGCGAAGCGCGCGCGCTCGGCGAAGGAACCGACGATCAGCGCGCAGGTGATGGCGGCAAAGGTGCCCTGGAAGGCGACGAAGATGAACTCCGGGATCATCACTTCCTTGGTGAAGGTGGCGCCCATCGAGAACGTGCCGGCAACCGGATCCCAGATGCCTTGCAGGAAGGCGCGGTCGAAGCCGCCGATGAACGCGTTACCAGAGGTAAAGGCAAGCGAGTAGCCGTACAGGCACCACAGCACGATGATCAGCGAAAACACCACCATGACCTGCATCAGGACCGACAACATGTTCTTGGCGCGCACCATGCCGCCGTAGAACAGCGCCAGGCCCGGGATCACCATCATGACCACCAGCAGCGTGGCGACGAACATCCAGGCGGTATCCCCCTTGTTGATCGAAGGCGCCGCCATGGCCGGGAGCGCCAGGCCCAGGCCCAGCATGGCGGTCAGGATTTTTGTAGTTATCTGCTTCATGAAAACTTCCTTCTTACAATGCGTCGTTGCCGGTCTCGCCGGTGCGGATACGGATGACCTGGTTCAGGTCGGCCACGAAGATCTTGCCGTCACCGATCTTGCCAGTGCGGGCGGCGCCCTGGATCGCGTCGATCACCTGGTCGACGACAGCATCGTCGACGGCGGCTTCGATCTTGATCTTGGGCAGGAAGTCGACGACGTACTCGGCGCCACGGTACAACTCGGTGTGACCCTTCTGGCGACCGAAACCCTTCACTTCGGTCACGGTCATGCCTTGCACGTTGATTTCCGACAGCGCTTCACGCACCTCGTCGAGCTTGAAGGGCTTGATGATGGCGGTAATCATTTTCATGGTATTGCCTCTTTTGCTATCAAAAAGTTTTTGACACGGACAGCACGGCGGCTGACTTGCCCAGATTCTTGCCTTCCGGACTCAGATAAGCGTCGGTATTCGCCTTGTGCCAGGCCAGGGCCACGGTGGCGACCCCGAAGTCCTTCGTCACGCCGATCTTGTAATCGGTGTACGACGCCGGGCTATTGTTTTTCACGCGCTGGCGGCCAACGTGCAGGTTCAGCAGGAAGCCGTTGCCGACGTCGATGTCGGCGCCCACGTCCAGGTACCCGCTGCGCTTGCTGTCGGTGGTGCCGAACAGATTGGTCGTCGAGTGCGAATACTTGATATACGCCGGCCCGAAGCCGAGCTTGCCGTAGATTTCAAACGTATTTGCGTTCGGATCCAGGCTGTTATCCGGATACCAGTAATACAGGCCGCCGACGTCGTAGCTGACCTCGTTGGTCAACTGGCCACGCTTGCCGGCATACACATCCCATTCAATATTGCCGTCGCCACCCAGATCCTTCGTCCACTTGATAGTGGAGAGCCAGGTGCCTACGTAAAAGCCGGATGGGCCGTGTACGTAGTCGACGCCGCCGGACAGGGCGGGGTCGGAATCGGTTTGCGACAGGCCGCGGTAACGGTAGTCGCTGGTGAGGCCCACGTTGTAGCTCACCTGATGTTCGGCGGGTTGTTCCTGTGCCATGGCCGGGATGCTGGTGAAAGCCAGAATCGCCAGGCTGATTGCGTTGATTTTTGCATTGCACTTCATGACAAACCCCCTTGGACAGTTACTGCGTTTAGAATCCTTGTTCGTGCTTTATCTCCCCCTTCATTTAGCAGGATGTGTGCCAGCGCATAAAGCGGTGAAAATGGCCTTGTTTTTTTGGTAAACGCACCACAGATACGACTTGCTTTAACACAACCGAGCGCGAACGGCGTCCGCCGTGTTGCGTGACGCACCAAAACAGGCTGACTTGCACCACCTTGGTGCATGCAGCCCGGCAGAAAGGGATACGGACATGAACAACAGCAACTTCTTCAGCGACTTGCAGGGCAAGATCAACCAGGCACTCGAAAGTGGGCCGGCCAAGGACATCGAGCGCAACGTCAAGGCGGCGATGACCTCGGGCTTCGCCAAGCTCGACCTGGTCACGCGAGAGGAATTCGACATCCAGGCCCAGGTGCTGGCCAAGACCCGCACCAAGCTGGAGGCGCTCGAGCTGCGCGTGATCGAGCTGGAAGCCCGCCTGGCGTCCGGCGCCTCGGCATCGACCGCGTCGGCCACCCCGCGGCCTGGCGCGGCGCCGTCGGCCACCGCACCGTTCCCGGCCCAGCCCGAAGATCCGACCATCGTGCTGCCGCCGCACCTGGACAAATCGGGCGATACGCCGATCAACAAACCCTAATGGCGGGTGCATTCATGGACAGGGCAACCGACATGAATGCACCAGAATCGCCAGCCGGCACCCTGCCCGCGCAGGAAGTGTCGCTGGACGTGCTGCGCGAAAAATACGCGCGCGGCGACGAGCGCACGATCGGGGACGTGCAGCGGCGCATCGCGCGCGCCCTGGCCGCCCTCGAGCCGGCAGCGCAGCGCGCCGACTGCGAGCGCCGTTACCTGCAAGCCCAGCAACAGGGCTTCGTTCCCGCCGGCCGCATCGCGTCCAACGCCGGCCTTGGCCTGTCGGCCACGCTCATCAACTGTTTCGTCCAGCCGGTCGGCGACTCGATCTCCGGCACCAGCGACGGCCTGCCCGGCATCTACACCGCGCTCAGCGAAGCCGCCGAGACGATGCGCCGCGGCGGCGGGGTCGGCTACGATTTTTCCGCGATCCGCCCGCTCGGCAGCAAGGTCGCCGGCACCGCCTCGCGCGCCTCCGGCCCGGTGTCGTACATGGAAGTGTTCGACGCCTCCTGCCGCACGGTCGAGTCAAGCGGCGCGCGGCGCGGCGCCCAGATGGGCGTGCTGCGGGTCGACCATCCCGACATCGAGCGCTTCATCGCGGCCAAGGACACCGGGCGCCTGACCAATTTCAATCTCTCGGTCGGCGTGACCGAGGCCTTCATGCGCGCGGTCGAGGCGGACGCGGCGTTCGCGCTGGTGCATGCGGCCGAGCCGGGCGACGAGATTCTCGCCGCCGGCGGCCACCGTCGCGAAGACGGCGCATGGATCTACCGCAGCCTGCGCGCGCGCGACCTGTGGGAGCGCATCATGGTGTCGACCTACGACCACGCCGAGCCGGGCGTGCTGTTCGTCGACCGCATGAACGCCGAGAACAACCTCTGGTACGCCGAAGAGCTGCGCGCCACCAATCCCTGCGGCGAGCAACCGCTGCCGCCGTATGGCTGCTGCGACCTCGGCTCGCTCAACCTCACCGCCTTCGTCGACGCGCCGTTCACCGTCGATGCGCGGCTGGACTTCGAGCGCCTGCGCGCGGTGGCCACCGTCGCGGTGCGCATGCTCGACCTGGTGCTGGACGCCACCGAATGGCCGCTGCCGCAGCAGGCCGAAGAGGCGCGCGCCAAGCGCCGCATCGGCCTGGGCTTTTTGGGCCTGGGCAGCGCGCTGGCGATGCTGGGCCTGCGCTACGATTCCGACGCAGGCCGGGCCATGGCGGCGCGCATCGCCACCGAGCTGCGCGACGCGGCCTACGCGGCCTCGATCGAACTGGCGCGCGAAAAGGGCGCCTTTCCGCTGTTCGACGCCGCCAAGTACCTGCGCGGGCAGTTCGCCCTCCGCCTGCCCGCGGCGCTGCGCGACGGCATTCGCGAGCACGGCATCCGCAACTCGCACCTGCTGTCGATCGCGCCGACCGGCACCATCTCGCTGGCCGTCGCCGACAATGCCTCGAACGGCATCGAGCCGCCCTATTCCTGGACCTACCGGCGCAGGAAGCGCACGGAGGACGGCGGCACGCGCAGCTACGAGGTGTGCGACCACGCCTGGCGCCTCTACCGCCAGTTGCATGGCGACGCTCCCTTGCCTCCAAGCTTCGTCACCGCGCTCGAGATGCGCGCGCTGGACCACCTGCGCATGGTGGAGGCGGTCCAGCCCTTCATCGACACCGCGATCTCCAAGACTGTCAACGTGCCCGAGGATTACCCCTATGACGACTTCCGCGACCTGTACCTGCAAGCCTGGCGCGCCGGCCTGAAAGGGCTGGCGACCTATCGCCCGAACCCGATACTGGGAAGCGTTCTGTCGGTCGCGCCAGCGACGGACGACGCATCGGTCGCGCCAGCGGCAGACGACGCGTCAGTCGCGCCAGCGACGGACGACGCCTCGGCCACGCCGGCGGCGGACGACGACCCGCTGCGCAGGCGCTTCGAGCACCGCCCGCTGGGCGAGCTGGAGTCGGTGACCTCGAAGATCGAATACTCGACCCACGAAGGCCGCAAGACGGTCTACCTGACGGTGAGTTTCCTGCGCGCCGAAGGAGCATGGGATGGCCGCCGGGTCACGATCGAGCGGCCCTTCGAGTTCTTCATGCCGGCCAACCAGCGCACCGGCGGGCACCAGTGGATCACGGCCTCGATGCGGCTCCTGTCGATGGTGGCACGCGCCGGCGGCCCGATCGCGCGCGCCCTGGCCGACATGCGCGAGGTGGTATGGGAAAAGGGGCCGGTGCGCTGCGGCCACATCGTGCGCGACGACGGCGTGCAGGTGCCGGTGTACCACGATTCCGAAGTCGCGGCGATCTCCTTCATGCTGCAGCGGATCCTGATCCGGCGCGGCTTCCTCGACGAGCAGGGCAACCAGGTGCCGGTGGACGCGCTCGCGCGCGGCCTCGAACGGCGCATGCAAGGCGCGGCGCCGGGGCCGCGCTTGCAGGCGGAGGCGCCGGCCGAACCGCTGCCCGTCCTGAACGGCGCGAAATGCCCGGAATGCGGCGCGCTGGCGCTGCGCAAGGTCGATGGCTGCTCGCGCTGCGCGTCGTGCCACTACGTCGGCGAGTGCGGCTGACCGGTGCTTTGAAAAGAGGCGTCCGCGGGGCCGGTTCGGGCATACTGGCGCGGCCGCAACCAACCCGATGCAACGATGAGTTATGACGCCCTCAAGCACCTCCACATGACCTTCGCCGTGTTGAGCGGCGCCCTGTTCCTCGTCCGCGGTCTGTGGATGCTGGCCGAATCGACACGCCTGGAGCAGCGCTGGGTGAAGATCGCGCCGCATGCGATCGACACCCTGCTGCTGGCCAGCGCCATCGGCCTGGCGGTATGGAGCAGCCAGTATCCGGGCCAATCGCCTTGGCTGACCGCCAAGCTGCTGGCCCTGGTCGCCTATATCGGCCTGGGCACGGTGGCGCTCAGGCGCGGCCGCACGCGCCAGGCGCGCGCCCTGGCCTTCGTCGCCGCGCTGGCCTGCTACACCTACATCCTGGCGGTGGCGGTCACCAGGAATCCGCTGCTCGCCGCGTGAGTTGCCTCGTGAGTCGCCTCGTGAGTCGCCATTCTCCGGTCAAGCGTCAGCGGCGCTTCAGCTGCGCCAGGTGCGCCGTCACCTGCTTCATCTCGCGCCGCGCGAGCGGCGGGACGCCCGCCAGCGCCGCCTGGTAGGCCGCGATCGCGCGCGGCCGGTCGCGGCGCGCTTCGTAGACTTCGCCCAGCGTCTTGTAGACATAGGGCTTGGGGGCGATCGCCGCCGCCCGCTCCAACTGCAGCGCGGCTTCGGCCAGCCGTCCCTGGGCTCGCGCAACCTGCGCCAGTCCGTAGGGTCCCTGCTCGCTGGACGGCAGCCGGCGGCTCAGTTCCTGGAACAGCCTGCGGCTCTGCGCATAGCGGCCGGCGCCGAGGTGGGCGCTCGCCAGGGTCAGCAGCAATTCGCGCTGGCTGCTCTGCACCAGTTCATACTGCGTCAGGTCGGCTGCCAGAATGTGCTGCTCGGCGTCGTCCAGCTTTCCTTCTTCGACAGCGGACATGGCGCGCATCAGGCGGGTCAGGTCGGGATCGAGGCGCCACGCTTCGGCAGCCAGTTCGCGCGCGCGCCCCTCGCTGCCCCCCAGGAAGAATGGCGCGTCGAGATAAAAGCGCATCAGCGTCACGCGGGCGCGGTAATTCATCGGATCGAAGCGGATCGCGCGCTCCAGGGTGTCGCGCGTGGCATGCGCATTGCGCACGAACGCAACCAGGCCGCCGGCGCGCGACTGCGCCAGCATGACGTTCCCCAGCGCTTCGGCGCAGACGCTGCTGTCCGGATTGGCCCGGACGCAGCGATCGGCTTCGGTGCGCGCCTGCGGCAAGTCGTCCGGCTCGCCCCGGGCGATGCGCAGGTCGACCGACGCGGCCAGCGCCGTCGCATCGGTGGCATTGCGCGCCAGCCTGGCCTCGATCGCGCTGTTCGCCTCTCCATAGCGCTTCTGGTGCATCAACCGCGCAATCGGGTCGGTTTGGGCGGCATCTGCGGCGCCATTCCATACGCCCAACAGCAACACCAGCACCCACCATGCCAAGCTCCTAGCCAGCATTGCACTCCTCTCGTCCCAACCCGGCCCTGTTTGTCGCGGCCAGTCCCGCTTCTGCGGTCAGATAATGTTGTTATTTAATATAGAACAAATCCTCACATGAAAGTTATGAACGAGTCAATGCAGCCGGGATACCCATGATCACAACGGTTACGGTCGGCCCCACATCGCAGGATGCGCAAGCTCAGCGGGATGGGCGTGCAGCGCGATACTTCGCCAGCTCGGCCCTGAGCCAGGCGGCGCTGGCGACGGGCGCATTGCCGCCGCAGCGGACCTGGTAGGGCTTACCGCTGAGGCTGCTTTCGCTGGCGGCGCGCGCGATGAAATCCTCGCTCGATGCGACCAGGTCGCGCTTGAGCAGGTAATCGTATTTACGCTGGAGATGGCTGGCCGCCTTTGCGGCTTCGTGCCAGCTGCCGTTGCGCTGGAAGCTGCAGCCGGAGGCGGTGAGGTAGCCGATCAGGTGGGCGATTTCCTGGCGTGCGGCGGGGGGCGGTTCGGCATGCGCGAACAGCGGCGAGATGATCAACAGGATTGCGGTGAGCCGTTTCATCGTGTGAGCAGGAGTGGCGATGGAGAGGAAGGTGCAGATGAAGGTGGAGATGAATGAGCGCCAGTATGCCGCCATCTCCGCATTCATGCGAGGTCGCGCCAATCGAACGGCGCATGCGGCGCGGATAGCGTGGCGGTAAGGCCATCGTTTCGGTCGTCGTGCACTGGATGTACCGCTTCGGGCCGAAGTCGTCGATCCCGCACGGGACCTTACAAATCGACGGCAATACCATCCAGTTCATCATCCCTTACGCGACCGGGCCGTTCCGCAATACCTGGCGCTACGATCCGGCCGCCGCGTCCTGGCAATGCGTGCTCGAATCCAGCCTGCCGGATGGAACGTGGAAGCACTTCGAGCACTATGACGTCACGCATGACCGAGGGTAAGTGAGGGCGAGTGAGCGCCAGGCCGCTGCAGCGGCCTGGGCGCCCTGCGTCATTCGACGCTGACCTCCTTGCGATTATCGCGCGACACGCGGTCGATCATCTTGTTGTAGGGATCGACGCCCACCTCGAACGGCTGCTCCTTCACCGTAACCGTCACCACCGGGTCGTCGCCGGAGAGCACGCGCTTTTCCAGGAGCAGCACTTTTTCGTCGGCTTCCTTGCCGCCCCTGGGACGGGCGAACACGCCGATCTCCACCGGCTCGTCGTAGGCGCGCGCGGTTTCCTTGCCCTTGCCGTCGGCTTCCCTCTTGGCCAGGTGCAGCGTCATCGTCACGTCCCACTGGCCGTCCGGGCGCTTCTTCGCCGAAGCCTGCGTCACGCGGTTATCGTAGAACACGATTTTCTCGAACATGTCCGAGATCAGGGCGTGCTTGTCGGCCGGCGCCTCCGCGCGGATGTAGTCGAGCAGCTCCTTCGAGGTGGTGAACGGCGACTCCTGGTAGCCCTTGTCTTCCAGGAAGCGCTTGAGCGCGCGGTTGAGCGCCTGTTCGCCGATCTCGTCGCGCAGGCGATAGAAGATCAGGCTGCCCTTGCGGTAGTGGATGTAGTCCTGGTTTTCCACGCGCATGAGCGGCAGCTCATCGATCGCCTCGCCGCCGCGCGAACGCAGGTAGCGATCGAGCTCGTAGCGCAGGAAGCGGCGCATCTGGTGGCGTCCGTACTCCTTCTCCATCACCATCAGCGCCGAGTACTGCGACAGCGATTCGATCAGCATGCTCGAGCCCTGCACGTTGGCGGCCGTGACCTGGTGGCCCCACCACTGGTGCGCCATCTCGTGGGCCGTCACGTAGAACACGTAGTCGATGTCTTCCTTGTCGCGCAGGTCGGCGATGAAGCCGATCGACTCCGAGAACGGGATCGTGTTGGCGAACGACTGGGCGAAGGACTGGTAGTTGGGGAACTCCAGGATGCGCACCTGCTTGTGCTGGTATGGCGTGAACTCGGTGGTGAAGTAGTCCAGCGACTTGCGGGTGGCCTCGATCATCCGGTCCACGTTATACCCGTGCTTGGCGTCGTGGTAGATCTCGATCGGGATCCCGTTCCAGTCGCCCTTCGTCACTTGCCAGCGCGCCGACAGGTAGGCGAAGAACGGCATCATCTTCTGGTCCATCTTGTAGTGGTAGTAGTTGCGGCCGTTCTCCTTCCACGACCGTTGCAGGTAGCCCGGCGCCAGCGCGATCTGGTCGCCGCTGGTCGACACCGTGGTCTCGAAGTCGATCCAGTCCGCGCCGCCGCCGAACATGGAGTTGGCGCGCGCCGCCTCGTCCTCGAGCCTGGCCATGCGCTCCGGCTCGCCCAGCCCACGCTTGCGGCGCTCGTTGCGGTCCCTCAGCTCGAAGTCGGCCTGGTAGCCGATCATCGGGAACAACTCATGGTTGTTGAAGAACGTGCCGTTCAGGTTGAAGGTGTCGGCCTTGCCAGAATTCGAGAAGCCCTGGCGGTGCGCGTCGACCGTGAAGTCGAGCGGCAGGCGCGCGCCCGGCGCCAGGGGTGCGGCCAGTTTCAGGATCCTGAAGCCCGATTCCGTGTCGTCCAGCACCACCTGGTGCGGCGGCAGCTTGCCCAGGGTGGTGACGACGTCGGGATTGAACTGCAGGCGCAGGGTATCGAGCGGCTGGCCGGTCTTGTTCTCCAGGACGTAGTTGCCCTTGACGGTCACGCGGCGCTGCTCCGGATAGATGTCGACCGCGGCGCGCACGTCGATGACCTTCGGATGCGGCAGGTCCTTGTACTGGCGGTAGTTCTTCTCGTACCTGGCCTGCTTGTCCATGCTCACGTTCTTGGCTTCGTAGCCGCCCAGGGTCACGGTGTGATGGAAGATCCAGCCCCCGACGAGGGCGAAGGCGATCGTGCACAGCGCCAGCCCCACGCCCGCGCCGCCTCTCAGGCGGCGGCCCGCTTCGCGCACCCGCGCACGCCACGCGACCGACAGGCCGCGCACCCAGAAGGCTTGGGCCACGATCAGCGCCGCCAGGCAGAACAGGGTCCAGTACAGCGCGAACCAGGCCCAGCCCGTGACGAAATGGCCGAAGCCGTTCATGTCCGAATACGGCGTCTCGGGCAGCAGCGCGATGTTGTACAGGTTGTGATCGAAGTGCATCACCGACAGGACGATCTGCGCGATCAACAGGACGATCACCAGCAGGTAGCCGATGAACTTATTGTTGGTGACGACCTGCAGCACGATGGCGATCAGCGCCATCAGGACGAACGGCAGGCCGGCCATGAACACGCCCTGGACGTACACCCCGAATTCGACCGGCGCCCCGCCGCGCAGCAGCTGGATCGCGATCGCGGTCAGGATGCCGGCGAACAGGAAGACGAGCACCACGCCCACCAGCGCCAGGCTCTTGGCGACCAGCGGCGCCCAGTTCGGCATCGGCATGGCGTCGCTCACGTCGGCGATCCTGGCCTGGCGTTCCTTGAAGATCAATTCGCCCGCATAGAAGGTGACGATGATAATCAGGAGGAAGTTGAACGACCCTTTCAGCAGCTCGATCATCAGGTGGGTGCGCGGATAGACGTCGGTGCCGAACATCTCGTCCAGCACGCTCGCACTGCCGACCATGTTCAGCACGCCGAACAGCAGCAGGACGAGGAACGGCACGCTTCTGAACACCGCGACGGCGTCGAAGGCGAAGATGTGCCAGCACTGGATCCAGCGCGTGGCGCTCGTGAACTGCGGCGCGACGCGCGGCAACGCCACTTGCACCGGCGCGAAGGTAGGCAGTGCCTGCGCCTTGGCCTTGCCGAACAGGCGCTTGCCGGTGCCGGCGCGCTGCGGCTTGAACAGGGCCAGGGTCAGGCCGACCAGCACCAGCGCGACCGCGCTCCACAGCAGGCGGTTGGCCAGCATGTAACCCCGGACGTCGGGCAGGCCGGCATTCGATTCGGCGGTCGAGAAATAGCGCGTGGCGCGGCCAAGGGCGCGCAGGCCGAAGGGGTCGGCCAGAACGGCGATCCACTCGTTGTCGATGTTCGCGGTGAAGCTGCCGGCCACGATCCAGAGCACGAAGAACCCCATCACGCCGACGTACACCATCATGATCGAGCGCGTGGTGGCGGCCAGCAGCATCAGCAAGGCGCCGATGAAGAACAGGTTGGGCACGACCAGCACGCCCAGCGCCCACAGGTAGGCCGCGCCGGGGAAAGGACCGACGCGCTGGACGTCGACCCAGGGCATCAGGGGGCCGAGCATCATGCCGAGCACGATCATGGCGAAGATGAGCAGGCAGGCCACCAGGCCGGCGGCAAAGCGGCCGATCAGGTAGTCGTGCTTTTTCATCGGCGTGGCGAACAGCATGTCGGAAATGCCGACTTCGGCGTCGCGCAGCACGCCGCCGGCGATGAAGATGGTGACGACGAACATCGACATCAGGCTGAAGATGCCGAGCAGCTGCGCGACCACGGTCGGCGCGTTGCGGTTGACGTTGCCGATGCTGCCGCCGACCTGGATCGCATCGCTGGTGGTGGCGCCGAAGGCCAGCGCGCCGAAGATCAGCGCGCACACCCACAGCAAGGGCTGGCGCAGCTGGAAGTCCAGCTCGAACTTGAAGAATTCTCTCAGCATGCCGCGCTCCTCACGCCGTCACCGGCGCAACCTGGGCGGACGCCGCCTGGCCGGCCGCGCGGCTGGCGTTGCGGATCTGCAGGAAGTAGACGTCTTCCAGGTCCGGCTCGACGCTGACGAAACCGTCGTCCGGCTGCGACTCGGCATACACGTTGATCTGCGGCCGGCCCGCCACCAGGCGGGTGGACAGCACGTTGAAGCGCTCCTGGTATTCGGGCAGGGCTTCCTGGGTGACGGTGCGGCGCCACACGCGGCTTTTCAGGGTATCGATCGCGGCCTGCGGCTCGCCCTGCAGCAACACCGTGCCCCTGGCGATCATGGCCATGCGCGGGCACAGGTCGGTCACGTCCTCGACGATGTGGGTCGACAGGATGACCACCACCTGCTCGCCGATCTTGGCCAGCAGGTTCAGGAAGCGATTGCGCTCGTCGGGATCGAGGCCCGCGGTCGGTTCGTCGACGATGACCAGGCGCGGCGCGCCGAGCAGCGCCTGGGCGATGCCGAAGCGCTGGCGCATGCCGCCCGAATACGTGCCCAGGCCGCGCTTCCTCGCTTCCCACAGATTGGTCTGGTGCAGCAGGGCGTCGACGATCTCGCGGCGCTCGCCCTTGCCGGTCAGGCCTTTCAGGACGGCGAAGTGGTTCAGCAGCTTTTCCGCGCTGACCTTCGGATAGACCCCGAAGTCCTGCGGCAGGTAGCCGAGCTGACGGCGCAGGCTCTCCTTATCCTTCAGCACGTCGAGGCCGTGGAAGTGGATGCTGCCGCTGTCGGGATCCTGCAAGGTGGCGATGGTGCGCATCAGCGAGGACTTGCCGGCGCCGTTTGGACCGAGCAGGCCGAACATGCCGTTCGGGATTTCGAGGCTGACATTGTTGATGGCCTTTACGCCATTGGCATACGTCTTGTTGAGCTGCTTGATCGATAACATCGGCGGTCACTCCTGGGATGGTGATGATGGTGGTTCTTTCCTTGCAGACAATGTAGCGTTAATGGAATGCAATGTCTGTTTTTTGTGACAGATGGTCGATATCGGGGAATGGACGACGTTATCGGATGCTCGTGCAGACGTCATGCATATTAGACACGCAGGCCTGCGCATGCCTCGCGCATTGGACGTGGGCCGCTTGCGCTGACGCAGCTTCACGATTGGTCGATTGCAAATCAGGCATCGGCACCAATGCTAGAGTTTCAACGCGCGAAATTGCGCTGTCGGCGGCCGTGGATGTCCGCCATACGAAGCCGATCGCCAAGCCATGAGGGAACGATATGATCCGTATCAGTGGGACAGGAGTGAGCGGCAGCGACGACTTCACCGTAACAGGCTTCGTGACGCTGGTTGCCGACCCGGGGACCGGAATCCGCAAAGTCACGCTCCTCGACCGCTTCAACTTCACCGTGCTCTCGGCGATCTTCGAATGCCCCGATGAGGCAGAGATCCGCATCGAGCGGATCGAGCGCGAACGCCTGCCGTTCCGGCTCAGGGCCATGGATTGCCAGACAGGCGCAGAGTTCGAACTCCCCGAGCCAGTCTGGGGGATCGCGGCCGTGCCTGGACAGGAATCCTTCCCCCTTCCTGGCAGCGCCTTGCTTTGCCTGGACAACTCCGCCTGCGTCGAGGCCGAGTCGGAGGCGCAGCGCTCACGAAATCGCATTTCGGAGCTGTGCAGTAACGCGCGGGCGCTAAGAGATGAAGTCAATAATTTGCGTATGTGGGCAGCAATATTTCTGGTTTTATCAGTAGCCGCTGCCATTCTTGCGGTAGCGTCGGCGTTCATCCCTTTCATCGGGGGAGCGCTCGCCTTCGGATTTGCTGTTGCGGCAATTGTTTTTTTGGGCCTATCGGTAAGCTATTTTCGCCGGGCCGATGAAGCGGAGGGCAGATTACGTGCAGTCGAGAATGCGATCGCAGGCGCAAGAAGGGTGTTCGACGCCGCAGTCGACGACGTCCTGCGGACATGCTCAAGAGACTGCCGGACGGTGGATTTGAACGTGCCCGATTGCTGAGTGCGGAGCCAGGCAGGTAGCATGACACACCTGTCCGTTCTCAACGGACGGCTACGCATGCGCCTTACGATAGGGCCTTTCCAGCTTCATGCGGAAGGAATACGATGAGTCTTGCCGTCCTCAGAAGCCGTGCCCTGGCCGGCATGGAAGCGCCCGCCGTCAACGTCGAGGTGCACCTGGCCAACGGCCTGCCGGGCATCGCAAAGGTGCAACCGTAATAGAACTCGTCGGCAAAAGTGTCTGGTGTCGCGAAACCTGCTACGCATGCACTTTGGATAACGAGCAAAAAGTTTTCATTATGTAATGTACCGACGGTCACCGACGGTGTACACTTGTCAATCAACTGGTACGAGGCACTGATGGCTCATCTATATAATCGAAATGCGTTTGCTAGCGGATTCACCTTATCGTCACCTTTAGTGTCAACCTATTGTCAATTGTGCTGCATAGAGATGATGCTAATCCAGTACTTAAAAAACAATGGCACGCCGACACAGGGCACACATAATGTCCCAGTTTTACTTACCACCTTGGCGCTACGGCCAGAAATAGCCCCCTCCGATGTAGGAACCATAAATGGGTTGTCTGGCGGTTTGGCGACAAGATTATCAGCATTGAAACGTCAAGGTGTTAGTTCGCTAGGCCCAGTGAGACCGTCTTCATATCCAGATATCCGCTACGTTCGCCACAACAGCGATTTTCCTAATTATTGCTCAACAAGTGCAGACATCGCGGCTCTACAGTCCCACGTTCAGCAAATCTACACCACTCTGCTTTCAATTACCAAAGAGCCTGTATGACTATTCAAGAATTGCTCGATACCTGCCGGGCCAATTTCGCCAACGTCGAAATCGCTTACGTTCATCCGACGCTTTATGTGTTTTGCCTCTCAGATGATTTTGCTGGACGTGACGAAGATTATCAAATTGAATATTTCCTAAAGAAATGTGGCGTATCCGAAGAGTCCTTTAATCGTTTAGTTGCGACGGCGACCGTGTCATTATGCTTGCTGAGCGAGGCCGAGCGCAAATCGAGATATGCGTTTGTAGATTCGACTCCAGGTTCGCAACATTGGCTTCCATTTTTGGATAGCGAAACTAGGGATAAACTACCTCCAGCACCATTAGGGCCAATACCTGCACTTCATTTTTACGGTTACAAAGGTGGTCAGGCACGAACCACAGTGCTCGCGATGCTTGCGAAGAGCTTAGCTGAAGACGGCTATAGGATTCTTATTATTGATGCCGATACTGAGGCTCCCTCATTAGACTTTCTTTTCGAAACAAGTAGTCCTAATGTTGAGTCGACGCTTATGGGGTTAAGCGGTTGGGCGGAAGAAATATCTCCGCTTGCGGCATACGCTTCGCCTCAATCAAACGGGATAATCGAAATTATCCCGTGTCGTCCCCGTAGTAGCCAATACGATATGGATTTCGCAGCGTTCGCACTTCGAGTCGGCCTCGATGTGTCGATGTTAAGAAATGCCCTTGAGAAGCTGAAGAAGTTTGTCATCAATCCTGACTCGACAGCCAAATATGACCTAGTTATATTTGACCACCGTACTGGGATTGCCTCGTCTGTACTGCCGATTATCCGTAATTGGGGCGGCCCAACTGTGGTATCGGTTCGGCCAGATGGCTTGTCCGAGCAGGCAATGGGAGCGTTTGAGACCTTATTTTCTCAGTTTCCCGAGAACCCAGGGGCCTATGTATGTTTCTCCATTGATAATGACGATACAGAAGAAAAAATCTTCGACCGCAGGGGAGAACACATTCACAGTCTACTTGAACAAGTTGCTAAGGGATTGGCAAGAGGGGCTGAAGAAGACACGCTTTTACCCATCGAGGACCTATATAGGTATTGGATAGGCTGGTATTACGATAAACAGTTTATTGGAACTATATCTCCTGACGTAACTAAGCTGAACGTCGTTAACCAGTCCTCTATTCGTCAGTTACGGGAAGTTCTATCGTTGTCAAAGGCTGCTATGGGGCCCTCAATCGGAGCTAAACTCAACGATGAGCGCTCACCGAGTGGTGCCACCGATAGCGGTTGGTTTATCGAGACTAGCGATATTGCAAAACTTTTTTCCCCTTCCTCTCCAGTGAATTACATTATTGGCAGGAAAGGAACAGGAAAAACTCGTCTTTATCGCGAGATGGTTGCTCGAAAAATTGCCGAACCATTATTTGCAGCAGCGGATTTCGAGCAAGGCGGTATGAGAAGCCAGAGCGTGGCGTATTCACAGCTAATTGCCGCGTGCGAAAATGACTATGGACGTTTTTGGTGGGCACTACTCGGCTTAGGACTTAGCTTACCTGCCACAATCGACGATGGAGGTTTAAACTCTGCGGTTGCGTCTTTTGCGGCACTGCAAGTTGAAGTGCGGCGCGAAAGAAGTACGCCGCATTACGTAGCAAGTCAGCTATCGACAATCAGTAAAGAACGGATATTCTTAATTGATGGTATCGAAACGGCGGTACCGGCTGCGAAATTACGTACGTTTATCGAAGAGTTGCTCATATTTATGCTAACTCTTCAGTCTGACGCGAATTTCCGTACGAAACTCCAGGCTCGGCTCTTCTTGCGAAGTGACCTACTGAATAACGCTTCGCAGAATGTTGAGCAGCAGACTAGCCAAAGAATCGTAGAGCTTCGCTGGGATAGCGACAGTATCTTCAACTATGTTCTTGCAAAAATATATAGCATGCGCTGGTATACGGAGAAGTTTCCTAACACTTGTGCAAAGATTGAACAGAATCTCAGTGTTATTCGCGCTGGCCGTCTCAACGCGAACGTATATGAAGAAATACTTCTAGAAATTTTCCCTCAAAAGTTGAGGCGCAGCAATCTTCAAACCTTAACCTTCTTCGAAACTTATTTCTCGGACGCTAGCGGTAAGTTTGATTACGGTTCGTCATTCTATCCTCGACTTTTCGAGACATTCCTTGTTGAGATTGCCTCAATTTCGCGCGAGCTAGAAGATAAGGGAGAGGCAACTTTAGAAAACGGCAGAGTACTCCATACTATCGTTCTTGACGCTCATGCTAAAGCTTCCTCACATTTTGTGAACGAAGTCAAACAAGAGCTTTACGTATTACTCGATTTGTCTCAAGATGATGCAGAAAATAGAAGATTAGTAGATGCCCTTATTGCTGCGCTAGAGGGAAAGGCCACACCATTCGCTCAGGAAGCTCTAATTCGTGATTTAGAATTGTTGAGCATCGGAATTGATAGTGTAAAGCTCAGAAGCGTTCTTCAACTAATGACTGAGGTCGGAATTTTCGAAAAGCATCCAAAATTCGTTGGTCAGTTAAGAGCTGGACGTTTGTACAAGAGCGCGCTTCGGATGAAATATGTCCGGTAAGTAAATAGCCAATACAAATCTAAGCCCCGGCTGGGAACTGCCGGGGCTTTCTTTTTCTTTTTTCTGTATAGCTACACAAGCTCAGTCATTGAAGACTTAGCTAAGAATGAGCCCGACGCTTTCGGGCTATCTTTTTATTCAGCAAAGCTGTACCGAAATCCGTAATGCTCAACGATGTGCCTTGGAATATCGCCCCAAGTCCCATCTCGGAATGCCTGCTGCACGTCATTTTTTGTATATTCGCAATCAACGGTGCGAGACTGCGGACTGTTCATAACTGGCATTTCAATCACGGCATCTTTGTATTTTTCATCTTCAAACTCTGAAAAATACGCCTCCGCATCCGCGCGCTCCTTTGCTAGCCGCCGTTCTTTCTTCGCTTCGAGTTCAGTCTTCGCTTCAACCTCAGATTTCTGTCTGTTGGTTGGTTGATTTAGGTCATCGACTGAAATGTGCGCACACTGGAGCCGGTATGACTGGCTTGTGCGATTTGCTAGCCAACCCAATTTCTTAACATATCCAAGTTGCACTAGCCCTGGACCCGTACCTTTGCCTGACTCATTGGAAATCAAGCGTGAGACGAGTGCACGGTCGGGCAGCCCGTTAGAGAAAAATCCGCACATCTCCGCAATTCGGTCGAGGCTTGGATAAGCGATGCCCGACGACCTATCTGCATGTTTCGCGAGAATGAGCAAGACTTTAAGCTGCCGAGGCTTGAGGCGTTTGTCGAGCACTGCGTCAAATGGAATAACGGAAAAAGAGCCGCCAAACCAAGCGGTATTTTTTGTCTTGCTGGTGGTATTCATATAAAGGTCCATATTGATTGAGGGAGAATCAAGTTCTATCCTTGATACAACCTATAGGACGGTGTTTTATATTTTTGAAGCCCTCGCGGTTGCCTCATTTTGTAAGTCTCGCGGCCTAGCCGCGTGGCCCATATACGACGAAGTCGTACGCCGCGCAGCGGCAATGCGCCAAGGTGATGACTTTCTTATCTCGGAAATTGCCGGCGCTACTGGTCTGATAGGGTGGTATTGGTATGTTCAAGGTTAGGTAGTATTTCCAGTACAACCTATAGCATATGTATTGAGCGTACAACCGATATAGAGATGAGGTTGTACGTCGCATACAAGAGTTCGAAGTAGCTCTTCGTTTGATATTGGACGGCAGGGTAGTAATCGAGATAGAGAGTTATCCATATCGATGTCCTCCGCCCTTATAACAGGCGAGAGAGGGCATCGATGTGGGTAACTCGTACAGGATTCGCGGAATATCCCACCCTGCCCCAGCAGGGCACAATCGGCCGTGAAAACGGTGTGAGCGACAGCGAACATCCTCGCCCCAGCGAGGACCGGCGGGGGCCGCTGGTGGACGACATGCAGCCCCAGCTGCATTCGCCTCCAGTGGGGTGCAGCCCGGGGACGGCCGCAGGGCGGGGGGCCCCATGATCCGGCAAAGCCGGAACATGGGGCCCCCCGGCCGAAGTGCCGGGCCCCGCCGGGGCGAGAATGGCGGCGTACAGCCGATATAGTGAGCGAGACGGCGTCCAGCCGGCGTAAAGCGAACGGTCGAGGGCGAGCGTCAGCGAGCGCGTGAGCGCAGCGAACAATTCTTTATCGGAGTGGCTACACGGTGTATGTCCATAAACAGGGAGTACACCGAATGAACCACAATAAACTCAAGGCCGCGCAAAACGAATTGGAAGTCCTCAAAGCACTTGCAAATTGCGGCTGGATGATAACCAGCCAAATAGCGTCATGGGTCTGGATAGACAGTACAAAGCATGTGGCAATCAATAAAGCCCAGCTTGTCTTGAAAAGGCTTGCAGCAAAAAAACAAGTTCTGGAAAGACAAACTCCGGTTGGCGTGAAAGCGTGGGTTTTAACAGAGCCAGGGGCCGGGAGAGTTAATGCTGAACTAGAGAGCCAAGGATATAGCCGAGGATGGGCGCATCATGGTTATGATTTGTCGACGCTCCATTTTCAAAAGCAGATTACGGTAGTCGAATATTTGATTGAACATCGGACAGCTGGACTAGCTGTAGTCGGGAAAGCGGGGTTGCGCGCTGGGTTGCTCGAGAAACAATTTCAGGAGTTCGATGCAGTGACCGTAAATTTTGACAGTGGCTATACGATTGGAGTACTCGTAGTAAGCAACAGCGCAGAGAGCACACTGGACAGAATTGCGCGGTGCCGAGGTATCTGCAAAACACACCTGATTGGCGACCCATTGATAATTAGCGGTTGCGAAAAAAAACTTAGGTCACGGAAAGTTTAGGTCCATTCAGTGAAAAGCCTCGCTCGGGCGGGGCTTTTCTTATGCTAAAATCGAACGGCAGTTCGAACCTAATTGGAAAATATAAATGACCCTTACGCCCCTCTTCTCCTCTTTGTTCAGCCATATCGTAAATATTGACGGTACGCCGATGATACCTGATACGAACATTGATATTAACGGAAACCCGTTTGGTGTTGCTGATAATCATTTTTCGACGGACACAACAACTGATATGTTCGGCGATTCCGGTTCGCTCAGCAGCTTTAGCGCCTTCGATAATTGACGCCTCTCATTGTTCAGAGGTCCTTACGTTCAATCTGTCTTTTTTAAGAATTGCGCTGCGTGGGACATAAGCTCTGGCAGTTCATCAAAATTTATGTATTCTTCCCAGTCTAGCGGCTGGGAATTCGGTTCCGTAATATGCTTGTAGAAGAAGATTGCGTTCTGCTTTTCAGGATACACAACGATTCTCCGAACGACACTTAAAATCTTTTCGCGCAATTCCGCACGAAACTCGATTTCTTTCTCATCCTGCACCCGCTGATAATCGTCGAGGAAAACGCTAGTCATCATCGAACCGATAGTCTGGTTTGTGAGTTGCAATTCGCCGATTTTCCGTTGAACCTGCTGCAATTCCATACTAAGCTCATTCAGTGCCTTTTCCGTGCCGGTCAGCCGCTCGATTAGCAAAGGCGAATCGGTTGTTGCGATGGCGTTGACCAGTCGCTCAGCCTCTGCCTTCTTTGTTGACAGATCAAGCGCCAACATTGCCTGGCGACCCTTCAATCTCTGCGCTTCCTCGTCCGTGCGGATTTGCGGATAGGCTTCGACGTAGATGTTCGTTAGCAGCGCTTTCTCAAGCAGCGGCCCGGCTACGCTGGTGCACTTCGTCGCGCCGCTTACGCGCTGGGCGCACATGTAAATGAAGTATCCCTGCTGCTTGGTGGACGCTTTGTTTTTGCGAACCATGGAGGCACCACAGGCACCACAAGTGAGAATTCCTTGGAATAGGTTCTTATAATGTTTGTCGCGCCTCCTCGGAACCTTTTCACGTTGAGATTTAATTGAGTTCGCCAGCGCAAAATCTTCGTCAGAAATAACGCGCGGGTAATAGTTGGGCCAAGGTTCGCTAATTGGGACTCGTTTGCCGTCTTTTTGTTGGTGCGGATGATGCTCGCCAATAACGGCGCGATTTCGAACGATTTTTGTTATAAGACTTTGGCTCCACAAAGCCGCCTTTCCCGGATGCGGCCACTTTTCAGCATTGGCGCGGCGGGCGATAGCGACATTGCCGTAACCTTTCAGCGTCAATTCGAAGACTCGCCGTACAGATTCGGCCCGCTCCTCGATAATGTCGAACCCTGAGCGGTCGGCGCGAGCAGTCAACCAGCGCGGACATTCTCTTGTAAGAACGGGTTCGCGGCGAGCGACTTTCGCTTTCCATGCCTCCCCAATTCGTTTCGATTTGGAAAGCGATTCATTATGGGCACGAAACATCGTTGCCATTGAAAGAAATAGCATCGATATATCGTCGACGGAATCATTGTTATAAACCTTTTCATCGTCCAAGGTTACTACCTGAATTCCAGCCCTGATAAGCTCTTCCAATTGACGGAACGCGACAATTGGCTTTGCTCGTGACAATCGGTCGAATTGCTCAACTAGCAAGAAAGAGCCGCGTTCGACCTTGCCAGCCTCGACGGCCTCTATGAACGCGCCCAACTGGCCTGTGGTCACGTTGGAGCGGTCGTAACCCGATACGCCAAGGTCTTGAAAGGTGAGCCGGTCATCAAGGGTTAGGTCGTGTTTGCGGGCGTAGGTGCGGGCTTTCTCGGTCTGGCGTCTCAGGCTGTCACCGTCGGCCTGCGCACGGGTGGAAAAGCGGATGTAGCTGTATGCGGTGGGCACTTGAATTCCTGTTGCTGACTGGAAAGTTCCATTATAGCCCTACGATTGCGATCGTCGGCCTGCCCGATACCGAAGTGCGCGAAGCGAAAGACCGCGTGCGCGCGGCGCTGCAGAATTCCGGCTTCGATATACCGGCGCGCCGCATCACGATCAACCTGGCGCCGGCCGACCTGCCGAAAGAGTCCGGCCGCTTCGACCTGCCGATCGCGCTGGGCATCCTGGCCGCCTCGCGCCAGATCCGCGACGACGCGCTGCACCGCTACGAATTTGCGGGGGAACTATCGCTGTCGGGCGAACTGCGTCCGGTGCGCGGCGCGCTGGCGATGGCGTTCGCAATGGCGCGCGACGGCCATGACGAGCGGCGCGCCTTCATCCTGCCGCTGGCCAATGCCGACGAAGCGGCGCTGGTCGAGGCAGCCGCCATCTACCCGGCGCGCACCCTGCTCGAGGTCTGCGCGCACTTCGCCAACGGGCCCGACGCGCCGAAGCTGGCGCGCCACCATGGCCCCGGGTTATCACATGCGCCGCGGTATCCCGACTTCGCCGAGGTCAAGGGCCAGCAGCACGCCAAGCGCGCGCTCGAGGTGGCGGCCGCCGGATCCCATTCCGTCCTGCTGGTCGGCCCGCCAGGCGCGGGCAAGAGCATGCTGGCGGCGCGCCTGCCCGGCCTGCTGCCGCCGATGAGCGAAGCCGAGGCGCTCGAATCGGCCGCCGTGCAGTCGCTGGCCGGCGGCTTCGCGCCCGAGCGCTGGCGCCAGCGGCCGTTTCGCAGTCCGCATCACACCACGTCCGGCGTGGCCCTGGTCGGCGGCGGCAACCTGCCGCGCCCGGGCGAGGTGTCGCTGGCCCATCGCGGGGTGCTGTTTCTCGACGAGCTGCCCGAGTTCGACCGCCGCGTACTGGAAGTGCTGCGCGAACCGCTGGAGTCGGGATCGATCACGATCTCGCGCGCGGCCCACCAGGCCGATTTCCCGGCCTGCTTCCAGCTGATCGCGGCGATGAATCCCTGTCCCTGCGGCTGGCTCGGCCACGCCAGCGGCAAGTGCCGCTGCACGCCGGACGCGGTGCTGCGCTACCAGGGACGCATATCGGGGCCCCTGCTCGACCGCATCGACATCCAGCTGCCGGTGATGGCCATGGCGCCCGACAGCATGGGAGCGCAGGCCGATGGCGAACCGAGTGCAAGCATCGCGCAGCGGGTGGCGCTGGCCCATGCGCGCCAGCTCGCGCGCCAGGGTCGGCCCAACAGCCAGCTGGGACCAGGGGAGATCGACCGCTACTGCGCGCCCGACGACGCCGGGCGCCGGTTGCTGCATGACGCGGCCCGGCACCTGCACTGGTCGGCGCGGGCCTACCACCGCGCGCTCAAGGTGGCGCGCACGATCGCCGACCTGGCCGAACTGGACGAGGTAGGTTCGAAGCACGTGGCCGAGGCGATCGGCTACCGGCGCGCGCTGCGCGACGATTGAGCCTCCCTACGTTCGGGTATTCAGGCCAGGGCTGCCTGTTCCCGCGCCGCGCGCTTGATCGCCTGCGGCGGTTGCCCGAAGGCGCGCAGGAAAGCGCGCCGCATGCGCTCGGGGTCGGCGAAGCCCGTCTCGCGCGCGACCGCGTCGATCGAGTGGTTGCTGGTCTCGATCATGGCGCGCGCCGCCTCGACCCGCAGCACCTCGATCGCGCGCGCCGGCGATTGCCCGGTCTCGCGGCGGAAGGTGCGGCTGAACTGGCGCGTGCTGAGGTTGGCCGCCCCGGCCAGCTCATCGACCGACAGCGGCCGCCGCAGGTGGCTCTTGGCATAGGTGAGCGCCTGCTGGATGCGGTCCGATTTCGGCTCCAGCTCGAGCAGGGCCGAGAACTGCGACTGGCCGCCGCTGCGGCGGTGGTGGACCACCATCTGGCGCGCGATGTGCTTCGACGCGTCCTTGCCCAGGTCTTCCTCCACCATCGCCAGGCACAGGTCGATGCAGGCGGTCATGCCGGCCGAGGTCCACACGCGGCCGTCGTTGATGTAGATGCGGTCTTCCTCGATGCGCGACTTCGGGCAGGCGCGCTGCAGGTCGCGCGCCAGCGCCCAGTGGGTGGTTGCGCGGCGGCCGTCGATCAGGCCGGCCTCGGCCAGGATGAAGGCGCCGGTGCAGACGCTGGCGGTGCGGCGCGCGACCGCGCTGGCGTCGCGCAGGAAGTTCAGGAACGGCGTGCTCGACTTGAAGCCGACCGGGGTCATGATGCCGGCCACGATCAGGGTGTCGTAGTCGCGCCGGTCGAAGGCGTCGGTGAACACGCCGACGCCGGACGAGCTGGCAAGCACGCCGCCGTGCTCGGACAGCATGGTCATGTCATAGAACGGTCCCCCGTCGAGACCGTTGGCGATCTCGAAGACGGTAGTGGCCATCAGGTCGAGCGCCTGGAAGCCGGGCGGGAGCAGGAATCCGATTCTGCGTTTCATGATGATCCTTGAATGCGCGACAGGGAAAATAATACGCCAAGACGCGCCGGGCGGGCCGAAGTCCCTTTTCTTCGACAGAGGCCGGCCCGCCCGGCGCGTCGTTTCCTTGCTACGAAAGCCAGCCCGCGGCCAAGCAATACCGTCGCCGCTCGCTCCCCAAAAACGGCAAGAGAGGCAGCCGCTGCTGCTACTATCGTGCCATGCGACCACCGAATCCGCTCCGAATGCGCTTGCGCATCCTCGTCCCGGCCATGCTGGCGGCAAGCCTGCTGGCCGGCTGCAATCCCACCTATAACTGGCGCGAACACACGAGCCAGGAAGGCCGCTACAAGATCCTGTTCCCGGCCAAGCCGGCCACCTTCACACGCGCAGTGGACCTCGACGGCCTGCGGGTGGAGATGACCATGACGGCGGCCGAAGTCGACGGCTCCACCTTCGCCGTTGGCGCTGCCACGGCGCCCGATGCGGCGCGCGCCCGCGCCGCGCTGCCGGCGATGCGCCTGGCCCTGCTGCGCAATATCGGCGCCGGCGAGGATGCCGAGCCAGCGGCGCCGGCGCCGCAGGACGGCCTGCGGGTGGAGGCGGCGGGCGCCGCCAACGGCAAGCCGATGCGCCTGCATGGCCGCTTCGAGGCACGCGGCGAGCGCTTCTACCAGGTCATCGTGCTGGGCCCCGCGAATGCGACGCCGCCCGAGCAGGTCGACCAGTTCCTGTCCTCGTTCGCGCCCCTGTGAGACCTTCATGAATGCGCATCCACCCGCCTTGCGCCTGACCGGCCTGCGCAAGGATTTCGGCCGCCCCGCCGTCGATGGCCTCGACCTGGTCGTGCGGCGCGGCGAGTTCTACGCCCTGCTCGGCCCGAACGGCGCCGGCAAGACCACCACGCTGCGGCTGGTCGCCGGCCTGCTGGCGCCGGATGCCGGCAGCATCGAGGTGCTGGGCATCGACCTGGCCGGCGCGCCGGCGGCGGCCAAGGCCAGGATGGCCTACCTGCCGGACGAGCCGATGCTGTACGGGAAACTCAAACCGTTCGAGTACCTGGAATTCGTGGCCGGGCTGTGGGGCGTGCGTGCGGAAGAAGCCGAGCCGCGCGCCCGCGCGCTGCTCGACTGGCTCGACCTGAGCCGGCATGCGCACGAGCTGACCGAAGGATTCTCGCGCGGGATGAAGCAGAAGCTGGCCCTGGCCGGGGCCCTGGTCCACGAACCAGAACTACTGATCCTCGACGAGCCGCTCACCGGCCTGGATGCAGCCGCGGCGCGCCAGGTGAAGGACCTGCTGCTGGCCCACGTCGCCAAGGGCGGTACGGTCATCCTGACCACGCACATCCTCGAAGTGGCGGAGCGGCTGGCGCAGCGCATCGGGATCATCCGCCAGGGCCGCCTGATCGCCGAAGGCACGCTGGACGAGCTGCGCGCGCGCACCCGGGGCGGCAGCCTGGAAGACGTGTTCCTGCAGCTGACGGCCGCGCCATGAGGGCGGCGCCGGGCGGCGTCGGCTGGCTGCTGCGGCATGAGCTGCGGCTGGCCTGGTTCAATGCCGCGGGCGGCAAGAAAGACGCCGGCAAGCGGCGGCCCGGCAATGCCGCGATCGGCCTCGCGCTGTTCGGCTGGGCCGCCCTGCACCTGCTGGCATGGGTGGGCGTGCGCGCCCTGGCCGGCGTGGCGGGCGACGATCCGCGCATCCTGCTCGCCATCTCGGCCGCACTCGCGGGCGGCGCGACCTTCATGCTGTCGTCGGCGATCAAGTCCTGCGTGCTGGTGCTGTTCGAGCGCAGCGACCTCGACCTGCTGCTGTCGTCGCCCCTGCCCTCACACAGCATTTTTGCCGTGCGCCTGGCCGGCGTGGCGGCCAGCACCGCCGCCGTGTACCTGTTCTTCCTGGCGCCATTCGCCCATGCCGGCCTGCTGCAGGGGCAGTGGCGCTGGCTCGGCATTTATCCGGGCGTGATCTCGGTCGCGGTGCTGTGCAGCTGCGCGGCGATGCTGCTCACGCTCGGCCTGGTGCGCATGTTTGGCGCGCGCCGCACCCGCGTGGTGGCGCAGGTGATCGGTGCGCTGGCCGGGGCCTTGCTGGTCATCGCATCGCAGCTGCACGCGCTGTCGTCCAGGGATTCGCAAGGCCGCGCGCGCCAGGTGCTCGACGGCCTGTTGCGCCAGGACGGCATGAGCGAACACCCGTTGCTGCTGCCGGCGCGCGCCATGCTCGGCGAACCGCTGCCGATGCTGCTGCTGGCCACGCTGGCGGCCGTGGTATTCGCGCTGACGGCGCGGCGTACCCACCGCTTCTTCGCGCGTGGCTTGCAACTGGCGGCATCGGCGGCGCATGCAGGTGCGGCGCCCACGGCGCTGCTGCCTCGGTCTCTGCGCTTCGGGCGCAGCCTGTTCTATACCGTCGTCGTCAAGGAGTGGCGCCTGATCGTGCGCGATCCGCATCTGCTGTCGCAGGTGCTGCTGCAGCTGCTGTTCCTGCTGCCGCTGCTCTTCCTCATCTTCCAGCGCGCCGACGTGCAGGTGCAGGCGCTGGGCGCCGGCTTGACGATGCTGTGCGGCTCGCTGACCGGCGCGCTGGCATGGATCGCGCTGTCGGCCGAGGATGCCCCGGACCTGCTGCTGGCGTCGCCCGCGTCCCTATCGACGGTGCGGCGCGCCAAGCTGGCGGCGGCCGTCATGCCGGTGCTGGCGCTGGTGGCTGTCCCGCTGCTGTGGCTGACCGTGCGCACGCCGGCTGCGGGGCTGGCTGTCGGTTTCACGGTGTGCGGCGCCGTGCTGGGCGCCGGGCTGATCGTGTTCTGGTGCGGCCGGCCTGGCGTGCGCAGCAACTTCAAGGGACGCGGCAAGGGCGGCATCGTGATGAATATGCTCGAACTGTTCAACAACCTGGCCTGGGGAGCGCTGGGCTGGTTCCTCGCCGGGGCCACGCGCGCGCCGTTGTCGGATGTGAGCGCACTGGCGGTGGTGGGAAGCGGCGCGCTGGCCGTCGTCGTGCTCGGGGCGGCTTGGCTCCTGAAGGTAAAGCGGATCTGAACGTTGTGCGAGCGCGCGCACTGTGTGCCCGTGTCAGTCGTGCTATCGTTTAAACACTAACAAAACCAAGAGATAGCCATGTTGATTACCTTTAAATGCAGATCCTACCCAGAGGTCTTGATGTACCAGGAGCATGCCAAGCGCATTCTCGACCTGTTGCACAAGGATCCGGAACGCGGTGTCATCACCGCGGAAGAAGCGGAACGTGTGATCCCGCTGCTCGAGGCCGAGATCGAAGAGAGCCGCAAGCACCAGGCGACCGACCAGGTGGCGCAAGATGTCCAGGCGCACCATCGCGATGAAGATGATCACGAACATCAACCGATCGAGGTGGTCACCTTTTCGGCACGGATGTATCCGCTGCTGGAAATGATGCGATCGGCGCGGGATAACAAGACCGATATCTTGTGGGGTGTTTGAGCGGCAGGATGTGGGCGGGTTGAAAAGGTCGGCAGCCACATCACCGGCAACCCAAGGTCCGGACCAGCAGTACGCGTCGGCAACTCTGCGGTTCGGTTGGCCTCGGCTGCCCTGCGCTCTGCCGTCTACGCGTCGCAAGCGTACGCATTTCGATCGAGCATGCCATTCAACGTTTGTAGGCTCGAAAAGCAAAAAACCCCACCAGGATCACCTGGTGGGGTTTTTCTATATAACTAGCCTGACGATAACCTACTTTCACACTGGTTGCAGCACTATCATCGGCGCAAAGTCGTTTCACGGTCCTGTTCGGGATGGGAAGGGGTGGGACCGACTTGCTATGGTCATCAGGCTTGACTTGTACGAGCATTCGTTGAACGCGTCGGCGGCGAAGCCGCCAACCCTACGTCAAGCGAAGCTCTGAATCTGGAAGAAGTAAGTTGGGTTGTAGCTTTTGTATCGAGCAGTTGTACTCGACCTTGTGACTACCAAGGTTATAGGGACAAGCCGTACGGGCAATTAGTACTGGTTAGCTTAATGCATTACTGCACTTCCACACCCAGCCTATCAACGTCCTG
>NZ_JBNDJE010000009.1:0-157039 GCF_050434805.1 Massilia sp. UYP11
AGCGCGCTCGATGACTTCGGGGGAATACTTCGGTTGCTTCTTCATAGCTCCATTTTCTCAAAGAATGGAGCCTCTACAAAACCCGGGGCGGTTCAGTTTGCGATTGACGTTGACCATCCGCTTGCATGGCAAGTGGTTCAGGAGTTGGCACATGTGCTGAACTATCTTTCGGTCAGTGAGCGGCTTCCAACCGTTTTCAAGCCGCTTTCTCCACCGCCCTACCTTAATGGACGGCCCAGAGATTATCTTTCCTGGGTAATCGAATGTGCAGATAGCACGTTCAGACCGGGAACCGTCACGAAATGGCTCGAAAGCAGGTTACCCCAGCCGGTAGATGGCCTGTCTCAGTGGAATAGCGACGGCGTGTAGCGATCTGGCTACGTCGACTCCGGGTCGACATCGGCTCGTCGCGTACCCGCGCGCCGTGAGCGCTATGGCAAAATTTATCGTTCGTCCGCAGTCAAAAATCACTCATCGGCGCGCCGCAGCCACAGGCTGCTGGCCCAGCCCTCGACCGCCTTGCCGTCGACCGTGGCGCGCACCTGCCACCAGTCGCCGTCGCGCAAGCCCGTCGCTTCCACCCGCGCGCCGGCCGGCACCACCAGCAGGCGTGCGGCGCCGATCCCTCCCGCCACGCGCAGGTTGAGCGCATCGTGCACGCGATAGCGGGCGCCGGCGACCGGTACCTCGACTCCCGCCGCCTCCTGCTCCTGTGCCGACTGCACCAGTTGCGGGCCTGGCGCGGGCGTCCCGAACATGGCCAGCAACAGCGTCCCGCCGGCCGCGGTGCCGGCGCCCAGCACGCCGAGTGCGCGCGCGTTCGGCCGCCACCACCAGGCGCGCGGCGTCAGCCACGCGCACAGGCACAGGGTCAGCACCAGGGCCGCGCCGAAGGCAAGCGCGAATGCAAGCCAATTCGCGGCCGCCTGCGTCAGGGTGACCATCGCCGTCCTCAGGCGTCGAAGCGCAGCACGTAGTGTCCCGCCGCCAGGTGATGGCCCGGCGGGATCAGATAGGGTTGCTCCGGGGTCGCGCTCTCGATCTGGGCAACCAGCGCCAGTTGCTCGTCCAGGTGGTACAGCGCCTGGGTGGGCGACAGGCGCGCCACGCGCAGGCCATCGTTCGAGGCTTCCCAGCTGAAGGCGTTGCGCGACAGGCCGAGGCGGTCGGCGCTGGCGGCCGGGGCGCCGTCGCCCTGGCGCACGCATTGCGGCGTGTCGAGCACGCGCAGCGCCCCCAGCGACGGCATGCCGCGCCCGAAGGTCAGGCGCGTGCCGGCTGCCGCCGGCTGCGACGGGCCCTGCGGCAGCACCAGCAGTGCGCTGTAGCGCTCGGCCAGTTGCTGCTGGACCGCCAGCAGGCGGATGCTGGCGTTGTCGAGCGGAGCGAACTGGGACGGCACGGCGATGCGCTGGCGGCCGGCCGGGGTGATCGCGTGCAACTCGTCGGCGTCGTCGACCGCGAAGCGGATGACGCTGTCCTTGCCCGGCGCGCTGGGCAGCAACCGAGCGTCCAGGCCGACCTCCAGCGCCTGGGCGCCGGTCTCGCGGTAGCGGCTCAGGCGCGGCAGGGCCAACGCGGCCAGCGTGATGCGATGGCGCGCCACCGGGGCATAGGTGGCGTCGGGCTCCGTCGTCGGCGCGGGCGTAGCCGCCGGGGCCGGCGCGGCCAGCGGCATCGCGGTCAGGTCGGCGGCCGGCGGCGTGACGGCGCGCGACTTCCACACCGCCGGGCTGCGCTGCGGCGAAGCGCTCGGCATGACCGGGTCGGCGACCGGCGCCGGCTGCGCACGGGCGGCGGCGCCCGCGCCGGCGCGGCTGATTTTCACAAGCAGGCGCTGGGCGCTGGCGCCCTTGCCGCGCAGGACATAGTAGCCGTTGGCGGCGTCGAAGCGGCAGTCGAAACTGTCCTTGGGACGCACCTGCAGTTCGAGCGGGGCGCCCGGGCCGTCGTTCACCAGCAGCAGTCCGCCGTCCGGACCAAACGGCCAGCCGGGCGCCGCGAAGGTGGCGCTGGCGGCGTCCAGGCCGACCAGGGTCAGGCGCTGGTTCGGGTAGATGGCGCATACCGGCTGCCAGATCGCGCTGTCGCGCGAGGCGGTCACGGTGTACTGGACCTGCTCGCCCGGCGCCGGCAGGTAGACGGCGTGGCCGAACTTGACCTGCACCTCGCCCGGATCGAGGTCGTCGCTGCCCAGCACGTGGTAGCGCACCTCCTCGCCGCCGAGCAGGTCGCCGAAATCCTTCTGGTGCAGGGCGGCCAGCGATTGGGCCAGGTCGCGCACGCGCGCGCCGCGGGTCAGGTGGCGGTCGTCGTCGACCTCGTCCTGCGGCAGCACCAGGGTCACGTGCGAGAAGCAGCGGGTGGCGGCGCGGCCGCGCTGCTCGCGCGGGGAGCGCTCGAGCAGGTCGCGCAGCAGCGGGCGGCGCGAGAACAGCGCAAGGCCAGGCGCCTGCCACAGGGCGTCGGCGTTGAACACATCCTGCACCTTGCCTAGGACTTCGTGTTGGACATAGACCGGCATGATTGACTCTCCTCGTTGAATTGGGTGCTCGCCATGCCGAACGCTAGCAGGGGGCAGATGAAAAACAGCAGGTGCGAGCCGCCCGCGGACAGGAAGCTCATGGGCTGGCCCATGATTGGGAACATGGCGAGGTTGGTGCCCCACGACAGCAGCAGGTGGCCGGCGATGAAGGCTGCGCCGCCGCACAGGGCGAAGCACTGGAAGCGGCCGACCCAGGCGCGCCGGAAGTCGTTGGACGCATTCGAACAACGCCAGGCGCCGGCGGCGGCGCGCAGCAGCGCCGCCAGGAACAGCGCCTGCAGGCTCCACAGCGCCAGGCCCGCCGCCAGGCCGTGGCGGTGCAGCAGGAAGGACGGGGCGAAGTCGTCCTGGATGGCGGGGATGGCCAGCGCCTCGCCGGCCGCGCCGCCCAGCGCCGCAAGGCCCAGCAGCCCGTCGGCGCCCAGCCAGCCGCCCTGGACGATGGCGCGGCTGCCCTGCAGCATCTGCTGGCCGGTGTGCGGGTGGATCGTCGGCTCGCTCCAGACCTGGAAGCGCTCGGGATAGAAGCCGAAGGCGCCGAGCAGCTCGCCGCCGGCGCGCATCGTCACGCCGCCGGCTGCCACCAGGCAGGCGGCCAGGAAGATCGAGGCCAGCGCGGCGCGCCGTCCATGGCTCGCGCCCCAGGCCAGCAGCATGGCGCCGCACCATACCAGCAGCAGCAGCAGCGGCGAATAATCGTCGACCCGCACCAGGGCCACCGCGAGCAGGAACATGAACAGCAGCACCGGCGCCGCCATGCGCAGCCAGAAGCGCCAGTCGCGCCTGGCCTGGGTCGCGCCGCCGGCGGCCAGCGCCAGGCAGTGCGCGCTCAGCGCGGCCAGGGCCAACTTGGCGAACTCGAAGGGCTGGATGTCGAACACGCCGGTCTCGTTGCCGAAGCACACCTGCAGCAACAGTCCGCCCAGCGCGAGCGCGGCGCATCCCAGCAGCACGCGTTCGGTGGTGGGGCGTGACACGGCGCCGTGGGCGAAGCGCGACAGCAACAGCAGGGCGCCCGGCAGCCCGAGGCCCAGCAGCGCGACCGTGTTCTGGAAGTGGCGCAGCCAGGCGGTGTCGCCGGCCCCCAGGCCCAATTCGAGCTGCACCAGCAACCCGGCGCCAAGCAGCAGCGCGGCGCTGGAGGCCAGCAGCCCGGTGCGGCGCGGGTACAGCAAGATCAGCCAGAGGGTGGCCCAGGCCAGCAGCAGGGACATGGCGGCGCCGGGGGCGCCGACGGTGCGCTGGGTGACCAGCAGCAGCATGGCGCTGGAGGCCAGCAGGGCGGCCGCGCACGGGCGCACGAGATCCCGATCCATCCTGCGCCGGCGCAGCGATGGCGCGATGCAGGCGAGCGCCGCCAGGAGGACGAGACCGGCGGCGACCCAGGCCAGCGGCGGCGGCGCGGGCAAGGCGAGATGGTCGCGCCGTTCCCAGCGCCAGCTCACCGCGGCCGGCAGTTGGCTGGAGGGAGCAGCCGACAACGCGACCTGGCGCGACGGCGACAGGCGCAGGGTGGCGCCGTCCGGCGCCAGTGTGAACAGGGTGCGGCCCACGGCGAAGGCATCCACGTCCGCCAGCGGCAGCTCGCGCTGGGCGGCATCGACCCAGCCGGCGCCGCTCGAGACCAGCACCGGCCGGGCGCCGCGCGCCGACAAGGCGATGCGGCCGTCGTCCTGGCGCAGCAGCAGGACCTCGCCCGGTTCGATCGCGGCGGCGGCGATGCGGTTGCCGCAGTAGAGCAGGCCGCCGAGGCTCAGGGGTCGCGCCAGGCTCGCGCCTTGCGGCAGCAGGCGGTTCCAGGCGGCCAGCGCGCGCGCCGGCAGGCCGCTGTCGGCACAGGCCGGCTGCGGCTGGCCATCGCGCAGCACGGTGGCGCCGTCGTAGTCCCAGGTCCGTTCGCCGTCGTGCAAGGTAGCGCGTCCCGCATCGGCGGCCAGCACCTGCAGTTGCAGCGCGCCGGCCCGGATGCGCTGGCCGGCCGCGAGCGGCAAGTCGCTGCTGCGCTCGCGCGCATCGCCGCGGCGCAGCAGCACGGGTTGCAGCGGTTCGGCGTTGCGCAGCAGCCAGGCGCCGTCGCGGTCGCGGCGCAACACCAGCTGGCGCGAAGCGGCGCGCGGCGCGCCCAGTTCGTGGCGCCCCAGCATGACCGATTCGCCCGCGGCGAGCGTCACCGCGATCTCGGACGGGGACCAGGCCGCCGGCGTCCTGAGCAGGGCCAGCAGTTGCACGGCGCACAGCAGCGCCAGAAGAATCCAGGCGAGACCGGCGCCGAGGGGCGGACGCGGTATGCCTCGCGGTATGCCACGCTGTGCGACATGCTTCATGCCGCGCTCTCGAGCGGTTCGGCATCCAGGGCGGAGACGGCGCGCGCCAGGCTGCGGCTGATGTCCAGCGCGTGGCGTGGACGGTCGGCGGGACGCTCGGCCACCAAAGCGCGCAGCAGCGCGAGGCCGGGTGCGGCGGCAGGGCCCAGGCGGGCGGCGAACAGCGCCGCTTCGTCCGCTTGCAGCACGGCCGGCCGCACCTGGCGTTCGCCCAGCAGGCTGGCCGCCGCATGGCGGCCATGCGCCTGCCAGGCCTGGCCGCAGGCGCTGCTGTAGCGCAGCAGGCGGCCGCAGACCAGGTAGTAGAGCAGGGCGCCGAGGGCGAAATAATCGGTGCGCGCTTCGGTGGCGTAGCCGTCGGCGTCGGGGAAGAACTGTTCCGGGGCTTGCCAGTTGGCGGTGCCGGCGTAGGTGTGGGCGCGCAAGTCGTCGAGGCGGCGGTTGGTGCCGAAATCGGCCAGCTTGACGGCGTCGCTGGCGCCGTCGAGCAGCAGGTTGCCGGGCTTGAGGTCGAGGTAGCGCCAGCCGCTGGCATGGACCTTGGCCAGCGCCTGGTTGACCTGGCCGATCCAGGCCAGGGCGCGGTCGGGGGCGACCGTGCGCCCCAGCGCCGCTGCGCGGCTCAGGTGGCCGGCCAGGTCGCCGTCGAGCAGCTCGAGCGCCATCGCCGGCATGCCGGCGTGCTCGCCGCTGTCGAGCAGGCGCACGATGTGGCGGGCGTCCCAGGGCGCCAGGGCGCGCAGGAAGGCGATCTCGGTGCTGGCGCTGGCCAGCCAGCGCGCGCGCAAGCCGACTGGTGCGCGTTCCATCTGTTCCAGGTTGACCAGCTTGAGGGCGACGCAACCGTTGGCGTGCAGGCTGTCGGCGCGCCAGACGACGCCATAGGCCGAGCCGGCCAGCGCCTCGCGCAAGCGGTACTGGCCGCCGGCCAGCGAAATGACGGTGCCTGCTTCGTACATGGTGTCCCCCGAGCCTGGCGCATGGCGCCGATGCGGGGAACTAGCGGAGGGGAGGGGAAAGGCGCCGTGGCCGTGTGGCGCCCAGTAAAAAGCCGCGCGGTGCGCGGCTCATCGGATCGGCGTGGATCAGCGGCCGTAGCCGTGGCCGTGGCCGTGGCCGCGGCGGTCGTCGCGGTCCCAGCGATCGTGCCGGTCACGACGGTCATGCCGGTCATGACGGTCCCAGCCGCGGCCACGATGCTCGACATAGACCGGGCGCGGCTGCACGTACACCGGGCGCGGTTGGACATAGACCGGTCGCGATTCCACGTACACCGGGCGCGGCTGCACATAGACCGGGCGCGGCTGCACATACACGGGTCGCTGCTGCACGTACACCGGTCGCGGCTGGTGGTAGCCGTTGTTGTAGCCATTGTGATGGCCATAATGACGGCGGTCGTCGCGGGTGTTGATGGAATTACCCACCGCCGCGCCGATCACGCCGCCGGCGACCGCGCCACCGGTGCCGCCGACCGTGTGGCCGACGACGGCGCCGAGCACCGCGCCAACGGCCGTGTTCGTACCACGATCACCGGCCATTGCCGCCGGCGATACCGCGACAGCGGCCAGCAGCACAGCACCAAGGGTTGTCGATTTCAACATGGTTTTTCCTCGTACCCTGGCGGAGATCGGGATGATAACTGCGACACCGGGCATGGAGGTACTATATTCCCGACGGCGGATCATGCCATTCGTTAATACAGTTTTTTACAACTGCATCTCAGCCAGTAACATTCCACCTTGCAAGCAGCGTCGGGCGCCCCATCTACGCACGACCACCGTTATCCGAACCTGCCATGCGCCCGAGCCGTAGCATCGTCATTGTCTTCTCCCTGCTGGTCTTGTTGCTGGTGTATATCGGCATGCGCCTGCTGCCCGACCTCGGGCTGGCGGCGGCCGGCACCGTCGCCGCCGTCATTCTGCTGGGCCTGCTCGGCACACTGGTCCCGGTCGGCCTGGTGTCGTCCTCGCTGCGGCGGCGGCGGCGGTGGTCGGACCTGGCCGCCTGGCTCGGCCTGCTGTCGATGGGCCTGTTCTCGTCGCTGCTGGTCGCGACCGTGCTGCGCGACATCGTCCTGCTGGTGCTGCTGCCCTTCGGCGCGCTGACGCCGGCGCTCGCCCATGGCAGCGCGCTGGCCGTGCCGTTGGTGGCGCTGGCCGTGACCATGGTCGGCTACGTCAACGCGCGGCGGGTGGCGCGGGTGGTGAAGGTCGACGTGCCGATCCGCGACTTGCCGGCCGATCTGCACGGCTACGCCATCGCCCAGATCTCGGACATCCACGTCGGCCCCACCATCAAGCGGCCTTACCTGAACGCCATCGTCAACCAGGTCAACAAGCTCGGCGCCGACGCCATTGCCGTGACCGGCGACCTGGTCGATGGCAGCGTGCAGCGCCTGGCCATGCATACCGAACCGCTGGCGCGGCTGAAGGCGAGCGACGGCGTGTTCTTCGTCACCGGCAACCACGAATACTATTCCGGCGCGCTGGAGTGGATTGCCGAGGTGCGGCGGCTGGGCCTGACGGTGCTCATGAACGAGCACGTGGTGCGCCGGCGCGGCAGCGCCGCGCTCATGATCGCCGGCGTGGCCGACTATACCGCCCACCACTTCCACCCCGAGCACAAGAGCGACCCGCAGCGCGCCCTGCGTGGCGCGCCGCCCGAGGTCGGCGTGAAAGTGCTGCTGGCCCACCAGCCGCGCAGCGCGCCGGCGGCGGCGGCGGCCGGCTTCGACCTGCAATTGTCGGGCCATACCCACGGCGGCCAGTTCTTTCCGTGGAACCTGTTTGTGCCGCTGCAGCAGCCTTTCGTTGCTGGACTGAACCGTGTGCGCGACATGTGGGTGTATACCAGCCGCGGCACCGGCTACTGGGGGCCGCCGAAGCGCTTCGGCGCGCCATCCGAGATCACCCTGGTGCGCCTGGTGCGGGCCTGAGCACGGCGCTGCGCCGCCATCTGCCGCATGTACGTACGGCAAAAAACAGGGGCAAAAAGTTGCCGAATGCGCTATCGTTTGAATCCTTTCGAACTAGCAAGGGTTTCCGCGCATGAAACGCAGCTTCCGTCTCCACCATCTTCCCGTCATGGGCGTCATCGCCGCCGCGCTGCTGGGCGTGCCGGCCCTGGCTGCCAGCCCCGGCAATGATCCGGCTGCCCTCGCCAAGATCCGCGACACGGCGATGAGCAGCGACTACGCCTGGCAACGCACCGAAGACATGACCGACTTGATCGGTCCGCGCCTGTCCGGCTCGCCCGGCGCGGCGGCGGCGGTCACCCAGGTGGCGGAAGCGATGCGCAAGCTCGGCGCCAGGGTGACCTTGCAACCAGTAAAGGTGCCGCATTGGGTGCGCGGCATCGAGACCGGCGAGCTGGTCGAGTACACGGGGCGCCCGCAAGGCGTGACCCAGCGCGTCGTACTGGCCGCGCTGGGCGGCTCGGGCGCGACTCCGGCCGAGGGCCTGGTGGCGCCGGTGCTCGTGCTCAAGAGCTTCGATGAACTCAAGACCCGCGCCGCGGAAGTGAAGGGCAAGATCGTGCTGTTCGACGTGGCGTTCGACCAGCACATGGCCGATCGCGGCCTGGCCGGGCATGCCTATGGACAGGGGTCGGCCTATCGCCGCAACGGTCCGCGCATGGCGGCCGAACTCGGCGCCGTCGGCGCGCTGGTGCGGTCGGTCGGCGGCGCGGCCTATCGCCTGCCGCATACCGGTTCGTCGGGCCTGCTTGAGAACGCACGCATCCCGGCCGCCGCCGTGACGGCGGAGGACGCGATGCTGATGGCGCGCCTGGCCAGGCGCGGCCCGCTGAGCATGAAGCTGGTGCTGACCCCGCAGAACCTGCCGGACGCCGACAGCTTCAACGTGATCGCCGACTTGCCGGGCACCGAGAAACCGGACGAGATCGTGATCGTCTCGGGCCACCTCGACTCCTGGGACCTGTCGCCGGGCGCGCACGACGACGCCGCGGCCGTCGCCAGCGCGATGGCCGTGTTCGAGGTGCTGCAAAAGCTCGACTACCGTCCGCGCCGCACCATCCGCTTCGTCGCCTGGATGAATGAAGAGAACGGCCAGCGCGGGGCGAGCACCTACCTCGCCGCCGAACAGGCGAACGCGGGCAAGCACTTCGGGGCGATCGAGAGCGACAACGGCGTCGGCCGCCCCTTCGGCCTGCGCGCCAGCGTGATGCCGCAGTCGGTCAAGCTGTTCGCGCCGCTGCAGGCGGCATTGCAGCCGATCGGCGCCAACGTGTTCCAGCGCCAGGACGTGCTCGCCACCGGCGACCTGGCCGGTCTGGAACGCGCGGGCGTGCCGAGCTTCGCCCCGATCGTGGACACCTCAAGCTATTTCGACTACCACCACACGCCGGCCGACACCCTGGACAAGGTAGATCCGGACATCCTGCGCCGCCATGTGGCGCTGATGACCGCGACTGCCTGGTACCTGGCCAATATGGAGCAGGACATCGGCCGCTCCAGCGTGCCGAAGCCCTGACCCAGGGTCGCCCGCGCCGCCGGCTCAAGCCGCCGTGCTGATGCGCCGTATGGCGCGCGCGTGGCCGCGGTAGGGCCGGCCATAGATGGTCTGGATGCCGCTCGCGAAATTCTGGCCCCAGACCAGCTGCGCGCGGGTGGCGTGCGGCTCGCTCGACCAGTACCAGTTGCGCTCGAACGATTCGCGCAGGTTCGCGAACAGCAGAGCCAGTTCGCGCCGCGTCGGCAGCGCCCCCCCATGAGCGATGGCCCAGTCCACCGCAGTGGGCCAGCTGACGTCGGAGGAATCGCCTGGCAGCAGGACCAGGTGGTAGTCGGGTTCGTCCTTGCCCAAGATCAGACCTGCGTATTCCTCGCCGTCTTGCAGCATGCCCCGGATTTGCATGTATTCGCCCATTGAAATCACCTCGCGTTAAGTAGCAGTGGGATAAGACTGCTGAGCGCGACTTTTGGTTTCGCGTTTGATTCGATCTAGATCATGGGGAGGTTTAATTTCTATGGGGACGAATCTCGTGAGGAGTGATTTCATCCGGAAAAAATTCTTTGAATAACTTGGACTACAGAAGTTAACTTCATTCACAGAGGCCGGCCGTTTCGACTCGACACCGTGCCCGGACGCATTGCCGTCCAGCACATGCCGCGCAAGCGCATACCGCACGACGCGCGGTTAGCTAGATCACTCGACTACGCCGCCTCGGGTACGTATCACGACGCCCATCGCTGGCGCGTATTTTATTTCCACAGTGAAATTTCGTTTAGGAATTTGATACTTCTAGAAAAAATTTCCTAGAAAAAGTTGAACTTAGGAAGTTTCCTGCGTTCAAAGGGTTACCTCGTTCACCTAAGGTAAGACCTCGACATGCAGACTTTTGCTACTTTCGCTCCGACCCGTACCAGCGTCGCCCGCGCCGCTACCGCCGTCGCCATGCTGGCCGCCGCCATGGCGGCCAATGCCGCGACCGTCCCGGCCACGCCAAACAATTTCTACGTCTCGCCGTCCGGCTCGGATACCGCTGCCGGCACCAAGGCCGCGCCGTTCAAGACCCTGGCGCGCGCCGCCAAGGCCGTGACGAAGGCCGGCACCACCGTGTTCGTGGCGCCCGGCACCTACGCCGGCGGCATCCGGACCACCGCCAGTGGCACGGCAAGCAGCCGCATTTATTGGGTGTCGACGACCAAGTGGGGCGCCAAGATCGTGCCGCCTGCCAGCTCGACCAACAAGACCGCCTGGGACAACCGTGGCAACTACGTCAGCATCATCGGTTTCGACGTCGACGGCAGCAAGATCGGCAGCGGCACCAAATGGGTGCTCGGCATCTATACCGGCGGTTCGTACAACGTCATCGAGGGCAACCGCGTGCATCACATGGCGACGACCATTCCGTGCAACAGCGCCGGCGGCTCGGCGATCGGTGTGGACAGCTACTACAAGGGCGTCAAGGGCGACGTGATCGGCAACGTCGTGCACGATATCGGCCCGGCCGGCTGCACCTACGTCCAGGGCATCTATCACAGCACCTCGGGCACGATCAAGAACAACGTGGTCTACCGCGTGGGCTCGGCGGCGATCCACCTGTGGCACGACGCCACGGACCTCCAGATCGTCAACAACACGGTGAGCTCGTCGGTGTTCGGGATCATCGTCGGCGGCGGCGACTTCTACTTCACCAAAGCGGGCGCCAACAACGTCCACGTGCACAACAACATCGTGTACGACAACAAGTACGGCATTTCCGAGCAGGGCACGACCGGCAAGGGCAATACGTACAAAAACAACCTGGTCACCAAGAACACGACCTATAACTTCCGGCTGCGCAATAGCCTGACCCATACGGGCACCATCAGCTCGGAACCGCTGTTCGCCGGCTACTCGCGCACCGCGGCGATGCCGAACTACAAGCTGACAGCGAGCTCGCCGGCAATCGGCCGTGGCCTCGCGACCTATGCGCCGAAGACCGACATCGACGGCAAGGCGCGTGGCACGGCCATCGACCTCGGCGCTTACCAGCGCTAAGCACTACCACGCAGTCCCCCCGCAGTACCGAGCCGGACCGAAGCCAGCCCTGGCCAGCTTCATCCGGCGTCACCCACGCCAGCGCCAGCTGGCGACCTCGTGGACGGGCGCATGCGCCCCGTCCGCTCCGACACATCAGGAGAAGCCCACGTCCCGCGTGGACTGCCGCGCCCTGCGCGTGGCCCCTCCATTGCCCGGTGTTTTTTCCGGACTAGAAGGAAACCTCAGATGAAAAGCAGCACCATGATCGCCTCGAACCTTCGTACCAACCTGACTGCCGTTGCCGCAGCCGTTCTGCTGGCCGCCACCGCATCGGCCCAGGCCGCCACGGCCCCGCAAAGCCCGACGCCAGCCGCCACCGCCGCTGCCTCGGCCCAGGATCAAGTGCGCCAGCTGTACCTGACCCTGCTCGGCCGTGAACCCGATGCGGAAGGTTGGCAGTTCTGGACCCAAGCGATGAACAGTGGCGTCAGCCTGGCGAACATCGAAGCGGAGATCAAGCGCAGCCCCGAATATACCGCGCGCAATCCAGCGCCTGTCGTCGGCGCGGGCATCCCGGCTACGCCAAACAATTTCTATGTCTCGCCGACCGGTTCGGACAGCGCCGCCGGCACCAAGGCCGCGCCGTTCAAGACCCTGGCGCGCGCCGCCCAGGCCGTGACGAAGGCCGGCACCACCGTGTTCGTGGCGCCCGGCACCTACGCCGGCGGCATCCGGACCACCGCCAGTGGCACGGCAAGCAGCCGCATTTATTGGGTGTCGACGACCAAGTGGGGCGCCAAGATCGTGCCGCCTGCCAACTCGACCAACAAGACCGCCTGGGACAACCGCGGCAACTACGTCAGCATCATCGGTTTCGACGTCGATGGCAGCAAGATCGGCAGCGGCACCAAATGGGTGCTCGGCATCTATACCGGCGGTTCGTACAACGTCATCCAGGGCAACCGCGTGCACCACATGGCGACAACCATTCCGTGCAACAGCGCCGGCGGCTCGGCGATCGGCGTGGACAGCTACTACAAGGGCGTCAAGGGCGACGTGATCGGCAACGTCGTGCACGATATCGGCCCGGCCGGCTGCACCTACGTCCAGGGCATCTATCACAGCACCTCGGGCACGATCAAGAACAACGTGGTCTACCGCGTGGGCTCGGCGGCGATCCACCTGTGGCACGACGCCACGGACCTCCAGATCGTCAACAACACGGTGAGCTCGTCGGTGTTCGGGATCATCGTCGGCGGCGGCGACTTCTACTTCACCAAAGCGGGCGCCAACAACGTCCACGTGCACAACAACATCGTGTACGACAACAAGTACGGCATTTCCGAGCAGGGCACGACCGGCAAGGGCAATACGTACAAAAACAACCTGGTCACCAAGAACACGACCTACAACTTCCAGCTGCGTAATGGCCTGACCCATACGGGCACCATCAGCTCGGAACCGCTGTTCGCCGGCTACTCGCGCACCGCGGCAACGCCGGACTACAAGCTGACGGCGAGCTCGCCGGCAATCGGTCGTGGCCTCGCGACCTATGCGCCGAAGACCGACATCGACGGCAAGGCGCGTGGCGGCAGCATCGACCTCGGCGCGTATCAGCGTTGAATCAGCGCTAAATTAGCGCTAAATCAGCGCTAAGCAGCCGTCGGCAGCGCCAGGTCAAGCGGCGCTACCGAGGAGCGCTGGCGGCGTGGCCGCCAGCTGAAAGGCCCGGACGTGCGAGCGTCCGGGCCTTTGTTCATTCGGCTTCGGTATCGATGGGTTGCACGACTTCGGGACCGCCGACCCCGGCCCGGTTGACCAGCGTGCTGACCGCGTGCCATTCGAATGCATCCGAGGGCAGGGCGGCGCGGCGCGCGAACGCCAGCGCTTCCTCGCTCGAGAGCGCTGGATCGAGCCAGGTGTCGGCGTCGCGCGCATCCAGCACCACCGGCCGCCGGTCGTGGATGTCGAGCATGCCGCCCGAGGCGTCGTCGGTCACCAGCACGAAACCGGCTTCGGCGCGGCTTTCGGTAAAACCGCCGAAATTGGCCAGGGCCAGCATGAACAGCGGCGCACCGTCCCGGCGGTGGATGTGCCACGGCTGCTTGTGGCCTTTTTCGCCAGTCCATTCATACCAGCCTTCGGCCGGCACCAGCGCCCGCCCCGACTTGAGCAGGCCGCGCCAGTAGCGGTTGGTGAGCTTGTCCATGCGCGCATTGATCGTCACCGGCACCTTGCCCTTGGCCCAACGCGCCTGGTAGCTCCAGTACACGTCGTCCACCCGCCGCTGGCCGTCCTGGATATGCAGCACAGGCCGGTAAGTGCCGGGAGGCACGTTGTAGGCCGGCGCGGATTCGCTGTCGTACACCGCGTCGAGCCAGCCGATCGCGCTGGCGTAGTTGCGAGCCGTCTGGCTCTGGTCAAATCGTCCACACATGACGCGATACTAGCGCAAGCCGCTGTCGGGCAGCACGCGGCAGGCGCGCCGTCATGCGAGACCCATGCACAACCCGTGCAGGATCCGTGCAAGATCTGTGCGAGCCCGGTGCAGGACGCGTGCGGCGTTTGGCCGCACCGTCCGGCAATGGTATGCTCCAGCCTCACATGATTGACAAGGAGCAGGTATGGCAGCAGGCTGGTGGACCGTATTGAAGACCGTCCCATGGAGCGAGGTGATCCACGCCGCGCCCCAGGTGGCGACCGGCGCGCGCCGCTTGTGGGACACGGTCAATCGCAGACCGGGGGAAGTGAACCCGGCGACCGGCTTGAGCCCTGAGATGGCGGCACAAGAAGACGACGTCATCGGCCACCTGATCGCGCGTGCCGAACAGAGCGACGCCGAGCTGAACGACCTGCGCAACCAGATGCGCTCGGCTTCGGAACTGATCGCCAACCTGGCCGATCAGAACGCCCAGTTGATCGCCAAGATGGACGTGCAGCGCCAGAAGATCACCTGGCTCGGCGTGACCGCCGGCCTGTCGGCGCTGCTGGCCGTGGTGGCCTTGATCCTGGTGGCGGTGCGAACCTAGATGAAGCTGGTACTGATCTGCGCGACCCTGTTCATCTTCTTCTCGCTGCTGCTGAACGGGGCGCGCCGGCGGGGCAAGCTGGGCGAGACCGCCAACCGCGCCGTGACGGGCCTGGCCAATTCGATGCGCATCTTCGTGTTCGGCCTGCTGCTCTTCGTGGCGATCGTCTGCGTGGCGATGGCCTGGCACTTGCTGCAAAGCCCTGCCTGACCGACCCGGCGTCGCCTTCGACCGCACGCGCCTGAGCGTGCCGCACGCGCTGAGCGAGGCGGCCGACCAGGCCTTGTACGCGGCAACGCGCGGCGAACGCCACTGCTTGGACGCCGTCGGCTGCATGTCCGCCTGCATGTCAGGCTGAACGTCAGCCTGACATGCGCCCGCCTGCGCTCAGGCGGACAGCGGCATCTTCTCGATCAGCTTGTCGAGCGTGATCGGATATTCGCGCACCCGCACGCCGGTGGCGTTGTAGACCGCGTTCGCGACCGCCGCGGCGACCCCGCAGATACCGAGTTCGCCGACGCCCTTGGCTTTCATGGGCGAGGACAGCTCGTCTTCTTCCTTCAGGAACACGACTTCCTGGTGCGGAATGTCGGCATGCACCGGCACCTCGTAGCTGGCGAGATCGTGGTTGGCGAAGAAGCCGAGGCGCTTGTCGACCACCAGGTGTTCCATCAGCGCACCGCCCACGCCCATGGTCATGGCGCCGATTACCTGGCTGCGCGCCTGCTTGGGATTGAGGATGCGGCCGGCCGCGCACACGGCCAGCATGCGCCGCACCCGCATTTCACCGGTCACCGGGTCGACCGCCACTTCGACGAAGTGGGCGCCGAAGGTCGAGAGCTGGTTCTTCTTGTCGAGGCCACCGGAGAATTCGATCGTGTCCTCGGCCACCAGCTCGCCGCCGGCAGCGGCCTGCGCCAGCGGCAGGTCGCGCCCGCCCGCACGGACGGCGCCGTCCACGAACTCGGCATCGCGCTCGTTGACGCCGAGTTTGGCCGCCACCAGTTCGCGCAGCTTGGCGCAGGCGGCGTACACGCCCGACGTCGAGCTGTTCGCGCCCCATTGGCCGCCCGAGCCGCTCGACGCCGGGAAGCTGGAGTCGCCCAGGCGCACCTCGACCCGCTCGAGCGGCACGCCCAGCATCTCGGCCGCGGTCTGGCCGATGATGGTGTAGCTGCCGGTGCCGATGTCGGTCATGTCGGTTTCGACGATCACCTTGCCGTCCTGCGCGAGGCGCACCCGCGCCGCCGACTTCATCACCGGGCTGTTGCGGAAGGCCGAGGCCACGCCGTAGCCGATCAGCCAGCGGCCTTCGCGCGTCTGTCCGGGCTTGGGATTGCGCTTGTTCCAGCCGAACTTGTCGGCGCCCATGCGCATGCACTCGACGAAGCGGCGCTCGGAAAACTTGCGGATCGGCTTCTCGGGATCGACCTTGGTGTCGTTCAGGATGCGGAACTGCACCGGGTCGATGTTCAGTTTTTCGGCCATCTCGTCCATCGCGACTTCGAGCGCCATCATGCCCGGCGCCTCGCCCGGGGCGCGCATCGCATTGCCCTCAGGCAGGTCGAGCAGGGCGACGCGCGTCGTTGTCATGCGGTCGGCGCCCGCGTACAGCAGGCGGGTCTGCTGGGTCGCCACTTCCGAGCTGCCCTTGGGCAGGTTGCCGTTCCATGACTCGTGGCCGATGGCCATGATGCGACCGTCGCGGCCGGCGCCGATGCGGATGCGCTGGATCGTGGCCGGGCGGTGGGTGGTGTTGTTGAAGATCAGGTGACGGTGCAGCGCCACCTTGACCGGACGCTTGGCCGCGCGCGCGCCGAGCGACGCCAGCACGGCGTCGGCGCGCAGGAACAGCTTGGAGCCGAATCCGCCGCCGACATAGGGCGAGATCACGCGCACTTTCTCCTTCGGCATGCCCAGCGTCTTGGACAGGTCCTGGACGCACCAGTTGATCATCTGGTTCGAGGTCCAGACCGTCAGCTTGTCGCCCTCCCAGACCGCGGTGGACGCATGCGGCTCCATCATCGCGTGCGACTGGTCCGGGGTGGTGTAGGTGGCGTGGAGTTTCACGGGCGCGGTATCGAAGCCGCGCTGGAAGTTGCCGGCGCTGGAGTCGGCCGGGTCGTCTTCCCAGTCCGGCTTGACCGCCTTGTTCTTTTCGGCGGCCAGGTCGAAGCGGCCTTTTTCCTCGACGTACTTCACGCGCACCAGGTGGGACGCGGCGCGCGCCTGCTCGAAGGTCTCGGCCACCACCAGGGCCACGGCCTGGTGGTAGTGCTCGATCTTCGGGCCGGCCAGCAGGTGGGCGACGTTCTTGTCGCCCTTGCCCAGCTTGCCGGCATTGGCGGCCGTGACCACGGCCAGCACGCCGGGCGCGCGGCGCGCGGCCTCGATCTCGATCGAGGCGATGCGGCCCTTGGCGATGCCGGAGCCGACCACGAAGCCGTGGGCGGCGTTCGGCACTTCCTTGTGGTGCTCGTAGGCGTAAGGCGCCGTGCCGGTGCACTTGAGCGGACCATCGATGCGGTCAAGCGGCTGGCCGACATAGCGCTGGCGGTCGATGGGATTGGTGGTGGCTGGAGTAGTGAATTTCATGGGATCAGCCTTTCTTCGCTGCTGAAACAGAGGTGGCCAGTGCGTCGGCCAGGGTACGGTGCACCAGGGCCACCTTGAAGGCATTGTCGTCGGTGGTGCGGGCGCCGGCCATCAGGCGGTCGGACACCGCCTTGGCGCCTTGCGCCATCTGGCGCTCGGCCTCTTCGACCCGCCATGGCTTGTGGGCCACGCCGCCGACCGCCACGCGTCCGCTGCCGTCGGGCAGGATCACGGTGGCGACCGACACCAGGGCAAAAGCGTAGGAGGCGCGGTCGCGCACCTTGCGGTAGGCGTGCACGCCGCCCAGCGGCTTGGGCAGTTTGACGGAAGTGATCAATTCGCCCGGCTCGAGCACGGTCTCGATATGCGGCGTGTTGCCCGGCAGGCGGTGGAAGTCGGCGATCGGGATGCTGCGCATGCTGCCGTCGGCCTTCACGGTCTCGACCTCGGCGTCGAGCAGGCGCATGGCGATGGCCATGTCGCTCGGGTGGACGGCGATGCAGGCGTCGCTGGCGCCGACCACGGCGTGGTGGCGGGTGTAGCCGCCGATGGCGGCGCAGCCGCTGCCCGGCTGGCGCTTGTTGCAGCGCTGCGCCGTATCGTAGAAATAGGGGCAGCGGGTGCGCTGCAGCAGGTTGCCGGAGGTGGTCGCCTTGTTGCGCAACTGGGTCGAGGCGCCCGCCAGCAGGGCGCGCGACAGCACGGCGTAATCCTTGCGCACGCGCGCATCGGCCGCCAGGTCGGTGTTGCGCACCAGCGCACCCACGCGCAGGCCGCCGTCCGCTGTGGGTTCGATCTGGTCGAAGCCCAGGCCGTTGACGTCGACCAGGGTGGTCGGGGTCTCGATCTCGAGCTTCATGAGGTCGAGCAGGTTGGTGCCGCCGGCGATGAAGCGGGCGTTCGGGGTGCGCGCGACGAGCTCGGCGGCTTGACCCGGCGAGGTGGCGCGCTGGTAGGTGAATGCCTTCATGCCTTGACCCCTCCCACTTCGGTGATTGCGTCGATGATGTTCGAGTAGGCGCCGCAGCGGCAGATATTGCCGCTCATGCGTTCGCGGATCTCTTCCACGGAGAGCAGGGGCTTCGCATTCAGGTCCGCGGTCACGTGGCTCGGAATGCCCTGGCGGATTTCCTCGATCACCGACACGCTGGCACGGATCTGCCCGGGGGTACAGTAGCCGCACTGGTAGCCGTCGTGCTTGATGAAGGCGGCCTGCATCGGATGGAGCTTCTCTGGCGTGCCGAGGCCCTCGATGGTGGTGATTTCGGCGCCTTCGTGCATGACCGCCAGCGACAGGCAGGAATTGATGCGGCGGCCGTCCATGATGACGGTGCAGGCGCCGCACTGGCCCTGGTCGCATCCCTTCTTGGAGCCGGTCAGATGCAGGTGCTCGCGCAGCGCGTCGAGCAGGCTGGTGCGGGTGTCCAGCTGCAGCGTCACCTGCTTGCCGTTGACGGTGAAGGTAACGCCGGTGGTGACTGGCTCGGGAGTGGTGGTCGCGGCAGCCGCTGGTGCGGCCTGCTGGGCGTGCGCGCCTGGTACGGCCGCGGTCGATACCGACAGGGCGCCGGCGATCAACAGGTCGCGTCGGGTGAGCTTGACGTCGCTGAATTGGTCCATGCTTGTGGCTTCCTTCTCTTGAGTACGTTGCCCACGCCCGTTCTTGGCGTAAAGACGTCGGCGCCGACAGGTGTGGAAGGGCTTGCGGAATTGTCGAATTGATTCTAAGTCAGCTGTCGGGAAGGCCGCGTTCCCTTGAAACTTGAAGTATCTGTGGGCTGCGGGCATCAGCCGCCAGCGTACGCAGGCTGGCGGCGACGGCGACGGCGACGGCGACGCGGGCGCCATGCGCGCCGACCTGCGGCGCGGGCCGGTGCGGTGAGGCGTAAGGAGGAACCAGGCTATTGCTGAAGGACGTATTCGCCCGGCGCGGGCGCCATGTCTGGCAGCGGCGCCGGCGGGGGTACATGCTTGCCGGCATGGCGGGCAAGCCATTGCTCCCAGGTGGGCCACCAGCTGCCCTCGAGCTGGGGCACGCGCGCCAGCCAGCGGTCGGGATCGACGTACGGGTCGTCATGGCGGTGCACGGCAACCTGGTAGCTGCGGTTGGGGCTGCCCGGCGGAGAAACCACGCCGGCATTGTGGCCGCCGCTGGTGAGAATGAAGGTGACCTCGGTGTCGGTCAGCGGGATGATCTTGTACACCGAGCGCCATGGCGCGACGTGGTCGGTGAGCGTGCCGACCGCGCAGATGGGCACGTCGATGTCGCTCAGCGAGACGGGCCGTCCGCCGGCCAGGTAACGCGAGCTGGCCAGGCTGTTGCGCAGGAACAGGCGGTGCAGGTATTCGGTGTGCATGCGGTAGGGCATGCGGGTGGCGTCGGCATTCCAGGACATCAGGTCGCTCTCTTGCTCGGGCAGGTCGAGCAGGTAGTGGCGCAGGCGCCGCGACCAGATGAGGTCGTTGGAGCGCAGCAGCTGGAAGGCGCCGGCCATCTGGCGCGTGTCGAGGTAGCCCTGCTGCCACATGGCGGCCTCCAGGAAGCTGACCTGGCTGTCGTCGATGAACAGCGACAGCTCGCCGGGCTCGGTAAAGTCGACCTGGGCCGCCAGCAGCGAGATGCTGGCCAGGCGCCGGTCATGGTCGCGCGCCATGGCGGCGGCGGCGATCGCGAGCAGGGTGCCGCCCAGACAATAGCCCGCTGCATTGATCTGGCTGGCGCCAGTCTGGGCCACGATGGCGTCGAGCGCGGCGGTGATGCCCAACTGGCGGTAATCGTCCATGGTGAGGTCGCGGTCATCGGCTTGCGGGTTCTTCCAGGACACCATGTAGACGGTGTGTCCGTGCTCGACCAGGTAGCGCACCAGGGAGTTGTGCGGCGACAGGTCGAGGATGTAGAACTTCATGATCCAGGCCGGCACGATCAGGAGCGGCACTTCGTGCACGGCGGTGCCGGCCGGATCGTAGCGCAGCAGCTCGATGAGCCGGTTCTGCATCACCACCTTGCCCGGCGTGACGGCGACGTCACGCCCCGGCCGGTGCTTGACCACGCGCGGCTTGCCCGCGAGCAGGCCTTGCACGTCGCGCCAGGCGCGCATGGCGCCATTGACCAGGTTCATTCCGCCGCTGGCCAGCACGGTGCGCTGCACGACCGGATTGGTGGTGACGAAGTTCGACGGCGCCACGCAGTCGAGCAGCTGGCGCGCGACGAAGGTGACGACGTCGGCATGGTGCGGCGCGACGCCGCGCACGGTGGAGGTAGCGCGGTGCCACCATTGCTGGCTCATCAGGAAGCCCTGGCTGAGCTGGCGCCAGGGCGCGGTGCTCCAGGCCGGATCGACGAAACGCTTGTCCTGGGCCAGTGGCCGTACCGGGTCGACCGCATGGCCGGCCGGCGTGGCAAGGTATTGCAGCCAGCGCTGCCAGCCGAGGACGGCGTCGGTGGCCAGCTCATGCTGCTTGTCGGGCGACATCAGGAGGTGGCTGGCCCAGTCGAACCAGGCCAGGCCGAGCGCGGCCGGCGACAGGTTGCCGGTGATGCGCCCGAGCCAGGCCCACAGCACCAGGTCGGCATGGACTTGCCCGCCGCCGGCGATCCGCGCATGGCGGTGGGTGCCGCCGAGCCAGGCACTGCCTTCGAGCCGGCGCGTGCTGTCGGCGGCATCGGGGCGGGGGGTGGGGCGGGTATCGGGCGCCATGGCGGAGGCTGGCGACATGCTGCGGCGTTCAGTGCGCGATCAGGAGCGGCGTGGTGCTGCCCGCCAGCAGCGCACGGGTGACGCCGCCGAGGACGAACTCGCGGTAGCGGCTGTGGCCGAAGGCGCCCGTGACCAGCAGCCCGGCATCGTGTTCGCGCGCCAGCTTCAGGAGCGCCTCGCCGGTGCTGCTGCGCGTGGTCTCGATGACGACATCGACCTTGACCCCGTGGCGCGCCAGGTGCAGCGCCATGTCCGCGCCCGGTTCTTCCCCATGCATCTCGGCCATGGCGCCGGGATTGACGAGCGCGAGCTTGGCGGCATCGGCCTGCCGCAGCAGGGGCAGGGCGGCGCTGATGGCGCGGATCGCCTGCATGCTGCCATCCCAGCCGACGACGGCGGTGCCGGGCAGGGGGCGTTCTTTCCAGCCGGGCGGCACCACCAGCACGGGACGCGCGCCGTGCAGCGCGACGTATTCGGGCAAGCCGCGCGCCTGCATCGGGATGCCCGGCACCACGATCGGTTCGGCGTCGCGGCTGACGATCACGAGGTCGGCGTAGCGCGATTCGAGCAGCAGGGCGTAGCGGGCGTCGTCCTCGAGCATGCGCGTTTCGAAACTGTTGACGCCGAGGCGCTGGACCGCGGTGCTGAATTCTTCGAGCCGCGCCTCGACCGCCTCGCGCACCCCGTTGAAATCGGATTCGGGCATCATCGGCGCGCCCATCGAGCCGACCAGCAGCGAATATTCGAACCAGGAGATGCCGGTGGCGGCGCTGCCGACGAGGTGGGCGTCGAAGGCATTGGCCAGCATGGCGCCGGCGCGCAGGCGCGCCTCTTGCTCGGGACTGCCGTCGACGTGAACCACGATGGTCTTGTACATGCTCGTTCCTTTCTTTCGCGCAATGCGCACTCGGGCGGATGGACGTGCCGGTATCCGCCGCTGGAGCAGGACCGTGGACGGCATCTGACCTATGTGCTTGGATTACTTGAAGTCCACTTTATTCCCACGCGGGGTGCGTGTCAGGAATGTGGTTGATGTGAATCAAAAACTAAGAAAGAAGGGAGACTGAACGCGAGTAAAAATTGTCCTGTATGCGTACGACTGCTCTGACGCAAGGACGCGGTGCCGATTACCTCTTTCAGGCCTTGTGACCGCGCGGAATGGCCGCATACTTATGTCATTACCGGCGATGTGGTCGGTTCTCTTGTGTCTCCATCTCGGCCCTGCCGAGGACTCGGTCGTTGCCTGCTTCGTGCGGCAGCGGCCTTTTTTTATGTCGTGTGCTCAGGTGGAGATGCCTGGGGTGCGTGCTGCGGCAAGGTCTGGCTCGGTGCAAGGGGACGGTTCGGCAGGAACTGTCCTAACGGCGTGTGCGGCCGGGTCGCCCGGCGCGAGCATTTCCCAGTTCGTGCTGACCAGATCGAGAACCATTTCCTCTTGCCGCCCGCAGCAGGTGCAGGTGCGCTGGCCTCGGGATGCGTTGTACTGCCAGGAATGGGTCGTGATCAGCGCGCCTGCGATGGCGGACAACACCGATTTTGATGCCGAAAAAAATCCCATGATGCTCACCAGAAGTTAACTTGGTCAGCGTAATACGGAACTTGTAACTATGCAAGATTTTGAACGGGCAATGGCACCGTTCGGTCGCTTTCGGCTACTCGGGTGTTGTGAAACGCCATACCCCACGCTGGCGGCCAGCAGTGCCGGCCTGCCGGTCACGGCGCTCCCCGGCTCCGCCGGCTGCGCAGGCTGGGCCGCCAGCGGCCAGCGACTCGACGTAGTGCACCGCGCTGACGTCGCCGCGCGCGAACAGCTGGCCGCCGCCAGGGTTCGCGCGCCTGCGCGGGCAAGACTGGAATACCCAACGAAATCAGGTCCTCGAGCATGCGAACTCTCGTGACCAGATCATCCGCGCTCGACATGGTGCTCGTTGGGGGCGGCCAGCCCGGTCGTTTCAACAGTCCCGATCCGTCAGGCGAAGCCCAGCATGCCGGCGCCGGCGAGCGTGACCAGTGCCGGCGCCACTTTCTGCAGGCGTGCATTGCGTCCGGCCAGCCAGCCGATGGCCATCAGGCCCATGCTCATGCAGAGTGCGCCGGCCGCTGCGGCGAGGCCGGCCGTTTCCTGTCCGTGCGCATGGCCATGCACCAGGCTGAACGCGCCTGCGAGGACCAGGCCAAGGACTGCCGGCAGCCGCGTGGCGCCAAGGCCCATCAGGCCCGCCACCAGCACGCTCGCCGCGAGCAGCGGCTCCACTGCGGGCAGCGCCAGGGGCGCGAACGCACCCACCGCCATGGCGGCGCAGACCGTTGCCAGCGCCTTGCGGGGGATGGCGGCGGCGCAGCTCCACAGCCCCAGCCCAAGCATGGCCAGCCAGTGGTCCAGCCCGAGCAGAGGGTGGACGAGGCCGGCGGCAAAGCCCCCGCTGGCGTGACCCGGGTGTGCCCAGGCGCTGCCGGCGGAGATCAGAATGGCCAGGATGCTCAGGTTGCTCAAGCGTTTCATGCTGCGTGCTCCTCGTTGACGGCGTCCAGCAGACCCTGTTCGCGGATGAAGGCGACAATGTCGTCCACGCCGGCGCCTGTGCGCAGATTGGTAAACACAAAGGGCCGGTCGCCGCGCTGGCGGCGCGCGTCGGCGGCCATGATGTCGAGATTGGCGCCCACATGCGGGGCAAGGTCGGTCTTGTTGATAATCAGCAAGTCCGAACGCGTGATGCCCGGCCCGCCCTTGCGCGGAATCTTTTCTCCGCCGGCCACGTCGATGACGTACAGGGTGAGATCCGACAGTTCAGGGCTGAAGGTGGCCGCCAGGTTGTCCCCGCCCGACTCCACCAGGATGAGTTCAAGGCCGGGAAAGTCCGCCTGCAGCCGTGCGATGGCTTCGAGGTTGATCGAGGCGTCTTCGCGGATGGCTGTGTGGGGGCAGCCCCCGGTCTCGACCCCCATCAGGCGCTCCGGCGGCAGTGCCCCGGCGCGCAGCAGGATCTCCATGTCTTCGCGGGTGTAGATATCGTTGGTGATGACGGCCATGTCGTGCCGGTCGCGCATCGCCCTGCAGAGCTGCTCGCACAGCGCCGTCTTGCCCGATCCGACCGGGCCGCCGATTCCCACGCGCAGGGGATTCGATTGCATGCTTGCTCCTTTCATGATCACGACCGGTACAGCCGGCCGCTCTGGATTTCGTGGTACATGGACAGCTGGGCCAATCCCGGCGCCCAGCTCGATAATTCGTCGTCAGGCAGCGAGCGCGCCTGCGCGGCCGCCTGCTCGATCGCCGGCCTCAGCCCCAGCAGCAGGCGTTGCCCGGCCACCTGGCCGAGCGGGATCGATTTCACGCACACCAGCACCTGGTTCTCGGTCCACGAGAACAGCATCGCCAGCAACGCTTCCTCATGCGGCACCCCCAGCGCATGCACGGCTTGCGCCAGCGCGGCGGGCAGGCAGGTGTCGCGCATCGGGCCGGATGGAACCAGATTCAGTTCCATGAGCAGCCGGGTCAGCGAGTAGCCCATCTGCACCGTTTCCGCACGCAGCTCCGCGCTTTCGCGCGAGGCCAGGTAACGCGCGTTCCATTGCCAGAATGCTTCGCTGCCCCCGGCGCTGTCCTCAGCGCCATTGCCGCTGCTATTGCCAATCCTGCAGGCGGCCAGCAGGCGCCAGAACACGGCGCCGTCCCATGGCGCCAGCACATCGCCCAGCTGGCGCGCCAGATAGCGCGCCGCGCTGTCCGGACACCGCACGCTGCCGCGTTCGATGGCCGTTTCGAGGCCTTGCGAATAGCTGTACGCGCCGATTGGCAGCGACGGGCTGGCCAATTGCAGCAGGTGCAGCAGGGCCGTCCCGTTCACGCGCTCTCCGCGTCGCCCGGGCGGTGGATTTTCTGGCGCAGCGGAACAGGGGCAAGCAGGTGGCGCGATTCGTGGCCATGGGCGTGGCCGTGGCCACCGCCATACGCCCCGGGCTCCGGATGGAACGCCGCATGCTCTTCTGTTACGGTGGCGCCCAGGCCGGCCAGCATGTCGCGCAGCACCGGATCGGCGCGGATGCGCAGGTGGTCGACGCCGATCTGCACCTGGCCGTGGCGGTTGCCGAGGTGGAACGCGCAGCGCACCAGCGCTTGTGGATCGTGTGCGCTGACGCGGTAGGTTGCTTCCATCGCCGCGCGGACGCGCACCACCGCGCCTTCCGGTCCGGTGAGCAGGTCGCCGTCGCGCAGCACCGAGCCGCGCGGCAGGAACAGCGCCGCCGCTGCGCCCGACGCGAGCGAGAGACGCAAGCGGCAGCGCTCGCGCTGGTCGTAGGCCAGCACTGCTTCATCAGTGACATGCGCAGTGACATGCGCGGTGGCATGGTCGGCCCGCTCGAGGCGGGTATGCAGGGTCAGCATCGGATAGTCCTCCAAAATACGCCTCAAAACAGAAAGTAGCGCTGCGCCAGCGGCAGCTCGGTGGCCGGTTCGCAGGTGAGGAGCTGGCCGTCGGCGCGCACCTCGTAGGTTTCGGGGTCCACCTGCATGACGGGGGTGGCGCTGTTGTGGATCATGTCGGCCTTGGCCAGGCCGCGCGTGCCGCGGATCGGCAACACCGTCTTCGTCAGCTGCAGGCGCTGCGCGATGCCGTCGTCGAACGCCGCCTGCGAGACGAAGGTCACGGACTTTTTCAGTCCGCCGCCGAATGCCCCGAACATCGGCCGGTAGTGCACCGGCTGCGGCGTCGGAATGGACGCATTCGGGTCGCCCATCTGCGCCATCGCGATCATGCCGGCCTTCAGGATCATCGACGGCTTGGCCCCGAAGAACGCCGGCTTCCACAGCACCAGGTCGGCCAGCTTGCCGACCTCGATCGAGCCCACTACGTGCGCTACGCCGTGGGTGATGGCCGGATTGATCGTGTATTTCGCGATGTAGCGCCGGACGCGGAAGTTGTCGTGGGTGGCCGCCGGCGCGTTCGGCGCGTTGGGGTCCGCCAGGTGGCCGCGTTGTACTTTCATTTTGTGCGCGCTTTGCCAGGTGCGCAGGATGACTTCGCCGACGCGGCCCAGTGCCTGGGAGTCGGAGGACATCATCGAGATGGCGCCCAGGTCGTGCAGGATGTCTTCGGCGGCGATGGTTTCGCGGCGGATGCGCGACTCCGCAAATGCCACGTCCTCCGCGATGGACGCGTCGAGGTGGTGGCAGACCATCAGCATGTCCAGGTGCTCGTCGAGCGTGTTGACCGTGTACGGGCGGGTCGGGTTGGTTGACGAGGGCAACACGTTGGCCTCGCCGACGGCCGCGATGATGTCCGGCGCATGCCCGCCGCCCGCGCCTTCGGTGTGGAAGGTATGGATAGTGCGGCCCTTGAACGCGCCGAGCGTGCTTTGCAGGAAGCCGGCCTCGTTGAGCGTATCGGAGTGCAGCGCAACCTGCACGTCGAAGCGCTCCGCAACGGCCAGGCAGTTGTCGATGGCCTGCGGCGTGCTGCCCCAGTCTTCATGCAGCTTCAGGCCCACTGCGCCGGCCCTGATCTGTTCTTCGAGGGGGCCCGGCAGGCTGACGTTTCCCTTGCCCATGAAACCCAGGTTCATCGGAAAGGCATCGGCCGCCATCAGCATGGAATGGATATGCCAGGGACCGGGTGTGCAGGTCGTCGCCGCCGTGCCCACCGCCGGCCCGGTGCCGCCGCCGATCATGGTGGTGACGCCACTCGTGAGCGCTTCTTCGATCTGCTGCGGGCAGATGAAGTGGATGTGGGTATCGACGCCCCCCGCGGTGACGATATGGCCTTCTCCTGCAATGATTTCGGTCGCCGCGCCGATGGTCATCGTCACGCCGGGCTGGATGTCGGGATTGCCGGCCTTGCCGATGGCCGCGATGCGTCCGTCCTTCAGTCCGATATCGGCCTTGACGATGCCCCAGTGGTCGACGATGACCGCATTCGTGATGACGGTGTCCATGACGTCCGCATGCAGCCGTTGCGACTGACCCATGCCGTCGCGAATGACCTTGCCGCCGCCGAATTTGACTTCCTCGCCGTAGTGGGCTGCGGCGTAGTCGTGTTCGATCTCGATGAACAGCTCTGTATCGGCCAGGCGGATGCGGTCGCCCACGGTGGGACCGTACATCTCGGCGTAGGCCTGGCGCTTGATGGTGGCCATCTCAGTTCTCCGCCAGTGGGGGCAAGGCGCCCATCACCTGGCCATTGAAGCCGTAGACTTCGCGCGCCCCTGCCAGTGCGATGAGCTCGACCGTGCGGTGCTGGCCGGGCTCGAAGCGCACTGCCGTGCCGGCGGCAATGTTCAGGCGCATGCCGAGCGCGGCGGCGCGATCGAAGCGCAGCGCCGGATTGACCTCGGCGAAATGGAAATGCGAGCCGACCTGCACCGGGCGGTCGCCACTGTTGGCCACACGCAGCGTGAGCGCAGGGCGACCGGCGTTGAGGACAATGTCGTCCTCGCGCAGGATGGTTTGACCAGGAATCATGGACTCAACCTCAAACGATCGGGTGGTGGACGGTGACGAGCTTGGTCCCGTCCGGAAACGTGGCTTCGACCTGGATGTCGGGGATCATCTCCGGCACGCCCTCCATCACGTCGCTGCGCGCGAGGATCTGTGTGCCTTCGTACATCAGCTCGGCGACGCTGCGGCCATCGCGCGCGCCTTCCATGATGGCTGCCGAGATCAGTGCCACCGATTCCGGATAATTCAGCTTCAGCCCGCGTGCGCGGCGCCGCTCCGCCAGCAGGGCGGCGGTGAAGATCAACAGCTTGTCTTTTTCTCTTGGTCTCAGGTCCATGTCGGTACTGTGCAAGGGTGAGGTCAGGTGGCCCAGATGCGGGGATCGAGCGCCGGGCGGCCAATCAGGTGCGGGCGCAGCAGCTGCCAAGCGCGCGTCATCACCCGCCGCGCGCGTTCGCTGTCGCTGCATAGCAGGCGCGCCATGAAAACGGATTTGAGCTGGCTGGCCCCGAGCGCAGGGTCAAGTGCGCGGATCTGCGCCAGGAGTAGAGCGGGGAGCGCCGGCCCGACTGCCGTCAGGGTGGCGCAGACGGTCTGGCCATCGAGCCCGAACTCACCATTGAGTGCTTCCGAACCGGCGCGCAGGCGTGCCTGCTCGTACCACAGCAGCTGGCTGCCGCACCAGATCTCCGAATGCAGGCGCAGCTGGCCACGTTCGAAGCGCTCGCCGCTGGCCTGCCGGCCGAAGCACATCACGTCGCAGCCGATATAGCGGGCGCCAAGGCCAAGCTGCACGATGTGGCGCTGCGCCGCCCGGGCGCCGTTGAAGTAGATGGTCTCTTGCGGCATCCATTCGAGCGCCGCGCCGTCGCCGGCCGATAGCTGTACCGACTGGGTCGCTTCGCCGTCGTCGCCGCGATACCACTTGGCCGCACCTGGAGAAGTCAGGAAGGCGTGCGCCGCCGGGCCGACCCTGGTGTCGATCTGGAGCCGGTCGCCGGCGCGGATGCCCGCTGGAGGATGCACCACGATCGCGTGAGCGGTCTGGATGCCTTCCGGATAAAGCGGCTTCTGCACGCGTAGCGGTCCGTGATGGCGGTTGCGAGCCAGGACGCTGGCGCCGCCTTTGAAGGCGATTTCCAGTTCCAGGCTGGCCAGCCACCCGGTGGCGGAGGCACTGTGGTGAGTCTGTTCATCTCGCATGAGATGGTAGGTAGCATTTTCCGTGCCACTTTCGGGCATGTCGACAACCTGATGCGCGTTGCGTTGCGTTGCGGTCGGGCCGCGCAGCCCCGCCGCTTGTGACGGTTTTTCGAGGGCCCCTTCCAGTAACAGGTGCGTCTCTTCGTAGTGCAAGGTCCCGGCGTCGGCACCGAGCAGTGCACTTGGGCCGGGCGAAATGATGTGGAAATGCATCGAACGGTCAGTTCTGGTGCGCCTCGTGTCATCTACACACTATTTTCGTGCGTCGCAAGGTGCTGGGCATCCTGGCGCACCTTGTCGACGCATCATGAAGATAGCCGACCTGTTTCCGGTGTTTCTCCCTCTGCGAGGCTTTGTTGCGCAAATCAGGCTGGGGCAGCGTAATATCCGCAGGTCTGGTAGCCCGAACGGACGTAACCAGCTCCGCAGAAGTACCGCACGACCAACTGGAAGACGTACAACGAAGCGTTGAGGTCACGCGGCTCGCTGCTCATCTGGCTGGACCCGATGAAGTGGCACGGCCAGCCAAGCAGCAAACGCGGGCGCAGCCAGACGTTCAGCGACGAGTCGATCGAGTTCTGCCTGAGCATCAAGTGCCTCTTCAATTTACCACTACGCCAGGCCATGGCATGGCGCAAGCCTGCTGCGCCTGGCTGGGCTCGACTGGCCGGCGCCGGGCTACAGCACGGCAAGCCGGCGGCAAAAGACGCTACAGGTGGCCATCGCCTTGCGCGCCGCGCATGCCATTATCGCGATCCGCAAGAACGCTAAGCCCTGGAGGGCGAACCGCTGCGGTGCCGATGCACGTAACGATATCCTGCGGACAACAAAAAGGGTGGGGCGGGCAATATGGAAGAGGTGGAGCGGCAACCACCGGCGTAGCCTTGTCGAAACCAGGATGTGCTGTTTCGAGCTGCTGGGCGAAGGTGTCATGGCACGCGACTTTGACCGTCGGGTCGCCGAGCTACAAGTGGAAAAGGTGTCAGATATGGCCCTGTCGCTTTCACTCGCCGATGTCCAGGCCGACGCTGCGGCGATCCGCACCGCCGCGAGCGAGTCGGCCACCATCCAATCCACCCTGGCGCCGGGCATGACGGCGCTCACCAAGGAGCTGCGCAGCGCGAAGCTCCTTGTCGCTGATTGATGCCCTGATCCTGTCCGGGTGTGCGACCTCGACGCCACCATCGACGCCGCCAACCAGGCCGCCGCTCGATAGCGCGCGGGCGGCGCGGTGCCCGGTGACCGAGCACCCGGTCGCCGCCGACTACGACGTCTGGCAGGCCTGGGCCTTCGAGCTGCTGCGCCAGTATGCTGAGTGCGCGGCTCGCCACGTGAAGACCGTGCAGGCCAGGTCGAACTAGGGTGCCCATCGCCAGGCGATGCCGGCCGGTGGAGTCACGTTAGAGGCCAGAACCAGATCGTATCCGAGTCCCAAAAGCAGACTCGAGCGCAATCCTGGAAAGTTCCGCCGGGCTTGTGCACGACCAGGTCGATGTGTCCGCCGTGGCCTCCGCCAATGCGGAAGAACGACACCACGCCTGTACGCGAGCCGATTCCATTGCGCGCCGCCTGCTCACCTTGATAGACCTCGGGAGTGCCCCACTGCTGCCGCAGTATGTTCGACAGCTTGGCCTGGCCCGGCTCAATGTATTTGCCCTTGAGGGGCGCCGGCCTTCGCCTTCATGCGCGCGCCGGGCAAACTCACCCCGGCCATGAGCAGGCCATAGCTCATGCGGATCGCGCAGGTGTCGTTGTAGGCCTTGTTGTCGATGAGGTCATTCCAGCCAATATCGGCATACAGGTGTTCACGCGTTGTGCGACGGGGATAGTGCATCATCACGCTGAGCAGTGGCGGCCTCATGACGTCCTCCCTTTGACCGGGCACGGGTAGATCTTGGCCAAGGCAGCCACGACCAACGGCGCGGCGCCTTTCTTCAACTGGTCCGCCGGCAGCGACTTCATTTGCTCAGCGGCCAGGTAGCTGAGCTCATGCCCAACGTGCTGGCCAGCCGGGCACCAGAGCAAACCGACCGTGCCATCCATGACGCCATCCATGTAGCCCATCGCGCGCTCACGACGCATCGAAGCAGCGCCGTTGTCAGGCGCGGCCAAAACGTCCCGAACGAACTTCTCGCCGGTTAAGGTTGGGGTGTAGGGTGCGGCAAGCAACTCGACCGGCAGCAGAGCCGCCAGTAGAGCCACCGCGCATGTCGTCATCCGCTGTTGTCGAGCCATCGTGTCCTCCCAAGTTGGAAAGGCCATCGTGGCCGATGCGCTGCGTGGGTGAATTGGTTGGCGTCAACAATAAAGCGAGCGCGCAGGAGCCGCTTTGTCGAGTCTGCCTCAGCCGGACGCCGGTAGGGCGTTAATCTTGACCTCGGGTTCAATCATTGGGCGGCGCTCCGCTGGGTGCGTTAGCACGCGGTTGAGAACGGTGCGTGGCACGCCGGCGCCGATAAGCATCTGCTCCGCATTTGCCAGCCCGATCAACGGCAGCAGGGTGAGGGTAACGTCGACGTGGCTGGCGGCCATGAGGTCGGTTCGGGCGCACATCAGGGTAGCGTAGTGGACCGATCGGCGCCGGCAGCGACCCAGGTCAAGCAAGCGCACTGGCATACTGTAAAAATGCATAGCCAAGCGGAGCAGCTTCGTCGGCTCGGCCAAAAGCGTGATGAGCGGGAATACTTGACGGCACGGTCCGTGCGAGGGCGACCTAACGATGGTCGCCGCGTTGCTCGTGACAAAGTCGAGGGGCGCCCCTGTACCTTCCAGCGCGCCAAGGACAAGTAAGTGTGGTTTTCGATTCGCTATAACCGTTTCGCAACCAAGGTTTTTGCGAAACCACTTCGATTTTGCGGAACTACAATCGGAGCAAGCCTCTCAGTGAGAGCCTTGTAAACACTGGTGCCCGGAGCCGGAATCGAACCGGCACGCCATTGCTGGCAGCAGATTTTAAGTCTGCGGTGTCTACCAGTTTCACCATCCGGGCAACGCCCGCGATTCTAGCACAGGCGTGCTCAAGTCGGAGCAGTTCGGCAACTTTATCCCCCGATCAGCCCCCGTATTGCGGCATGATTGCCCGCCCATCCCTCCCCAAACGGTCTCTTGCATCTTTGGAACCCTCGCCGGATGGTGTAGCATGCCAAACGGCGTCATCCATGACGCCGCCCCAGGCAAGACTAGCAAGGACAAGAATTGGACATCAAGATCAACGACGAGCTGCGGTCCTTCGTCGACCCGCTCACCGACATCGAATACGCCGCGCTCGAGCGCAGCCTGCAGACCGAGGGCTGCCGCGACGCGCTGGTGCTCTGGCGCGACACGCTGATCGACGGCCATAACCGCTACGAGATCTGCACCAAGCACGGCATTCCGTTCCGCACCGTTCACAACAACAACTTCGCCTCGCTCGAAGACGTGATGCTGTGGATGATCGACAACCACCTGGCGCGCCGCAGCGTGTCGGACTTCCAGCGCGGCGTGTTCGCGCTGCGCAAGAAGGAAATCGTCGCCGCGCGCATGGCCGAGCATCCGCCGGCGGAGGAGGGCGACGACAACGCCCCGGCCGACCCTGCCACGCCGCCCTGGAACACGCGCGAGGACGTCGCGCGCGCGGCGCGGGTGTCGAGCAATACCATCAGCCAGATCGAGCGCATCCAGAAGGCCGCCACCCCGCAGCTGCGCGAGGCTGTCCGTACCGGCGCCATCTCGATCAACGCCGCCGCCAACGTGGCGCAGCTGCCGCAAGAGCAGCAGATCGCCGCCGTCGCCGGCGGCCGCAAGGAGTTGCAGCAGGCCGCGCGCCAGGTGCGCGAGCAAAAGATGGCCAGCCGTCCGAAAAAGGAAAAGGCCGAGCTCGATCCGGAAGACGAGCTCGCGGCCCTGCGCAAGGAAGTGGCGAGCCTGAAAGACCGCCTGGCCACGCTGCTGACCGACAACCAGCGGCTCAAGCAGCGCCTGGCCAATGCCGGCCTGGCCGACGACTGACACGACCTGAAGGAAGACCATCGATGCGCATGCCACGTTCGTTCACGCCGGCCCTGCTCGGCGCTCTCCTGGCCGCTGCGGCCGCCCCAGGGCTCGCCGTTGCGCAGAGCAAGGCGCCTGCCGGCGCCGCGCCGGTCGCGCCCGCCGCGCAACCCTTCAGTGCCGCCGAGGTCGCGCGCTGGAAGGCGAGCGCGCACCGCGTGACGATCATGCGCGACAAATGGGGCATTCCGCACATCCATGGCGGCACCGACGCCGATACCGTGTTCGGCATGCTGTACGCCCAGGCCGAGGATGATTTCAATCGCATCGAGCTCAATTACATCAATGCGATGGGGCGCCTGGCCGAGGTCGAGGGCGAAAAGGAAATCTGGCGCGACCTGCGCATGAAGCTGTACATCCAGCCGGCCGACATGCAGGCCAAGTACGCCGCCAGCCCGGTGTGGCTGAAGAACCTGATGAATGCCTTCTCCGATGGCCTGAACTACTACCTGCATACCCACCCCGAGGTCAAGCCGAAGCTCCTGACCCGCTTCGAGCCGTGGATGGCCCTGACGTTCAGTGAAGGCAGCATCGGCGGCGACATCGAGTCGATCGACCTCAAGGAACTGGAACGCTTCTATGGCAAGCGGCCGGTGCTCGCCGGCGGCGGCCTCGACAAGGGTTTCGACCCCGAGCCGCGCGGCTCGAACGGCTTCGCCATCGCCCCCAGGCGCTCGGCCAACGGCCATGCGCTCCTGATGATCAACCCGCATACCTCGTTCTATTTCCGTCCCGAGGTGCATATGATCAGCGACGAGGGACTCAATGCCTACGGCGCCGTGACCTGGGGCCAGTTCTTCATCTATCAGGGTTTCAACGACAAGCTGGGCTGGATGCACACCTCGGGCGGCGGCGACGTGATCGACGAATACCTCGAGACCGTGGTCGAGCGCGATGGCGAGTTCTTCTACAAATACGGCAAGCACGAAGGCCGGATGCGGGTTGCCCAGATCAACGTGCCATACAAGACGCCGAACGGCGGCATGGCCAGCCGCAGCGTCACCGCCTATTTCACCCACCACGGCCCGGTCGTGCGCCAGGAGGGCGATAAATGGGTGTCGGTCAAGATGATGGACGATCCGCTCAATGCGCTGACCCAGTCCTATACGCGCACCAAGGCGCGCGACTACAACGCGTTCTACAAGGCCATGGAGCTGCGCACCAATTCCTCGAACAATACGGTGTACGCCGACGGGCAGGGCAATATTGCCTACTTCCACGGCAATTTCATTCCGAAGCGCGATCCGCGCTTTGACTGGACCCGGCCGGTCGACGGCAGCAATCCGGCCACCGAGTGGCAGGGCTTGCACGAGATCAAGGAAACGATCACCCTGCTGAACCCAGCGAGTGGCTACATCTCCAACACCAACAACTGGCCGTGTAATGCGGCCGGTGCCGGCAGCAGCCCGAAATGCGCCAGCTACCCGGCCTATATGTGGTCGTTGCCCGAGAATGCCCGTGGCCGCAATGCCGACCGTGTGTTCAAGGACGCGAAGGCGCTCACTATCGACGGGCTGATCGCGGCGTCGTACGACACGCGCCTGGCCGCGTTCGAGCCGGTGGTGCCGGCCGTGGTGGCCGATCATGCGGCGCTGCCCGAAAGCGATGCGCGCAAGGCCGGTCTGGCGGAACAAATCGCCGTGCTGCGCGACTGGAACCTGCGTTACGCGATCGATTCGGTGCCGACCTCGCTCGCGATCTATTGGGGGCAAGAGATGGTGGCGGAGCATGGGGCGCGTGCGCGTGCCGACAGCATCCCGGCGGTCGACTACATCGCTGCTCGCCTGAGCCCGGCCGATCGTCTCGATGCGCTGGTGCGCGCCTCGAACAGGCTGCAGGCCGACTTCGGCGACTGGCGCACGCCGTGGGGCGAAATCAACCGCTTCCAGCGCCTCAGCGGTGACGTCGACCAGCAATACGACGACGGCAAGCCGAGTATCCCGGTGGCGTTCGCCTCGGCCAACTGGGGTTCGCTGGCCTCGTTCGGCATGTCGGCCAAGCAGAAGACCAAGCGCATTTACGGCGATCGCGGCAACAGCTTCGTCGCGGCGGTGGAGTTCGGCCCGCGCATCAAGGCCAAGAGCATCCTGGCCGGCGGCCAGAGCGGCGATCCGCGCTCGCCGCACTTCAACGACCAGGCGGCGATGTATGCGCGCGGCGAGTTCAAGGACGTACTGTTCTACAAGGAAGACATCGAGCGTAACCTGGAACGCAAATACCATCCGGGCCAGTAGTGCCTGCCGCGGCAGCATGACAGCCACCACAGAAAGGACCTCGTGGAACTGAGCGAAAAGCAGAAGATGTTGGCTGGCATGCCATACCATGCGAGCGATCCCGAATTGCGCGCCGAGCAGCACGCCACGGCGGCCTGGTTGGCGCGCTACAACGCGGCACTGGGCGAACCGGCCGGCTGGCCGGCGCTGCTGGGCGAACGGATCGCGCGCGCGGGGCAGGGAGCGACCGTGCGTCCGCCGTTTCACTGCGACTACGGCTGGCACATTACCCTCGGCGCGCGCGTCTTCATCAACTTCGATTGCGTGTTCCTCGACGTCGCGCCGATCACGATCGGCGACGATTGCCGCATCGGCCCGGGCGTGCATATCTATACCGCCGACCATCCGCGCGACCCGTCCCTGCGCCGCGCCGGCTTCGAATCGGGCCGGCCGGTCACGATCGGACGCAACGTCTGGATTGGCGGCGGCGCCATCATCCTGCCCGGCGTGACGATCGGCGACGACGCCATCGTGGGCGCTGGCAGCGTCGTCACCCATGATGTGGCGGCCGGCGCCCAGGTCGCGGGCAATCCGGCGCAGCCGATTTCGGGCTGATCACGCTCTTGTCTGGCGCCGGATGGCTGGCGGCGCCTGCTTCGGGCTTGTTTCGGGCTTGCGACGGGCTTGCTATAATCGCAGCTTCGCATCAAAGGACAGCAAGGCAGGACAGGGCAGTGGCCAAACTCTATTTCAGATACTCGGCGATGAATGCGGGCAAATCGACTGCCCTGCTGCAGGTCGCCCATAACTACGAAGAGCAGGGCCAGCAGGTCAAGCTCTACACGGCGGCGATCGACAACCGCTATGGCGTCGGCCTGATCACCTCGCGCCTGGGCGCCCAGCGCCATGCGGAGGTGTTCGATGCCGACACCAATTTCCTTGAGCAAGTGTCGGGCGTGGCTTGCCTGCTGGTCGATGAATCCCAGTTTCTCACCAGCGCCCAGGTCGGTCAGCTGCACCAGCTGGCCCAGGTGCGGGGCGTGCCCGTCATCTGCTACGGGCTGCGCAGCGACTTTCGCGGCGAGCCGTTCCCCGGCTCGGCCTACCTGCTGGCGCTGGCCGACGATATCGAGGAAATCAAGAATATCTGCACCTGCGGCAAGAAAGCGACCATGAATATCCGCGTCGACGAACAGGGGCGCCGCATCCGCGAGGGCGAGCAGGTCAGCATCGGCGGCAACGAGCGCTACCGTCAGGCCTGCGGGCGCTGCTTCTACTCGGCCTGAGCCCGCCATGTCGTTCGGTTGCGGCGCCTGGCTCCCCGCCGCCGCCTGCGCCGCGGCCGGGCCCGCGCTCGACATCGCTCTGTACCTGATCCCCTCGGCCGCGCTGGCCGTGCTGCTGTGGATCGCCTCCAGCGCACATCCCGCCTTTTTCGTGTTCACCGCCGCTGGCACCCTGTGCCATGAGCTTGCCCACTTCTCAATGGGCTTGCTGACCAATGCCGAGCCGGTAGGGATGAGCGTCGTCCCGCGCCGGATCAAGCGGCCAAAAGGACGCCAACCCGGCGGCCACAACTGGGAACTCGGCTCGGTCACCTTTGCCAACCTGCGCTGGTACAACGCGGCCCCGGCCGCGCTGGCGCCGCTCTTGGTGCTGCTGGTGCCGCTGGGCGTGGCGTGGTGGCGCACGCGCGGGGGGCTGGACTTCGCGCCGGCCGACCTGGCCATCATGTTCTTCCTCGCGCCCCAGTTCCTGTCATTCTGGCCATCGCCGGTCGACTGGAAGCTGGCGGCCCGGTCCTGGCCCTGGGCGCCACTGCTGGCGCTGGTCGCGGCATGCTGGTATTGCAAGGATGCGGTGCTGGGGCTTATCAAGGCGTAAATACCGCGCAAAAAATGGCTTACGGCAGACTTAATTCCCGGCGATTTCGGCGTTTTCGGCGGGACAAGCCGCCTCTGGCGCCGGGTTCTATCCTGTAGAATGGACCGTAAAGCGCGGTATGGCTGGCTTATCGATATATGGTCATGTCGCATCCGCAAGGAATTCCGTTCGGAGAAACGCAGAATGAAGAAGCACGTGCTCATCGCAGCCCTGGCATTTGCCATGTCCGCCCACGTGGTGACCGCGCAGCCCGAGAAATCGGCTGCCATCGCAACGCCCGCGGCGCCCGCCAAACCCCTCGATGCCAACAAGAAGGCCGCGCCGGCATCCCCCGAGATGAAGCCGATCGCCGCCCAGACCCAGGCCGCGCTGTGGGCTTCGCGCGTGCTGGGCCGCTATCACTACAGCCCGGTGCCGCTGGACGACGCGATGTCGGCCAAGATCTTCGACAATTACTTCGATGGGCTCGACGGCGAGAAGCTGTACTTCGTGCAGGCCGACCTGGATCGGTTTGCCGCGCTGCGCACCCAGATGGACGACGCCATCAACAACGAAGACCTGAACGCGCCGTTCGCCATCTACAACCTGTACCAGAAGCGCTTTGCCGAGCGCATGGCCTATGCACGCGGCCTGCTCAAGACCAATTTCGATTTCGGCGCCGACGAGACCATGGAACTCGACCGCGAGAAGGCGGCCTGGGCCAAGAGCGAGGACGACATCCGCGACCTGTGGCGCAAGCGCGTCAAGAACGACTGGCTGCGCCTCAAGCTGGCGGGCAAGGACGACAAGTCGATTCGCGAAACGCTCGATAAACGCTACGACAACTATGTCAGCCGCATCGGCAAGCTGAACAACGAGGACGTGTTCCAGATGTTCATGAATGCCTATGCGACCGCGATCGAGCCGCACACCAACTATCTCGGCCCGCGCTCGGCCGACAACTTCGACATCGCGATGCGCCTGTCGCTCGAAGGCATCGGCTGCGTGCTGCAGACGCGCGACGACTACACCATCATCCGCGAAATCGTGCCGGGCAGCCCGGCCGACAAGTCCGGCAAGCTGAAGGTCGGCGACCGCATCGTCGGCGTGGCCCAGGGCGACAAGCCGTTCGTCGACGTCCTGGGCTGGCGCCTGGACGACGTGGTGGCGCTGGTGCGCGGTGAGAAGGGCTCGACCGTGCGCCTGGATGTGATCCCGGGCGACGGCGGCGTGGACGCCAAGCACGTGACCGTGTCGATGGTGCGCAACAAGATCAGCATGGAAGAGCAGGCCGCCAAGAAGACGATCATCAAGGTCAAGGAAAACGGCGTCGAGCGCCGCATCGGCGTGATTTCGCTGCCGACCTTCTATCAGGATTTCGAAGCGCGCCGCAAGGGCGAGCGCGATTTCCGCAGCGCGACCCGCGACGTCGAACGCATCCTCGCCGAGCTCAAGAAAGAGAAGGTCGACAACGTCCTGATCGATTTGCGCAATAACGGCGGCGGTTCGCTGATCGAGGCGGTCGAGCTGACCGGCCTGTTCATCGACAAGGGCCCGGTCGTCATGCAGCGCACGGCCGAAGGCCGGGTCGAAGTCGAGAGCGACACCAAGCCGGGCCTGGCGTGGGATGGTCCGATGGGCGTGCTGATCAACCGCGGTTCGGCCTCGGCGTCCGAAATCTTCGCGGCGGCGATCCAGGATTACGGCCGCGGCCTTGTGATCGGCGAGCCGAGCTTCGGCAAGGGTACGGTCCAGACCCTGATCGACCTCGACCGCTTTGCGCCGAACGAGAAGATGCGCTACGGCGAGCTGAAGATGACCATTGCCCAGTTCTTCCGCATCAATGGCGGCACCACTCAGTTGCGTGGCGTCACGCCGGACATCAAGCTGCCGGTGCTGACCGATATGGACACCTTTGGCGAATCGTCCTACGACAATGCGCTGCCATGGGTGGCGATCAAGCCGGCGCAATACATGCCGCTGGGCGACCTGAAGGAGCTCGTCGCACCGCTGCAGAAGCGCCATGAAGAACGCATCGCCAAGGACAAGGACTTCCAGTTCCTGCAGGAAGATATCAACGAGGTGCTCAAGCTGCGCAAGGAAAACGTCATCTCGCTCAACGAGGTCGTGCGCCGCAAGGAACGCGACGCCCAGGATGCCCGCTCGAAATTGCGCGAAGCGCGCCTGGCGGGCACGTCGGCCACGCCGGACGAGCCCACCAGCGGTCCGGGCAGCGCCGAGAAACGCGCCGAGGCGCCGGATCCGACCAAGCCCGAGAAGTCGGTGGTCGCCCTGCGCGGCACGCCGCGCCAGGACGATGGCCTGCAAGCCGACGAGCGCAATCTCCAGGCCGAACTGGCAGCAGAGAAGGCGGCCAAGGATGCCAAGGACGTGATGCTGCAGGAAGCCGCGAATATCCTGGCGGATGAGGTCGGCATGTTGAAGACCGATACCCGGATGGCGTCACGCGTCATGCCATATATGACCGTGGTCGAAAGCAAGTAAGTACGCCGACAACACGCCGCGCCGCAGCGTGAAGGCCGCACCGTGACTGGTGCGGCCTTTTTTATTGGTCTCCAGCAAACAGGCCTTGCCGTACCTGGCCGACCTGTTGGCAAGGCAATCATGGTGACCGGCGGACGTTCGTGTGTCTGTTAAAAGTACATGTTCTTTAGGCAAGCATCTAAAGGAAATGAAATTGCTTTAAAGATCACAGAATTGGCATGAGAAAACTATCACTCGACAATAAGATCGCATGCACGATTTGCAGATAGTTAATAGATAGGTATTTTTAGTTTGTGATACGATAACTCTGCAGTTGCAAAAACAATAATCCTTACTTAACTCAGGAGTTATCTCTATGTCAACACGTCACCTCGTTGTTGCTGCCCTTTTGGCCTGTGCCGGTGCAGCCCAGGCCGAAGTCGTCTCCACGACAGGCTTCCAGAATGGATGGACCGCCGGTAACGGCACCAGTGTGATCGGTTCCGGCGTGCTCGGCAGCGACGTCAGCCTGGTTGGCGGCGTCGCGCACGGCTCCAACGGCAACCTGATCGGCATGGCAAGCGCCAGCCTGTCGTCCGCGGACGCACAGCAGCTCTTCGTTCAGCAAGGTATCGACGCCTCGTACGTGCTGAGCGCCGGTAACGGCCTGCTGGCAGCGCGTTATGGTAACTCGGTCTCTGTCATCAACGATGGCGATGGCGTGAGGATCGTGGCTGGTCAGAATGGCGGCGCCCCAGCCGTCGGCGGTAGCACTGGCGGCGGCGCCGCGGTGGGTGGCAGCGTCGCAGTGGGTGGCGGCAGCGCCACCCCGGCCGCGCCAGGCTCGGGCAGCGCCAGCGGTGGCGGCAGCGTGACCGTCCCGGTGGCGGATGCCGAACCGATCTTCGCCCTGCCAAGCCAGGACCAGATCGGCGCACTGCCGAACCAGGTCAATGCGGTGCCGGAACCAGGCACCATCGCGCTGATGATGGCCGGCCTGATGGGCGCTGGCGTGTTCTCGCGCCGCCGCAACGCTAAGCAGTAAATGGCTTGCCGGCCCGGGCGCTTCCCGCCCGCGCCAGGTGCGCTGATCCGCGCTGCCCAGGCTTGGCGGCGCGGCTGATTCGGGTACAATCCTTGTGAACGATCGTGCTATTCATGACGACAACAACAAGGAGACGACGTGGACCTGTATTACTCCGACGAGGACCTGGTCTTTCGCGACCAGGTCCGCGCCTTTCTCGCTTCCCATCTTCCCCCCGACCTCCGGCACAAGGTTCGCCAGCACCTGCGCCTGACCCGCGACGACTACGTTCGCTGGCACCGCATCCTGGCCGCCCAGGGCTGGGCCGCGCCCGGCTGGCCGGTGGAATACGGCGGCACCGGCTGGACGCCGCTACAGCGCCATATCTTCGAGGAAGAATGCGCGCTGGCCGGCACGCCGCAAGTCCTGCCGTTCGGCGTCAATATGGTGGCGCCCGTGATCATGGCCTTCGGCAGCCAGCAGCAGAAGGACTATTACCTGCCGCGCATCCTGTCCTGCGAGGACTGGTGGTGCCAGGGCTATTCCGAACCGGGCGCCGGCTCGGACCTGGCCGCGCTCAAGACGAGCGCGGTCCGTGATGGCGATCATTACGTCGTCAACGGCCAGAAGACCTGGACCACGCTGGCCCAGCACGCCGACATGATCTTCTGCCTGGTGCGCACCGATCCCGGCGTGCGCAAGCAAGAGGGCATTTCCTTCCTCCTCATCGACATGCGCAGTCCCGGCATCACGGTGCGTCCGATCGCGACGCTCGACGAAGACCACGAAGTCAACGAAGTTTTCTTCGACGACGTCAAGGTGCCGGTCGCCAACCTGGTGGGCCAGGAAAACCGCGGCTGGACCTACGCCAAATACCTGCTCGGCCACGAGCGCACCGGCATCGCCTCCGTGGGCCGCTCCAAGCGCGAGCTGGCCTTCGTCAAGCGCCTGGCGCTGCGCGAACAGAAGCGCGGACGGCCGCTGCTCGACGACCCCCTGTTCGGCGCGAAAGTGGCGGCGCTCGAGATCGAATTGATCGCGCTCGAGATGACGGTGCTGCGCGTGCTGGCCAGGGGCGACGCCGCCCCCGGTCCCGAGGCGTCGATGTTGAAGGTCAAGGGCACCGAGATCCAGCAGGAGTTGACGGAGCTGATGGTCGAAGCGGCCGGCCCGCAGGCGCTGCCCTTCGATCCGGCCTACCTGGCCGGCGCGCGCGAGCACGCCGTCGCGGGCGACGACGATGCGGCGCCGCTGGCGGGCCATTACTTCAACTACCGCAAGACCTCGATCTACGGCGGGTCGAACGAAATCCAACGCAACATCATCTCCCAGATGATCCTGGGACTGTGAGGACGGCATGCATTTCGAACTGAACCAGGAACAGCAGCAGCTGGCCGATGCGGTGCGGCGCTGGATCGGCCGCGACTACGGCTTCGAGACGCGGCGCGCGATCGTCCATTCGACCTCGGGCGTCTCGCCGGACGCCTGGGCCACGATGACCGAACTGGGCCTGACGGCGCTGCCGGTGCCCGAGGAACGCGGCGGCTTCGGCGGCGACGCCCTCGCCATGTTCGCCGTGATGCAGGAACTCGGCCGTGGACTGGTGGTCGAACCGTATATGGCGACGGTACTGGGCGCCGAATTCCTGCGCCTGGGGAGCGCACAGGCGGGGCATGGTGCGCTGCTCGAGCGGGTCGCCGCCGGCGAATTCAAGCTCGCCTGCGCGCTGGGCGAGCGCCAGTCGCGGCACGACGCCTTCGACATCGCCACCCGGGCCGATGCCGTCGATGGCGGCTACCGCCTGCATGGCGAGAAGCGCGTGGTGGTGCATGGCGCCGAAGCCGACGCCCTGATCGTATCGGCGCGCAGCGCAGGGGCTGTAGGCGAAGGGCAGGGTATGGATGGCGTGAGCCTGTTCGTGGTGCCGCGCGACAGCGCAGGCCTGCGCGTCACGGCGTACCGTACGCTCGATGGCCTGCGCGCGGCGGACGTGGCGCTCGACGGCGTGGTGGTCGGGCGCGACGCCGTGATCGGCCGGGTGGAAGAGGGCGGCGCCATCCTCGATGCAGCGCTCGATTATGCCGCCGGCCTGGTGTGCGCGGAGGCGCTGGGGGCAATGGAGGCCCTGTTCGACATGACGCTCGAGTATCTCAAGACGCGCCAGCAGTTCGGCGCGCCGATCGGCAAGTTCCAGGCGCTGCAGCACCGGATGGCCGACATGGCGATCCACCTCGAACAGGCGCGATCGATGGCCTTGCTGGCGGCGCTGGCCCTGGCGCGTTCCGGTGGCGCCGATGCCGATCGCGATGGCGACCGCGATGCCGCCGCCCGCGAGACGCGCCGGCGTGTGGTGTCGGCCGCCAAGTACCGCGTCGGCCTGGCCGCGCGCTTCATCGGCCAGGGCGCCATCCAGCTGCATGGCGGCATGGGCGTGACCGACGAACTGCCGGCCTCGCACTACTTCAAGCGCCTGTCGATGATCGAGCTGACGCTGGGCGATATGGGCCACCACCTGGACCGCTTCATCGCGCAGCCAGGTTTCCGGGAGGCGGCATGACGGCAGGAGCAGACGAAGGAGCAGGCACGCCGGCCCACGCGCGCGAGCGCGTACTGCCCGCTGCGCCGGCTGGCAAGCGCTGGTATTTCGAAGACTTTTATCCGGGCCAGGAGATCGCGCTGGGCGAGCGCACCGTCACCGAAGCCGAGATTCTCGCCTTCGCCCATGCGTTCGATCCGCAGTCCTTCCACGTCGACGCCGAGGCGGCGCAAGCGTCGCCCTACGGCGGCCTGATCGCCAGCGGATGGCATACCTGCAGCATGATGATGCGCCTGGTGGTCGATGGCCTGTTGGGCGCGGCCGACGGCATGGGTTCGCCCGGCCTGGACGGCGTGCGCTGGCTGCAACCGGTGCGCGCCGGCGACACCCTGCGCGTGCACTATCTCACGCGCCAGGTCAAGGCGTCCGCGAGCAAGCCCGATCGCGGCGTCGTCTGGTCGACCTGGACCGCCACCAACCAGCACGGCGTCGCGGTATGCACGATCGACGGCGTCGGCCTCTACGGGCGCCGGCCCGCCAAGGAGAATTGATGGCTGTCACGATCGCACTCGATGCGCTGCCGGCCCGGATCGGCAGCGAAGTCGCCGTCTCCGACTGGTTCGAAGTCGGGCAAGACCGCATCGCCACTTTTGCCGAAGCCACCGACGACCGCCAGTGGATTCACCTCGACCCCGAGCGCTGCAGGCGCGAGTCGCCATTCGGCCAGCCGGTGGCGCACGGTTTTCTCACCCTGTCGCTGCTGCCTGCCATGCTGACCAGCGCGCTGGCGATCGAGGGCATGCGCGTGGGCGTGAACTATGGCCTGAACAGGGTGCGCTTCCCGAGTCCGCTGCCGGCCGGCAGCCGGGTGCGCGGGCGCTGGACCCTGCACGGCGCCGAGCCGGTTGCCGGCGGCTGGCAATTCACCTGGGACGTGACGATCGAAGCCGATGGGGCGACCAAGCCCGTATGCGTGGCCGAATTTCTGATCCGCTGCTACCCCTGACGCGCCGGTAGCACCCGAGGCGCAGCCACTAGACCCCGTGGCCGCCGGCGCTGCCGGCGCTGCCGAGTGCGCCGATGCCGCTCATCCGATACTGATTGCGCCCGCCTTGGCCTGGTAGAGCAGGGCGTCGGCGCTGGCCACCAGGATGTTGGGCCCTTGCGCGTCGCGCGGCACCAGGCTCGACAGCCCGAGGCTCATCGTCAGGTACGGCGCCGTGGGCGAGGCCGCATGCGGCAGGCCGAGCTGGGCCAGTTCGGCCTGCAGGCGGTGCGCCACGCCCTCGGCGCCGAGCGCGTCGAGCTGGGGCAGCAGAATGGCGAATTCCTCGCCGCCATACCGCGTGACCAGGTCGTGGGTGCGGCCGGCGCCGCGGCGCAGCGCCGCCGCCACCTGCACCAGGCAGGCGTCGCCGGCCTGGTGGCCGTAGTGGTCGTTATAGGCCTTGAAATGGTCGACGTCGGCCAGGATCAGCGCCACCGGCAGCCCGGCGCGCGCGCAGCGGCGCCATTCGGCTTCCAGCCGCTCATCAAAAGCGCGGCGGTTGGCCACGCCCGTCAGCGGGTCGGTCAGGGTCAGCGCGCGCAGGGCGTCGGCCTGGCGCTTGACGGTCAGCTGGGTGCGCACGCGGGCGCGCACCACGGCCGCGTTGACCGGCTTGGTGATGAAGTCGGCCGCGCCCGCCTCCAGCGCGCGGGTTTCGTCCTCCGGCGTCTTGAGCGCGGTGACGAAGATGACCGGGATGTCGCGCGTCTCGGGCGCCGCGCGCAGGGCCGCGCACACGGCGTAGCCGTCCATGTCGGGCATCATCGCGTCGACCAGGATCAGGTCGGGGTGCTGGCTGCGCGCCAGCGCGAGCGCACGCGCGCCGTCCAGCGCGAACAGCACTTCCTGCTCTTCCTGCAGCGCCGCATGCAGGATCTGGATGTTTTCCATCGCGTCGTCGACCACCAGGATGCGGCCATTGAGCGCCATCTCGGTCCAGCTCATGGGGTTCCCTTTCGCTTCATGAGGTCTGCCACCTGGCGCGCCGCGTCGCCGAAGCGCAGGGTGGCGACAGCGTCGGCCAGCGCGGCCGCGGCCGGCTGCCCGGCGTCAAGCGCCAGCGCCGGCCGCAAGGCGCCTTCGGCGGCGATCGCCCTCATATTGTTATTCTCCAGTAAGTGAAGCAGGCACGCCAGCGCATCGTGCAGCGTGGCGCCCTGGTCCATGCCAGGTAGTTCCTGGGCCGGTTCACGGGCCGCGGGCGGCGCCAGCTCGCGCGCCGTCGCCGTCACGGCCTCGAGCGCGCGCGCCAGGTCCGCCAGGCGCAGGCGCACCGTGGCGTCGTCGGCATCGCGCAGCGCCTGTTCGAGGGCGCGGGCCGCCTCGGCCGCGCCGGTGGCGCCGAGATTGGCGCTCACGCCGCGCAGCCGGTGCGCCAGCTGGCCTGCGGCGCCGCGCTCGCCGGCCTCGACGTGCGCGCGCAGCTCGCCGAAGGTGTGGGCCTGGCCCTCGGCGAAGCGTACGAACACCTCGCAGAAGCGCTCGATGCTGCCGGCGAAGCGCGGCAGCGTCGATTTCAGGTCGATGCCGGGCAGGTGCGGCAGTGGCGCGCACGGCGCGGACGCGGCGCCCGCAGCCGCGCTTGCCGCGGCGGGCGCGCCCTGCGCGCGGCCGGTGACCCGCGACAAGGTCGCCACCAGCGCGTCGACGTCGATCGGCTTGGCCAGGTGGGCCTGCATGCCGGCGTCGAGGGAGCGCTGGCAGTCCTCGTCCATCGCATTCGCGGTCATGGCGACGATTGGCAGGTCCAGCCCGGCGGCGCGCATCGCGGCGGTCGCCTCGAAGCCGTTCATCACCGGCATCTGCAAGTCCATCAGCACCACGTCGAAGGCGGCGTCTTCCTGCAGCATGCTCAGCGCGGCGCGGCCGTTGGCCGCGATCTCGAGCGTGGCGCCGGCATGGGCCAGGATGAAGCCCGCCACTTCCTGGTTGATCAGGTTATCCTCGACCAGCAGCACGCGCAGGCCGCGCAGGGCGCCAGCCAGCGGCGTGCTGGCGGGGAGCGCGAGCGCCGCCCCGGCGCCGCCCAGCAGCCGGCACGCGGCCGCGCGCAGGCTGGCCCGGGTAAAGGGTTTGCCCAGCACCGCCGCCAGGCCCGACTCATTCTCCAGCCCATCGGCCAGCTCGGCATAGCGCTCGGTGTCGGGGTCGGGCGCCAGCAGGCAAAAGCGCGGCACATGCGCGTGCGCCGTGCGCACGGCCGAGATCAACGGCAGGCCGTCCAGACCGGGCATGGCGCTGTCGACGAAAGCGAACTCATAGCGCTCAGCGCGCAAGGCATCGAGGGCGGCGGCGCCATCGGGCGCCGTGTCCACGCGCCAGCCGAAGGCGGCGCAGGCCGCGGCCAGGGCGGCGCGCGCGCTGGCGTTGTCGTCGGCGACCAGTACGCGCAGGGCATCGTCGTGACCGGCCGGCGCGTCGGCCGCGGCTTCCAGCACCGGGAAGGACAGCTCGAAGCGGAAGGCGGCGCCGTCGCCGGGCACGCTCTCCAGGCGCAGGGCGCCGCCGGCCAGCTCCACCAGGCGGCGCGCGATCGACAGTCCCAGGCCGGCGCCGCCATATTTGCGCACGGTCGAGCTGTCGGCCTGCGAGAACACTTCGAAGATCCCGGCCTGCACCTCGGGAGCGATGCCGATGCCGGTGTCGCGCACCTCGAACGCCAGGAGCAGCTGGCCGTCGGCATCGCCGCGCGGCGCGATCGACAGCACGATCTCGCCCCGCTCGGTGAACTTGACCGCGTTGCCCACCAGGTTGAGCAGCACCTGTTCGAGCCGCACCGGATCGCCTTCCAGCAGCGGCGGCAGGTGGGGATCGACCGCGAACGTCAGCTCGACGCCCTTGGCCCAGGCGCCGGGGCCGTGCAGCACCGCGATGCTGGCCAGGATCTCGTCGAGGCGCAGCGGGATGCGCTCGAGGTTCAGCTGGCCGGCCTCGATGCGCGAGAAGTCGAGCAGGTCGCTCAGCATGCCCAGCAGCGAGCGGGTAGCGGTGCGCATGCGCGCCACATAGCCGCGTTCGCGCCGGCCCAGCTGGCCCTCCTCGAGCAGGCGCGCCAGGCCGACGATGGCGTTCATCGGCGTGCGCAGCTCGTGGCTCATGTTCGCCAGGAACTCGCTCTTGGCGCGGCTGGCCTGTTCGGCCAGGCGCAGCGCCGCCTCGAGCTGGACGCCGGTCGCGCGCAGCGCCGCCTCGGCCGCGACCCGGGTGCTGATGTCGCGGATCGTCGCCTGCATCATGCCGACGCCGCCGATGTCGACCCGGGTCAGCAGGATGTCGGCATGGAACACGCTGCCGTCGGCGCGCAGGTGCAGCCACTCGAAGGCATCCCGGCCCTCGTCCAGCGTGCGCCGCATGTGCTCCATCGCCACCTCGTCGCTCGCGCGGCCGTCGGCCTGCAGCAGCGGCGACAGACTGGCCGGCGACTCGTCGAGCAGGGCAGCCGGGTTGGCGAAGCCGAACAGGTCGGCCGCGGCCTGGTTGGCGCTGACGTAGCCGGCGCCGTAGGCCAGCAGCAGGTGGGCGTCACCGGCGGCCTCGAACAGGGCGCGGAACATCTCCTGGTGGTCGCGCTCGCGCTGCTGCTGGAGCTTGCGCTCGGTGACGTCGAGCACCACCACATTCACGCCCATCAGCCGGCGGTCGGGTCCATAGACCGGGAAGTAGCTCGAGATCCAGTGACGCGTGCTGCCCGGCGCCGACGGGGCCTCGCCGGCGGCCTCGATCTCGACCAGCGGCCGGCCGCTGGCTAGCACGCGCCGGTAGTTCGTTTCGAATTCCTCCCCGATCGGTCCCAGCAGCTCGGGCAGGCTGCGGCCCGCATGGTCGCGCGCCGGGCGGCCGTTGATGTCGGCCAGGTAGTCGTTGACCATCACCACCCGCAGCTCGCGGTCCATGAAGCACAGGCCGACGGGGATCGAGGCATATACCGTCTCCAGCTGCGCCTTGGAGCGCTCCAGCTCTTGCGTGCGTTCGGCCACCAGCGTCTCGAGGCCGTGCCGGTGTTCCTGCAGCTCGGCGTCCACCCGGCGCAGCGCACGCGCCACCGTCTCCACCTCGCGGATGTTCGAGAGCGGCAAGACCAGCGGCGCGCCGCGTCCCAGCTGTTCGGCGGGGCCGGCCAGTCCCTGCACGGCGCGCGCGATCGAGCCGCCCAGGGCCCAGGCCAGGGCCAGGCTGATCGCCAGCATGCCGCCGATCGCGGCCACCGTCTTGGCCATCGACTGCCCCAGCAGCTCGCGCGCCGCGTGGTACGGATAGCGGATCGTCACCACCCAGCCATGTTCGGGGGAACGGGCAAAGGCCGCGTAGCCGCGCGCCCCGCCATCCTGCGGCAGTTCGACGGTGCCGGCGCCGCCGCTTGCCACGGCCTTGGCCAGCGCCGGCGCCATCGGCAGGCCCAGGTGCTGGCCACGGTCGCCGCTGCGCGAGATGGTCAACAAGCGGCGGTCGTAGATGCCGGCGATCCAGCCTTCCGGCAGGTGCTGGCTGTCGAGCAGCTCGGCCATGCGGCGCGGACGCAGGTGCACCGACAGCACGAAGCGCACCTCGCCCTCCTGCCAGATCGGCACTTCGACCGACAGCGCGTACTGGCCGCCGTCGTCCAGCCGGTGCAGGCCGGAGGCCACGGTGTTGCCGGTCACGGCCACGCGCCGGATGTCGTCCTCGTTGCCGGTGCGCGGCAGCGAAACGCCGATGGGATAGCGAGTATTAATCAACGGCATACCGTTCGGCAGGCTCAGGACGAAGGCCTGGGCCGGGAAGTCGGGCCGCAGCAGGCCCCTGGCCATCTCGTGGATGGCGACCATGTCGCCCCGGGTCATGATCGACGTATTGGCCAGGACCCGGGCCGCGGTCTCGCCGCTGTCGATGTCGCGATCGACCGCCGCCGCCAGTACCTCGGCCACGGTCTGGGCGTCACGCGAAACGTGGTTGCGCTCGCGTACGGCGGCGTCGCGCGCCAGGGCGACGTAGCCGACCAGGATCGGCAGCGCGCACGCCAGCACCAGGATGTACAGCTTGGCGCGGATCGAAGGCAGCGAAAGACGGGCAAACGGCAAGGACGACTCCTGGTTTTAACGTGGTAACGGACACAGCCAGCATGTTAGCTGGCCCCATCCATGCCGCATAGCACCGGTTTTAATTGCCATCGTGCATCGTATTCACCCTGCAACATGCCGGACCTTCCACCTGGTCCGGATTGAACGCCACAGATGCGTCAGTCGAAGGGAGATTGTTACCGGAAGGTGAGTGGAAGATACTGGCAACGAGGCGAAACCGAGACAGAATTGCGCGCCCGCATGATGCTGATAATCACTATTGTGCCTTCAGGCATTAGAATCCCTTTTGCAGGAATTAACCCAAGGGATGGTATGGCAAGGCCAGAGAAAGTCCGCCTCGGCGAAGTGCTGATGCAGCAGAAACTGTTGAGCGAAGAGCAACTCCAGCAGGCGCTCGCCGATCAGAAGCGTACCGGCCGCAAGCTCGGCCGCGTGTTCGTCGAAAGCGGCTTCGTCACCGAAGACCAGATTTCGGGCGCTCTGGCGCGCCAGCTCGACATCCCTTACCTGAACCTGAAGTTCTACAACATTAACGCCGAGCTGGTGCGCCTGCTGCCCGAGACCGCGGCGCGGCGTTTCCGCGCGCTGGTGCTGGAAGACCGCAAGGAAACGATGCTGGTCGGCGTATCCGACCCGACCGACCTGTTCGCCTACGACGAGATCGCGCGCCTCATCAAGAAGGGTGTCGAGCTGGCGGTGGTCAACGAGACCGAGGTGCTGGCCGCGATCGACCGCATCTACCGCCGCACCGGCGAGATCACGGGTCTCGCGCGCGAGGTCGAGGCCGACCTGGGCGATGCGTCGATCGACTTCGGTGCGCTGGCCGCCAATCCGGGGCTCGAGGAAGCGCCGATCGTCAAGCTGCTGCAATCGGTGTTCGACGACGCGGCCCAGGTGCGCGCATCCGACATCCACATCGAGCCGCAGGAGGGGCGGCTGCAGATCCGTTTCCGTATCGACGGCGTGCTGCACCTGCAGACCGAGGCCGACCTCAAGGTCGCCACGCCGCTCGCGTTGCGCCTCAAGCTGATGGCCGATCTCGACATCTCCGAGAAACGCCTGCCGCAGGACGGCCGCTTCGCGGTCAAGGTGCGCAGCCAGCGCATCGACGTGCGTATTTCGACCATGCCGACCCAGTTCGGCGAATCGGTGGTGATGCGTCTGCTGAACCAGGTCAGCGCCAACTTGCGCCTGGATGCGATCGGCATGCCGGCGCGCCTGGTCGAGCGCTTCCGCGCCATCGTCGCCCGGCCGAACGGCCTGGTGCTGGTGACCGGGCCGACCGGCAGCGGCAAGACCACGACGCTCTACAGCGCCTTGTCCGAACTGAACTCGGTCGAGAAAAAGCTTATTACGGTCGAGGACCCGGTCGAATACCGGCTGGCGGGCATCAACCAGGTGCAGGTCAACGACAAGATCGAGCTGTCGTTCGCGCGCGTGCTGCGCTCGGCGCTGCGGCAAGACCCGGACATCGTGCTGGTCGGCGAGATGCGCGACCAGGAAACCGCCGCCATCGGCCTGCGCGCCGCGATGACGGGTCACCTGGTGCTGTCGACGCTGCACACCAATGACGCCGCCTCGACCCCGCTGCGCCTGATGGACATGGGGGTGCCGCGTTATATGGTGAGCGGCTCGCTGCAGGCCGTGCTGGCCCAGCGCCTGGTGCGCGTGATCTGCGAGAGCTGCACCGTCGACTACCGGCCGGCCGCCAACGAGATCGACTGGCTGCGCGCCGAACTGGGCGAGCAGGCCGCGAGCACGCGCTTTTATCACGGCAAGGGCTGCTCGCACTGCAACGGCACCGGCTATCGCGGCCGCACCGGCGTCTACGAATTGCTGGAGATGACGCGCGCCGTCACCGACGCCGTCAACCACCCGGATCCGGGGCATTTCCTCAAGGTCGCCCAGGGCGAGATGCGCGGCGAGACCTTGCGCCGCCACGCGGTGAGCCTGGCGGTGCAGGGGCGCTCGACGATCGCCGAGGCGATGCGGGTCAGTAACCAGATGGACGACTGACGCCCGGGACTGATCGATGCCATATTTCGCCTACAAGGGCCGCAATGGACGCGGCGAGCAGGTAACGGGCGTGCTCGAGGGCGCGGACAGCGGAGCCGTGGCCGACCAGTTGTTCGGCAGCGGCGTCACGCCGATCGAGATCAGCGCCACCCGCAAGCGCGCCGGCGCCAAGGGCCTGCTCTGGCGCGAACGCCTGTTCGAGAAGAAGGTCACGTCGATGGACGTGCAGCTGTTCAGCCGCCAGATCCATACCCTGCTCAAGTCGGGCGTGCCGATCATGCGCGGCCTGGCCGGGTTGCAGGAGTCGGCCATCAGCAAGTCGTTCGCGCGCGTGATCAAGGACTTGCGCGAGTCGCTCGACGCCGGGCGCGAGCTGTCGGCGGCCATGATGCGTCACCCCCAATGCTTCTCGCCGTTCTACCTGGCGATGGTGAAGGTGGGCGAGATGACCGGGCGCCTCGAAGAAGTGTTCCTGCGCCTGTTCGACCACCTGGAGTTCGATCGCGACATGCGCGAGCGGGTCAAGACGGCGCTACGCTACCCGGGCTTCGTGGTGATCGCGATGGTCCTCGCCATGGTGGTGGTCAACATCTTCGTCATCCCGCAGTTCGCCTCGGTGTTCAAATCGTTCGGGTCCGAATTGCCGCTGATGACGCGCATCCTGCTGGCGACCTCCAGCTTCACGGTCACCTGGTGGCCGGCGATCGCCGGCGGCGCGGCGCTGGCCTGGTTCGGATTTCGCGCCTGGACCCGCACCGCGAAGGGGCGGCTGGACTGGGACCGCTGCAAGCTGCGCCTGCCGATCGCCGGCAAGATCATCCACAAGGCCACGATGGCGCGCTTCGCGCGCAGCTTCGCGCTGTCGATGCGCAGCGGGGTGCCGATCGTGCATGCGCTGACCGTGGTCTCGCAGACCGCCGACAATGCTTACCTGAGTTCGCGCATCGAGCAGATGCGCGACGGCGTCGAGCGCGGCGAGAGCATCCTGCGCACCTCGACCGCGGCGAACGTGTTCACGCCGATCGTGCTGCAGATGATCGCGGTTGGGGAAGAAACCGGGTCGATCGACGACCTGATGGACGAGATCGGGCAGATGTACGAGCGCGAGGTCGACTACGAACTCAAGACCTTGTCGAGCCAGATCGAGCCGATCCTGATCACCTTCCTCGGCGCGATGGTGCTGATCCTGGCGCTGGGGATCTTCATGCCGATGTGGGACCTCGGGCAGGCCGCGCTGCATCCGAAATGAGCGCCGGCCGGGCGCCATGTTGTAAAAAGCACGCACGGGCCCGATGAAACTTAAAATTTCATCAATGAAACATTGCAATATGGCGACCTGTTTTCCGCCAAGACATCAAAGTTGCGAGTTCTCACGGTAGAATCGTGCAGCAGTGTAGCGCTAGGCAGCATGGCCACTCGTCCTATTATCGTCATGGAGAAGAAATAATGAAAGGCAGTTTTAACAAGAAAGCGCAGAGTGGTTTCACCCTGATCGAGCTGATCGTCGTGATCGTCATCCTGGGTATCCTGGCCGCGACCGCGCTGCCGAAATTTGCGGGCCTGGGCGGCGATGCCCGCGCAGCTGCAGTCCAGGCCGCGCGCGGCTCGCTGGTGTCGACGTCGGCCATGCTGCATGGCAAGTGGCTGATCAATAACGCCAGCTCGATCACGGTCGAAGGCGGACACGTCGTGGCGATGGAGCACGGGTATCCAACCGCCGCGACGATGGCGAGAGCGGCGGGTGTGGACGAAGAGTTCACCACAACCCCCATCGGCACCAAGGGTTTGCGCGTTGTGCCTAAGAACTTGCCTGCAGATCTCGCGGATACGTGTAATGTCGTCTATACGGCCCCAGAGAGTGGCGGCGCCGCTGTGGTGACGGTGGCGAATCCCCTCAAATGTGAATAACGAATCGGGCACCATCGAAGCGCTGCCCAGGCAGCGCTTTTTTATCGCGACAACCGACCCGGTAACGAACTCCTTCTATCCTGATGTACGTATGCCACGCTGGAATCGGTCAATTGCAGGATTCGCGAGTTTCTGCGATTTTTCCGCGTAGCATTGTCTATAATCAAGAGAGTTCTGCCACCGGCAACCGTCTCGACTACCTTAGCTGCCTGCATGCGCCTGTTTAATAGAGCAAAAAAGAAGGATGGCTGGCTAGCCATTGCTTTGCTGCGAGATGGGGTGGCGGCCGTCACAGTCGACTGCCACGCGAATGCGAGGCCGGCTCTCGGCGTGATGCAGTTCTTCCCTGGCCACCCTGGCGTTGACGCATTGGACAAGGTGGCGCGCGAGGGTCAAGTCGCATCGCGCCACGTCGTCACGCTGCTGGCCGGCGGCGAATACCAGATTCTCAACGTCGAAGCGCCGAACGTGCCGCGAGATGAAATGAAGACGGCCATGCGCTGGCGCCTGAAGGATATCCTCGATTTCCCGGCGCTCGAGGCGACCATCGACGTGCTCGACATCCCGCTGGACGCCAGTTCACGCGCCCAGCAATCGATTTTCGCGGTCGCCGCCCGCAACACCGTGATCCAGCCGCGCCAGAAGATGTTCCTCGACGCGAAAGTCGACCTGCATGCTATCGACATCCCCGAAATGGCCCAGCGCAACGTGTCGGCCATGCTGGAGCCGGAAGGGCGCGGCGTCGCCATGCTGTCGTTCGGCGACGACGGCGGCCTGCTCACGGTGTCGTATCGCGGCGAGCTGTATCTGTCGCGGCGCTTCGACGTGACCCTGGACCAGCTGCTCGAGGCGGACCACGAGCGCAAGCACCAGAGCTTCGACAAGATCACCCTGGAGCTGCAACGCTCGCTCGACCATTTCGAGCGCCAGTATTCCTTCATCAGCGTCGCCAAGCTGGTGCTCGGCCCGTCGGCCGTCACTGGCCTGGACGAATACCTGTCGAGCAACCTGTACACGCCGGTCGAGACGCTCGACCTGGCCACGCTGTTCGACCTGTCGCGCACGCCCGAGCTGGCGGACCGGGCGCAGCAGCAGCGCTTCTTTCTTGCGATCGGCGCCGCGCTGCGCGAAGGCGAGGGCGCATGAAGCAGCAGATCAACCTGTTCAATCCAGCGTTCCAGCCGCAGAAGCAGGCGCTGTCGAGCGCCACCATCGCGCTGGCGGTCGGCGCCGTGCTCGCCGGCGTCGCCATCCTCGCCGTCATTGGCCAGATGGAAACGACGGAACTCCGGCGGCAGGCCGACAGCGGCGCGGCCCAGCTCGAACTGCGCCAGGCGCGCCTGGCGTCGGCCAACCGCGAATTCACCCCGCGCCAGAAGGATGCGACGCTGGAAGCGCAGACCGCCGAGGCGAGCAGCCGGCTGGCCGCCATGCGCCACATCACCGGCGCGCTGTCGCGCGGCGAGCTGGGAGCCGCGGGCGGCTTCGCCGGCTACTTCGAGGCGCTGGCGCGCCAGAGCGCGCAGGGCCTGTGGCTGACCGGCGTGACGATCGGCGCCGGCGGCGCGCAGATCGGCATCAAGGGCCGCACGGTCGATCCGGCCATGGTGCCGGGCTACCTCAATCGCCTGACCCATGAGCCGCTGATGCAGGGCAAGTCGTTCGCCAGCCTGCAGATCGGCGAGGCCGCGCCGCTGCAGGTGCAGGATGCCGAGGGCAAGCCGGCCACGCGCCCGGCGCCCTATATCGAATTCAGCCTGCAATCGCTTGTCGAGGAACCTGTTCCATGAGCGGGCAAATCAAGGAGCGCATCCTTCAGCTGCGTGCGCGCATCGACGCGCTGTCGCTGCGCGAACGCGCCCTGGTGTGCCTGGCGGCGTGCGCGCTGCTGGCCATCCTCGGCCACGCGCTGGTGCTCTCGCCGATGGACGCGGCGCGCGAGGCGCTGCGCAGCCAGATCGCCCAGCAGCGCGCCGACATGGCCGCCATCGACGACGCCATCACGGGCCGCGTGCAAGCCTTCCAGCTCGACCCCGACGCGCCGGCGCGCACGCGCCTGAATGCGCTGCGCCAGGAGGTGGGCCAGCTCGGCGACCAGCTGCTGGCCATCGAGCACGGCCTGGTGCCGCCCGAGCGCATGGGCCCACTGGTCGACGGCATCCTGCGCGCCAACGGGCGCCTGAAGCTGGTGTCGATGCGCACCTTGCCGGTCGAGCCGCTGGCGGGGCCGGCGAGGTCATCGCCAACGTCGGCGCCAACGTCGGCGCCGGCCCCCGCCCCCTTGCTGTACCGCCACGGCATCGAAGTCACGGTGCGCGGTAATTATCTCGACATGGTCGACTACATGAGCGCACTCGATGCGATGCCGACCCGGATGTTCTGGGGCCGCGCGCAGCTCGACGTGGAGGCGTATCCCGCCGCGCGCCTGACGCTCACCCTGCACACCCTGAGCCTGGACCGACAATGGATGAAGCTGTGAAAAACCTGTTCCTGAGCGCGCTGGCTTGCCTGGCGCTGTCCCACCCCGCCGGCGCGCAGACGCTGCTCGATCCGACCCGTCCACCGCCGGGGATGGACCGGATCGCGCCCGAGGCCAACGCCGGCGACGATGGGCCGCGCCTGCAATCGGTGCTGATCGCGCGCCATGCGGGCGGCCGTCACGTGGCCGTGATCGACGGCGAGACGGTGCGTCCGGGCGAGACCTTCAAGGGCGCGCGTGTGGCGCGCGTCAGCGCCAACGAGGTCGTGCTGGTGCGCGGCGCCGAGCGCCAGGTGCTGCGCATGGACGCGCCGCTGCCGGGCATGACAGCCGCCGCCAAATGACGAGGCAATCCATGACCAAGCTTTTCGCGACTCCCTGCGCGCTGGCGGCGGCGCTGTTGCTGGGCGCTTGCCAGAGCGCGCCGCCGAACGCCACCTACGACGCCATCGCCCAGGAGATGGCCAAGGCCAGCAGCCAGCCGGCGTCGCGGCCGGCGGTCGACGATGCGGTGGCCAATGCGCTGCTGCCGCCGGCCGCGGCCCTGGCCAGCCAGTTGCCGAAGGCGCGGCCGGCGCTCGAAGAGCGCTTCAACGTCGCCTTCAACAACGTGCCGGCGCAGCAGTTCTTCCGCTCGATCGTGGCCGGCACCCGCTACAACATGCTGGTGCACCCGGACGTGAGCGGCAACATCAGCGCCAACCTGAAGGACGTGACCCTGGTCGAGACGCTCGAAGCCGTGCGCGACATGTACGGCTACGACTACCGGATCGAGGGCGCGCGCATCAGCATCCGTCCGCTGACGATGCAGACCCGCATGTTCCACGTGAACTACCTGACCGCCCAGCGACGCGGCATGTCGAACCTGCGCGTGTCGTCGACCTCGGTGGCCGACGCCGGTAACAACAACGGCAACAACGGCGCGATGGGCCAGGGCCTCGGCAACGGGGGCGGGCAGAACGGCCAGAACGGCCAGAACGGCCAGGACGGCAACGGCCAGAATGGCCAGCGCCAGCTCAACAGCACCGACGTCCAGACCAGCTCCGACAACGACTTCTGGAAGGACCTGAAGGAATCGATCGCCGCCATCGTCGGCACGCTCGAGGGCGGGCGCAGCGTGGTGGTCAGCCCGCAGTCCGGCGTGCTGGTGATCCGCGCCATGCCCGACGAACTGCGCAATGTCGACGCCTACCTGAAGGCGACCCAGCTGTCGGTGGACCGCCAGGTGATCCTTGAAGCGAAGATCCTCGAGGTGGAGCTCTCCGACAGCTACCAGAGCGGCATCAACTGGGCCTCGTTCGCCTCGTTCCGCGGCGGCACCGCGAACCGCGTCTCGAGCGGCATGATCTCGCCCGGCGCGAACCTGGCGCCGCTGCCGTTCGACGGCGGCCAGCCGGCCCCGATCAACAACGGCTCGGGCCTGTCGGCCAGCACCGGCTTCTCGCTGTCGAACGCGGCCAACGCGGCCGGCTCGCTGTTCGGCTTCGCCTTCCAGACCAATAATTTCGCGGCCCTGATCACCTTCCTGGAGTCGCAGGGCAGCGTGCACGTGCTGTCCAGCCCCCGCATCGCGGCGGTCAACAACCAGAAGGCCGTGCTCAAGATCGGCACCGATGAATTCTTCGTCACCGGCATCACCAACAACATCAGCACCAGCAACAACACCACCATCGTCAGCCCGAGCGTCACGGTGCAGCCGTTCTTCTCGGGCGTGGTGCTGGACGTGACGCCGCAGATCGACGACAAAGGGAATATTCTGCTGCATGTTCACCCGTCGGTGAGCCAGGTCACGACCGTCAACAAGGACGTCGACCTGGGTTCGGGCGGCACCCTGCGCCTGCCGCTGGCGGCGTCGAGCACCTCGGAGCTGGACAGCATCGTGCGCGGTCGCGACGGCCAGGTGGTCGCGATCGGCGGCCTGATGCGCCAGGCCGCGAGCGGCGACACCGACCAGCTGCCGGGCGCCGACAGGATCCCGCTGCTGGGCCAGCTGTTCCGCAACAAGAACCGCATGAGCCAGAAGCGCGAGCTGGTGGTGCTGATCAAGCCGACCATCGTCGAAGGGGCGAGCGACTGGAGCCAGGACATGCTCGACGCCGGCCGCCGCATCGAACAGCTCGACCCGCGCAGCCGCGGTCGCACCCTGGGCGCGGACTGATGTACGCGACGCACTTCGGCCTGCGCGAGCTGCCGTTCGGGATCACGCCCGACACCAGCTTCTTCTTCGGCAGCCCGCGCTCGCAGGAAGCGCTGAATACGCTGCTGGTGGCCACGCGCGGCGGCGAAGGCTTCATCAAGATCACCGGCGAAGTCGGCACCGGCAAGACGCTGCTGTGCCGCAAGTTCATGGCCACGCTGGGCGAGGGCTTCGTCACCGCCTACATCCCGAATCCCTATCTGGAGCCGCGCACGCTGATGCTGGCGCTGGCCGACGAACTGGCGATCCCGCTCGCGCGCGACGTCGATCAGCACCAGTTGCTCAAGGCGATCAATCTGCGCCTGCTCGAGCTGGCCGGCCAGGACTTGCGTGTGGTGCTGTGTCTCGACGAGGCGCAGGCGATCCCGGTCGAAAGCCTGGAAGCGCTGCGCCTCTTGACCAATCTCGAGACCGAGAAGCGCAAGTTGCTGCAGATCGTGCTGTTCGGCCAGCCGGAGCTGAACCGCAAGCTCGAACTCGACGCGATCCGCCAGTTGGCCCAGCGCATCACCTTTCATTATCACCTCGGCCCCCTGAGCCGCGACGACCTCGATTTCTACGTGGCGCACCGCCTGCGCGTGGCCGGCTTCGGCGGCGCGCGCCTGTTCACGGGCGCCGCGATCCGCGGCCTGTACAAGGCGAGCGGCGGCGTGCCGCGCCTGGTCAACATCATGGCGCACAAGGCGCTGATGCTCAGCTACGGGCAGGGCAAGCAGCAGGTGGCCGGCAGCCACGTGGCCATCGCCGCGCGCGACACGGTGGGCGTGACGCGCACGATCCGGACCTGGCTTGCCGGGGGCGCGCTCGTCGCCGGCGCGGCGGCGGCCCTGGCATGGACGCTGGCGCCATGAGCCTGATTAACAAGATGCTGCAGGACCTCGACGCGCGCGCCGGCCAGCCCGGCGCCGCGCCGTTGCCCGCCGACGTGCGCCTGGCGCCGCCGCGCGAAGCGCGCGCGCCGTGGCTGCGCGGCGCGCTGGCGGGTGGGGCGCTGATCGCCGTCGCCGCGGCCGGATTGATCGGCTGGCGCGCGATGGGCGAGCCGCCGGCGCCGCAGGTTGCGGCGGTAGCGGCGCCTGCGCAGCCGGTAGCGCTCGCGCTGCCGGTGGCCGCGCCGGTGCCGGTGGTCGATGTTGCACCGCCGCCGCCGCCGCCGGAGCCGGAGCCGGAGCCCGAACCGGAGCTGGAACCCGAGCCCGCGCCGGCCCCATCGGCGCCGCGCAAGGACGCCGCGCGGGGGGGCGCCCGGGTCGCACCCGCGCCACGCCCGCCGACGGCGAGCGCCGCCGTGGGCGGCCACAGCGAGACGGCGGCGCAGCGCACCGAGAACGCCTACCGGCGCGCCCTGCTGGCGCTGGAGGATGGCCGCGTCACCGAGGCCGTCGCGACCCTGCAGGCCGCCTTGACGATCGATCCGCGCCATGAGCCGTCGCGGCAAACCCTGGTGGGTCTGCTGATCGAGGCCGGACGGCCGGAAGAAGCGATGCGCCAGCTGCACGCGGCGCTCGCCCTCGACGCGCGCCAGCCGTCGCTGGCGATGCTGCTGGCGCGCCTGCAACTGGAGCGGGGCGGTCCGGCGCTCGACACCCTGATGCGCACCCTGCCGCATGCGGCAGGCAATGGCGAATACCACGCCTTCCTGGCCGGCGTGCTGCAGCGCGAAGGCCGTCATCGCGAAGCGGCCGGGCACTACCAGGCCGCGCTGCGCACCGCGCCGGGCAACGGCGTATGGTGGATGGGCCTGGGCATCTCGCTGCAGGCCGAGAAGCGCGATGCCGAGGCGGTGGCGGCGTTCCGGCAGGCGCTTGCCAGCGGGACGCTGGCGCCCGCCGAACTGACGGCCTTCGTCGAGCGCCGCCTGGGACAGCTCGAGCGCTAGCGCGGCCGGCAATTCCTGTTGTTGTGATAGCATCGCCGGGTTCGTTTCATCCCCGGCATCTTTTCGCACAACACACGTGGCCACATCGACGCAGTCCGTCCCCTTAGCGGCGCCATGGCGCATGCGCATGGCGTTAGCGCTGTCCGTGCTGCTTCACGTGCTGTTATTGAGCATTCCCATGCAGGGCGATGTCTTCGGGCTGTCGGGCCTGCGCTTCCCGTGGGAAGAACGGCGCCTGGCGGCGAGCGACCTGCAGATCGTGCTGACGCCCGCCATACCCGCCGCGGCGGCGCCCGCATCCGCATCCTCGCCCGTATCTGCCGCCGCATCCGCTCCCGCCCCGCCCAGGCCGGCCGCCGTTGTCCCGCGAGTCGACGCGCCCATGCAGGCGCCAGCCAGGGCCGCCGCCCCGGCCGTATCCCGGAGCGATGCCGTCGCCAGGGCCGAAGTCGCGCCCGAGCCCGAATCCGAGCTTGAATCCCAGCCCGAATCCGCGCCCGATCGGCAGGCTGCGCAGCAGGCGCGCGAGGTCGAGCTGATCGCGCTCGCACGGGCGCAGGCCGAACGCGAGGCGAGCGCGCGCGTGGAGGCCGGGCGGATCGCGGCGCAGCGACGGGAGGAGGCGCGCGCGCGCGCGGTGGCAGAGGCGCGCGAGCGCGAGGTGGCGGAGGCGCGGCAGGAGCAGGCCAGGCTCGATGCGCTGGCCCGGCAGCAGGAGGAGGAGCGGGCCGCGGCGGCGCGTCTCGAAGCCGACCGTCTCGCTGCCTTGCAGCAGGAGCAGCAGGAGCAGCAGGAGCAGCAGGAGCGGCAGGAGCGGCAGGAGCGGCAGGACCAAGAAGCAGCGGCGCGGCGCGAGGAGGCAATCCAGCGGGAGCTGGCGCGGCAGGAGTTGGCGCGGCAGGAGCAGGCCCGCCAGGAACACGCCCGTCAGGAGCAGGCAAGGCTGGAACAAGCGCAGCGCGAACGCGAACGGGCAAGCCAGGCGCAGGCCAGCCAGGCGGCGGTGCAACAGGGGCCGACCGACCGGGGCCCGCCCGCGCAACTGGCGCCGCGCGCCGAACGGCTGCGCGCGATCGCCGAGCAACTCGCCCGTGAGGGCGCCGGGCGCGACCCCGCGGTCGGTGCGCCGGGTGTGCCGGGCATGCCGCAGCCCACGGTCAGTGGCCAGCGCCGCGGCTGGCTGTTCGGTCGCGCCGACCCCAATCAGGACCTGGTCCTGTATGCGCAAGCCATGGGCCGCAAGATCGAGTTGAACGGGACGCTCGACATGCTGCGCGACGCGGTGAAGCAGCCGCATGTCCAGCCGGTCGTGACGGTGGCGGTGCGCGCCGACGGTTCGGTGGAAAAGATCACCTTCGAGACCTCGAGCGGGGTGGCGGCGATCGATGACGGCATCCGCAGGATCATCGCGAGCCAGGCGCCCTACGGCCCATTCCCGCCGGCGCTGGCGCGCCAGTACGACGTGGTCGAGATCCGTCGCACCTGGCTGTTCGACGTCGCCGTGCGCTTGCAGTAAGTGTCATCGAAGTTTCTTGACAAGAACACCGAGTGATCCTAACGTGATATCACTTTGATGCCGCCGACCTGTGGGAGATTTACCCTGAATGCAGCCCATACGCGCCGCGAGTCGGCGTTCTCGTCGGCCAATGGCTGCCTGGTGGCCGGCGCCGGGATCGCCCAGGTCGTGCTGCGCCGCCAGCAGGCCGAGGCCATCATCGTCGCGCTCGATGGCGAGCGCAAGGCGGCGATGGTCAGCAATCTGCTCGTCGTGCTGTGCTCGGACAAGGAAACCCAGCCGATCGTCAACACCGGCACCCTGTATAACTAGCGGCGAAACAGCATGGCAAGCCCGGGAAAAAAAGCGTTCCCCCTGCGGATTGATCCAGCCCTGTGGGAGGAGCTGCAGCGCCTCGCGGCGCGCGACCTGCGCAGCGTGAACGCGCAGATCGAATTCCTGCTGCGCGAGAGCCTGGCCCGGCGCGGCGTGAAGGTCCGGGAAACGACGACCAGACATGGCGGAGCGGAAGATGAAACGTAGTTCGAACGGTGGCCTCGTCTATTCCACCGAAAGCGGGCGCATGTGCCCCGAATGCCGCCAGCCGGTCGCGGCCTGCGCCTGCGCGGCCGGCGCGAAGAGCGTCGGCGACGGCGTGGTGCGGGTATCGCGCCAGTCGAAGGGGCGGGGCGGCAAGACGGTGACGCTGGTCAAAGGCGCGGCGCTCGATCCGGTCGCGCTGGCGCTCCTGGGCAAGCAGCTGCGCACGGCGTGCGGTGCGGGCGGCACCGTCAAGGATGGCGTGATCGAAGTGCAGGGCGACCATTGCGACCTGGTGATGGACACGCTGGCCAGACTGGGCCACGCGCCGAAACGGGCTGGCGGCTGAACGCCGCAGGGCGCGACCCGTGCACCGCGAAAGGGCAGCCAGGAAGGCGGCCATGTGCTAAAGTGACATGATTGCTGGTTGCGGACGCAGCCAGCGCGCCTCGCTCCGTGCACGGTGGACGAGGCGACGCGTATTGCCCCGGTCTAAGCGACCTAAAAATAAACCCCGGGTGTCCCATGAATCTGTTCGAACATTTGGCGCTGCTGGCGCTGCTGGTGCTGGCGGCCGGCTTCCTGTCGCTGACCGAGATCGCGCTCGCCGGTGCACGCAAGATCAAGCTGAAGCTGCTGGCCGAGGCGGGCGACGAGCGCGCCCGCAAGGTCATGGCGCTGCAGGCGCAGTCGGCCGACTTCTTCGCCGCCTCGCAACTGGGGCTGAACGCCATCGCCATCCTCGGCGGCATCCTGGGCGAGGGCGCCTTGCGGCCGTTTTTCCTGGAATGGCTGTCGCTGTTCTACAGCGGCCCGGGCCGCGACAACGTGGCCTTTGCCCTCTCTTTCGTGTTCGTCACGACCCTGTTCGTGCTGTTCTCAGACCTGATGCCCAAGCGCCTGGCGCTGATCGCGCCCGAGGTGACGGCGATGGCCGTGATCCGTCCCGTGCTGTTCGTGATCCGCCTGTTCAGGCCATTCTCTTGGGCGCTGAACAAGATTGCCAATATGCTGTTCCGCCTGTTCGGGGTCGACATGACGCGCGAAGACCGCATCACCTTTGATGAGATCTCGGCCGTGGTCGAAGCCGGCGCCCAGGCCGGCGTGTTGCAGAAGCAGGAGCAGCACTTCATCGAGAACGTGTTCGAGCTCGAGTCGCGCACGGTCACGTCGACCATGACGACCCGCGAGAACGTGGTGTTCTTCGACCTGACCGAGCCCGAAGAAAGCATCCGCCAGAAGATCGCCAACCATTCGCTGTCGAAGTTCCCGGTGTGCGACGGCGTGATCGACCGCGTGGTCGGCTATGTCGACACGCGCGACATCCTGGTGCGCCTGCTGAGCAAGCAGGCCAAGTTCCAGCTGAGCGAACTGACCATCCGCACGGTCCTGATCATCCCGGACAGCCTGACCCTGTCCGAGATGCTCGACCGCTTCCGCTCGAGCAAGGAAACCTTCGCGCTCGTCATCAACGAATACGCGTTCGTGGTCGGCGTGATCACGCTGAGCGACATCATGGTCACCGTCATGGGCCGCTGGGGCAGTCCGCTCGAGGCCGACCAGCAGACCTTGCAGCGCGACGACGGCTCGTGGCTGATCGACGGCAGCACGCCGGTGGCCGACATGAAGCGCGTGCTCGACCTGCAGTCGCTGCCGGAGGAAGATCGCTATGAAACGGCAGCCGGCTTCATGATGTACATGCTGCGCAAGGTGCCCAAGCCGACCGACAGCGTCGAGTACGAGGGCATGCGCTTCGAGGTGGTCGACGTCGACCACTACCGGATCGACCAGTTGCTGGTCAAGCGTCTGGAGCGCGCGGACAGCTCGGCGTCGGCGCTGAGTTCGCTGACCGACTAGCCGGGCGGATGGCGTGCCGGCGCCGCCGTCACGGCTGAGCCGTGCGTCGATAGTTCGCGCGCTTTGGTAGGCTGGGCTGGTCCGGCGCGCACGTGGAGGCGCGCCGCCATCCACCTACAGGAGCCCCATCCATGTCCTTGCGCAGCCTGCTTTCTTCAATCCTGATCGGCGCCGTCGCCAGCGCGCGTTCGATGACGCCCATGGCCACCATCGCCACCGCGCGCCTGGCCGGCCGCGGCACCTCCGGCGAACTGTTCCTGCTCGACCGTCCGGCCTTCAAATACGGCGCGCTGGCGATGGGCGTCGGCGAGCTGCTCGGCGACAAGATGAAGAGCGCGCCCGACCGCACCGTCTTTCCGGGCCTGCTGGCGCGCGTGATGAGCGCCGGGATCGCCGGCGCGGCGCTGGCGCCCAAGGGCAGGGAAAAGGCGGGGGCCGCGGCCGCGGTGGCCACCGCCGTGCCGCTGGCCTACCTGACCCTGGCCGGCCGCAAGCGGGCGATGGCGCGCATCGGCCAGACCAGGAGCGGCTTGATCGAGGACGCGCTGATCGTGGCCGCCGGCGCGGCGATCGTGGCGCTGGCCACCAGGCCGCAGCGCGGCCGCTGACGCTTACAGGCGGCCGAGGCGCTCCAGGGCCAGTTGCAGCGTCTCGTCCTTCTTCGCGAAGCAGAACCGCACCACCCGCGATTCCTTCGGCTGGCTGTAGAAGGCCGATACCGGAATCGCCGCCACCTTGATCTCGGTGGTGAGCCAGCTTGCGAAATCGGCCTCGGGCAGGTCGGAGACGGCGTCATAGCGCACGCACTGGAAATACGTCCCATCCGACGGCAGCAGGGTAAAGCGCGAGCCGGAAAGGCCTGCGCGGAACAGGTCGCGCTTGGCCTGGTAGAAGGCGGGCAGGTCGCGCCATGGCGCCGGGTCTTCCAGGTAGGCCGCGATCGCATGCTGCATCGGCGCCGTGACGCAGAACACGTTGTACTGGTGGACCTTGCGAAATTCGGTCATCAAGGCGGCAGGCGCCGCCACGTGGCCGATCTTCCAGCCGGTGACGTGGAAGGCCTTGCCGAAGCTCGACACCACGAAGGCGCGTTCGGCCAGCACCGGGTGGCGCGACGCCGACGCATGCGGCGCGCCGTCGTACACCATGTGCTCGTAGACCTCGTCGGACAGCACCAGGATCGACGTGCCGTCGACGACCGCCGCCAGCGCGTCGAGGTCGGCCTGGCGCAGGATGGTCCCGGTCGGGTTGTGCGGCGTGTTCACCACGATCATGCGCGTGCGCGGCGTGACCGCGGCAGCCACCTGTTCCCATGGCACGCCGAAGCCGGCGTCGTTAAAGCGCATCGCCACCGGCACCACCACGCCGCCGGCCAGTGCGATGGCCGGCGCGTAGCAGTCGTAGGCCGGCTCGATGACGATCACTTCGTCGCCCGGATGCACGACGGCGAGGATCGCCGTGTGGATCGCCTGGCTGGCGCCGACCGTGATGGTGATTTCGGTGTCGGGGTCGTAGCGGCGGCCATAGGTCGCCTCGATCTTGGCGGCGATCGCCCGGCGCAGCACCGGCATGCCGGTCATGGGCGCGTACTGGTTATGGCCGGCGCGCATCGCCCCGGCCACCAGGTCGACCAGCTTCGGGTCGCAGGCGAAGTCGGGGAAGCCCTGGCCGAGGTTGACGGCGTCATGCTCGAGCGCCAGCTGCGACATCCGGGTGAATACGGTGGTGCCCACTTGGGGCAGGCGGGAAACCAAGGGAGGAAGGCTCATGACGTAGGCGGATCGTGAAGAGGATGTTGGCTTATTCTAGCGTGCCTTCGGCCCTGGCCTTGAGCCAGGCTTCGGGCAGCATGATGCGAAACAGGCCGGCCTGCGCCGTCTTGCGGCCCAGCTTGAGCAAGGCCTTGTCCTTGCTGATCAGGACCGCGGCGCCGGCGTCGCGCGCCAGTTCCATGAATTTCTGGTCGTCGCGGTCGGTGCACACCGGCAGGCGGACCGGTTTCGCGTCCGGCGCAACAAGGCGCAGCAGGGCGTCGAAGCGGGCCGCGGCCTGTTCGCGCCCGGCCTCGTCCAGCGGCAGGTGCGGGTAGCGCAGCACGGCGAGGTATTCGGCGCGGCATTCGGCGCGCGTGACCGCATCGACCTCATTCGCTTCGATGGCGGCCAGCAGCTCGGCCCAGCGCGGATCGTGGAACACGAACAGGTCGAGCAGGACGTTGGTGTCGATGACGATGGTGTTGTTGACGATGGAATCGGCTGGAGCGGTTATCATGTAGCTTGTTTATTTGCGGAAATTTTCTGTTCGTTCATGCTGATTGTCCTGTCCCCCGCCAAGTCGCTCGATCTCGAATCGCCCCTGACCACCAAGCAACATACCACGCCCGACTTCATCCCGCAGGCCGCGGAACTGATCGATGTGCTGCGCGACTATTCGCCGGCCCGGATCAGCGAGCTGATGGATCTGTCGGATGCCTTGTCGATGCTCAACGTCGGCCGCTATGCCCACTGGCAGGTCGACCATGCCGAGGCGCGCCCGGCCATCATGTCCTTCAACGGCGACGTGTATGCCGGCCTCGACGCCCCCAGCCTGGATGCGCCAGGGCTGGCGTATGCGCAGCGCCACGTGCGCATCCTGTCCGGCCTGTACGGCCTGCTGCGTCCGCTGGACCGGATGCATCCCTACCGCCTCGAGATGGGCACCAGGCTGGCGACGCCGCGCGGCAAGGATTTGTATGCGTTCTGGGGCGAGACCATTACCGGGGCGCTGAACCGCCAGCTGGCCGAGACCGGGTCCACGGCGCTGGTCAACCTGGCCTCGACCGAGTACTTCAAGTCGGTCAAGCCGAAGCTGCTCGATGCGCCGGTGATCGAGCCGGTGTTCCAGGACTGGAAAAACGGCCAGTACAAGATCATTTCATTCTTTGCCAAGCGCGCCCGCGGCATGATGGCGCGCTACGCGGCCGAGCGCGGCATCACGGATCCGGAGCAGCTCAAGGAATTCGACGTCGACGGCTATGCCTACGAAGCGGGCGCTTCCAAAGAGCGCGCCTGGGTGTTCCGCCGGCGTATCGACGCCTGAGCCGGAAGGAACGCCGGCGCCCGTAGGCGCCGGCGCTGCGATCATTCGACCGCGTCCTTCGGCGACGGCTTCGGCCCGCTCTTGGCCCAGAACTTCCACCACGGCGCTTCGCCGCGCGCATTCGGATTGAGGAACTGGCTGTTCGGATAGTTGAGCAGGAACACGCGCTGGGTATCGTCGCGCAGCAGCGGCATGCCGAGCTTGTCGTAGCTGCGGATCATGATGAACAGCGCTTCTTCGCGCGCCGGCGCGTCGCTGTAGTTGGTCACCGCATCCTGGGCGCGGTTGAGCGCCGCCAGGTAGGCGCCACGGCGATAATAGTAATTCGCCACGTGCACTTCGTACTGCGCCATCGCGTTGATCAGGTAGCTCATGCGCTCGATCGAGTCCGCCGCATATTTGCTGTTCGGGAACTTGTCGACCAGGGCCTTGAAGGCGGCGAACGCTTCGCGGGTTGCGCGCGGATCGCGTTCGGTCGGGTCTTGCTCATAGACGAAGCTGAAGAAGCCGAGCTGGTCGTTGAAATTGACCAGGCCGCGCAGGTAATACATGTAGTCGACCTGGGCGTGGTTCGGGTGCAGCTTGATGAAGCGCTCGACGGCGGCCAGCGCCTCGGCCTGGTCGCCCGCCTTGTAGTGGGCGTAGGCGATCTCCATCTGCGCCTGCGTTGCATAGACGCCGAATGGGAAGTTGGTTTCGAGCCGCTGGAACAGCGGAATCGCGGCTTCGTAGTGCCCGCCGGCCATCTCCTCGCGCGCCTCAGCGTATAATTTCTCCGCCGACCAGTTTTTGGATTCGTCGGCAGCCTTCGGCAGAACACTGCATGCCGAGAGGCCGACGAGGGCGCAAGTTGCGACCAACACAGACAATTTTTTTTGCATAGCTTTTTGCAGAGAAGTTTTACCTAGATTCAACGAACGGCTGATTATAGCCGATGGGACTGACGTGATATTAACTCCTGCGCCGGATTCGGCGGATTTACCTATTGACCCTGATTTTGACGATGAACTGGAGGTCGGGTTCGCCCCCGCGCCCGGCATCGACCTGTCGCCGATCACGCTCGCGCTGCACGAGGAACACTGCGGCCAGCGCCTCGACAAGGTGGTGGCCGGCCTCGTGCCCCAGTTTTCGCGCAGCCGCCTGCAGCAATGGTTCGACAGCGGCCACATCATGGTCGACGGCAAGCCGGCGCGCGGCAAGGACACCGCGTACGGCGACGAAACGATCGTCGTCGAACCGCAGGCCGCGCCCGAGGACACGGCGTTCGCGCCGGAGCCGATGGCGCTGAACATCGTCCACGAGGACGACGACATCATCGTCGTCAACAAGCCGGCCGGCCTGGTCGTGCATCCCGGCTCGGGCAACTGGAACGGCACGCTGCTCAACGGCCTGCTGCACCACTGCCCGCAGCTGGTGGGCGTGCCGCGCGCCGGCATCGTGCACCGCCTGGACAAGGATACCAGCGGCCTGATGGTGGTCGGCAAGACCCTGGCCTCCCAGACCGACCTGGTGCGCCAGCTGCAGGCGCGCACCGTCAAGCGCGAATACTTCGCGCTGGTGTGGGGCACGCCGCGCGCCTCCGGCACCATCGACAGCCCGATGGGCCGCGACGCCAAGGACCGTGTCAAGATGGCGGTCTCGAACAGCCCGTTCGCCAAGCCGGCGATCACCCATTACGAGCGCGTCGTCACGGGCGAACTCGATCGGCGTCCGGTGTCGCTGGTGCGCTGCCGGCTGGAGACCGGCCGCACCCACCAGATCCGCGTCCACATGCAGTCGCTGGGCTTCGCGCTGGTGGGCGACGCGGTCTATGGCAAGCGTCACCTGACGCCCGTCTTCCACCGCCAGGCGCTGCAGGCGCGCCGTCTCGGCCTGGTGCATCCAGGCACCGGCGAACCGTGCGAATGGACGGTGCCGCTGGCCGACGATTTCGCCGCGCTGATCGCCCAGGCCGGCATCGAAGAGCCGCAAGATGGCGACGTCGGCAGGGAAATCGACGACGAGGATGACGACGGCGGCGTCGTCACCTACCGCGTATGACGCACCGAGCGCTTGCCGGGGCCGACCTGGTGTGGCCCGAATGGCCGGATCTGCCCGCCTCGGTCGGCGCGCTGGCCACCGGCCGCGACGGCGGCGTCAGCGCCGCGCCGTATGACGACGGCAAGGGCGGCGGCGGCCTGAACTTGGGGCTGCACGTCAACGACGACCCCGAGGCCGTGCGCGCCAACCGCGACCGCCTCCAAGCCTGGCTGCCGGGCCGTCCGGCCTGGATCGCCCAGGTGCATGGCGCCGACGTGGTCGACGCCGCGAGCGTGGGGCCGGACCGGCCGGTTTGTACGGGCGACATGCGCGTAGGCGACGCCAGCATCGCCACCGCGTCCGGCGTCGTGTGCGCCATTCTCACCGCCGATTGCCTGCCGGTGCTGTTCGCCGACCTGGGCGGCAAGGTGGTGGGCGCGGCCCACGCCGGCTGGCGCGGCCTGGCGGGTGGGGTGCTGGGCGCGACCGTGAGCGCCATGCGCGCGGCCGGCGCCGGCGAGATCACCGCCTGGATGGGACCGGCCATCGGTCCCGGCGCCTTCGAGGTGGGGCAGGACGTGGCGGACGCTTTCGTGGCGGCCATCCCGCGGCAGGCAACGCGCGCGTGCTTCCGTGACTATCCGGGCCGTCCGGGTAAATACCTGGCCGATATGTTCACCCTGGCGCGCCTGATGCTGGCGCGCGACGGCGTCGAACGCGTCCATGGGGGTGGACTGTGCACCGCCAGCGCACCGGAGCGCTTTTATTCCTACCGCCGCGACGGGGTCACCGGGCGGCAAGCCAGCTTGATCTGGATCAAGTGACAGAGCGGCGATCTGCCTGATACTGTTCAGTCGCCGTCGCCATCCGCCCCGGATGGGCCGGCGGCATCCTCATTTCCACCGTTCTCCCCGGGTGTGCGCCGGCCTTGCACCGCCGTTCGGCCGCGCCGCCGACGCCGCCTTGCGCCAGTCAGATAGAAAAGAATGGATAATGGCACTGCGCAATAGAATACGAACGTCATGATCCCGCCGACCACGGTCGGTTCGGTCGCCGCCATGAGTACGACAACGTATATCCACGCGATGGCCACGATCCACATGATGTTCTGTTTCCTGGTTGAAGAGACGAGATTCTAACAACGGATGCCCACATGAACATGCCCGACCCGCAAGCTTTTGCCGCCACCTGGTTGTCCCAGTTCACCGATCCCAAGGCCTGGGAAGGCTGGACCAAGATGGCGTCCTTGACGACGACACCGGCAGCGGCCCATCCGCTGGCCGGGTTCCTGACAGACGCCGGGGCCGGCGTCGACCAGCTCAAGCTCGAATCGATCCGCGACGATTATCTCAAGAAGGGCGCCCAGCTGTGGCAAGACTTCGTCTCGGGCAAGACGCCCGAGCTGCATGACAGGCGTTTCTCGGCGTCCGAATGGACGGCGAATCCGCTGTCGGCGTTCGCGGCCGCCTCCTATCTGCTCAATTCCGAATGCATGCTGGCGCTGGTCGATGCGGTCGAGACCGGCCCGCGCGAGCGCCAGAAGATCCGCTTCGCGGTGCAGCAGATGGTCGACGCCATGTCGCCCGCCAATTTCTTTGCAACGAATCCGGAAGCGCAGAAGAAGCTGCTCGACACCAAGGGGGAGAGTCTCACCAAGGGCCTGGCGAATATGCTGGCCGACCTGCAGAAGGGTCGCATCTCGCAATCGGACGAATCCGCCTTCGAGGTCGGCCGCAACGTCGGCAACACGCCGGGCCAGGTGGTGTTCGAGAACGAGCTGTTTCAGCTGATCCAGTACACCCCTGCCACGCCGACCGTGCACAGCGTGCCGCTGCTGATGATCCCGCCGTGCATCAACAAGTTCTACATCCTCGACCTGCAGCCCGAGAATTCGCTGGTACGCTACGCGGTGGAGCAGGGCAATACGGTATTCATGATGTCCTGGCGTAATCCGGACCGTAGCCAGGCGCACCTGCGCTGGGACGATTACGTCGAAACGGGCGCCCTGCGCGCACTCGACGTCGTGCGCGAGATCACCGGGCAAGAGAAGGCCCACGTGTTCGGCTTCTGCGTCGGCGGCACGATCGCCGCCACCGCGCTGGCGGTGCTGGCTGCGCGCGGCCACCAGCCGGCGGCCAGCCTGACGCTGCTCACGACCCTGCTCGACTTTTCCGACGCCGGCTTGCTGGAAGTGTTCGTCGACGAAGCCCAGGTGGCGCTGCGCGAGCAGACCCTGAGCGGCGGCGGGCTGATGGCGGGGCGCGACCTGGCGACGACGTTCTCGGCCCTGCGTCCAAACGACCTGGTATGGAACTATGTCCAGCAAAACTACTTGAAGGGCAAGGAACCGCCGGCCTTCGATCTGCTGTACTGGAATGCCGACAGCACCAATTTGCCGGGGCCGATGTTCTGCTGGTACCTGCGCAACACCTATCTCGAAAACAAGCTCAAGACCCCGGGCGCGCTGACCGTGTGCGGCGTGCCGGTCGACTTGGGCAAGATCGAGGCGCCGGTATTCATGTACGGCTCGAAGGAAGACCATATCGTGCCGTGGCAGGCGGCCTATGTCTCGATGGGGCTGCTCAATCCCGGGAACCCGAAGGCGAACCGTTTCGTGCTGGGCGCCTCGGGCCACATCGCCGGCGTCATCAACCCGGCGGCGAAGAACAAGCGCAGCTACTGGGTCAACGACGATGGCGGCAAGGCGGCCGGCAAAACGGCGGGCAACCCGTCGCCCCTGGACGACGCCGCCTGGTTCGACGGCGCGGTCGAGCACAAGGGCAGCTGGTGGCCGGAATGGGCGAAATTTTTGGCGCAACATGGCGGCGCCGAGGTGAGCGCGCCTGAGGCGCCCGGCAATGCGCAATACACGCCGCTGGAACCGGCGCCCGGACGCTACGTCAAGGCGCGTGCCGATTGAACGCCGGATCGTTGACAGAAAAGCCAATACAGTGATTAAACTTGTAATTGCTGCACCTGCGTCAATTGCATGGTATGGTGTCTGCTGTCCGCCCATTGCCGACCTGGCAGCGGATGGACAGGAGACGAACCGGTCATGCCGGCGCACACAATTCTAAGTACGAGGCTCACGAAGCCGCGACGCAACCTATGGAACGAGAAATGAGCAGTGTGAAGAAAAGTACGGAACGCCTGATCAAGAAATACCCGAACCGTCGCTTGTACGACACGCAGACCAGTTCATACATTACGCTTTCCGACGTCAAACAGCTCGTGCTCGATGCCGACGAGTTCACCGTGGTCGATGCCAAAAGCAATGAAGACCTGACCCGCAGCATCCTGCTGCAGATCATCCTGGAAGAGGAAGCCAACGGCGTCCCGATGTTCTCGAGCTCGGTCCTGGCCCAGATCATCCGCTACTACGGCCACGCGATGCAGGGCATGATGGGTTCTTACCTGGAAAAGAACGTCCAGGCGTTTACCGACATCCAGAACAAGTTCACCAGCAATGCCGCCGGCGCCCTTGAAGGCAAGCCGTTCAGTCCCGAGATGTGGACCCAGTTCATGAACGTCCAGGGTCCGATGATGCAGGGCATGATGAACAACTATATCGACCAGAGCAAGAACCTGTTCCTGCAGATGCAGGAGCAGATGCAGAACCAGAGCAAGGCGATGTTTGGCGCGTTCCCTTTCCCGGGGATGACGCCGCCGCCGGACAAGAAATAACCGTCGCGTCGGTTTGACGCGACACTCGCCGGCCCGTTCGGATGCCGGCATTCCCGCCCCCGGCAACAACAGGGGGCCGGGTTCAGGTACAATCGCGGATTGCCCAAATCATTTGTCGTCCGCCCATGCCCGAACTTCGTCGTAATCCTTCTGCCAACCCTAGCGCCAGCGCCAGCCCCGCAGCCGCCGCCAAGGCCCCGGCCATCGTCATGCCGACGCCGGCCGCGGGTGCGGGGTCAAGCGCCAATGCGGCGCCGAAGGTCGGCTTCGTCTCGCTCGGCTGCCCGAAGGCGCTGGTCGATTCCGAGCAGATCCTGACCCAGCTGCGCGCCGAAGGCTACCAGACCGCCAACTCCTATGACGGCGCCGACCTGGTGATCGTCAATACCTGCGGCTTCATCGACGCCGCGGTGCAGGAGTCGCTCGACGCGATCGGCGAGGCGCTGGCCGAGAACGGCAAGGTGATCGTCACCGGCTGCCTGGGCGCCAAGAAGGACGCCGCGGGCGACGACATCATCACCAAGGTGCACCCGAAGGTGCTGGCCGTGACCGGCCCGCACGCCGTGACCGAGGTGATGGAATCGGTGCACCTGCACCTGCCGAAACCGCACGACCCGTTCATCGACCTGGTGCCGGACCATGGCGTCAAGCTCACCCCCAGGCACTACGCCTACCTGAAGATTTCCGAAGGCTGCAACCACCGCTGCAGCTTCTGCATCATCCCGTCGATGCGCGGCGATCTGGTGTCGCGCCGTATCGACGAAGTCCTGATCGAAGCCGAGAACCTGTTCAAGGCCGGCGTCAAGGAATTGCTGGTGATTTCGCAGGACACGTCGGCCTACGGCGTCGACGTCAAGTTCCGCACCGGCTTCTGGAACGGCCGTCCGATCAAGACCCACATGACGCAGCTGGTCGAAGCGCTGGGCCAGCTGGCGCGCCAGTACGATGCGTGGATGCGCCTGCACTACGTCTATCCTTACCCGCACGTCGACCACGCGATCCCGTTCATGGGCGACGGCCACGTGCTGCCTTACCTCGACATCCCGATGCAGCACGCGCACCCGGACGTCCTCAAGCGCATGAAGCGCCCGGCCAGCGGCGAGAAGAACCTCGAGCGCATCCTCAAGTGGCGCAGCATGAACCCGGACCTGACGATCCGCTCGACGTTCATCGCCGGCTTCCCGGGCGAGACCGAGGCCGAGTTCGAGTACCTTCTGGACTTCCTGAAAGAAGCGCAGATCGACCGCCTGGGTTGCTTCGCCTATTCGCCGGTCGAAGGCGCGACGGCCAACGAGCTGGCCAATCCGGTGCCGGAAGCGGTGCGCGAAGAACGCCGCGCGCGCGTGATGCTGCTGCAAGAGGAGATCTCGGCCAAGCGTCTGCAGGCCAAGGTCGGCAAGACCCTGCGCGTGCTGATCGATGAGGTCGGCCCGCGCGAAGCCATCGGTCGATCGAGCGCGGATGCGCCCGAAATCGACGGCGTGGTCCACATCAAGCGGCCGCTGGTGCCGGGCAAGCAGAAGCTGGCGGTCGGCCAGTTCGCCGACGTGGTCATTACCCGCGCCGACGCCCACGACCTGTGGGCCAACCCGCTCTGACGCACTGACACCCACCCCGGCGCCTGCGAGTCCTATGAACGAGAAGTCGATCCAGACCACCCTGATCCATAGCGACTACGTCGCGCCGAGCGGCTTCGATGCCTTCCCTCCCGGCATCCATCGCGCCTCCACGGTGCTGTTTCCGAACACCGCGGCGATGCGCTCGACCGAGTGGCGCGACAAGCAGGCTTATACCTACGGCCTGCACGGCACGCCGACCACGTTCACCCTCGAGGCCAAGCTGGCCGAGATCGAAGGCGGCGCGCATTGCCTGTTGACGCCATCGGGCCTGGCGGCGATCGCGATGGTCGACTTCGCCTTGCTCAAGAGCGGCGATGACGTCTTGCTGCCGGAAAACGTTTACAACCCAAACCGGGAGCTGGGGCGCTGGCTGACCCAGGATTTCGGCGTGTCGGCGCGCTACTACGATCCCATGATCGGGGCCGGCATCGCCGAGCTGATCCAGCCGAACACCAGGCTGCTGTGGACGGAGGCGCCGGGATCGGTGTCGATGGAGGTGCCGGACCTGCCGGCCCTGTGCCAGGCAGCCCACGCGCGCGGCGTGATCGTCGCGCTGGACAACACGTGGGCGGCCGGGCTGGCGCTGCGCGGCTTCGACCACGGCGCCGACATCGTCATGCATGCGCTGACCAAGTACCAGTCGGGCGGAGCGGATTTGTTGATGGGCGCCGTGATTACCCGTGACAAGGCGCTCAACGACCGCATCGCGCAGGCGCATATGCGGCTGGGCATGGGCGTGAGCCCGGACGACGCCTACCTGGTGCAGCGCGGCCTGCCGACGATGAAGCTGCGCTTCGAGCGCCACGACGCGAGCGCGCGGACGCTGGCCGCCTGGTTCAAGGCGCGGCCAGAGGTGAGCAAGGTGCTGCATCCGGCGTTCGAGGATTGCCCCGGCCACGCGTTCTGGAAACGGGATTTTACCGGCGCCGGTGGACTGTTCTCGGTCGTGTTCGATCCCCGTCATGACGAGGCCCGGGTCGATCGCATGGTCGATGCCTTGCGCCTGTTCGGCATCGGCTACAGCTGGGGTGGGCCGAACAGCCTGGTGATGCCATACCGGATCAAGAGCCTGCGCGACAAGTGGATCGATCCCGGCGTGCTGGTGCGCTTCAATGTCGGCCTGGAAGACCCGAACGACCTGATCGCCGATCTGGAACGGGCCTTCGGACAGCTATAAATAAAATGGGGCCTTGTCGGCCCCATTCGTTTTATACCGGCATCGCCCGGTTGCTGTTCAGGTCGAGGAAACCGCGCACCAGGCGGTAGGCCTTCCAGACCCAGACCACGAACCACAGCAAGTAGGCGATCGGAATGCCGATGACGGTGATGAACAGCACGCCGCCGACCGCCATCCAGGCCACGTACCACCAGAACGAGCGGATCATCCAGGTGTGATGGCTGTGGACCATCGTGCCCACGGTTTCCGGCCGCTTGATGTAGTTGATGATCACCGGAATGATCGACAGCATCCCGAGCGAAAAGAAGAAGGTCAGCGCGTGGATGACGTACAGGATGCGCGCCCACTGCTTGTTGTCCTCGACGCCCCGCTCCAAAACCAGTTCTTGCGACATAGTGGCTCCTCATGAAGGACGGGATCGGTCCCGTTCGTTGTCATTGTAGCAGCGTCGACCGCAAGGCGCCGGATCTTGTCGGCCGGAATGGCCAAGGATTCAGCTTACATGTTGCTGCACCCACGCCACCAGGCGCCCCGCATCCATCGCGCCCGACTGGCGCGCGATCTCGCGTCCGCCGCGGAACAACGCGAGGGTCGGGATGCTGCGGATCGCGAAGCGTCCGGACAAATCCTGCGAACGCTCGGTATCGACCTTGAGCAGGCGCACCTGCGGTTCCAGGCGCTGGGCGGCCTGGGCATACGCCGGCGCCATCATCTTGCAAGGGCCGCACCATTCGGCCCAGAAGTCGACCAGCACCGGGATATCGTTGCGGCCCATGTGGCGCTCGAAGCGGGCGCTGTCGACGTCCAGCGGCTGGCCAGTAAAAATGGCTCGCGAACATTTGCCGCAAGTAGGTGCGTCCTGCAGCCGCGCTTGCGGCATGCGGTTGACCGCATCGCAGTGCGGGCAGACGATGTGGAGCTGGTCGCTCATGGTGTTCTCCTTCATGTGGAACGATCGCGGTATTGTAAGCGGCACCGCGCATTTCCGTCGCCGCCCCTGCCATGCGCCGCGCCCGGCCCGACCTGCATAGAATTGGGGAAACAACATGATCGCGAAAGTCCGATGCCTCAATCCGAATCGCCCGGGCGCCTGCTCGTCGGCTGCGCCGGCTGGAGCCTGCCAAAACCCTGCGCCGACGCTTTCCCCCTCGAGGGAAGCCAGCTGGAGCGCTATGCCGCCGTCTTTTCCACGGTGGAAATCAATTCCTCTTTCTACAAGCCGCACAAGCCGGAGACCTACGCGCGCTGGGCCGCGAGCGTGCCGGACGATTTTCGCTTTGCCGTCAAAGTGCCGCGCGCCATGACGCACGAGGCGCGCCTGGTCGGGGTCGACGAGCAGCTCGACCGCTTCCAGCGCGAGGCTGGCATGCTGGGCCACAAGCTCGGCTGCCTGCTGGTGCAGCTGCCGCCGCGCTTCGGCTTCACCGACGCGCCGGCGCAGGCTTTTTTCGACGGCTTGCGCGAGCGCTTCGGCTGCAGCATCGCCTTCGAGGCGCGCCACGCCAGCTGGTTCTCGCAGCCGGCCACTGCCTTGCTGCGCGAAAGCGGCGTGATCCGCGTGATCGCCGATCCGGCCGCCGGCCAGCCGGGACCGCACGAGCCCACCAGCGAGCGCGCGGCCTACGTGCGCCTGCATGGCGTGCCGCGCATCTACTACTCGCGCTATCCGCAACAAGAGATCGCACGCTGGCGCGCCGAATTCGACGCGCTGGTCGCCCAGGGACGCCAGGTGTGGTGTATCTTCGATAATACGGCGGAGGGCGCTTCCGTCCCGAATGCCCTGGAACTGATGCACCGATAATTGGTGCAGGCAGGTCACGATCTTGCGATACTGCCGCCATCATGGTGACCGCGACTTTTCGTTTTTATCAGGAACTAGGCGCATTCCTGCCGCGCGAGCGGCGCGGCCGCGCCTTCGCCGCCGATTGCGCGCGGCGGTCGACCGCCAAGCACATGATCGAGGCGCTCGGCGTACCGCATACCGAGGTCGAGATGGTGCTGGTCAATGGCGAACCAAGCGGCTTCGACCGCATGCTGCAAGAGGGCGACCACGTTGCCGTGTATGCGCGCTTCGCGCTGCCTGCGGCCGGCCCGCATGGCGGCCCGGGACTGGACTGGCTGCGTGAGCGAGCGCGCGCGCGCATGCGCTTCGTCGCCGACGCGCACCTGGGCGGCCTGGCGCGCCTGTTGCGCATGGCCGGCTACGATACGCTGTACGACAACCATTACCGTGACGACGAGATCGAGGACCTGGCCGCCAATGACGACCGCATCGTCCTGACGCGCGATCGCGCGCTGCTCAAGCGGCGCGCGATCGTGCATGGCTGCTACGTCCATGCCCTCGATCCGCCGCGGCAACTGCGGGAGCTGTTCGAGCGGCTCGACCTTGCCGGCGGCGCGCGTCCATTCTCCCTGTGCCTGCACTGTAACCTGCCGCTGCGCGCGGTCGCGAAGGCCAGCGTGCTCGCGCGCCTGCCGGCGTCGGTGCGCGCGCTGCACGACAGCTTTACCACGTGCGACAACTGCCTGCGGGTCTACTGGAAAGGCTCGCACTACGAGCGCATGGCGGCGCTGCTGGCGGCGCTGGGCCAGCGCGAGAAAGGCGCCCTGGACGACCTTGCCGATGTAGAATCTCCCGAGGAAACCGACTTTCATCTTTGAGCGTGACTAGTGAGCGTAACTACGTCTGCCCCAGCAACATCCGATTCCCCGGCGTTTGCCGCCGGCATGCCCCTGCGGGTCGGCTGCCCGCCGGGCGCCTGCGTGTGTGCGCGCGAAAGGGTGCTGGCCGACCCGGCGGCCGACCAGCGGCCCCTTATGATCACGCGCCAGCAGGAGTTGAAACTGATCGAGCGCATCGGGCGCGTCGACAGCTACGCCGACCTGCGCCACGTGCAGAACTTGGTTCGCAACAACATCGGCAGCGAGCTGCGCATCGCGCCCGGCCCCAACGAAGTGCGCACGGTGCGTGGCATCCTGGTGGTGCTCGAGGAGCGTCCCGGACTGTGCAAGAAGATCCGCCAGTCGGTGCCGGCGGCGGTGCGGCGGCGCCTGGCCGAGCGGCCCGAGATCGCCTGGGCGATCCTCGACGCTCACGACTTGTTCGGCGCAGGCTGAAACGGAATGCATGGGGAGCGGGCGCGGAGCACGGGCCGTTGCCTGTACACGAACCGTCCGGCTCTTATACAATCGATGACAGAGCGGCATCAGCCGCCCTTGAACCACCGCGCGCAGTGTGGTCCCGCGCGCGGCATCCTGGAGAATCCCATGTCGGGCTATAGCATCAATATCGAAGAAAAAACGCTTGCAGGAAACAACTTCCGCGAAGTGCTCTACACCACCAAGCGCAGTCAGCTGGTCATCATGACCCTGCAGCCGGGCGAGGAGATCGGGCTCGAGCACCATGATGGCCACGACCAGTTCATCCGCGTCGAAGCGGGCGAGGGCGTGGCGTTGCTGGACGGCGAAGAACACAAGCTGGAAGACGGCGTCGCGGTGGTGATCCCGGCCGGCACCGAGCACAACGTCATCAATACCTCGAAGACCGAGCCGATGCGCCTGTACACCTTGTACACCCCGCCGGAGCATCCGGACGGCATCGTCCACGCCAACAAGGCCGAAGCGGACGAATACGAGCGCCAGCACGGGCATTGATTGCCGGTGGACGGCGATTGGCCGGGAGGCAGCGTGGCGCTCCCGGCGCTCGTGGCATCGCCGTTCGGGCCTGGCGCGGTCCGGGGCGTTCCGGCATCACGCCGGCCACCGCGTCGCCAGCGAGAGTCAGTGCTGGAAATGCCTCACACGGGTTGACGATGCGTCGCCATCAGGATAGGCCCAGGTTCAGGCTGAGCCTGGTGACGATCAGGTAGGTGATGATCGCCAGGGCCAGCAGCGACAGCAAGAAAATGGCCGCCACCTTGCCGGCCGCGCGCAGCACCGCGCGCCTTTCCTCGATCTTCCCTTTTCGTCCCTGGTCGTAATGCCATTTGATGGCATAGAACATACCCGCGCCTAACACGAGCGCCTTGAAGATGACGAAGACGACAGGGATCCATTCCATGATGTTGAGTACTTCCAGGCTATGACTTGAGACTATCTTGAGGTACGTGGCCCCAGGCGCTTTTCCATGTCGGCGCAGAAGCCGACGCAGGGATGCATACTACTGGAAAGCAAACTCCATACATCGAGACAAAATGTCTCAGTTGGAATTTAACCAAGATGCACTTGTGCCGATCTGATGCCGCATTGGTCCTCGCGGCGGGTCCCGCCGCCCGAGTATCCCGACCGCCAGTTAGCTGTCCGGTGAGCAAGGGCCTTGGGGCTGGAGTGGCTCAGCTGCCTCGTGGCAACACGGTGCTTCATCAGGCGAGGATAAGAAACAAAGCCGGCGTCAGCCGGCTTTGTTTCTGACCAGCCGTCAGGCAGCCGTTACCAGCCGTAAGGCCAGCGCGTCCCGATATGCGCACCCCAGCCGCGATGGCGGTGACCATGCCAGCTGCTGCGGCCGAAGTCGAAGCCCAGGCCGATCGAGATCGGCGGATACCAGTAGCGCGGCTGCTGAACGACCACCGGCTGCGGCACGTAGACCGGCTGCTGCTGCACCCACCCCGGTTGCTGCTGCGCGATCACCGGCTGCTGGTTGCGATACACCGGCGTCACCGACGTCGTCGTCCAGCCCGAACCGGGGGGCGCAGTCGCGATCGGCGTCGAGGTCACGACTCCGCCCTGGCCGGAGGCCGCTACCTGGGCGCCGGTGCCGACCGGTACCGGGGTGACGGACACGACCCGCCACTGGCTGGGGGCGGATGGTTGCGTATAGGTATAAGTCGGGCCGGGCGCGGCGCAGCCGGCCAGCAGGCCGAGCGACCCGAGAATGATGGCAATATTTTTCATGACAGCCCTCCTGATACTGCCATCATACGGGCTGCTGGGCCACTGTGCTGGGGAATTACACCCTGTTACACGGCGCCGCGCCGCGCCGCGCCAGGCCCCCCCGTCACGCACCCATCAGCGCGGACAGCGCCGGCAGTGGCACAGTCGCTGCTAGCGCCTCGTAACCGACATCGTTCGGATGCAGGCGGTCGCCGCTGTCGTACGCGGCGCGCAGCCGCTGCGGGACGTCGGGATCGCGCAGCGCCAGGTCGACGTCGGCCAGCAGGTCGAACGGCAGCGCGCTGCGCATCCAGGCGTTGACCGCCTGCCGCACCGCCTCGCGCGCCGGGGTGTAGTAGACGAAGCCGAGGAAGGGCGGCAGGGTCGCGCCGAGCACCGGGATGCCGTGCAGGTGGGCGCGCGCCACCAGTTGCAGGTAGCCGGCAATCAGGTCGTCGACCGGGATCGGCGCCGATGAAGGGCTGTAGACGATGTCGTTGATGCCGATCAGCACCGCCAGCCCGCGTACGCCGGCCGTGGACAGCACGTCGCGGTCGAAACGTTCCAGCAAGTCCTTGCCGGCCAACAAGGTGGTGGGCGTGTCGGCCAGCAGGCGGTTGGCCGCGATGCCGCGGTTGACGACGCCGATCCGGTTGCTGCCGAGTTCGACCTGGATGCGGCGCGCCAGGAAATCGGGCCAGCGCCGGTTGCCGTTCGAGGTGCTGCCCACGCCGTCGGTGACGGAATCGCCCACCGCCACCAGCACCGGCGCCACGCGGTCGACGTCGACCTCGGTGAGGAAGGGCCAGGAGGCGAACGCGCGCTGGACCGGGAACGAGGCCTGGGCACCGAAGTTGCCCGTGGTCGAGGCGTAGCTGGCCTGGTAGGCGGCATTATGGATCGTGCTCGCCTGGACCGTGCCGGGGAAATACAGGCTGATCGCGAGGTCGGCCAGCGGCGCCACCGGCAGCGAGACGGGATCGGACAATACCGGCGCGCCGGCCGGAATCACGACGGCGGTGCGCCCGGCGAAGGTGAGCTGGCGGCTGGTGCCGGCGGTGACGACGGCGCCGCCGGCGCGCAGGCCGACATGGGCGCTGGCCAGGCGCAACGCGGTATCGCCCATCTCGTTCGAGAGCCGGATGCGCACGCGGTCGCCGCCGAGGCTGGTGCGCACGATCAGGCGCAAGGTCTGGTCGGTGAAGGTCAGCATCGAGGCGGACGGCGGCGGGCCGGCCGGCGCGCAGCCCCAGCCCGCGCTCCAGCGCTCGGGTTGGCCCGCCTGGGCCCGTACGTCGGCGATCGGCGCGGCCAGCGCGCCGGCCAGGACCGGCGCGCCGAGCAGAATGCGTCGTCGGTTGCGGTCGACGCCATGGTCGCCCTTGAAGTGCGATGCGGAAGGGGTGGGGGGAGAATCGGAGGCACTGGAATCCGGAAGGGACATGGCGGGCTCCTGAAGAAGATCCTGGACGGAACGTGCGATCGCGGTGCGAGCGCGCATTCACGATAGCGCAGAGCGCGCGCCGCGCGTGTCCGGTCGCGTACATAGTTTGCGCTGTGTCGTGCGGATTTCTGATGGGAAGGATTGCCAATTCTAAAAATCAGCAGATGCCCAGGAACAGCGGTGCGGCAAGCGCCGCACGGACATGGCCGACGAGCGGCAAGCCGGTGGTCCCGGCGCCGTCTGCGGCGCCGGGCAGGCATGTGGGAAGGTCAGGCGAGGATGGCCAGCAGGCCGTCCAGGCCCGAAAAATTGAGCGCGACGTCGGCCTGCTCGCGCACCACCGGCTTGGCGCGGAAGGCCACCGACAGGCCGGCGACGCTCATCATCCTGAGGTCGTTGGCGCCGTCGCCCATGACGATGGCCTGCGATGGCGCGATGCCCATTTGCGCGCAGATCCGCTCCACGGTGCGCTTCTTTTCCTCGGCGTCGACGATGGCGCCAAGCACCCGGCCGCTCAGCCGGCCATCGATGACTTCCAGCACGTTGGCGTGGGTGTGGTCCAGGCCCAGGCGCGGCTTGAGGCGGTCGGTGAAGAAGGTGAAGCCGCCCGACACCAGCAGGGTCTTGAGGCCGGCCGCCCGCACCGCCTGCAGCATCGCTTCGCCGCCCATCGAGATGCGCAGGCGCTCGTCGTAGACGCGCTGCAGCGCGCCCGCTTCGAGGCCCTCGAGCAGGGCCACGCGCCGCGTCAGGCTCTCGGCGAAATCGAGTTCGCCGCGCATCGCGGCTTCGGTGATCGCCGCCACCTGCGGCTTGAGGCCCTGCATGTCGGCGATCTCGTCGATGCACTCGATGGTGATCAGGGTCGAGTCCATGTCCATCGCCACCAGCCTGAAGTCGGCCAGTTTGCGGCCGGCTGCGATGAAGGTGGCGTCGACGCCGGCCTCGAAGGCGGCGGCGGCGACTTCCTGCGCGAGCGCGCCGTCGTGGCGCACGCCTTCGGCGCGCAGTGCGTGGGCGCCGAGCGCGGTCAATCGTTGCGGCTCGGCCAGGCGCGCCAGGCGCTCGAGGGTCTCTTGGTCAGCCTGCGGTCCTTGCAGCACCAGGTTCGTGGTCATGAATGTCGTTCTCGTCAGGCGAGCAGTTGTTTGATGGTCTGTTTGATCTGGTTCACGCGCGCCGCCAGGTCGGGCATGCTGGCCGTGATGCGCAGCTTGTCCTGGCCGGCCAGCTTGACGTGGCGGTTCTTCTGGATCAGCGTGATGATCCTGATCGGGTCGATCGGCGGCTGCTCCATGAACTGCAGGCTGGCGGCCTCTCCATGGGCGTCGATCTTGACGATGCCCACGCTCCTGGCCGCGATGCGCAGGCGGTGCGTTTCCACCAGCGCCTTGACGGCGTCCGGCATCTTGCCGAAGCGGTCGATCAATTCCTCCTGCATCGCATCGATGCGGTCCTGGCTTTCGCAGTTGGCCAGGCGCTTGTAGATCGACAGGCGCTCGTGCACGTCGCCGCAGTAGTCGGCGGGCAGCAGTGCCGGCACGTGCAGGTTGATCTCGGTGGTCGACGACAGGGGCGCCGCCAGGTCCGGCTCCTTGCCGGCCTTGAGCGCGCGCACCGCCTCATTGAGCATGTCGGAATACAGCTGGAAGCCCACTTCGAGCATCTCGCCGGACTGGTTCTCGCCCAGCACCTCGCCGGCGCCGCGGATCTCGAGGTCGTGCATGGCCAGATAGAAGCCGCTGCCCAGTTCTTCCATCTGCTGGATCGCGTCCAGGCGGCGCTGCGACTGCTTGGTCAGGTTCGACACATCGCTGACCAGGAGGTAGGCATACGCCTGGTGGTGCGAACGGCCGACGCGGCCGCGCAGCTGGTGCAACTGGGCCAGGCCGAACTTGTCGGCGCGGTGCATGATGATCGTGTTCGCGGTCGGCACGTCGATGCCGGTCTCGATGATGGTCGTGCACAGCAGGATGTTGAAGCGCTGGGCCACGAAGTCGCGCATGACCTTCTCGAGGTCGCGCTCGTGCATCTGGCCGTGGGCCACGCCGATGCGCGCCTCCGGCAGCAGCTCTTGCAGCATCGCGCGGCGGTTCTCGATGGTGTCGACCTCGTTGTGCAGGAAGTAGATCTGGCCGCCGCGCTTGAGTTCGCGCAGGCAGGCTTCGCGGATGATCGAACCGTCCTCGCTGCGGACAAACGTCTTGATCGCCAGGCGCTTTTGCGGCGCGGTGGCGATGATCGAGAAATCGCGCAAGCCTTCCAGCGCCATGCCCAGGGTGCGCGGGATCGGGGTCGCGGTCAGGGTCAGCACGTCGACCTCGGCGCGCAGGGCTTTGAGCGCCTCTTTCTGGCGCACGCCGAAGCGGTGTTCCTCGTCGATGATCACCAGGCCCAGGCGCGTGAACTTCACGTCCGGCGACAGCAGCTTGTGGGTGCCGATCACGATGTCGAGCGTGCCGTCGGCCATGCCCTTGATCGCGTTGTTGATCTCCTTGCCGGTGCGAAAGCGCGACAGCTCGGCGATCTTCACCGGCCAGTCGGCGAAGCGGTCGGCGAAGGTCTGGGCGTGCTGTTCGGCCAGCAGGGTGGTCGGGGCCAGGATCGCGACCTGCTTGCCGCCCATGACGGCGATGAAGGCGGCGCGCAGCGCGACCTCGGTCTTGCCGAAGCCGACGTCGCCGCACACCAGGCGGTCCATCGGCCGGCCCGAGGTCATGTCCTTGATGACATTGAGGATGGCTTCGGCCTGGTCCGGCGTCTCGTCGAAACCGAAGCTCTGGGCGAAGTTCTCGTAATCGATGCTCGAGTATTCGAACGCGTGGCCCTGGCGCGCGGCGCGCCGCGCGTACAGGTTCAGGAGCTCGGCGGCGGTGTCGCGCACCTGCTCGGCGGCCTTGCGCTTGGCCTTTTCCCACTGGCCCGAGCCGAGCGTGTGCAGCGGCGCATCCTCGGGCGAGGCGCCGGAATAGCGCGAGATCACGTGCAGCTGCGAGACCGGCACGTAGAGCTTCGTGTCCTTGGCGTATTCCAGGTGCAGGAATTCGGTCTCGCCTTCGCCCAGGTCCATGCTGGTCAGGCCCATGTAGCGGCCGATGCCGTGGTTGATGTGGACCACCGGATCGCCGATCTTGAGCTCCGACAGGTCGCGCACCATCGACTCGACCTGGCTCGTCGCTTCCTGCTTCTTCTTGCCGCCGCGCCGGCCCGAACCCGCATACAGTTCGGTCTCGGTGATGAACACCAGATGACCGGATTCGGCATCGAACAGCTCGAAGCCGGCCTGCAGCGGCGCCACGCCCAGCGCGAGCCTGGCGTCGCTCTGGCGAAAGCCCTCGAAGCCCTCCACCGGCGCCAGCGCCAGCTTGTATTCGCCGAAATACTGCTGCAGCGTCTCGCGGCGGCCGGCCGAATCGGCGCAGATCATCACGCGCGTATCGCGGCGCTCCAGGTACGCGCGCAGATTGGTCAGCGGGTCGTCCAGGCGCCGGTTGACGGCGATGTCCGGGATCGGCGCCGACAGCTCCGAGCCTGGCGCGGCCGGGTCGCGCGCGATATTCCAGCGGCCGTGGGGCTTGATGCAGGTGAAGAACTGCTCGGCGCCGAGGAACAGCTCGTGCGGCTCCAGGACCGGCCGTTCGCGGTCGCTCTTCAGGAAGCGGTAGCGCGACTCGGTGTCGAGCCAGAAGCGCTTGATCGCCGCGTCGATGTCGCCCACCAGGGCCAGCGGCGCGTCAGGCGGCAGGTAGTCGAACAGGGTGGCCGTCTGTTCGAAGAACAGCGGCAGGTAGTATTCGATGCCGGCCGAGGCAATGCCGCTGCCGATGTCGCGATAGATCGGCGAACGGGTCGGGTCGCCCTCGAAGCGCTCGCGCCAGCGCCCGCGAAAGGCGGTGCGGGCGGCGTCGTCCATCGGAAATTCGCGGCCCGGCAGCAGGCGCACTTCCCTGACCGGGTACAGCGAGCGCTGGGTGTCGGCGTCGAAGGTGCGGATCGATTCGATGTCGTCGCCGAACAGGTCGAGCCGGTAGGGCAGCGCGGACCCCATCGGGAACAGGTCGATCAGGCCGCCGCGCACCGAGTATTCGCCGGGCGACATCACTTGCGAGACGTGCGTGTAGCCGGCAAGGGTCAGCTGGGCCTTGAGCCTGGCTTCGTCCAGGCGTTCGCCCTGGCGGAAGAAGAAGGTGTAGGCGGCCAGGAACGATGGCGGCGCCAGGCGCACCAGCGCCGTGGTGGCCGGCACCACCAGCACGTCGCACTGGCCGTTGCGGATCTCGTGCAGGGTGGCCAGGCGCTCCGACACCAGGTCCTGGTGCGGCGAAAACGCGTCATAGGGCAGCGTTTCCCAGTCCGGCAACAGGTGGCAGGACAGCTTGCCGTCCGCAAACCATGGGATCTCGTCGAGCAGGCGCTGGCCGTCGCTCGCATTGGCGACGACGACGGTGAGCATCTGGCCGCTGGCCTTCAGGGCCAGCGCGGCGGTGGCCAGGGCGTAGGCGTCGGACGAGCCGTGCGCCGGCGGCAGGACGAAACGGTGGCCTGGCGTGGGAAGGTGTTTCTTGAGATCGAAAGGCATGCAGCGTGCTGTTACGTTCGCGTCAAAAGTAGGCGTCAATTATAGTCGAAGGCGCACTGCACCGCCTTCGCGCGCGCCGTGGCCGGGCTCGACGTTATCGGCCGCTTGGGTAGGGGGATGTTCCGGGCACGGCGTCGGGCCGCGCATCGGCCGCGCGCCGGTTCGCGACCCCGAACGGCACGTGCACCATCGGGATCGTGCCTCCTGGGCCGGCGTTCAGGTGGGCCAGCTGGTCGTCGAAGAAGATGTGAGGCTTGAACACCGACAGCACGCGGCTCTTGTCCATCCCGCCCAGGAAGAAGGTCTCGTCGGCCGAGACGCCCCAGCTGCCCAGGGTGGTGACCACGCGCTCGTGCGCGGGCGCGCTGCGCGCCGTGATGATGGCGATGCGCACGATACGGCGGTAGTCCGGGTCGTCGCGCTCGGCGTCCTTTTCGAGCTGCTGCAGCATGGCCAGCTTGCGGAACATGCCGGCCAGCGGACCGGGCTGATGCGGGCGCGCCATATGCAGCGTCTCGTGGGCGTGGAATTCGCCCAGGCCGTCGCGCTTGAAGACCGTCTCGGATTCGTCGTCGGCCAGCACGCCGTCGAAGTCGAAGGCCACCCGCAGCTCGACGTCGTCGTCCTCGTCGGCGATGCGGGAAGGCAGCACCAGGCCGGCCGGATAATCGACGTCGATCGCGCGCTTGACGTCTTCCTCGTTCGCGCTCAGGAACAGCGCGGCGTTGAAGGCCGGCAGGTAGGGGTAGGGCGACTTGCCGGTCATGAACACCGCGCGCGTGATGTCGAGCCCGTAGTGCGCGATCGAGCGCATTACGCGCAGCCCCGTCTCGGGCGAGTTGCGCGAGAACAGGACGACTTCGACGGGCGCCTGCCGTGGAAAACACTTGTTGATGCCGAGGAAGCGCCGGATGAACGGAAAGGCCACGCCGCGCGCGAGCACGACGTCGCGCTGGCGCTCCTGGTACGCGCGGTATTCGTCGGGTCCATGTTCGAGATAGACCTGGTGCGATTCGGACAGGTCGAAGAGCGCGCTGGAGGCGACGCCGATCACGAGTTTTTCTTCGATGGGAAATGGCATTCAGGCGTCCTGTCGCTCGGTTTGTGCGAGAAGGTGATCGTAGACGTACCGCGCCTCCGGCGGCAGCGCGAGCACGGCGCGCACGAACAGGGGTTGGCCGCCGCCGGCCAGCAGGTGCAGCTTGGCCAGCCGGTCGGCATCGAACAGCACGGACGGCAGGGCGCCGGCGTCGCCCAGGTGCGCGATCGCGTGGCCGATCGCCGGCGGCAGCTCCCAGCCGTCGGCGATACGGGCCGAGATCAGGCGCGCCGCCGCCACCAGGCGCGTGCCGAAGGCGTCGCCGTCGGGCAGGGCGCCCGGCGGCAGCAGTTGCTCGACCACGCGGAAGGCCACCATCAGCCCGACGTTGTGCATCAGGCCCGCCAGATACGCCTCGAAGGGGTCGGCGCCGTGGCGCGGCGCCAGCAGGCCCGCGGCCTGGGCGCAGAGTTCGGACTGGCGCCATAGCGTCGGCGCAAGCAGCCGCGTCAGCGGGCCGGTCTGGTGACTGATGATCGGACGGAAGGCGACCCGCGCCAGCAGCATGCGCAGGCCGTTGCGGCCGAGCAGCAGCACGGCCCCTTCGAGGCTGCGGATCGGGGACGCGGGCTGGTAATAGGGGCTGTTCACCTCGCGGATCACCTCGGCGACCAGCACCGGGTCTCGGGCCAGCTGGCGCGCCAGCGCGCCGGCGCCGGCATCGTCTTCGCGCAGGCTGCGCAGCAGTTGCGGAATCACGGCGGGCACGCGTGGCACCAGCGCCGCCGCGCCGTGCGGATCGCGGGACAGCCGCGCCAGCTCGTCGAGTACGGGGCCGTCGGGGGCGGGCTGCCCGGAAACGTGCGGCCCGGCCAGCCAGTGGAAAAAGGCAAGGTCGAGGTCGAGGCTGGGCTCGGCCAACCCGGAATCCAGGGCCGGACGGTCACCGTCGATGCCGGATGGGACGGCGGCAGGGACGGCGGCAGGGACGGTGACAGAACCGGCCGCAGACTTGGTGGCAGAATCGGCGGCGGCCGGATGGTCCGCTTCGCGCGTGCCGAACAGGCGGGCGAGCCAGCATTTCATGGGCGTGCGAGGTTCAGGAAAGAGGACATGCGTCCATTCTATCGTGAACGTCTGGCTTCAATGCAAACGGCCCGGCCGCCGCTCGCGCGGCGCCGGGCCTTTGGCTGCTTCACGCTTACTGGCCGTTGTTCGAGCCGGTGGTGGTATGACCGGTATTGGTCGGGGTGGAGGCGTTGCCGGTGGCGTTCGCCGGGCCGGTGTTCTGCGCGCCGTTCGTGCTGATACCCATCTGTGCGTCGACGGTCGGATTGCCGGTCGAACCGGCTTGGGTCGCGCCCATCGTGGACGAGCCGCTGGTGGCGCCATTGGTGTCCGTGGTGTTGCAGGCGGCCAGGGCAAAGGCCATCATGCCGCCCAGTAGAACGGTCTGGAATGTCTTCATCGCGTTTCTCCTTGATTGGTGAGTGAGGTCATCATGCGAGGTCAGCCTTACGCATGAAATAGGAACAGGACGTCAATACGTGTAGGACCGCACTCACAGATAGTGCGCGGCGAGGGCCAACGCGAGCGCGCTCCTGCGTATCGGCGGGAAAGGCATGCGGAGAGCCTGGGGCAGTCCCGGCATCCCGCATGCGCCGGGCAGGTCAGCGGCTGACTGGCCTGTCGGTGGTTTCGTTGTTGCTGGTGGTGCCGGATGCGGCATTTACGCCGCTGGCGCCGTTGGCGCCCGAGGGCCAGCTGTTGGCGCCGCCGGTGGTGCTGGGCGTTTGCACGCCGCTGCCGATGGTCGAGTCGGTGGCGCTCGAGCCGCTCATCGAACCGGTGGTGGTGTCGGTCGTGTTGCAGGCAGCCAGGCCGAAAGCCATCATGCCAGCGAGAACTGCGCTTTGAACGGTGCGTTTCATGGTGGTCTCCTTGAGTACTTGAGTGTTTTCATTTTCGCAACGGCATGGGCGCGCGAGAATAGGAACACGTCGGTTACCCGTGTAGGAATCCACCGTGTGCGGGCTCGGGTGTCAAGCTGCGATCGTCTCCTGCGCCAGCCAGTCGAGCAGCTCGAGCGCCGGCAATGGCCGGCTGAAATAATAGCCCTGCACCTTGTCGCAGCGCTGTTCGCGCACCACGTCGAGCTGCGCGCGGGTCTCGATGCCTTCGGCCACGGTCGTCATGCCCAGGCTCTGGGCCACCTTGACGGTCGCTTCGATCAAGACCCGGTGGTGGAAGCTGGTGTCGGCCAGGCACACGAAGGAGCGGTCGATCTTGACCGTGTCCACCGGCAGCAGGTGCAGGCTCGACAGCGACGAATAGCCGGTGCCGAAATCGTCCAGCGCGAGCTTGACGCCAAGCGCCTTGAGCTCGTGCAGGCGCACCTGCGTATCCTGGTCCTGGGCCGCGAGGCTCTCGGTGACTTCGAGCTGCAGGCTGGCGGGCGGCATGCCGGTCGTGCGCAGCACGGCGGCGACGCTGGCGACCCAGCCGGCCTGGCCGAGCTGCGCGCGCGACAGGTTGACCGCCATCAGGCGCGGCGCGGCGTCGCCGAGACGCGCCTGCCAGTCCATGAAGTCGCGGCAGGCGCGCGCCAGCACGAAGTCGCCCAGCGCGCCGATCAGGCCGCATTCTTCGGCCACCTGGATGAACTCGACCGGAGGCACGACGCCGCGCTGCGGATGACGCCAGCGCACCAGCGCCTCGACCCCGGCCGCGCGGTCGACGCCGCCGTCCGGCAGCAGGCGCACCACCGGCTGGTAGACCACGAACAGCTGTTCCTCGGCCAGGGCCTGGCGCAGGTCGGCCTCGATGTCGGCGCGGCGCGCGGCGCGCTCGCGCATGCTGGCCTCGAACACCGCGTGGCGATTGCCGCCGGCGCGCTTGGCCTCGACCATCGCGATGCCGGCGTCGCGCAGCAGGCTGTCGGGATCGTGTTCGCCGAGGGCCGCCGCATCCGGGCCCCAGGCCAGCCCCAGGCTGGCGCTGCACACGATCTCGAGGCCGCCGATCACATAGGGATGGGCGAGGGCTTCCAGCAGGCGCAGCGCGACCCGCTCGGCATCAAGGCGCGCGCGCAGGCCCTCGAGCAGCACGACGAATTCGTCGCCGCCGACGCGCGCCGCCAGCTGGCCGCTGCGGGCGGCCGGCTCGGTCATGGTGGGGGGCGGACGCAGGGCGCCGCGCAGGCGGTCGGCCACGTGCATCAGCAGCTGGTCGCCGCCGGCCTGGCCCAGGCTGTCGTTGAGCTGGCGGAAGCGGTCGAAGTTCAGGGTCAGGATCGCGAAGCCGTGCCCGTCCTGCGGTTGCGCCAGCAGGCGCTGCAGCTCGTCGTGCACCGCCGCGCGGTTGGGCATGCGGGTCAGGCTGTCGGTGCGGGCGGCGCTGCGCAGGCGGCGCGACAGCATCTCTTGCTCGCGCTGGACTTCGAAGGTGGCGTCGGCCACGGTGGCCATCAGGCGCTCGGGATCGAGCTTCGTCAGGTTCAGCGACAGCACCTGCAGCGAGCCGCTGGCGGCGTGGTGCACGCCGATCGGCAGGCGCAGGCCCTCGCAGATCATGCCGGAAGGCTCGATGAAGGCCTCGACCATGGCCGGCAGCTGCGGCGCGACCGGCGCCAGCACGTCGAACAGGTTGTCCAGGCCGGCGTCGGTGGCGAGCGGCATCAGAAGGTTCGAGGCCATCGGATTGAGCATCTCGACCGACCCGTCGAGCGTGGTCTGCGCCAGGCCGATCGGGGCCCGGTACAGGAACTGCACCAGCGTTTCATAGGCATCGACTGGTTCATGCTGCATGGGCGTTCTCCTGGAAGCGGGTGGCCGCCTCCTGTGGTTGGCCGAGATCGCGCAGGATCAGGCAGTAGGCGGCGCCGTCGGCTTCGCCGGGCAGCGGATCGCGCTCCGGCAGCGGCGCGACCAGCGTGCTGCCCCAGAACACGCCGCCGTCGGCGCGCAGGCGCCGGCCCTCGTCGAGCGACCAGCCGTTGGCGTCGGCTTCGCGCAGGCGGTCCTGGCGGTACTCGAGCGCGATCGCGTCCGTCGGGTAGAAGATCGTGAACGGCCGGCCCACGGCGTCGGGACCGAAACCGGTGACGCGCCCGATGCTCGGGTTCCAGTCGCAAATCCGGCCCTGCAGGTCCAGGCTCACCAGGGCGTAGTCCTGGACCCCGGCCAGGATGGCATTGAGCCAGGCGTCGTTCTGGCGCAGCCGGCGCTCGCGCCGCACCTGGTCGGTGACGTCGTGGATCACCGCCATGACGCGTTCGGGATCGAGCTTGAGCAGGGTCAGCGCGAGGATCTGCGGCGTGCGCTTGGCGCCGGCGCCGGCTTCCAGGTAGACATGCAAGCCGTCGCAGACCTTGCCGTAAGGCGCGCCGTGCCGGGCGGTGCGCTCGCGCAGCTCGGGCGCGACCCCGGCCAGGGCCGTGAACAGGTTGTCCAGGCCGCCGTCGTGTGACAGCGGCATCAGGAGCTGGGCGGCGACCGGGTTCATCATGGTGACGTCGCCCTGGACGTTCGCCTGCACCAGGCCCACCGGGGCCAGGTACAGGAACTGGATCAGCGCCTCGTACTCGGCGCCGAATTCATTGGGATCCCGGCTCATGCAGGGCTTACCGCGGCTGGCGCTGGACCAGCACGTAGCGCTGGCTCGCGCCCGGGTTCGACAGCAGGCGCAGCGCGACCTTGACCGGGCGCATGCGCAGGGTCAGGACGTAGTCGATGGTGTCGTCCAGCGCGCTGTCAGCCTCGTGGGCGTCTTCGAAGCGCTGGGCCACCATGAAATTGTTCATGCAGGGCGCGACGTTCGTGAACAGGGGCTGGTCCAGCACCCGCTGGGGCGACAGGCCGGCCGCCTGCGATTCGAAGGCGTTGTAGAGGGAGACGTTGGTGTCGGCGCCGAAGCCGATGACGCCAAAGTCGAGCGCGTCGAGCTGTTCCGGTGTGCATTGGTCGAGGCGGGCAGCGAGGTCGGGCGCGTCGAAGGAGAGGGGCGTAACGGTCATGGTGTCGGATGCCGGAGCGAGATTATTGAATTTTGGAAATATATGTTGGCATGTGAAAAGGCGCAGTGTCAATCGTGCGCGCCTTTTCACACAACATTTTCTCGTTTACGTGTTTTTCCGACACACCCGGAGACTACAAGTCAACCAGATTCTCGAATCCGCCAAAGAACATGCGCTTGCCGTCGAAGGGCACGCCGCCCGGTTTCATCATCTCGGCCATGCGCGGGTCTTTCATCACTTTCTCCAGCACGGCGTCGCGGTGGCTGCGCGACTCATACACTGCCCAGGCCAGGATGACGGTCTCGCCGTCTTCCAGTTTGACGCTCTGTGGGAACGAGGTGTGTTCGCCCGGCTTGACGTCGTCCGCGATCCACTCGCGGTATTCGAGCGCGCCGTGGTCGCGCCAGACGCGGCCCGCAAGCTCGGCCTGGACCTTGTATTCGTCGAGCTTCGACTTGGGAAGGGGAAGGACAAAACCGTCGACATACGCCATGATGATCTCCTGGAATGAGGTGATGCATGAAGTGATGCGTAGGGTGTTGCTGAAAATTATTGCTGAGAATTATTGCAGAAACATATTGCTGAGAAGTATTGCTGAGAAGTATTGCTGAGAAACGCGCGGACTGCCCCCATTCTGACCGGCACACCGCCATCAAGTTTCCTTCCCGCGGCCGCTCAGCACGCGCGAAAGGCGCCGCAGATCAAGCTTGCCGCCGAGCGGCGTGGCGCCCGGCTGGTGAGATTACCATACGGCTTACCACAAGGGGTTGTACACGGGAAGCGGAGGAGGCGGTGCCGGCGCAGGGGCCGGCTCGACCGGCGGCAAGGCCTCGATCGCCGGCCGTTCGTCGAACGGCGAGGCGTCCGGCGGCACTTCCTGGCTGCCTGGCGGGATGTCCGACGGCAGCTCCAGCGGCGCTTCCAGCGGCGCGCGCGCGATGTCGATCGTGCGCGTTTCGCCCGCATCGATGAATTCCGGGTAGATCCAGTCCGCGCCGTCGTGCACCACGTCCTCGGGTGGGGTGCGCTGCACCGACGGCGCCTTGGCCAGGGCCGCCCGCATGTAGTCGATCCAGATCGGCATGGCGAGCGTCGAGCCGAACTCGCGCCCGCCCAGCGAACGCGGTTCGTCGTAGCCCATCCACGACACCGCCACCACGTTGCCCGCATAGCCGGCGAACCAGCCGTCGACGGCGTCGTTGGTGGTGCCGGTCTTGCCGGCCAGATCTTGACGCCCCAATTGCCTGGTGGCTCCGGCAGCGGTGCCCATGCGGGCCACGTCGCGCAGCATGCTGTCGACCACGAAGGCGTTGCGCGCGGTGACCGCGCGGTTGGCTTCGTTTTTCGCCTGCGGCGGCCTGGTCTCCAGGATGACGGCGCCGTTGCCGTCCTGGATGCGCGAGATCAGGTAGGGCTGGACGCGGTAGCCGCCATTGGCGAACACCGCGTAGGCGCCGGCCAGTTGCAGCGGCGTGACGGCGCCGGTGCCCAGGGCCATCGTGTAGTTCTTCGGATGGCGCGCCAGGTCGAAGCCGAAGTGCTCCAGGTACTGGTGGGCGAAGTCGACCGACACGGCGCGCAGCACGCGCACCGTCGGCACGTTCTTCGATTTCACCAGCGCCTGGCGCAGCGACACCTCGCCGTCGAACACGCCGTCGTCGTTCTGCGGCGTCCAGGGCGTCTCCAGCGTGGCGCCGGGCAGTTCGATCGGCTGGTCCAGGATGCGGGTGGTGGGCGAGTAGCCTTTTTCCAGCGCCGCCGAGTACACGAAAGGCTTGATGCTCGATCCCGGCTGGCGCCAGGCCTGGGTCACGTGGTTGAATTTCTGCAGGTTGTAGTCGAAGCCGCCCACCAGCGCGTGGTAGGCCCCGGTGTCGGCGTCGATCGCGACGAAGGCCGCGGCCACCTGTGGCACCTGGGTGATGGCCCACGCGCCGTCCGCGCCCGGGTCCGTGCGCTTGCTGATGCGGACCACGGCGCCCGGCGTGATCCTGACGCTCTCGCGCGCCTTGGGCGACAGTGCGGCGGCTGCGAACCTGAGTCCGGCGCCGCGGATGGCGACGTCGTCGCCCGAGAGCGTGGCGACCAGCACTTCCTGCGGGCTTGCCGCGAGCACGACCGCCGCCAGCAGGCCGTCGCTGGCGCGGCGCTTCTGCAGCGCCTCGACGATCGCTTCCTCGCGCTCCTCCGCTTGCTGCGGCAACTCGATGCGCGCCTCCGGGCCGCGATAGCCATGGCGCTGGTCGTACGCCAGCACGTTGCGCCGCACCGAATCGTAGGCCGCGTTCTGCTCGGCCGCCAGGATGGTGGTGGTCACGGTGATCCCACGCGTGTACGCCTCTTCGCCGAACTGCTGGTAGACGACCTGGCGCGCCAGCTCGGCCACGTACTCGGCGCGGGTGTCGAAGCTTTGCCCGGCATCGCGCTTGACGCGCAGCGGTTCGGCCAGGGCCTGGCGGTACTGGGACTCGTTGATCTCGCCCAGTTCCAGCAGGCGCTTGAGGATGGCGTGCTGGCGCGCCTGCGCGCGCTTGGGATTGGACACCGGATTGGTGCGCGCCGGGTTCTGCGGCAGGCCGGCCAGCATCGCGGTCTCGGCCAGCGTGAGCTGTTCGAGGGTCTTGCCGAAATAGCTGCGCGCGGCGCTCGAGAAGCCATAGGAGCGCTGGCCGAGGAAGATCTGGTTCATGTACAGCTCGAGGATCTGGTCCTTCGTGAGGTTGTCCTCGATCTTGTAGGCCAGCGCGATCTCGGTGAGCTTGCGCGTGACGGTCTTCTCGTTGGTAAGGAAGAAGTTGCGCGCCACCTGCATCGTGATGGTCGACGCGCCTTGCCGGAATCCTCCGCGCAGGTTGGCGCGCGCCGCGCCCAGCGCGCGGATGAAGTCGATGCCGCCGTGGTCATAGAACCGCGTGTCCTCGATCGCCAGCACGGCGGCCTTCATCGTCGGAGGGATCTTCGCGATCGGCACGAAGTCGCGGTGCTCGACGCCGAACTGGCCGATCAGCACATTGTCGGCCGTGTAGATCCGCAGCGGGATCTTGGGACGGTAATCAAGGACGGCGTCGATCGGCGGCACCTTGGGCAGGATCGCCGTCATCACGTAGACGGCGGCGCCGGCGATCGGCAGCATGATCGCGGTCAGTGCGATGAGCATGAAGGCGTGCAGGCGCTTCATGCCGAACAGGGTGTTGCTGGACTGCTTGTTGGTATCGCTCACTGCTGGACTTTCGCGGTGCGGCCGCGCTGTGGGCCAGGAGCGGCCGATTATAATCCGCTTTGCGCGGCGCACCGCGTCTGCACTTTCCTTCCGTTCGCGCATGTGCGATATTCTCGCCTTGGACCCGTCCGCGGCGCGGCGGGCCGCGTCAGCCACGAAGGAAATCCATGCCATTCGATTCGAAACCGGCCGGCTTCAAGCCCTATATCCCGGCGAGCGCCCAGCTGCCCGAGATGACCCCGCGCGCCCTGATCATGGGCGTCATCCTGGGCATGATCTTTGGCGCGTCCTCGCTCTACCTGGTGCTGAAGGTGGGCCTGACGGTCAGCGCCTCGATCCCGGTGGCGGTGATCGCGATCACCCTGTTCGGCATGGCGAAGAAGCTCGGCGCGCGCGAATCGACGATCCTCGAGAACAGCGTGGCCCAGACCGCCGGCTCGGCCGGCGAATCGCTGGCCTTCGGCCTGGGCGTGACCATGCCGGCCATCATGATCCTCGGTTTCGACCTCGAGATCTCGCGCGTGATGCTGGTCGGGGTGCTGGGCGGCCTGCTCGGCATCCTGATGATGATCCCGCTGCGCCGCACGCTGATCGTCGACCAGCACCGCGAACTGAAATACCCGGAAGGCACGGCCTGCGCCGAGGTGCTCAAGGCCGCCGCCACCGACGTCTCGCGCGAGGCTGCCGGCGAAGTGCGCGACGCGGCGAGCGCGGAAGGCAGCGACGCCATCAAGACGGCGAAACGGCGCGCGATGCTGATCTTCGGCGGCTTCGGCATCGGCATCCTGTACAAGACCCTGAGCGTGTCGTTCAAGGGCTGGCGCGACACCATCAACTTCGAGTTCGGCGCGCCGCTCAAGACCGGCAGCATCGGCGCCGAGGTGTCGCCCGAACTGGTGGGCGTCGGCTACATCATCGGCCCGCGCATCGCCTACACGATGGCCGCCGGCGGCGTGCTGGCTTCGCTCCTCCTGGTCCCGATGATCAAGTTCTTCGGCGAGCTGGCGAGCGCGCCGCTGGCGCCGGCCACGATCCCGATCCGCGACATGACGGGCGACGACATCCGCGCCTCGTACATCCTGTATATCGGCGCCGGCGCGGTGGCGGCCGGCGGCCTGATCTCGCTGGCGCGCTCGCTGCCGACGATCTGGAACGGCCTGCGCGGCGGCCTGGCCGGCGTCCGGCAGGGGTCGAAGGGCGACGTGTCGCTGCGCACCGACCGCGACATCCCGATGAAGTGGGTGGTGATCGGCTGCCTGGCCATCATCGCCATCATCTCGCTGGCCGCGCCGCTGCACATGAACGTGCTGGGGGCGGTGCTGATCCTGGTGTTCGGCTTCCTGTTCGCCACCGTCTCGTCGCGCCTGACGGGCGAGATCGGCTCGTCGTCGAACCCGATCTCGGGCATGGCGGTGGCGACCCTGCTGTTCACCTGCCTGATCTTCCTGGTGATGGGCTGGACCGGCGGCCAGTACTACGTGACCGCGCTGTCGGTCGGGGCCATCGTCTGCATCGCCGCCAGCAATGCCGGCACCACCTCGCAAGACCTCAAGACCGGCTACCTGGTCGGCTCCACCCCGCGCATGCAGCAGTATGCGATCCTGTGCGGCGCCTTCGCCTCGGCCCTGATCCTGGGCCCGATCCTGCTCAAGCTGAACGAAGCCGGCACCGTCTACGTGCCGGCGGCGCAGGTGGCGCCCGGCCTCACGGTCGACGCCGCGACCTTGACCGACACCGCGCAGCTGCAGGGCCCGCAGGCCAAGGATGACCCGAACACCTATAAGGTCTGGCACAAGACGGACACCGTGGGCGGCCCGGCCGGCAAGTACTTCGTCGACGCCGCGGGCAAGGTGGTGTACCTGGTCGACCCAGGCATCAACGGCCACCACAATACGCGTCCGGACGGCACCGAAGTCAAGAAATACGATGCGCCGAAGGCGGTCCTGATGTCGTACATCATCAAGGGCATCCTGGACCAGGAACTGCCGTGGACCCTGGTGCTGTTTGGCGTGATGATCGCGATCGTGCTGAAGATGGCGGGGATCGCCTCGCTGGCGTTCTCGGTCGGCGTCTACCTGCCGCTGGTGGCAACGCTGCCGATCGCGATCGGCGGCACCGTGCGCTGGCTGGCCGATCGCCGCAACAACAAGCTGCCGCACAACGCCCATTTCAACGACGAAGAGCGCCAGGCGGCGGGCGACCGCAGCGCGGGCGTGCTGCTGGCCTCGGGCTATATCGCCGGCGGCGCGCTGGCGGGCATCATCATCGCCATCACGGCCGGCGTGTTCACCGATTTCGACGCCGCGGTCGGCGCCTGGGCCCAGGCCTCGAACCCGTTCTTCGCGGGCGCGAGCGCGAACTGGCTCAGCATGATTCCGTATGGCGCCATCGTGCTGCTGCTGTACTGGGTGGCGCGCGAGAAGACCGGGAAGGCGTAACAGCGCCAGGCGCAAGCGACGACGCCGGCTGGGAGCCGGCGTCGTCGCTTTAAAGGGATGGGGACTAGACGTAGGCCAGGTCGTGCTGGCGGATCGTGCTGTCGATCCAGTCGTCGGCATGGCTGAAGCGGTAGCCGAGTTCGCGCGCGCGGCCGGTGTCGAGCATCAGCGGCGTGAGCAGGTCGAACGGCGACGGACTGCCCGCGGCGACCTTGCGCGTGCGCGCCGCGACGCCCAGCGCCGCCGCCACGCGGCCATGCAGTTCGCTGGCCGAGAGCGCGCCGTCGGATGCCGCGTTCACTGGTCCCGTGAAGTCCTGGGCGCCGGCCCAGACCAGGAAGTCGGCTGCCTCGCGCGCCTCGAGGAAGGAGGTGCGCGCCTTCGCGCTGGTGTACGGCAGGGCGGCGCCCTGGCGCACCAGGTCGACGTAATGGGCCAGGCGGCCGGTGAAGTCGTCCGGGCCGCCCAGCACGTGGCCCAGGCGCGCGGTCACCACCGGCATGCTGCCGGCGCGGTACAGGTAAGCCTCGGCCTGCACCTTGCCGGCGACGTAGCTGTCGACCGCGTGCGCCGGGTCGTGCCATGGATAGGAGGCATCGATCGGCTGGGCGTCGACGTGGAGCGCATCCTCGTCGAAGGCCTGCGACTGCGGCTCCAGCGCGCGGTAGACATCGATGGTCGAGGTCATGACGTAGCGCTTGACGTTGCCGCCGAAAACGCGGCTCGAGATGGCCGCGTCGAGCGGCGAGTAGCACATCTGGTCGTAGACGATGTCGAACTTCACGCCGCCGAAGGCGGCGCGCATGGCGTGCTCGTTGCGGCGGTCGACCCTGACGCGCGCGATGCGCGCGCCGAAAGGATCCGGCGCGTAGCCGCGGGTGGCGATGGTGACGTGGTGGCCGGCCCGGACCAGGCGCTGCACCAGCAGCTTGCCGAAAAACCGGGTTCCGCCGATCACGAGAATATTCTTGGGCATGGTGCTTCCTTGTGTGATCATTATTATTTTCCTCGGAGCAGTACAATTCATCAACCGAGAAAAAATCACACCAATGACTAAGAAAAACTTATCCATGAGGTTGCGGTGAAGGCCTTGCGCAGCCTGTCCGGCCTGATCGACTTCGAGTGCGCCGCGCGCTGGGGCAGTTTCAAGCTGGCCGCGCACGAGCTGCACAAGACGCCGGCGGCCGTGAGCCTTCAGGTAAAACAGCTGGAAGAAACCATCGGGTTCGCGCTATTCGTGCGGCATCCGCGCCACATCGCGCTGACCGAAAAGGGCCAGGAGCTGGCGATCGCCACCGCCCGCATGCTGGGCGAATTGCGCGCCAAGGTCAGCGCGCTGCAGAGCGGCGACGAAGAAGCGGTGCTGCGCATCGCCACTACCCACTCGTTCGCGATCAAGTGGCTGGTGCCGCGCATGCACCGTTTCACGAAACTGTATCCGGAACTCGACATCCGGCTCGATTCGAACGACGCGCCGGTCGACCTGCAGGCCGACAGCACCGACGTCGCGATCCGCTATGGCCCCGTTCTGGATGCCGATCCGGCGGTGCTGTTTCGCGAGCGGCTGGTGCCGGCCTACAGCCCGGACCTGCTGGCGCCGGGCCAGGCGGCGCTGACCCTGGCCGATCTGGACCGGCACCGCCTGTTGATCGTGCACTCGCCCGAGGCCTGGCTGCAACTGCTCAACGAGAACCGCGCACTCAGGGGCGAATACGATTTCTCGCGCGCCTACAGCCACTGGGGCGTGCTGGTGCAGGCCGCGGTGGCGGGGCAGGGCGTGGCCCTGGTGCCGTACGGGATCGCGTACCAGGACATCGCTTCCGGCGCGCTGCGCCTGATCCCCTGCCGCAGCATGCCGTTCGCGAACGGCTACCGTTTTCTCGCCAACCCGCACAAGGAGCACATGCTCAAGGTGCGGCGCTTTCGCGAGTGGATGGTGGCCGAGATGGCGGCCATGCGCGCGCATCTCGATTAGTGCTTGCCGATCCGTGCTGGCCGATCCGCGCGCCGGAACGACAAACGGCGGCCCGCGGGCCGCCGTTTGCGTTGGAGCAGGACGCGCTTACTTTACGCCGTGCATCAGTTTCTGGATCACCGGCGCCAGCAGCAGCAGCAGCACGCCGCCGCCCAGCAGCGACCAGAAGCCGAAGCTGTAGCCGCCCAGTGCCGACGCCACCGACATGCCCGAATCGCCCGAGACGTGCGAAGCGAAGATGCCCGACAGGTTGTTGCCGATGCCGGTCGACAGGAACCAGCCGCCCATCCCCAGGCCCACCAGGCGGGTCGGCGCCAGCTTGGTCACCATCGACAGGCCGATCGGCGACAGGCACAGCTCACCGATCGACTGGATCACGTAGACCGCGAACAGGGTCCAGAACGGGATCTTGCCGTTGTCGTTGATCAGCTGCGACAGCGCGTACATCAGGAGGCCGAAGGCCAGCGCGTTGAACACCAGGCCCAGGCCGAACTTGCGCGGGATCGACGGATTCGCGTTGCGCCTGCCCAGCCACACCCAGATCGCGGCGATGATCGGCGCGAACACGATGATCGCGACCGAGTTCACCGACTGGAACCAGGCGACCGGGAAGGTCCAGCCGCCGAAGTCGCGGTCGACGATGTTGTCGGCCAGGAAGGTGAACGAGCTGCCGGCCTGCTCGAAGAAGCACCAGAACAGGATGTTGAAGAAGAAGATGATCATCATGGCCCAGGTCTTGTCGCGCGCGACCTTGCCCTCGCGGATGCCTTCCATGACCAGCATTGCGGCCAGGCCGATGAACAGGATGGTCAACAGGATCTGCAGGTTGTTGGCGCCCGCCTGCAGCAGCAGGTACATGACCGGGATCACCAGGAGCGCGCCGACGACCGTGAAGACCAGGCGCTTCGGATTGGCCAGGTCGCCGATCGGCGCGCCGATGCCCTTCAGGGACTTGCGGCCGACGTAGAACCAGAACAGCGAGATCAGCATGCCGATGCCCGAGGCCAGGAACACGATCTTGTACGACGGCATGGCCTGGGTGCCGAACACCTTCTCGGCCAGGATCTGGGTCAGGATCGGCGCGAAGAAGGCGCCGACGTTGATGCCCATGTAGAAGATGGTGAAGCCGGAATCGCGGCGGGTGTCGTTCAGCGCATACAGCTGGCCGACCATGGTCGAGATGTTCGGTTTGAACAGGCCGTTGCCGACGATGATGGTCGCGAGGCCCAGCTTGAAGACGTCGTGGTTCGGGACCGAAATCATGAACAGGCCGGCGGCCATGAAGATGGCGCCGACCAGGATCGAACGCTGGTAGCCGATGATGCGGTCGGCGACATAGCCGCCGAAGACGGCGCCGGCATACACCAGCGCGAGATAGGAACCGTAGGTCAGGTTGGCGTCGGCCTGGCCGGCCGCGTCACCGCCGTAGAACTGGGCAACGATGTAAAGGACGAGTGCCCAACGAATGCCGTAGAAAGCGAAGCGCTCCCAGAATTCGGTCATGAACAGCATCCACAGCGGTGCTGGGTGGCCCATGATCTGCTTGAATTCTGGAAGAGGTCGGCTGGCGGGTGTAGTAGCTGCACCGCTCATGCGGTTCCTCCCGAAAATGTAGTGACAGAGTAATAGAGAATGGACTAGTTCGTAGGCCGAACATTCCAATAGGCAGGCATTCTAGTGCATATTCTTCATCACAAGAAAGTTTTTTCCCCGTGTGTTATGACGGGTCGAAGATGGTGCACTGCACCCCGCTAGACTCACATTTGTGGGGCACGGATCAGGCGCAAACTGCCGCGGTTTGGCGTATATTGCTGTAAAGGCCGTAACGTTACTTAGAGAGAAGAGGAAAACAGGACCATGACCCACGACGTAGTCGATACACTCGTTTCACCCGAAAGCCTGCAACTGGTCGACACCCTGATTTCGCCGCAAGGCCGGCTCGAAGTGCTGTCGAAGGCCGAAGTGGCCAAGCTGCTGGAAACCGGCAAGGCCGGCCTGTACGACGTATTTCGCAAGTGCGCGCTCGCCGTGCTCAATACCGGCAGCGACATCGACGACGGCAAGGAGCTGCTGGAGCGCTATGCGTCCTTCGACATCAGCATCCTGCAGCGCGAGCGCGGCATCAAGCTCGACATCCGCAACGCGCCGGGCAATGCTTTCGTCGATGGCAAGATGATCCGCGGCATCCACGAGCACCTGTTCTCGGTGCTGCGCGACATCGTGTTCGTGAATTTCGACGTCACCGACAACCCCAAATTCGACCTGACCCGCAGCGAGGGCATCACCGACGCCGTCTTCCATATCCTGCGCAACGCCAACGTGCTGCAGCCGCACAGGAATCCCAACCTGGTGGTGTGCTGGGGCGGCCATTCGATCAGCCGCATCGAGTACAACTACACCAAGAAGGTCGGCTATGCGCTGGGCCTGCGCGAGATGGATATCTGCACCGGCTGCGGACCGGGCGCCATGAAAGGCCCGATGAAGGGCGCCACCATCGGCCACTCCAAGCAGCGCCTCGGCAACGGGCGTTACCTGGGTATCTCCGAACCTGGCATCATCGCGGCCGAATCGCCGAACCCGATCGTCAACGACCTGGTGATCATGCCGGACATCGAAAAACGCCTGGAGGCGTTCGTGCGCACCGGCCACGGCATCGTCGTGTTCCCGGGCGGCGCCGGCACCGCCGAAGAGATCCTGTACATCCTGGGCATCCTGCTCCACCCGGACAATGCCGAGATCCCGTTCCCGCTGGTGTTCACGGGGCCGGCGTCAAGCCGCGACTACTTCACCCAGATCGACGCTTTCCTGGGCGTGACCCTGGGCGAACAGGCGCAGCGGCGCTACCAGATCATCATCGACGACCCGGACGGGGTGGCGCGCGCCATGCAGGCCGGCGTGCAAGAGGTGCGCGCCTTCCGCAAGGCGCACAGCGACGCCTATTATTACAACTGGCGGCTCAAGATCGACCATGAATTCCAGAAGCCGTTCAAGCCGACGCACGAGAACATGCGCAACCTCGACCTGCACCGCGGCATTCCCACGCACCTGCTGGCGGCGAACCTGCGCCGCGCATTCTCCGGCGTGGTGGCGGGCAATGTGAAGGAAGAGGGGATCCGCGCGATCGAGCAGTACGGCAAGTACGAGATCCACGGAGAGTCCGAGATCATGGGGCCGATGGATGCGCTGCTGGCGTCGTTCGTCGAGCAGAGCCGCATGAAATTGCCGGGCAAGGCGTATACGCCTTGTTATACCATCGTGCAATAAACGGCCCGCTGCCCTAATACGGCGTGCGGGTGAAGTAGGCTGCGCATGTGCGCATGAAAAAAGCCGCCTATCGGCGGCTTTTTTGCGTCAAACTTCCTTGCGTCAGTCTTCCTTGCGCAAGTGCGGGAACAGCAGCACGTCGCGGATGTTCGGCGAGTCGGTGATCAGCATCATCAGGCGGTCGATGCCGATGCCGCAGCCGCCGGCCGGCGGCATGCCGTATTCCAGCGCGCGGATGTAGTCGGCGTCGTAGAACATCGCCTCGTCGTCGCCCGCATCCTTGGCGGCCACCTGGGCCAGGAAGCGCGCGGCCTGGTCTTCGGGGTCGTTCAGCTCCGAGAAGCCGTTGGCGATCTCGCGGCCCACCATGAACAGCTCGAAACGCTCGGTCACGCCTTCACGGGTGTCCGAGGCGCGCGCCAGCGGCGAGACCTCGGCCGGGTAGTCGACGATGAAGGTTGGTTCCCACAGCAGGGCCTCGGCGGTCTCTTCGAACAGCGCCAGCTGCAGCGCGCCCAGGCCGGCGGTGGCGAACGGCTTGACGCCAAACCTGGTCTTCAGCTCGGTCTTGATGAACTCGGCGTCGTTCAGCTGCTCGGGGGTGTAGCCCGGCGCGTACTTGTCGATCGCCTCGACGATGGTCAGGCGCTGGAACGGCTTCGACAGGTCCAGCTCGCGGCCGCCGTAGCTCAGCACGGCGCTGCCCTGGGCGTCGATCGCGGCCTGGCGGATCACCTGCTCGGTGAAGTCCATGATCCACTTGTAGTCGGTGTAGGCCGCATAGAATTCCATCATCGTGAATTCCGGGTTGTGGCGGACCGACACGCCTTCGTTGCGGAAGTTGCGGTTGATCTCGAACACGCGGTCGAAGCCGCCCACCACCAGGCGCTTCAGGTACAGTTCCGGCGCGATGCGCAGGTACATTTCCATGTCCAGCGCATTGTGGTGGGTGATGAACGGCTTGGCCGCGGCGCCGCCCGGGATCGGGTGCAGCATCGGGGTCTCGACTTCCATGAAGCCGTTCTTTTCCATGAAGCGGCGCATCGACGACATCGCGGCGGTGCGCGCCTTGAAGGTGCGGCGCGTCTCTTCGTTCATGATCAGGTCGACGTAGCGCTGGCGGTACTTGGTCTCCTGGTCGGCCAGGCCGTGGAACTTGTCCGGCAGCGGGCGGATCGCCTTGGTGATCAGGCGCAGCGTGGTCACCTTGACGGTCAGCTCGTCGGTCTTGGTCTTGAAGAGCACACCCTCGACGCCCAGGATGTCGCCCAGGTCGTAGCTGCGCAGCGCTTCCATGGCTTCCTCGCCGGCGTTGTCGAGGGCGATGTAGACCTGGATGCGGCCCGCCGCGGCCGGGCCGGAACTGTCCTGCAGGGTGGCGAAGGCGGCCTTCTTGCCTGCTTCGCGGCGCAGCATCATGCGGCCGGCCAGCACCACCGGAACCGGTTCGGCTTCCAGCTCTTCGCGGGTCCTGCCGCCGTAGGTTTCCACGAGGTCGGCGGCCTTGTGCTGCGGGACGAAGTCGTTCGGGAAGGCGACGCCTTTCTCGCGGATCGCACCCAGCTTGGCGCGGCGCTCGGCCATGATCTTGTTTTCGTCAAGCGCCGGAAGCGGAGCCTGTTCTTGGTTTTCGATATTCATTATTGTGTGATTCTGGTGTTGGTTGGTTCAGGCCAGCAGGGTCTCAACGTCCAGCTGCGTGAAATCGTTGACGACGGCGATGACGTTGTCGAACTCGGCGAAGGCATCAGGCGGCAGGGTGGTGGTGAGCACCACCGCGCGCATGCCGGCGCGGCGCGCCGCTTCCACGCCCAGCGGCGCGTCCTCGAACACGATGCACCCGGCCGGCATCGTCTCGCAGCGGTCGGCCGCCTTGAGGAAGACGTCAGGATGCGGCTTGCCGCGCGGGACGTCGACCGTGCCGACCACCACCGCGTCGAAGCGGGGCCTCAAGTCCATCTCGTCCAGGATGAAGCGCGCACTGCCGGGCGACGCCGACGTGGCCACCGCCAGTTTCCAGCCGCGCGCGCGGCCGGCCTCGATGAAGGCGTCGAATCCGGCAATCGTGCGGCGGTGCGGGCCGTACAGCTCGCGGTACAGCGCTTCCTTCTCGTGGTTGAGCGTTGCCAGTTCGTCGTCGGCGAGATCGTCGCGGATGTAATGGCGCAGGATTTCCTTGCCCTGGCGCCCGGCCGTGTCGCGAAAAAAAGCGTCCGGCTCGATGACCTGCCCGCGCCGCGCGAAGAAGGTGATCCACGCCTGGGTGTGGAAGTCCATGTTGTCGACGATGGTGCCATCCATGTCGAAGATCAGCGCGCGCTCGGGTGCGGTCATCGGGTTCTGCCTCGTCAGACGTTCTGCTTGAGGGATGCGGAGATGAAGTCGTCCAGGTCGCCGTCGAGCACGTTCTTGGTGTTGCCCGTTTCGAAGCCGGTGCGCAAGTCCTTGATGCGCGACTGGTCGAGCACATAGGAGCGGATCTGGTGGCCCCAGCCGACGTCGGTCTTGGAGTCTTCGAGCTTCTGCTGCTCGCTCATGCGGTTGCGCAGTTCGAGTTCGTACAGCTTCGCCCGCAGCATGTCCCAGGCCTCGGCCTTGTTGCGGTGCTGCGAACGGTCGTTCTGGCACTGGACCACAATGCCCGATGGGCCGTGCGTCAGGCGCACCGCGGAATCGGTCTTGTTGATGTGCTGGCCGCCCGCGCCCGATGCGCGGTAGGTGTCGATGCGCACGTCGGCCGGGTTGATCTCGATCTCGATCGAGTCGTCCACTTCCGGATACACGAACAGCGAGGTAAACGAGGTATGGCGGCCGTTGGCCGAGTCGAACGGCGACTTGCGCACCAGGCGGTGCACGCCGGTCTCGGTGCGCAGGTGGCCATAGGCATACTCGCCGTCGACCTTGATGGTGGCGGTCTTGATGCCCGCGACCTCGCCGTCGGACTGTTCGAGGATCTCGGCCTTGAAGCCCTTGCGTTCGCAGTAGCGCAGGTATTGACGCAGCAGCATCGAGGCCCAGTCCTGGGCTTCGGTGCCGCCGGCGCCGGCCTGGATGTCGATGAAGCAGTTCGCATGGTCCATCGGATTGCTGAACATGCGGCGGAACTCCATCGCCTCGATGATCTTCTGCACTTCGTCCAGGTCGCCGGACACCGCTTCCATGGTGTCGTCGTCGCCTTCCTCGCGCGCCATGTCGAACAGGTCCCTGGCGTCGGCCAGGTCGGCCTTGGCCTTCTCGAGCACGAGGACGACGCCTTCCAGCGCCTTCTTCTCTTTGCCCATTTCCTGGGCTTTCTTCGGGTCGTTCCAGATGGAGGGGTCTTCCATCTCCTGGTTGACCTGTTCTAGTTTCTCCGACTTCTTATCGAAGTCAAAGATACCTCCGAAGTTCGGCCTCGCGACCGGTCAGGTCGTTCAGCAGGGCGGAAATGGCGTTGATGCGTTCGGCTTCCATGGTCTCGGCAGTCTCATTGGTTGGTTGAATCGAACCGGGGATTATACCCGACGACGGCGCCAATGCCTGCGCTGACCACTGCGCCGACGACGCCGTATGGATTGCCACGGCCGTGGCTGCTGCCGTATCATCGGCCCCGTCCTGTATCCAGAACTGCTCATGAACCGCTCCCTGCGTTACCAAATTGGCATGGCCTGCGCGCCGCTGCTGCTCATCCTTCCCGTCCACGCCGCCCAGGCCCCGAGCGGTTCGACCGCCGTGCTGGCCGTGCTCGAGACGTCCGACCTGCATGCGAACGTGGTCGGCTACGACTATTACAAGCTGGCGCCGGACGCCTCGATCGGCCTGGACCGCACCGCCACGCTGATCCGGCAGGCGCGCAAGGAATTCGCCAACACGCTGCTGCTCGACAATGGCGACACGATCCAGGGCACGGCCTTCGCCGACTACCAGGCGCTCGTGAAACCGCCGGGCTGCGACCAGGTGCTGGGCATCTACAGGATCATGAACGCGCTCGGCTACGAGGGGGCTACCGTAGGCAACCACGAGTTCAACTACGGCTTGCCGTTCCTGAACCAAGTCACGGGCAGCAGCTTCCAGGTCAAGGACGTCGCGCCGCAGGCCAGGCCCTGCGCCGGGCCGAACTTCCCGATCGTGCTGGCCAACATCCACAGCCTGCAGACGAACCAGCCGCTGTTCGCGCCCTACAAGATCATCGACAAGAAGATCGTCGCGACCGGCAAGGACGGCAAACAGGTCGAGAGCACCGTCAAGGTCGGCATCATCGGCTTCACGCCGCCCGAGATCATGGCCTGGGACAAGCGCTGGCTCGCGGGCCGCGTCGAGCCGGTCGACATCAAGGCCAGCGCCGAGCGCTACATCCCCGAAATGCGCGCGAAGGGCGCCGAACTGGTGGTGGTGCTGGGCCATTCGGGCCTCGATGACGCCGCCTATTCACCGAAGATGGAACACACCAACTGGCACCTGGCCAAGGCGCCGGGCGTGGACGTGGTGCTGATGGGCCATTCGCACCAGCTGTTCCCGAACAAGGACAGCAGCGTGCCCCAGTTCAACCTGCCGGGCGTGGACAAGGCGCGCGGCCTGGTGCACGGCGTGCCGGCCGTGATGCCGAGCCAGTGGGGCAAGCATCTGGGCGTGGTTCGACTCCATCTGAAGTCGGACGGCAAGCGCTGGACGGTGGAAAAGGACAAGACCGTGGTCGAAGCGCGTTCGACCCAGACCGCTCCTAAAACCTTCGTCGAGCCCGATCCCGAAGTGACGGCGCTGGTGCGCGCCGAGCACGAGGCGACCATCGCCTACGTCAGGACGCCGGTGGGCAGGTCGGCTTTCCGCATGACGACCTATTTCGCCGACGTGGGCGATCCGTCGGCGCTGGAAGTGGTCAACCGCGCGCAGGCCGACTATGTCCGCAAGTACGTCCAGGCCAACCTGCCGCAATACGCCAGCCTGCCGGTGCTGTCGGTGACGGCGCCGTTCAAGGCCGGCTTTCCGACCGTGGCCGACTACACCGACGTGCCGGCCGGTGATCTCGCCCTGAACAACGCGGCCGACCTGTACCTGTTCCCGAACTCGCTGTACGCGGTCAAGGTCGACGGCGCGGGCCTGAAGGCGTGGCTGGAAACGGCGGCGGGGCGCTTCAACACCATCGACCCTGCGAAGCCAGAGGCGCAGGAGCTGGTCAACAGCCGCTTCCCGAGCTTTAACTTCGACACCATCACCTCGCCCGACGTGCGCTACGAGATCGACGTGACGCGCGCGCCGGGCGAGCGCATCCGCAAGCTGACCTACCAGGGCAAGCCGGTCGCGCCGACGCAGCAATTCCTGGTGGCGACCAATAATTACCGCGCCAGCGGTGGCGGCGGCTTCCCGGGCCTGGACGGCGGCAATGTGGTGCTGGCCTCGCCCGACAACAACCGCGACATCCTGATCGAATACATCCGCGGTGCGAAGGAACTGGGCCGCAAGGCCCACGGCGCGGCGCGCAGCTGGCGTTTCGCCCGGGTAGAAACGGCCGGGCCGGTGGTGTTCCGCTCGGCGCCGGAGCTGGTCGGGCTGGCGCGCGAGGCGGGAATCGACAACGTCAGCCAGTTGAAGGCCGACGATGGCAGCGGCAAGGGCACGGCGCTGTATGCGGTGGACCTGTCGAAGTAATTCGTTACCCCATGAACCGTCGTCCCCGCGCAGGCGGGGACCCAAGTCGTTAGCGTTGAGACTGCGCTTGAAGATCCGATAAGCAGGCACACTTGGGTCCCCGCCTTCGCGGGGACGACGTATTGAATGTCGCGACGACGTTCAATGCAGCTGCTTCTTCTCGGCCTGCACCAGCACGAACGGGCTCACCACCGACGCCCACAAGATTTCATCCGCCTCCAGCCAGCCCTGCGCCTGCGCGTCGCTGACCTTGGCCACGCTGCCGTCGGTCATCCAGCGCGTCACGCTGTCGCGGTCGTCGTGGGCGATGCGCAGGGCGACCTCGATCAGGTCCAGCGCTTCGCTGACCCAGATGACCGACCCGCTGGCGAAGTGGCGCTGCAGCTCGCTCCATTTGACGCGGCCGGTCTCGCGGTTGATCTTGTCGTGCAGTTCGGTGTCTTTCTCGGGTTTGGTTTTCATCGTGAATCTGTTCAAAGAATCTCGACCGCAGGATGCGGCGAACCCGCCCATGTTAACCGATAGGTCTGCGCCTTGCGCACATTGCCGACCAGCGCCGGCCGGAAGCAGGCCAGGCAGGTGCCGGCCGGATGCCGCACGCTGGGGTAGATGACGCCCATCGATCCGCCGTCGAGCAAGTCGTGCGCCAGGGCCTGCGAAGCGACGTAGCTGCCTGGATCGAGACAATCCTCGTAGGCGGCGATGCCGCGCAGGTCATGGAAGGTGGCGCTGAAATCGGCCAGCAGGCACTGGTAGGAGACGCTGTCGTCGAAGCGGCCGATCTCGGCGTATTCCACCGTCTTGTGAAAGACTACCTCGGCCAGCGAGGTCGCGGCATCGAAGCCGCAATACCAGGCCCCGCGTTCGCCGTCGTTGAAGCGGCTGCCCTCGGGGCGGGCATAGGTAAAGGCGGCGTTGACGATGCGGAAGTTCGGCACGCCGAACACCAGCTCGTCCATGCCGATGCCCGGCAACAGCCCGGACTCGCCGCGCAGGCGGTCGTTGGTGGCGTTATCGAGGTCGAACAGGTCGCGCAGCACGTCGTCGTCCTCGGCCAGCGGCGCCAGCACCGAGTTTTCCATGTCGGCGAAGCGCGAGGGGATCAGGCGGCAGGTATCGTTCTGGCGCAGCAGGGTCAGGCGCGGACTCAGCTTGGCCATCGATCACAGGCCGCCGCGCCGGGCGTCGAGCAGGCGGCGCACGCCCTGCATCGCGAGCAGGCCGCCAGCGAGCATGAAGGCGAGCGGCGTGCGGCCGGCGAAGATGGGATTGGTGTTGGGCAGCTGGACCCATTCGTCGGCCAGCTTGTCGCCATACAGGATGTGCAGGCTTTTATAGATGCCGAGCAGGTAGGAGATGCGGGTGATGCGGTCGACTTCCAGCACCCGGTCCGGGTGCTTTTTCCAGTCATAGAACGCCGAGGATGACAGGCCGCCGAGCAGTTCGCGCGCATCGTCGTCGCGCAGGTTCCAGGCCGCCGCCAGCCGGAAAAAACCTTTCAGCGCCGATGGCGACAGCCGTTCGCGCTCGGCCCGCGAATGGAGATCGACCAGGGTCGCCGGCTCGAACCGGCTCTTGGGATAGGCATAGGCCACGCTCATGATTCCTCCGATATAGGAGTATTTATACTCCGTTTCAGGATAGCGTGCAAGGGACGGTTGTCAAGCGAGCCGTCCCGTGACAGAATCATTCAATTGCCAAATAGCAAAGTTTTGTACTTTCGCCAAATGCGCCTCCGTTCCCTATCATTGATCGTCGTCTGCCTCGTGGCCGCCGTCGCCACCGGCCGTGCGCGTGTGACCCACGAAGACCTGCGGCGCCAGGTGGTGGAGCACGAGCGCGCGTTCGCCGCCACCATGGCGGCGCGCGACTTCGAGGGCTTTGGCCGTTATCTGGCGCGTGAGGCCGTGTTCATGACCGGGAGCAGCACCCAGCGCGGCAAGGAGGCGGTGCTGAACGCCTGGCGCCGCTACTATGACGGCCGGCAGCCGCCGTTCTCATGGGAGCCCGGGCAGGTGGAAGTGGTCGAGTCGGGCACGATGGCCTACAGCACCGGGCCGGTGCGCGATGCGGCGGGCCGCCGTATCGGCAGCTTCAACACGGTGTGGCGGCTGGAGGCGCCGGGAAGATGGGCGGTCGTGTTCGATCGCGGGTGCGACTGCACCGAGTAGGCACGGGAGAGTAGCGGGGAGAAGCGGGGAGAAAAGCGGAGAGAAAAGAGGGAAGAAAAGCGGGGCGGCAGGCGGGGCGACCCCGGCGCCGCCCCGCTCGCGTTCGGCGTCTTAGTCCGCGCCCAGGCCCGTGGCGATGGCCGCATCGGCGCCGGCGCCGGCGCTGAGCATCCAGCCCATCATCAGGAGGTAGAACATCAGCAGCGTGAAGAGCACCGACACGCGGCGCGCGCTGATGCCCTCGAACAGCGGCTTGTTGCCGTAGGCGACGCCGACGAAATAGGCGCCGAACACGGTGGCCATGTAGTGCACCGCGCCGAAGGTCTCGCCCAGCTCGCCCTTGCGCGGATGGTCGACCAGCAGGTGCGACAGGATCACCAGGATCAGGTAAGGCACCGAGGCGGCCAGCGGCGGCAGGTACAGGCCGAAGCGCTCGACGAAGGCGCGGATCGCCGGACGCTTGAGCGCGAGCAGCGGCAGGAACAGATTGTGGATCAGGCCGGTGATGACGATGACCTTGAGCAGCACGGCCTTGTGCAGGCTTTCCTCGCCGAAGCCCAGGTTGTGCAGATTGGTTTCGGCCTGGCGGTTATTTTGCAGGAACCATTCCGGCGACTGGATGTTCAGGATGCGCTGGAACCAGCTGACTTCTTCCAGCGCGGCCAGGGCCACCAGGCCGGTCAGGCCCGCCAGCGCCAGCACGCCGAGATCGAATCCCCCGCTCTTCCAGCGCGCGAGCGCGACATAGCCCAGGAGGCCCGAGGTCAGCGAAAATGCCAGGAACTGCATCCATTCGACGATGCCGTCTTCCACCAGCAGGCGCGACAGCTCATGCGGATTGTTGGCCCAGATCAGGGCCAGCAGCAGGCAGAACGCGTTGATGATCGAGGCCGAGATGATGACCGGATGCTTGTACCATTTGTTATCTACCACTCAATTACTCCTTCAAAGACGAAAAATGTTCGGCCGCCAGCGGCTGCAGCGCGCGCGTCGGGGCCGGATCGGGTTCGGATTCCGGCAGGCGGTCGGCGGCGCGGCGGCCGGCGCGACGCAGCGCGGCGGCCAGCAGGGCGGCCACGGCCCAGGCCCACAGCAGCGGGTCGACCAGGGCATCCCACAGGTTGCCGGTCGGCAGACGCAGCAGCGCGAAGAGGGCGAGCGCGCCCAGCAGGCTCGCCGCCGGAGCGCGCGCGTGGCCGCGCACGATGGCCAGCACGCAGGCGATGGCGGCGACGATGCCGAACAGCGGCGCGGCGCCCTGGCCAAAGCCGGCATAGTAGAAGCCGCGCGCCAACAAACCGACGGCGTCGAGATACAGCAGCGCGCCGCCGACGGCCAGCACGCCGGCCAGCGCCTGCGGCATGACCTGGCTGCGGCGGATGCCGCGCCAGCGCTCGGCCAGGCGCAGCAGGCAGCAGCCGACCAGCAGTCCGCTCGGATACTGGAAGGCCAGGCCCAGCCACCACGCCGGCGACAGCGCGCCCGGCAGGGCCATCGCCGCCAGCGCGAGCGCCAGCACCGCGGCCAGCGCCACGCGCGACATCGGCGCCGACCGGCGCCACAGCGCACACACCAGGGTGGCGAGGACGATCGCCCAGCCCAGGCGCCCGTACAGGATTTGCGTCGAGAGATCCGGCAGGTCCATCAAATCGTCCCTTCTGCATCGATGCGGTAGCGGTGGTGGGCGATCGCCTGGCGCTGCCAGGTATAGGTGACGTGCAGTTCGTCGCCGACCTGCTGCAGGGTCGGATACGAAAACTCGTCGCCGGCCTTGCCCATGGCGATATCGGCCACCGTGCGCCAGCTGCGCATGTCGTCGGAAATCGACAGGCGCAGTCTGCTCCGCGCGGTCGCGTCGTCGGCGGCGTGGTTGTGCAGCATCAGGAACTGGCCGCTGGACAGGCGGATCGCAGCCATCGAGGTATTGTGATTGGGCAGGTCGAGCGCCGGCAGGTCGCGCCAGCTGGCGCCGCCATCGATGCTGGCCGCATGCTGCATGCGACGCGCTTCGCTATTGTCGCGCAGCAGCGCGCGCACCTCGGTCTTCGACACCGCCACGATGGCCGGCTGCAGGGTCGAGGTGCTTGTGCCGATGCGCGCCAGCGAGGTCGGGTTACCCTCGGGGTCGAACGCCATCAGCATCGGATATTTGTTGCCGATCTCGAAATACACCGGCAGCCACCAGCCGCCGTCGCTGAGCGCCAGCGGCGAGGTGCGCACCAGCGCGCTGGTATTGAATAGCGGCGAGGTCGGCAGCACGCGACGTACGCGGAAGCTGGCGCCCTGGTCGTTCGAGACGATGTGGGCGATGCGCGACGCCGCCCAGCCGCCGAGGCCGGTGGCGACGACGTACAGGTGGATCTTGCCGTCGCGGTCGGTCCAGGCGACCGGATTGCCGATGCGGCGCACGCCGAAACCGAGCGCGGCGCCAAGCGACTCGCGGCTGGCGACCATCCACGGCGCGCTCCAGGCGCCATTGGCCCAGGTCGAGGCATATACCTTGACGTCGGGGCCGCTCTCGCGGCTGCCGGCCCACCAGAAGGCCAGCATGCGGTTGCCCGGCAGCGGCGTCATCGAGCTGGCGTGGGCCGACGGCATGCCGAGCGGCGCCGGAATATGGGTGCTCGACAGTTCGGTGAGCGTGACCGGGCCGCCGCGCACGGCATCGGCCAGGCTCGGCTGGGCGGCGGCCTGGGCGCCGCGGCTCCAGCGCAGGCCCTCGGCGCCGATCATGAGCAGCACGAGGAGCACGCAGCCGAGCAAGACGAGATTGCGGGGGCGCGGCTGAGGGATCTGGGGACTCTCCATTCGCTTCCAGTAGAGGGAACCCAGCAGTTGCGACCTGGGCTCTGACAGTGATCGTCCCGGATGCGACATGTCGCTGCGGGATTGCTGGCGCTAAATAACCGACCAGCAAAAGGCGCTATCGTACCGGAAAGCCGGCGAAAGCACATCAGGCAGGGGCGATATCGGCCGAAATCGCGACCCGATCAGCCGGCAGGACACGCTGGATGCCGCCGATCAAGAGCAGATCATGGCAAGCTTGCTAAGTTATCGGCAATTTCTCGATAGTAAGCCCGCATCTCCGCTCCCATCTCCGCGTACACTTGCGCTTTTTGACAGCCGGACTCTGCCGCATGCGTACTTTACCCGTACTACTCATCCTGACCCTTGTCCTGCTCGGGGCCGGATGTGCGAACCATAATCCGTATTTCGACTCAGCCAAGCCGCACCACCGGCCCGAAGGCTTTGCCAATAACTATCCGAACAACCCCGCCTACCGGCGGCCGGAACTCGGCTTCTTCGAGGGCTGGACGGCGCGCATCAAGAACTGGACCGAGGACGAATCCGCGCGGGCGCCGAGCGCGCCGATCCCGGCGGTGGCGCCGGACCTGGCTTTCATCCATGCCAACCGGGACACGCCGGCGCTGACCTGGATCGGCCATGCGACCTTTCTGTTCCAGACCGGGACGGGCGTGAACCTCCTGTTCGATCCGGTGTTCGACGAGCGCGCCTCGCCGCTGTCGTTTGCCGGTCCCAAGCGGCAGCAGCCGCCGGGCGTGGCGCTTGCCGACTTGCCGCGCATCGACGTCATCCTGATCAGCCACTCGCACTACGACCACCTGTCGCGCGACTCGCTGCGCCGGCTGTACCGCCAGGCCGGCGGCCCGCCGCTGCTGGTCGCCCCGCTGGGCGTGGACCGGTGGCTGGAGAAGAACGTCACCGGTGGCGACCGTTCGCGCATCGTCAAGCTGGACTGGTGGGACACGACCTTCTACCAGGGGCTCGAACTGCACCTGCTGCCGGTGCACCACTGGTCGGCGCGCTCGCCGTGGGACCGCAACGCGACCCTGTGGGGCGGCTTCGCGGTGACGCGGCCGGGTCATTCCTTCTTCTTCTCGGGCGACCTGGGGTACTCGAAGGACATCCAGGACATCGCGGCGCGCTTCGGCGGCTTCGACCTGGCGGCGATCGGTATCGGCGCCTACCAGCCGATCTGGTACCGCAATTCCCACGTCAGCCCGGAAGAAGCGGTGCGCATCCACCGCGAGCTGGGCGTCAGGCGCAGCGTCGGCATGCACTGGGGGACGTATCCGATGGGGCAGGAGCGGCTGGACCAGGCCGCGATCGACCTGGCCACCGCGCGCCGAGCGCAGGGCGTGGCCGATGACGAATTCTTCGTGATGAAGATCGGGGAAACCTACCGCGCGTCCGCCCCGCGCTGACCGCTACGCTGGCGGCGCGCGCAGGGTGAGCTTGAGGATCTCGCCCGGCTGCCACAGCCGCATGCGTGGGCCCCAGCCGCCGGCGCCGCGGCTGATCAAGAGCTGCATGTCGCCTTCGCGGTGCAGTCCGACCAGGTGCGGGAATTCGCGCTTGACCAGGTAGCTGAAGGGCCAGATCTGGCCGCCGTGGGTGTGCCCGGACAGCATCAGGCTCACCCCTTCGCGCGCCGCGCGCTCGACCAGGGCGGGCGCCGGGATGTGCGCCAGCAGGATCGTCGCGCCCTGGGCGCGGCTCGGGATCGTCGTGGCCAGGCCGGCATGGATGTCGCCGCCTCTGCGCAGGGCGCGGCCGATGTCGTCCAGGCCCGCCAGGTGCAGCCCGGGCGCGATCTCGACCCGCTCGTCGCGCAGCCATCTCACGCCGCCGGCAGCGAATTCCGCGATCGTGCCGCCGGCGTCGCCGTAGTATTCGTGGTTGCCCGTCACCGCCCACACGCCCAGCGGCGCGCGCAGGCGGCGCAGCACCGGCGCCAGCTGGTCGTCGTTGATCGGCTCGTCCTCGACCTGGTCGCCCAGCATCACGACCGCGGCCGGTTCCAACGCATTGATCTGGTCGACCCGCTTGCCGAGCCAGGCGGCGCGGCGCTGGGCGCCGAGGTGGGTGTCGCTGATCGCGACCAGGGTCGTGCCGTCGAGCGCCTGCGGCAGGCCGGCCAGCGTCAATTCGTGCTCGACGATGCCTGGTGCGCGCAGCGCCTGGAAGACGGCGAAGGCGCTGACCGACACGCCGGCGATGGCGCCGGCCGCCAAAATCTTCGGCGCCCATTTGCGCAGCCACAGTCCGAAGCCGGTCGCCAGGTCGGCCAGCAGCAGGTATTGGGTCATGACGAACAGGATGCCGAGCCAGGTCATGGCGAACTGGCCCGGCCACCAGCGCCAGTCGAGGGCGGCGTCGCCCAGGCGCACGCCGAGCAGGTAGACGGCCCAGACCACCAGCGCGCCCAGCCACCACCAGCGCGCCTTGACGCGCGTGCGGACGGGAGCGAGCGCATACAGGCGATGCGCCACATAGAAATGCATCAGCGTGCCGATGCCGTTGAGGATGAGTGAAAACATGTGTACTGACGCCGGTTCGGGCCGGCGAGGGGGAGTCCGGAACCGGGCAATCATAGCGGGAATGCAATTTGCATGTCGCCAGGAATTTTCCTGAAGTCATGTGGGGTGTATACTGCGTCGCCCCCGTCATCCCCCATCGCCCAGTGACAGAACTGTTCAACGCGGTCGCGCGCAACCTGATTCTTCCGCCCGCCAGCCTGCTCCTCTTGACCGCGCTCGGCCTGCTGCTGCGGCGCCGCTGGCGGCGCGCCGGGGGCATCGTCGCCGGTTTTTCCCTGGCGCTGCTGGTCCTCCTGTCGAGCAGCGCCGGCGCGGGCTTTTTGGTCCGGCCGCTGGAGGCGATGGCGACCCCGCTGCGCGAGCCGGAAAAGGCCGGGGCGCAGGCGATCGTGGTGCTGGCTGCCGGCCGCCTGCGGGCGGCGCCGGAATACGACGGCCGCGACATCCCCGACCATGTCGCGCTGGCGCGCCTGCGCTACGCGGCGCACCTGCATCGGCGCACCGGGCTGCCGATCCTGGTCAGCGGCGGCGCGCCACGCGCGGGCAGCACGAGCCTGGCCGATGCGATGGCCAGCGCGCTGCGCGAGGATTTCGGGGTGCCGGTGCGCTGGGTCGAGGGGCGTTCGCGCAATACGGCCGAGAATGCCGCCTTCAGCGCCGCGCTGCTGCGCCTTGACAAAGTGGAGCGGGTGCTGCTGGTGACCGATGCGATGCACATGGAACGCGCCCGCACCGTGTTCCAGCGCGCCGGGCTGCGGGTGACGGATGCGCCCACCATGTTCTTCGGCGACCAGGCGCGCGGCGCGCTCGCCTGGGTGCCGAGCGCCGAGGGCATGCGCCGCTCGTGGTACGCCACGTATGAGCTGATCGGGAATGCCTGGTACTGGCTCAGATCGAGCGGGGCATCCTAAGCGGCTTCGGCGTGCTCCACCAGCAGCTGCACCTTGGTCACCCCATTGTATTCATTGGCGTCGAGCCGGAACGCGACCCGCGCGCGCTCGGGCAGGCTGTCGGCGTGCCCGAACCAGATCGCGTCATATCGGCGGCCATTCTTCTCGAGCTGGAGTTTCAGGTGGCGCTCCTTGAGGATGCGCTGGCTGACCACGCGGAACTCGTCGCAGAACACCGGCGGCGCGAAGCCCTGGCCCCATACCTGGTCGTCCATCAGCGCGATGAACTGGGTCGAATAGAACTCGTCTTCGAGCGGGCCGTCGGTCTCGACGATGCGCTCGAGCTGGGCTTCGGTCAGCCAGGCCTGGCCGACCGCCTCGAACGCCTGGCAAAAATGATCGAAAGCATCCAGGCGGATCGACAGGCCGGCCGCCATCGCGTGGCCGCCGAACTTGTCGATCAGGCCAGGCACGCGCTTGGACACCAGGTCGAGCGCGTCGCGCAGGTGAAAGCCCGGGATCGAGCGGCCCGAGCCCTTGATCCAGCCGTCGCCGGCCGGGGCGAAGGTGATCGTCGGCCGGTAGAATTTTTCCTTCAGGCGCGAAGCGACGATGCCGATCACGCCCTGGTGCCAGCCTTCGTCGAACACGGCGATGGTGCTGGCGCTGGTGGGCTCGAAGCTGTCCAGGTGCAGCAGGGCGGTGTCCTGCATCTCGGCCTCGATCTCGCGCCGTTTGAGGTTGATCTCGTTGAGCTGCTGGGCGATGGCCCAGGCGCGACCCTCGTCGTCGGTGGTCAGGCACTCGATGCCGAGCGCCATGTCTTCCAGCCGGCCGGCGGCGTTCAGGCGCGGGCCGACGGCAAAGCCCAGGTCGAACGGCGAGGCGCAGCGCGCTTCGCGGCCGGCCACGCGGAACAGGGCGGCCACGCCCGCATGCATGCGGCCGGCGCGCATGCGCTTCAAGCCTTGCGCGACCAGGATGCGGTTGTTGGCGTCCAGCTTGACCACGTCGGCGACGGTGCCCAGCGCGACCAGGTCGAGCAGGCTGTCCAGTTTCGGCTGGGTCTGGGCGTCGAACACGCCGCGCCGGCGCAGTTCGGCGCGTAGCGCCAGCAGCACGTAGAACACCACGCCGACGCCGGCCAGGTGCTTGCTCGGAAAGCCGCATTCGGGCTGGTTCGGGTTGACGATCACGCGCGCCGGCGGCAGGGCGTCGCCCGGCAGGTGGTGGTCGGTGACGACGACCTCGATGCCGAGCCGGTTGGCCTCGAGCACGCCTTCCATGCTGGCGATGCCGTTATCGACCGTGACGATGATGTCGGGGTTCTTTTCGCGCGCCATGATCTCGACGATGCCGGGCGTGAGGCCATAGCCGTGCACCACGCGGTTGGGCACGAAGTAGTCGACCTGGGCGCCCATCGCGCGCAGGCCGCGCAGGGCGACCGCGCAGGCGGTGGCGCCGTCGCAGTCGTAGTCGGCGACGATGGTCATGCGCTTGCCGGCCCCGATGGCGTCGGCCAGGAACGCGGCGGCCGCGTCGATGTGCTTCAGGCCCGAAGGCGGCGCCAGCGCCGTCAGCTCGCTCGAGAGTTCGCGCACGTGCTCCAGGCCGCGCGCGGCATAGATGCGCGCCAGCACCGGGTGGACGCCATCCTGGCGCAGCAGTTCCGAAATGCGGAACGGGCAGGGGCGGGTGGAGATGCGGGTCGAGGTAGTCAAGATGCGGTCAACCATGCGGTCAGATGAGTGAGTCCAATGTAGGGCGGCGCCAGAACTTGCGCTGCGCCAGCGCGCTCGTCGTGTAGTCGGCGAGCGCCTCGCGGCTGCTCAGGACCAGGCGCAGTTCGCGCACCCGGCCATCCTTGAGCGCCGCCAGCAGCGGCGCGAACAGTGCGTCTTCGAGGTGCTGCATGCCCTGCAGCCAGTCGCTCCAGTCGGCGGCCAGCGCGGCCTGGCCCAGGTTGCCGGCGACCAGCAGGCCGCCCTGCGCCAGGACGCCGTCCAGGTCGTCGAGCGACGCCAGGCGCTGCTGGCCCAGGGCGGCCAGCCAGCCGGGGACGGCGTATGTGTAGGTGGTCATCTTCGTCGAGGGCGGCTGCCCCTGCACACTCGCGCCCCAGACCCAGAAGGCGTTCACCACCGGCAGCCGGCGCGCCTCGCGCGCGGCGTTCACCGGGTGGGCATGCCAGGCCATCTGCACCTCGTTCTGCAGGCGCCGGAACGCTTGCGCCCGGGCGCCCTTGGGCATGAAGTCGGTCAGGTCCATATTGGCGACGGTGTCCGGGCTGGCGGTGTCGAAGCCGGTCCAGTCGTCGGCGCGCAGGAACCAGGTATGGGCATCGCCATAGCGCAGTGCGTGGCCGGTCTCTTCGCACAAGACCCGGGCGGCCTCGAACAGCGCGCGGCCATCCTCGTCGTCCAGGCTCACCTGGCGCGCGTCGGCCATCATCAGGTGGCTGCGCGCGATCTGGATGTGGGCCGGCGTGACGATATGCCAGCGGCCGGGACCGGGTTCGAACCCGAAGCCGCGCATGGCGGCGCCGGCGAACGGGGTGGGGCCATCGTCGGCCAGGCCGAGTTGGCGCGCCAGCCAGGTTTCGTGCGGCAGGGCGTGGGCGGCGTCGGCTCCGGGGGCGCGCCGGGCGCTCGAGGTGCGCGACAGCAGCGCGGCCAATGCCGGCGCCTGCAGGGCGCGGACCAGGTCGGGGGCGAATTCGGGGAGCGGGAGGGCGAACGGCAGGACAAGCGTAATATGAGCCATCCCGCTATTTTAGGCCAAAACCGGCCGGTCGGCGGGTTCGATCTCGGCTTGCCGCCAGGTGTTTGCACATGGGTTTTTGATAATTGGCGCCACAAAAGTGGTTTGTCTGGCAAACTGCCGGGTTGGCGCAGCCAAAAGAACAAGAACCGACAGGATTGTATGAGCATCACCCACAAACTTCCGTACGAATGGCAGATCGGCCTGCGCTACACCCGCGCCGGCAAGCGCAGCGGCCGCAACAGCTTTATCTCGTTCATCTCGATGGCGTCGGTGGCCGGCATCGCCCTCGGCGTGGCCGCCCTGATCGTGGTGCTGTCGGTGATGAACGGCTTCCAGAAGGAAGTCACCAGCCGCATGCTGTCGATGCTGGCCCATGTCGAGATCTTCGATGCGCGCGGCGCGATGCCGGACTGGCGCGCCGCCAGCAGCGCGGCGCTTGGCCACCCCGAGGTGCGCGCCGCCGCCCCTTTCCTCGATGCGCAATCGATGCTGCTGGCCGGTGGGGTCATGAAGCCGGCCCTGTTGCGCGGCGTCGAGCCGGCGCAAGACGCCAACGTGTCCGACGTCGCGCAGCAGATGAAGGAAGGCAGTATCGAATCGCTGCGTCCCGGGTCCTATAACGTGGTGCTGGGCCGCGCGCTGGCCAGCTCGCTTGGGGTCGAAATGGGCGACCGCGTCTCGCTGCTGGTGGCCAGCAGCGGCATACTGGGCGGCGCCAGCGCGCCCGGCGAAAACGCCCTGCCGCGCTCGCGCGCGTTGACCGTGTCGGGCATCTTCGAGGCCGGTCACTTCGAATTCGATTCCACGCTGGCGCTGGTGAACATCCGTGACGCCGAGACCGCGACCGGGGCCACGGCGCCGCTCGGCCTGCGCCTGCGCCTGGCCGACCTGCAGCAGGCGCCGCGCGTGGCCTACGAGCTGCAGCAGTCGATGGCGGGCGACCTGATCATGCGCGACTGGACCAAGGTGAACACCGTGTGGTTCGCCGCCGTGCAGTCGCAAAAGAACATGATGTTCATTATCCTGACGATGATCGTGGCGGTGGCCGCCTTCAACCTGGTCTCGACCCTGGTCATGACGGTCAAGGACAAGCAGGCCGACATCGCCATCCTGCGCACCCTGGGCGCTTCGCCGCGCGGCATCATGAAGATCTTCATCGTGCAGGGCACGCTGGTGGGCATGCTGGGCGGCCTGCTCGGCGTGGGCCTTGGCGTTTTGGTGGCGCTGAACGTCGACGTGATCGTGCCGGCCATCGAGCGCGTGCTCGGCGTGCACTTCCTGTCGCAAGAGGTCTACCTGATCAGCGAAATGCCGTCCGAGCTGCTATGGCGCGACGTCGGCTGGATCGGGGGCGTGGCCGTGGTGCTGGCGTTCCTGGCCACGATCTACCCGAGCTGGGCCGCGTCGCGCGTCAAGCCGGCCGAGGCGCTCAGGTATGAATAACGCCGACTCCGTCATCACCAATCCGATCATGGGAACACATGAGCATCATCCACAAACTGCCGTATGAGTGGCAGGTCGGCCTGCGCTACACGCGGGCCGGCAAGCGCAGCGGGCGCAGCAGCTTCATCTCCTTCATTTCGCTGATCTCGGTGGCCGGCATCGCCCTCGGCGTCGCGGCCCTGATCATCGTGCTGTCGGTGATGAACGGCTTTCAAAAGCAGGTCACCGACCGCATGCTGTCGGTGCTGGCCCATATCGAGGTATTCGACGCTTCCGGCAGCCTGCCCGACTGGCGCGCGTCGGCGCAGGAGGCGCTGCGTAACCCCGCCGTGCTGGGCGCGGCGCCGTTCGTCGAGACCCAGGGCCTCTTGGTGCGCGACGGCGTGATGCGCCCGTCGATCGTGCGCGGCGTGCTGCCGGGCGAGGAAGACAAGGTCTCGACCGTGGCGCGCCAGGTGCGCGCCGGCAGTTTCGACGCCTTGAAGCCCGGCAGTTTCAACATCGTGCTGGGCTATGCGCTGGCGCGTTCGCTCGGCGTCGGGCTGGGCGACAAGGTCACCATGGTGCTGGCCCAGGGCCAGGTCACGCCCGCCGGCATGGTGCCGCGCACCCGCAGCTTCACCGTCGCCGGCATCTTCGAGGCCGGCCACTTCGATTTCGACGCCGCGCTGTCCTTCATCCACGTGGAAGACGCCCAGCGCCTGGAGCGGCTGCCGGCGCCGTCGGGCCTGCGCCTGCGCATCGCCAACGTGCGCGAGGCGCCTGAAGTGGCCGAGCAGTTAAGGAACCAGATGAGCGGCGCGAAGGAGGGGACGCTCACGGTGCGCGACTGGCCCAAGCTCAACGCCAACTGGTACGCTGCCGTACAGACCGAAAAAAAGATGATGTTCATCATCCTCACCCTGATCATCGCGGTGGCCGCCTTCAACCTGGTCTCGAGCCTGGTGATGACGGTGACCGAGAAGCAGGCCGACATCGCGATCCTGCGCACGCTGGGCTCGTCGCCGCGGTCGATCATGAAGATCTTCATGGTGCAGGGCGGCGTGATCGGCGTGCTGGGCACGCTTGCCGGCGTCGGCATGGGGGTAGCGGTGAGCCTGAACATCGATGTCATCGTTCCGTTCATCGAACGTTTGCTGGGAGTGGAGTTCTTGTCCAAAGATATATATTTGATCAGTACCGTGCCATCCGACCTGCATGGGCCGGACGTCGCCGTCATCGGCGTCATCTCGGTGCTGCTGGCGTTTGCCGCCACCGTTTATCCGAGCTGGGCCGCATCGCGTGTGAAACCGGCGGAGGCGCTTCGCTATGAGTGATGCATTCAACGGCGCGCCGGTGCTCGCCTGCCGCGGCCTCGGTAAAACCTTCAGGCAGGGCGACGCCGACGTGCGCGTCATCGACGGCATCGATTTCGCCGTCCACCGCGGCGAGCGGGTCGCCATCGTCGGCGCCTCCGGTTCCGGCAAATCGACGCTGCTGCACCTGCTGGGCGGCCTGGATACGCCGAGCAGCGGCTCGGTGACCCTGCACGGCGAGGATTTCGCCAACCTGTCCGAGGCGCGCCGCGGCGAACTACGCAACACGGCATTGGGCTTCGTCTACCAGTTCCACCACCTGCTGCCCGAGTTTACGGCGCTCGACAACGTCATGATGCCGCTCTTGATCCGGCGCGAACGGCGCCCGGTGGCCATGGAGCGTGCGCAGGCGATCCTGGAACGCGTGGGCCTGGGCCGGCGCGTGGCGCACCGTCCGGGCGAACTGTCGGGCGGCGAGCGCCAGCGGGTGGCGCTGGCGCGCGCGCTGGTCACCCAGCCCGCATGCGTGCTGGCCGACGAACCGACCGGCAACCTCGATCACACCACGGCGCAGATCATCTTCGACCTGATGCTCGAACTGTCGCGCACCCTCGGCACCGCCTTCGTGATCGTCACCCACGACATGGAGCTGGCGCGCCGCTGCGACCGCGTGCTGCGCATGACCGAGCACGGCCTGCAGCCGGCCCAGGGCTGAGCGATGTGGATCGACACCCACGTTCACCTGGACGCGCGCGAATACGGCGGCGACGGTGCGGGGGTCGCGCGCAAGGCGCAGGAAAGCGGCGTGTCGATGATCGTGATCGTGGCGGTCGAGCGGGGCAACTTCGACGCCGTGGCCGGCCTGGCGCACGCCAGCCCGAACGCCTGCTATGCGCTCGGCATCCACCCGATCTGCGTGCCGCAGGCGCAGGACGACGACCTGGCCCATCTGCGCACCCGGGTGGAGCAGGCGATGAGCGACCCGCGCTTCGTGGGCATCGGCGAGATCGGCCTGGATTTCTTCATCCCGGAGCTGACCGCGCCGGCCATGCGCGACAAGCAGGAGCGGTTCTTCCGCGAGCAGCTGCGCATCGCGCGCGACTTCGGCCTGCCGGTCTTGACGCACGTGCGGCGCTCGCAAGACCAGGTGCTCAAGCACCTGCGCCAGATTCGCCCGCCATCGGGAATCGCCCATGCGTTCAACGGCAGTTTCCAGCAGGCGCAGAATTTCATTGAGCTCGGGTTCCACCTGGGATTCGGCGGCAACATGACCTTCACGCGCGCGCTGCAGATCCGGCGCCTGGCGGCCGAGCTGCCCCTGGCGTCCATCGTGCTCGAGACCGACTCGCCCGACATCGCGCCGAGCTGGATTCATCCGGGACGCAACAGCCCCGATCAACTTCCGGGCATCGGCGCCACCCTGGCCGAGCTGCGAGGGATCGGGGTGGAGGAGGTGCGCCAGGCAGCGTTTCAGGCATCGATCGCCGCAATCCCCCGTCTTTCCGGGCTGTGTGGCGTCATATAGACGACCGTCAGCGTTCCGGGAAGTTCAGCCGATCTCACTCGACAGTTGCTGACACGCCCCAAATCCCGTAGTTGCCCGCTGTGACAAGATGTGCTTCCTCATGAATAAATACCGGACGGGAGACACACTTGGACAGCGCGAGCGAATTCCTGCGCATGCTGCAGCACGAGAAATCGCTGACGACGGCGCACCGGCCGATCCGGCTGCGCCTGGGCCACGCCGACCACCTCGCCGATGAAGTCCTGCTGCCGCAGCGGGTGAGCGGCAGCGAATCCGTCTGCGGCAGCCTCGAATACGTCGTCACCTGCGTCGCCTCGACCCCGCGCCTGCCGCTCAAGGAACTGATCGCGCTGCCGGCCGAAATCCAGTTCGTCACCGACCGCGGCCAGCTGCGCGGCGCCTGCGGCATCGTGGCCGAGGCCAGGGCCGGCGATTACGACGGCGGCCTGGGCGTCTACCAGCTGGTGATCCGCGACGCGCTGGCGATCATGGAAAAGCGCGTCAACAGCCGCGTGTTCCGCTACCAGAACGAACTCGAGATCGTGCGGGTGTTGTTCGACGAATGGCGCCAGTCGAACGGCGTGCTGGCCAGCGCTTTCGAATACGAACTCGATCCGCTGTTCGACATGCGCCAGTTCCCGCCGCGCGAACAGACAATGCAATACAACGAATCCGACGCCGCTTTCGTGCGCCGCCTGTTGCGCCGGCGCGGCGTGGCCTGGACCTTCCGCCCCGGCCATGCGCGCACCCGGACGCTCGAGGTCGAACGCGACACTTCGCCGGTGCACACGCTGGTGCTGTTCGCCGATGCCGACTCGCTGCCGCGCAACGGCGCCGGCACCGTGCGCTACCACCGCGGCGGGGCCAGCGAAGAGCGCGACACCATCGCGTCCTGGAGCGCCGCGCGCCGCCTGCAGGCGGGCAGCACCACGCGCCACAGCTGGGACTACCGCAATCCGCTCGGCACCCAGTTCATGACCTCCACCGCGCGCAGCATGGCCGACCAGGGCCGCAGCGGCAACCAGCTCGCCGCCAGCCTCGACGACTACCAGGTCGAGATGCCGCATGCGGGCAACGACGTCGAAGACCACTGGCGCCTCGGCCAGGTGCGCATGAACCGCCACGAATTCGAAACCAAGTGCTTCCACGGCGAGGGCAATGTGCGCGACCTGCGCGCCGGCGAATGGTTCACCCTGAGCGGCCACCCGGAGATCGACACCCACCCGGCGGCCGAGCGCGACTTCACCATCACCGCGCTGCACGTCGAGGCCGAGAACAACCTCCCGGCTGACGTCTCGGCGCGCGTGCGGCGCCTGATGGGCGCCTGGGCCGACGCCGACGCCTTCCCGGACGCCGCGCCATCGCTGGATACGGTGCGGGTGCGCGTGAGCTTCGACGCGGTCCGGCGCGGCATCCCGCTGGTGCCCAGCTTCGACCCGCGGGTCGACTTGCCGCATCCGCAGCTGCAAAGCGCGATCGTCACCGGCCCGCCCGGCGAAGAGGTGCATTGCGACGCGCTGGGCCGGGTCAAGATCCGCTTTCCCGGCATGCGGACCAGCGACCACCGCCATGCGCACGGCGCCGGCGCATCCGACACGCCGGCCGATTCGGCCTGGGTGCGTGTGGCGTCCAACTGGGCCGGCGCCGGACCGGGCAGCCAGCAGCAGGCCGGCACGCTCGGCCTGCCGCGCGTCGGCACCGAGGTGCTGGTGGCCTTCATGGGCGGCGACCCCGACCGGCCGGTGATCCTGTCGCAGCTGTACAACCAGCGCGCGCAGCCGCCGGCGCTGAGCCGGGCGGGGGACTTGCCGGGCAACCGCTATCTGTCGGGGATGCGCAGCCGCGAGATCGGCGGGGCGCGCGGCGGCCAGCTGCTGTTCGACGATACGCCGGGCCAGATCGGAGTGCAGATCGCCAGCGAGCACGCGGGCTCCGAACTGAACCTCGGCTGGTTGACTGAGCCAAGGTCGAATGGCCAGGGCGGCGCGCGCGGCGAGGGCGCCGAGCTGCGCAGCGACAAGGCGGTGGCGCTGCGCGGCGGCGAAGGCATCCTGCTCAGCGCCGGGGGCAAGCAGGACGATGCCGGCGCCCAGCTCGAACGCGCCAGCCTGGTCGGGATCGCGGAGGCGATGCACGGCGTGCTGGACACGCTGGGACGACTGGCGGGCGACCATGGCGAGAACGAAGAAGCCAGGCCGCGCCTGGATGCGCTGGCCGAACGGCTGCGCCACTGGCACGACGGCTCGAACGTCGCGCCGGGCGCCGATGCGGGCGCGGGCGGCGCGCCGATGGTGGCGGTAAGCGCCCCGGCCGGGGTGGTGGTCGCGAGCGACGACAGCATCGCCCTCGGCGCCCAGACCAAGGTCGACATCGTCTCGACCGGCGACGCCGAACTGGCGACCGGCCGCAGCCTCTTTTTGCGCGCCTCGCGCGCGCTCAGCATGTTCGCCTATGAACTGGGCATGAAGCTGATCGCCGCCCGTGGCGACATCGTGGTGGAGACCCACCGTGGCGACATCGAGATCAAGTCCTCGAACCGTATCCGCCTGATCGCCGCCACCGGCATCGAGCTGGAAGCGCCATCGGTGAAGGTGGTGTCGCAGGGCACCCAGACCGACTGGGACGGCGGCACCATCACCCACCAGAGCAGCGGCAAGCACGTGGTCAGGGCGGCCTCGGTGGAGCATCTGTCGCCGGGCACAGGCACGCCCGCCGGCCTGCGCCTGCCGGCGACCGAACTGGAAACGGACGAGCGGGTGGTCGTGATCGACCGCCAGACCAATCTGCCGGCACGGGGCAAGCGCTACATCGCGCGCCACGAAGACGGCACGCGCATCGAGGGCGTCACCGACGACGAGGGACGCACCAGCATCCTGAGCAGCTACGCCATGGGCGATATCGAAATCCGTCTGTTGCCCGATGACGAACCGAGCGAACCCGGTGCGGGCCGGGCATGAAGGAGCCGACCCGACCAATTCCCCAGCCAACTGTCGACCGCGATGGAAGCCTGGTGGCACATACCGTCGCGACGCCGACGGCCTTCAAGGTGAGGGCCAGGGTCACGATTGGGTCGCGCAAGGTGATTCCGGTGATCCTTGTACCCGGCATCATGGGATCCAATCTTCGAGCCCGTGCCAACATGAGAGTCCGGAAGGACGATATTCTCGCACCCGGCGAGCCGGCCTGGAGACCACCGAACGGCGTCGTTGAAGGTTTTTGGGAGGCACGAAAGTGGGCGGAGCGCTCCCCTTCCGAACGGCAGCGCATTCTCGATGCCAGCATCCTTGAAGTCGATCCGGATGGCGAGTTGGCCTTTGGCCCTAGCAATGTCGACCCTCGGATGCTACGGGAGCGGGGATGGGGAGAGGTGCATGCCGGCTCCTACGGCGCCCTCCTGATCGACCTGCAGAGGCACCTTGACAAGACATTTCAGGTATCTCCGCGTGGCGAGCGGGAGATTCGTCATTTCTGGCTTCGGGTCATGCAGTCCCAAGCGGGATCTTGGGGTGTGCGCAGTATCGAGAAAGTGACCGAAGCAGAACTCGAAAAATATGCAGCCTATCAGTATCCAGTTTATGCCTTCGGCTACAACTGGCTTGAATCATGCGAGAAATCGGCGCGCCGATTGCGTACACGTATTGATCAAATCAAGAAATTTTGGACCGAGCGAAAACACGAATGCGGGAAGGTGATCCTGATAACGCACTCCATGGGGGGGCTGGTCGCGCGGGCCTGTGCGCGACTGAGTTCGCCTGGTGACGGTAGCGCGCCCGATATCGCGGGAATTATCCATGCAGCCATGCCCGCGCTCGGCGCTCCTGTCACCTATCGGCGCATTGCATGCGGCACGGAAGGTGGGCGCTATACCAATGGGCTTGGGGACAATCTCAAGGCAGGAGCCGTGGCGGACATTGCAGGTGAAAGCGCAGCAGATACGACTCCTGTGATGGCTCTCTCGCCAGGGGTGCTTCAGTTGTTGCCAAACCACCTCTATCCCAAGCCTTGGCTCGTCATTAAGACGATTCGATCGGTAAATCGGCGCGACGATGTGCGTGATTTGCTTTCACTCCCGGATGGCAATCCATACGACCTCTATCGCGACATGAAGTCCTGGTACCGCATGATCGACCCCGATCTCGCGGATCCGGCCAGACGTTTCGAAGATTCCGAGCGTAGTGTCGTTGATGGCATATCGGATGCCATTCGAGAAGCTGAATATTTTCATACCGAACTACTGACTTCACAGGACGGTAATAAGGCGCAGACACCTTACTATCACCCGAATACCTATGCCTTTTACGGTGCAGACAAGTCTCTGAAGGCATATGGACAGATTCGATGGGTTGCCCGGGAACCCTCGGTGAGTCCTGCAGCGCTTACGCCATCAAGTATTCGCAAGGGAAACCTCAAGTCAATCACTGAGCAAGGCTCCCGCGAGGTGTACATCGGTCAGGACTTGCAGTTGCGCTTTTCGGTTTGGCCCGAAGATGCATATGGAGACGAAACCGTACCGGTGCAATCCGGTGCCGGCCCCGCTGCACATATACGGCAGATGTTCGCGCCGGCAGGACTGCGTCATCAAGATACCCTCCAGCCCGAGACAATGCGCCTCCTGATACGGCATCTCATCGTCAAGATCGTACAGGACGTCCAATGAAGCGGAGTCGCGGTCGGCGTGTCCGTTGGGTATGTGGGCTCACGGCAGTCGCGCTGGCCCTGACATCGTTCCTTGCGAATTCGGTGCAAACGGTGCATGACAAGCAGAAGGTGGCAAAAATGACGGAAAAAATGAGAACAGTTTGCGTCGGCCGTTTTTTGATAGATCTACCTGCTGATGCGCCGGTGAAAATTAGATACGGATCTGTTGGTGGCTTGGATATCGAAAGTACCACCGTCGAGTCGGATGAAGAGTTCGCATCCCGGTTGCGTCAGACCGAAATCGAAATGGCAGAAGCTATCAATAGGGAGGGGCGCCCCAGCTTGGAATCCAGCAAGGAAATCGCAGTAAACGCCGGCCAGGGAAAAACTTTTATATACAACCGTCGGCGAACGAAGGTGCTGGAAGATCATGGATTCGCCTTCAGCGAAAATGTCGCTCTCCTCAGCTTGCTGCGATTTCCAAACCTGAGCATTACTGGTGAAATCGAATGGGTGGCACCCCGTAATATTCCGAGAATAACAAGCATCCTGAACTTTATTCGACCGCTCGGAGAAGGAGAGATTCCTCGTGAGAGCGGTTTCTGCGTTGGACACGCAATTGTCCTGGATCCTTACGAGCACAACAATCGCGAAAGCGCGGTCATGTTCGCTGGGTTGCCGGGCCATCCGGATGTGAACATCGTTCTCTCTTCCATGGCGGGCACGCGCCCCGCGCCAGGGCTGCTCGAACGAAATGCAAAGGCAGCGGCGCGCGAGCCCCTTTTTATGCGACTGGCGTTCAGCAACTTACGTGAGCATAAGCGCGCCATCAATGGGCTTGATGGAGAAGAACTGGTGATGCGCATACGTGAGCCAAGTTTTACCACAGGCTACTCATTCCAGTGGGAGGCGACAGGAAGGCCGGATGATGTCTACACACCGACGTTAAAGCTGGAGCTTGAGTCCGGGGTGAATCCAGTTGCCGGTGGAAAGCCTCTCCAGTCGACGCTGTCCGAAGAGGCCATGTTCGAACTCTGGGAGAGCATCGTCAACAGTATCCGTTTGCGGCCTTACGTGGAGCGGACGGGGGCCGTGGCCGAGGAGCCTCGCGTCGCGTTGGGAGCAAGTGCTCTGGCGGGAGAAGTCTGTCCTCAGACTGGTTGGTGGCAATGTGCCGACGGCGGCACTGGAGTCACAGTCCTCGGTGGCCAACGTCAATTCATCAAACAGGGCCAGTTCATGCCGCAGGCACTGCTTCTACCGCAGCAGACGATGTGGCAGCGGTTACGGGGTGTACAACCAAGTTATGAGAGCAAGAACTCGACGCTGTGGGCGCTGGTCGACAGGCGGCGAAGTACTCGAGTCTTGCATCATAGCGGGCTCGAACAGGCGCTGGCGTCTCCAGAGTTTCTCGTCCTCGCGGCGGGAGGACACCCTACTGGAAGTTTTGAGGCGCCGATTGGTAGTGTTGTGAAGACAGGTGCCGCCTGTCCAGCCAGCGGATGGTGGCGATGTGAAGATAGCCATGCGCTCGATGGTACCCGCTGGTTTGCAGCCGGGAGCTTGCTTCCCGCCGCGACTTTTCGCGCGCAGTTCGGTGGCCGGGGTGGCGGGCACTCCGAACTGATTCATCGGCGCAGTGCTTGGCAACTGGTACGTCATGTCGATGCCAATCCATTCCCGGAAATCACACCGGACGAGTCGAAACCACAAGGTACAGGTGGCGACTCAACAGTGTAAAGATTGGCGGCTGAGAATGGCCATTCACGAGCTGCTATGGCCGTACCTGCAGTCATTTGTTACCGCAGTTCCTGGCAGCCGGTAACTAATTCCTGTGCACCAAGGGTGCCGACATGGATAAGGTGAGCGGCTAGCGGCCATGTCACAGCGAGAAATGCACATGAAATGGATCACTCGACGCAGGATTGGATGGATTTGCTTGATGGCGGTACTCTCGACAGTCCTGGTGTTCGGGACGCACCGGGCGTTGCAGAACGATAGGGACCGCAGCGCGATCTTACGGCTCACGGAGAACATGCATGCCGTGTGCGTGGGCCGCTTCCTGATTGACTTGCCTGCCGATGCGAACATAGATGTACGCCCGGGTTTCGTTGGAGGGTTCAATATAGAGAGTTCTGCCAATGAAACTGAAGAGGAATTCGATACCCGGCTCAATGCGCTGGAATCGCAAATAGTCGCCGTCGGTGTCGGAGAGCAGCCACCACATCTCGAGACAGCCAAGGCATTCGGCGTAGGCGACGCACGAGGAAAGGTCGCTGTATATGACAGGCGACGAGGACAGACCGTAGAAGACGGTCGCCTCGCGGATATCGAAGACGTCAGCGTGACAGGTGTTCTCCGTATCGACGGACTGAGTGTAACGGCAAGTGCGACCCATCGGCCCCTGGATGTGGGGGCGCGGCTTGAGCAGACGTTTGGACGAGTTCGCGCCTTGAATTCAGGAGAAATTCCCTCAGAGGAGGGCTTTTGTATCAATCGAGCGATCGTACGCGATCCATTCGAACATAGAGGCAATGAGAGCGTTGTGCTCGTTGCCAGCTTGCCTGGTCACCGCGACGTCAATATCGTACTGTCATCCATCGCAGGGACCGATCCTGCGCCGGGCTTGCTTGAGCGGCATGATAGAAACAGGGCGCGCCATCCTGTGCTCATGCGGCTTGGCTTCGAATATCTTCGTCAGCGTCCTCGTACCATCAACGGTTTGACTGGCGAAGAGCTCGCCATGCGAATCCGCGAATCGAACTTGACGACCGGATATTCATTTCAATGGGAAATGGCAGGCAAAAAGAATGATTTGTACGCTCCACTACTGTTGATCGAGCTCGAGTCCGGGGTGAATCCGGTCGCTGGTGGCCGTCCCGTTCAATCGACCCTCTCGCAGGCAGCCATGCTCGATCTGTGGGAGCGCATCGTGAGCAGTATAAGAGTGCGTCGTCCGGAGACTGCAGAGCCCTTGTCCCCTGAGCCACGCGCCAAGAGCCACCCTGGCATGCGGCGCACCGAATCATAACGCGGCCCAGTCCATGCGAAGCGCGATCCTCGCGTTCGCCACCGGCGCCGCCGCACTTCAACTTCAGCCCGCGCTGCCGCCGGCGAGCATCATGCTGGCTGGCGCAATCACGACAATCGCCACATGCCTTCTGCTGCGCGGCCTGCCCCGCGCAATCACGTCCGGCCTCCTGCTCGGCTTCTTCTGGGCCGCCTCCTGCGCCCACCTGGCCCTGCACGACGCCTTGCCGCACCACGACGAAGGCCGCGACATCACCGTCACCGGCATCGTCGCCAGCCTGCCGCACCGCTTCGACGGCGGCGTGCGCTTCCAGTTCGACGTCGCGCGCACCGAGACCCGCGACGCCACCGTCCCGCCCAGGATCGTCCTGTCCTGGTACGGCGCCGCCGCCGCCGATCCCGCCTTCGTCCATCCCGGCGAACGCTGGCGCCTGGTGGTTCGCCTGCAGCGCCCCCACGGCAACGCCAACCCCCACGGATTCGACTACGAAGCCTGGCTGCTGGAGCAGGGCGTGCGCGCCACCGGCTATGTGCGTCCCGCAGGCAGCCGGAACCAACGTCTCGCCGACTGGTCCCCTGGCGTCGGCTACGCGATCGAACGCGCGCGCGGCTACCTGCGCGCGCGCATCCTGGCCGTCCTCGACGGCCAACCGTATGCGGGCGTGATCGTGGCCCTCGTCATCGGCGACCAGCGCGGCATCGACCAGGACGACTGGGACGTCTTCAACCGCACAGGCATCAGCCATCTGGTGTCGATCTCCGGCCTGCACATCACGATGGTGGCGGGGCTCGCGGCGTGGATCGTCGCCAGCCTGTGGCGCCGCTCGTTCTGGACCGACGCCCAGCTGCCGCTCATCCTGCCGGCCCAGAAGGCGGCCGTTCTGGCCGGGGCGACGGTGGCGCTGATGTACGTGCTGCTGGCCGGCTTCGGCGTGCCGGCCCAGCGCACTTTCTACATGCTGGCCGTGGTCGCGAGCGCCGTATGGTGCGGCCGCATCGCTTCCAGTTCGCACGTCCTGTGCCTGGCGCTCGGCATCGTCGTGCTGCTCGATCCCTGGGCCATGCTGTGGCCCGGTTTCTGGTTGTCCTTCGGCGCGGTGGCCGCCATCCTGTATGCCTGCAGCGGGCGGCTCGGCGAACGAACGCGCGGCTGGCGCGCGGGGCTGCTGGTGGCGGCGCGCACCCAATGGGCCGTCACCATTGGCCTGGCGCCGCTGACACTGCTGCTGTTCGGCCAGGTGTCCCTGGTCAGCCCATTGGCAAATGCGGTGGCGATCCCCGTCATCAGCCAGTTCGTGACGCCGCTGGCGCTGGTCGGCAGCATCCTGCCGTCGCCGCTGGCTGGCCTGGTCCTGGGCACGGCCCACCTGGGCATCGAGTTGCTGGCGTGGCCCCTGCAGCGGCTGGCCGCGCCCGCGCTGGCTGTATGGACGGCGCCGGCGCCGGCGCCCTGGATCCTCGGGCTGGCGCTCATCGGCACGGCATGGATGCTGGCGCCGCGCGGCTGGCCGCAGCGCTGGGCCGGCTTCGCGGCCTGGACGCCGCTGCTGACGCAACTGCCGACGGCGCCGCCGCCCGGCGCGTTCACCGTCACCGCCTTCGACGTCGGCCAGGGCATGGCGCTGCTGGTCGAAACCCACCGCCACCGGCTGCTGTACGACACCGGCCCGCAGTACGCGCCGGGCGCCAGCGGCGCCACCCGCGTCATCCTGCCTTACCTGCGCGGGCGCGGCATCGGGCGGCTCGACACCCTGGTGGTGTCGCACAGCGACCTCGATCACGTCGGCGGCGCCGACGCCGTGCTGCAGACGCTGGAGGTGGGGGAGGTCAAGTCGTCGCTGCCGCCCGCGCACCCGTTGCTGCGCCTGGCGCCGCACCGGCAGCGCTGCCTGGCCGGCCAGGGCTGGGAGTGGGATGGCGTGCGCTTCGAGATGCTCGCGCCCGACGCCGCCAGCTACGCCAATGCGCGCCTGAAGGCCAACGCGCGCAGCTGCGTGTTACGGGTGAGCGCCGGCGGCAAGGCGATCCTGCTGGCGGGCGACATCGAGGCAGCGCAAGAGGCAGCGCTGCTGCGCCTGGGCGCGCCGCAGTTGCGGGCCGACGTGCTGCTGGCGCCGCACCACGGCAGCGGCACCTCGTCGACCGCATCCTTCCTGCAGGCGGTCGGGCCGTCGCTGGGCATCTTCCAGGTCGGCCATCGCAATCGCTACCGGCATCCCAAGAAAGAGGTCTACGCGCGCTACGCCGAGCACGGGATACGGCGCCTGCGCACCGACGAGCGCGGCGCCGTCACGCTGCGCTTCGGCGCCGCACTGCAGGTCGAGACCCATCGCGAGACGCACGCGCGTTATTGGCACGGCCGCTGACGTCTTGTGGGCTCACGCCTGCGGCAACGTGATCGTCACCCGCAGTCCGCCACCCTCGCGGTTGCGCGCCACGATCGCGCCGCCATGGGCCTGCACCACGCGCTGGGCGATCGCGAGCCCCAGGCCGTGGCCATCGGTGCTGGCGCCGGCGCGCGCTGCGCCGGCGCGAAAGAAGGGCTGGAATACCGCCCCCAGGTCCGCCGGCGGGATGCCCGGCCCCCGATCGAACACGTCGATGCGCGCCAGGCCGTCGCCGGCGCTCACCGCGACGGTCACGGCGCCTCCGCCGGCGCCGTGCTTGGCGGCGTTGCGCACCACGTTTTCCAGGGCGCTCCACAGCAGGTCGGGGTCGCCGGTCACGCCGACGCTGCTTTCGGCCTCGACCAGGAAGCGCATGGCGATGCTGGTTGTCGGCCCATCGCCCGCCTCCTGCTGCGCAGCCTCGAAGCGGGCGTCGGCCACGATGCCGTCCGCCAGCTCGGCCAGGTCGACCGGCTCGCGCCGCAGCGCGTCGGGCAGGGCTTCCAGGCGCGACAGCGTCAACAGCTCGCCGATCAGCTTGTCCATGCGGTTGCTCTCGCGCTCGATGCGTTCGAGCGTGCTCGCGAACTTGTCCGGCTGCTGGTGCGCCAGCCCGACCGCGGCCTGCATGCGCGCCAGCGGCGAGCGCAGCTCGTGCGAAACGTCGTGCAGCAGGCGGCGCTGGCCGTCCATCAGGGCACGCAGGCGGCCGCTCATGCGGTCGAAATCGCGTCCCAGGTCGCTCAGCTCGTCGCCGCCCTTGGTGGCGCGCCCGAAGCGCGGCGCCAGGTCACCGGCGGCGGCGGCCTCGAAGGCGCTGCGCAGGGCGCGGATGGGGCGCGAGAAATACCAGGCCAGCAGGGCCGCGAACAGCAGGCTGGCCACGACCGCGGCGCCGATCACGACGGTCTGCCCGATGCGGCGGCGCGCGCCGGGGTCGAGCGCCGGCGTCAACGGATCGGGCGGTCCGCCCCGCGCTCGTTCCGGCCGCCCGTACCGGCGCGGCACGAACGCGAGGTATTGCGCGCCGTCGGGGCCGACCAGGCGCCGCGCGCCGCGCTGTTCGCCGTTGCCGAGCTGGCGCTCGGCTTCCTTGAGCAGCTCGGCCGGCGCCGCGCGCCCGAGCAGGTCGCGGCGCCCCGCGTCCAGCACGTACAGCTGCGGGCGCCGCAGGTCGGCCAGCAGGCCGCGCAGCGCCGCTTCGCCGCCGTAGCGCAGGGTGGCGGCGGCCGCGTCGAGGGCGACTGCGGCCGGTGGGCCGGAATCGAGGCTCGAGCTGGCCTTCTGGCGCGCCTGGTCGCGCAGCCAGAAGGCGCCGCCGATGGCAATGGTGGCGGTCAGCTGCGCCAGTAGAATGCAAAGGAAGAACTTCCAGAACAGCCGCCCCATGCTAGTCCCGGATCAACTGGTAGCCCTGGCGGTAGATGGTCTGCAGGCACGAGCGGCCGTCCGCCAGCGGTCCGAGCTTGTGGCGCAGGCTGCTCAGGTGGACGTCGATATTGCGGTCGAAGCGCGCCAGCGGCCGACCCAGGCCCTGTTCCGACAGGTCGCTTTTGCTCACCGGCTTTCCGGCATTGCGGGCCAGTACTTCCAGCAGGTTGAACTCGGTGCTGGTCAGGTCCAGTGGCTGGCCGTCCCAGGTGGCGCGCCGCCCCTCGGGATGCATGGTCAGCTTGCCCACCGTGAGGGCAGCGCCCGGGCTGCTCTCGGGCTGCGCCTGGGTGCGGCGCAGGATGGCGCGCACCCGCGCCGTCAGTTCGCGCGGCGTGCATGGCTTGGCCACGTAGTCGTCGGCGCCCAGTTCGAGGCCGAGGATGCGGTCGGCGTCGTCGCCGCGCGCGGTCAGCATCAATACCGGGATGCGGCTTTCGGCGCGGATCCGGCGCAGCGCATCGATGCCGCTGGCGCCGGGCATCATGACGTCGAGGATGGCGATGGCGTGGCGGCCGCTGAGCGCTTCGCGCGCGCCATCCTCGCCGTTGTGGACGCAGGCGACCCTGAAACCTTCCCGTTCGAGGTATTCGGCGAACATGCCGACGAGTTCGACGTCGTCGTCGATCAGCAATACTTGGTTCATGGCGACAGGATAGCGCAGTCGCGCGCCGCGGTCTCTTGCGCATGGCGCGGCTTTACCCGGATTTACCTCCTTGGGGCGGTCTTGCACCACCCGCCACACCACGCCGGCAGCGTGCACCACCTGGCGCGTATCGGTGACGCCAGCGGCGAGTTCTTTGGCGACGGCACGGCGCTGCAGATGGCGAGCGTAACAGGCAATGCGGCCAAGGGCCATACCGCCGGGCCGCTTGTAGGCGTTTCCTTCTAAAGGCGGACCGCCTGGCGGCACTGGACATTACAATGGGGCGCTCCTGCATTCGATCGCGCCCGCACCATGTCCAGACCCCTCCTTCATTTCGCCCACGGCAACAGCTACCCGGCCGGCACCTACAACCGCCTGCTGGCGCAGCTGCGCGAGCACTACGACGTGCGCACCCTTGACATGCACGGCCACGATCCGCGCCATCCGGTCGCCGACGGCTGGGGCGCGCTGGTCGACGAACTGGTCGAGCACCTGGAAGGCTACGGCCGGCCGGCGATCCTGGTCGGCCATTCGCTGGGCGGGATGCTGTGCATGCTGGCGGCCAAGCGCCGCCCCGACCTGGCGCGCTGCGTGGTGATGCTCGATTCGCCCGTGGTGGCGGGCTGGCGCGCGCTCGGCTGGCGTCTGGCGAAGCTGGCCGGCTGGGGCGAACGGCTGTCGCCGGCGCGCTTCGCGCGCAAGCGCCGCGAGCTGTGGCCCAGCCGCGACGCCGCCTACGCGCATTTCAGCGCCAAGCCGATCTTCCAGGCATGGGCCCCGGGCGCATTGGACGACTACCTGGAGCACGGCCTGGCGCCGCATCCGCAAGGGGTGACCCTGCGCTTCCGGCGCGACGTCGAGTCGGCCATCTACCAGACGCTCCCGCATCACATGGACGCCGTGATCCGCGAACCGTTCCCGGTGCCGGTCGGCTTTGTCGCCGGCACCCGCTCGGAAGAGATGCGCCAGGCCGGCATGGCCGCCACCCGCAAGCTGGTGGGCGAGAACCTGGTGATGATCGAAGGCGGCCACCTGTATCCGCTGGAGAAGCCGCAGGAGACGGCGCGCCTGGCGCACGCGATGATCGGGCGCCTGCTGGCCGCGCCTTCGCGGCCCTAAGTACTCACCCGTCAATAAATGTGTTTTTGGCTGCCAGAACCGGCGCGTTGCTGCGTTGGCTCCAGCTTGCAGTGCTCGCACTGCGGCGCAGTTCCCGCCTTGGACCGCATCGGCAAGCCGCACCTCCGGTTCTGTTTGCCAAAATTCACATTTATTTCCGGTTGAGTACTTAGCCTACTGGCGGTCGAGGGGCTTGGCCTGGTTGTCGAACGCGTCGCGCGCGTCGCGCGCGCCGACGGTCTTGACCGTGCGGTCGCCGCCGCCTTTTTTCGGGATGCGCGAGCCGGTCAGGGATTCATCGTCGACCCTGGCCGCGATGGCGGGCGCCGCTGCGGCCGGCGGCGTCGGCTGTTCGGTGGTCGGCGCGGTCGTGCATGCGGCGAGGGTCAGGACAAACACGCCGATCACGGCCCTGGTCAGGTGTTGCATGGGGATCTCCATCGAAGTGGGTAACTGATGGTATTCACAATTTCGCTCGTCCGCAATCTATATTGACAGGCCGGCCATCGGGGACCATCACCGGCGTTGCCATTTCGCGTAAAATCGCGGGATTTTCTCCCTGCTGGAAACCGACAATGACTATCAAGAGCGACAAATGGATCCGCCGCATGGCGGAAAGCACCGGCATGATCGAACCGTTCGAGCCGCAGCAGGTACGGGAGCAGGACGGCCGCCGCATCATCTCGTTCGGCACCTCCTCGTACGGCTACGACATCCGCTGCGCCGACGAATTCAAGGTGTTCACCAACATCAACAGCACCATCGTCGACCCGAAGAACTTCGATTCGAACTCCTTCGTCGACGTCAAGAGCGACGTCTGCATCATCCCGCCGAACTCGTTCGCGCTGGCGCGCACCATCGAGTACTTCCGCATCCCGCGCAACGTGCTGACCGTTTGCCTCGGCAAGTCGACCTACGCGCGCTGCGGCATCATCGTCAACGTGACGCCGTTCGAGCCGGAGTGGGAAGGCTACGTGACCCTCGAGTTCTCGAACACGACCCCGCTGCCGGCCAAGATCTACGCCGGCGAAGGCTGCGCCCAGGTGCTGTTCTTCGAAAGCGACGAAGTCTGCGAGACCTCGTACAAGGACCGTGGCGGCAAGTACCAGGGCCAGCGCGGCGTGACCCTGCCGAAGACCTGATCGTTGTTCTGGCATTCCTGGCGCGCCGCGCGCCAGGTGTCGCGGCGTCGGCGTCGCTGGTGTGCATGCTGCGACGAGACGCAAAGAAAAAGGCCCGGTATCGCTCCGGGCCTTTCGCGGCGGGTAGCGGCCCGCGCCGCTACGGACGCCGTCAGGCGTCCTGCATCACGCAATCGACGAAGTAGCCGCGCTTGCCGTCGACCTCGCGCTTGACCAGGCCGTGGACGTCGGTCTCGAAGCCCGGGAAGCGTTCATTGAAGTCGCGCGCGAAGCGCAGGTAGTCGACGATGGTCTTGTTGAAGCGCTCGCCCGGGATCAGGAGCGGGATGCCCGGCGGGTAGGGCGTCAGCAGGATCGCGGTGATGCGGCCTTCCAGCTCGTCGATCGCCACGCGCTCGATCTTGCGGTGCGCCATGTTGGCGAAGGCGTCCGACGGCTTCATGGCCGGGATCATGTCCGACAGGTACATCTCGGTGGTCAGGCGCGCCACGTCGCGCGACTTGTAGAAGCCGTGAATCTCGGTGCACAGGTCGCGCAGGCCGCGGGTCTCGTAGCGCGGGTTGGCCGAGGCGAACTGCGGCATCGCGCGCCACATCGGCTGGTTGCGGTCGTAGTCGTCCTTGAACTGCTGCAGCGCCGTCACCAGCGTGTTCCAGCGGCCCTTGGTGATGCCGATGGTGAACATGATGAAGAACGAGTACAGGCCGCACTTCTCGATGATGACGCCGTGCTCGGCCAGGTACTTGGTGACGATCGAGGCCGGGATGCCGGTCTCGCCGAAGTGGCCCGACAGGTCCAGGCCCGGGGTCACGATGGTGGCCTTGATCGGGTCGAGCATGTTGAAGCCCGGCGCCAGGTTGCCGAAACCGTGCCAGTTTTCTTCGGCGCGGATCATCCAGTCGTCCTGGGTGCCGATGCCTTCTTCCGAGAATTTATCCGGGCCCCAGACCTGGAACCACCAGTCGTCTCCGAAGTCCTCGTCGACCTTCTTCATCGCGCGGCGGAAGTCCAGCGCTTCCAGGATCGATTCCTCGACCAGGGCGGTACCGCCTGGCGCTTCCATCATGGCCGCGGCGACGTCGCACGAAGCGATGATCGAATACTGCGGCGAGGTCGAGGTGTGCATCAGGTAGGCCTCGTTGAAGGCATCCTGATCGAGCTTGACCGATTCGGATTCGCGCACCAGCACCTGCGACGCCTGCGACAGGCCGGCCAGCAGCTTGTGCGTCGACTGGGTCGAGAAGATCATCGACTCCTTGGCGCGCGGACGGTTCTGGCCGATCGCGTGCATGTTCTTGTAGAAGTCGTGGAAGGTCGCGTGCGGCAGCCAGGCTTCGTCGAAGTGGAGGGTGTCGATCTTCCCGTCCAGCATTTCGCGCAGGGTCTCGACGTTGTACACCACGCCGTCGTAGGTCGACTGGGTGATGGTGAGGATGCGCGGTTTCTTGTTGACGGCGTCGCGCGCGAACGGATTCGCCTCGATCTTGCGGGCGATCGATTCGGGCGTGAACTCTTCGAGCGGGATCGGGCCGATGATGCCCAGGTGGTTCCGGGTCGGCATCAGGAACACCGGGATCGCGCCGCACATGATGATCGAGTGCAGGATCGACTTGTGGCAGTTGCGGTCCACGACGACGATGTCGCCTGGCGCCACGGTCGAGTGCCACACCATCTTGTTCGAGGTGGAGGTGCCATTGGTCACGAAGTAGCAGTGGTCGGCGCTGTAGATGCGCGCGGCGTTGCGCTCGGACTTGGCCACCGGGCCGGTATGGTCGAGCAGCTGGCCCAGTTCCTCGACCGCGTTGCAGACGTCGGCGCGCAGCATGTTCTCGCCGAAGAACTGGTGGAACATCTGGCCGATCGGCGACTTCAGGAACGCCACGCCGCCCGAGTGGCCCGGGCAGTGCCACGAATAGGAGCCGTCGTAGGCGTAGTTGACCAGCGCCCGGAAGAACGGCGGCGCCAGGCTGTCCAGGTAGGCCTTGGCCTCGCGGATGATGTGGCGCGCCACGAATTCCGGGGTGTCCTCGAACATGTGGATGAAGCCGTGCAGCTCCTTCAGGACGTCGTTCGGAATGTGGCGGCTGGTGCGCGTCTCGCCATAGATATAGATCGGGATGTTGGCGTTCTTGTGACGGATTTCCTTCACGAAGGCGCGCAGGCCCGTCAGCGCGAAATCGGTCTCTTCGAGCGAGCCGCCGCCGAATTCCTCGTCGTCGATCGACAGGACGAAGGCCGATGCGCGCGATTGCTGCTGGGCGAACTGGGACAGGTCGCCGTAGCTGGTCACGCCGACCACCTCCATGCCTTCCTGTTCCATTGCGGCCGCCAGGGCGCGAATGCCGAGACCGGAGGTGTTCTCCGAGCGGAAGTCCTCATCGATGATGACGATAGGGAAACGAAATTTCATGGACAGCTCCAAAACGAAGCGCCGTGGAAGCGGCAGGTCCTCGGCGGATGGTTCCGACAGGAGCTGGCCGCCGCGCACGGCACCGTAGAAAAATGAGAAGCGGATTTTCGCAGAAAACACGGCTCCCGGTGCAAGTTTTTTTTGCTAGGTTAGCCACTGTCCCGCAAGGGTGGCGCACTCTAGCCGAGCCGGCGTCCGGCGCGCCGGATGCCCTTGGTGAGCAGCGTCGCCGCTGCGCTCACCGGGCGCCCTTGCGTTCGTAGGTCACGAAGGCATAGTCGAAACCCTGCTCGTCGGCGCGGTGGGTTTCGCGCGCGGTCTCGACCCACACGTCCGGGTCGATCGGCGGGAAGAAGGTATCGCAGCGGAAGGCGTGGTCGATGTGGGTGACGATCATGGCGTCGGCGACCTCCATCGCCTCAATGAATACCTGGGCCCCGCCGATGATGCTGGCCGGCTCGCCGTCCAGCAGCGCGATGGCGGCGTCGAGCGAGGCCGCGCTGTCGACGCCTTCGTGCGACCAGCCGGCATTGCGGGTGACCACGATGTTGCGGCGCTTGGGCAGCGGGCGCCCGATCGAGTCGAAGGTCTTGCGGCCCATGATGATCGGTTTGCCCAGGGTGACGCGCTTGAAGTGCGCCAGGTCGGCCGGCAGGTGCCAGGGCAGCTGGTTGTCCAGGCCGATGCCGTTGTTGGCGTCGACCGCGACCACGAGGGTCAGGTGGGGTGCGCTGTTCATACGGCCACCGGCGCCTTGATCGCGGGATGCGGATCGTAGCCCGTGATCTCGAAGTCCTCGAAGCGATAGTCGAACAGCGAGTCCGGCCGGCGCTTGATCTCGAGGCGCGGCAGCGCGCGGGTCTCGCGCGACAGCTGCAGCTCGACCTGTTCCATGTGGTTCGAATACAGGTGGCAGTCGCCGCCGGTCCAGACGAAGTCGCCCACTTCCAGGCCCGCCTGCTGGGCCATCATGTGGGTCAGGATCGCATACGAGGCGATGTTGAAGGGCACGCCCAGGAAGATGTCGGCGCTGCGCTGGTACAGCTGGCAGGACAGCTTGCCGTCGGCCACGTAGAACTGGAACAGGGCGTGGCAGGGCGGGAGTTTCATGGCCGGCACGTCGGCCACGTTCCAGGCCGAGACGATCATCCGGCGCGAGTCGGGCGTGGTGCGGATCTGGTCGAGCACCTGCGTGATCTGGTCGATGTGCGCGCCGGACGGCGTCGGCCAGCTGCGCCACTGATAGCCATAGACCGGACCGAGGTTGCCCTCGGCATCGGCCCATTCGTCCCAGATGGTCACGCCGTTGTCCTTCAGGTAGCCGATATTGGTCGAGCCCTGCAGGAACCAGATCAGTTCATGGATGATCGACTTCAGGTGCACCTTCTTGGTGGTCAGGAGCGGGAAGCCTTGCTGCAGGTCGAAGCGCATCTGGTAGCCGAACACCGAGCGGGTGCCGGTACCGGTGCGGTCGGTCTTGATGGCGCCATGCTCTTTCACATGGCGCATGAATTCGAGATATTGGCGCATTGCATTATGGGACTGGACAATCCGTCATTCTAGCATTCGGCGGGAGCGCTGTCCGCCAGTGCCGCGGCGAACCGCCGCAGCGCGTCATGCACCGCGGCGTCGGGCATCGACAGCAGGTTGTCGCCGACGTAGATCTCGATGACAGAGGACGCCGGCAGCGCGCCGTGCACGGCGCGGTTGAACATCCAGATGCCGTGTTCGCGCGCCAGCGCGTCGCGCACCGCCAGCGCGCGTTCGCGCTCCACCGGCAGGTGGATATGCAGCATGTTCGCCTGCGGCGCGGCGGGGTTGACGCGCAGTGCGGGATGCGCGCGCAAGGCCTGGTACAGGAAGCGGGTGCGCTCGAAATACGCGGGCATCGCCGCCAGCCGCGCGTCGAACTGCATGGCCGCCGCCACGACATAGGGCGAGCGGTGGATGACGTTGCCACCCTGGCGCCGCAACCACTCGGCGCAGCAGTCCACGAAGGAGCGGCTGCCGAGCAGCATGGCCCCGCCGAGCCCGCCGATGCCCTTGTACAGCGACACGTACACGGAATCGAAGCCGGCCGCGATCGTGGCCACGCCGCGGCCATAACCGGCCGCCGCCTCCCACAGGCGCGCGCCGTCCATGTGCAGGTGGATGCCGCGGGTGCGGCAGTGGCGCTTGATCGCCTCGAGCTCGTCCCAGTCAGTCAGCTGGCCGCCGATCTCGCGCATCGGTATTTCGAGGCCGACGGCGCCGAGGCGGTCCGGCACCGCGGCCAGGTCGGCATGAAGCCAGGGACGATGACGCTCGCCAACGGACAGCGCCTGGAAATGGTCCAGCAACTGGTAGTTGGAACGTTCGTGCACGAGGATGTGCGAGGTCGGATGCAGGGCCACCAGGCGGCTGCCCCCATTGGCGGCGAACTCGTGCGCCCCGAGGCGCAGCGCCGTGACCTGGGCCATGGTGCCGCTGATGCAGAACACGGCCGCCTCGAAGCCCAGCAGGGCAGCCACCTTGCGTTCGAAGTCCTGGAGCAGTTCGCCGTTGCCGTAGACGTCGTGCGCGACGTCGTGCTTGTCGCACCAGGCCGCCATGGCGGCGAACAGCTCGGCCGGGCGTTGCGGCCGATGGCCGGGAAAGATCGTGTGGCAGCGGCGCTGCAGGTCGGTGTCGGGCACGACGGGCTCCTGGAAGGCGAGCCCGTTACTGTACACCGCCGCCGGCGCGGTTCCAAGGACCGGCTGGCGGATTTTCAGAAGAACATCAGTTCTCGATCAGCGCGCGGCGACCGGGCGCGGCCAGCGCGGTGGTCTCGCGCTCGTCGGCCAGGTGGAAGCGCCGCACCGACTGCGCCAGCGCTTCGGCCTGCTCGTGCATGGCCTGGGCCGCGGCGCTGGCCTCTTCGACCAGGGCCGCGTTCTGCTGGGTCACGGTGTCCATCTCGACCACTGAGCGGTTGATTTCCTCGATGCCTTGGGTCTGCTCCTGGCTGGCGCTGCTGATCTCGGACATGATGTCGGTCACGCGCTGCACGCTGTCCAGCACTTCCTGCATCGTGACGCCGGCCTGGCCGACCAGCTGGCTGCCGGCATCGACTTCGCTGTTGGACGCCTCGATCAAGCTCTTGATTTCCTTGGCGGCGGCCGCCGAGCGCTGGGCCAGGTTGCGCACTTCGCTGGCGACGACCGCGAAGCCGCGGCCCTGTTCACCGGCGCGGGCCGCTTCCACGGCCGCGTTCAGCGCCAGGATATTGGTCTGGAACGCGATGCCGTCGATCACGCTGGTGATGTCGGAGATCTTGCGCGACGCCTGGGAAATCGAATCCATGCGCGCCACCACCTGCGACACCGTGCTGCCGCCTTTCTGGGCGACCTCGGAGGCGCTGCGGGCCAGCTGGTCGGCCTGGCGCGCATTGTCGGCGTTCTGGCGCACGGTCGTGGTCAGCTGGTCCATCGACGAGGCGGTGGTGGCCAGGCTCGCCGCCTGTTCCTCGGTGCGGCTGCACAGGTCCAGGTTGCCGCTCGAAATCTGTTGCGAGGCGGTGGCGATGTGCTCGGCGCCGTCGCGCACCTGGCCGACCACGCTCGACAGGCGTGCGCCGATCTCGTTGATGGCGCCGGTAAGGCGGCCGATCTCGTCGTCGCGGCGCGCCTTGACCTGGGCGGTCAGGTCGCCGTCGGCGATGCGGGTGGCGACCGCCTGCACCTCGGCCAGCGGACGGGTGACGGTGGCGCGCACCAGGAAGTACAGCACGCTGGCCAGCACGGCCAGCGCCAGCAGGCCGAACAGGATGTAGCGGTTGCGCAGTTCGGTGGCGGCGGCGGTGATCTCGTCGCGGTAGGTGCCGCCGGCGATGACCCAGTTCCAGTCCTTCATCTCCGAATAGGCCGCGAACTTTTCGCGCGCGCTGTTCTCGCCCGGATTCTTCCAGTCGTAGTTGATCGTGCCTTCCTTCTTCTCGAGGATTTCCTTGATGAAGGGATGGCCGTCGGCCGACTGGCTGTCGAGGATGTTCTCGCCTTCCTTGCTCGGGTGGACGATCAGGTCGCCATAGGTCTTCGGCGCCGACGACAGCACGTAGAAGTAGCCGGTCTCGCCGACCTTGACGGCGCTGATGCGCTCCTTGAGTGCGGCCACGTCGGGGGTGATGTCGACCCCGACGTAGAGCGCGCCGACGACCTTGCCGGCCGCGTCGCGCACCGGCTCGTACTGGGTAATGAACTGCTTGCCGAACAGCGTGGTCAGGCCCACGTAGTTGCGCCCGGCGCGCAGCGCTTGATAGGCCGGCGAGGCCTTGTCTAGGGCAGTGCCCACCGCGCGCTCGCCGTTCTCCTTCTTGACCGACGTCGTCACGCGCACGAAGTCCTCGCCGGTGACGGCGAAGATGGTGGCGTTGCCGCCGGTGCGTTCTGTGAACGCGTCCGGTGCGCTGAAGTCGAGATTGAGCGGTTTGCCGGCCACGCTCAGGGTCGGCACCTGGCGTCCGCCGATGTCGACGGTGGTCGCTTCGTCCAGCGCGAAGTCGCCCGGCAGGCCGGCGTGGAAGATGCGACCGAAGCTGACCGCCTGGCTGCTGACGGTCCGGTTGAACAGGTCGACGGTGCTGGCGACCCCGTGCAGTTCGTTCCTCACGCTGTCGACGGCGCGCCGCTCGAGCATGCCGGAGGTCAGGACGGTGATGGTCGCGATCAGGGCGGCAATGATGGCGCCGGCAAGCAAAAAGGTGACGACGCTGATGCGCGTCCCAACATTCCAGGTGGCAGTTCTAAATTTGCGGTTGCTCATTGAATGTGCGGAAAAAGTAGAGAGATATTAGACGCGATAATACCCCGCTAAGTTTTCGCACCGCAACAATTAGTGAGTTATGGAATGACTTTGGGTGTCCCTGTAACAACAGCTTGTCGGCTTGCTACGTATTGCTACGGATTGCCTTATGCGGGTGTCATGCGGCCACCGGCGCGTGGGTCTGGAATTGCAGCGCGGCCAGGTTGGCATACACGCCATGCAGCGCGATCAGCTCGGCGTGGGTGCCGGATTCGACGATTCGCCCTTCGTCCAGCACGATGATGCGGTCGGCCCGTTGCACCGTCGCCAGGCGGTGGGCGATGATGATGGTGGTGCGGCCGACCATCGCGGCTTCGAGCGCGCGCTGCACCAGGCGTTCGGATTCGGCGTCGAGCGCGCTGGTGGCTTCGTCCAGCAGCAGCAGCGGCGGGTTCTTGAGCAGGGCGCGCGCGATCGCAATGCGCTGGCGCTGCCCGCCCGACAGGCGCACCCCGCGCTCGCCCAGGAACGACGCATAGCCCTGCGGCAGGCGCTCGATGAAATCGTGGGCCGCGGCCATCCGCGCCGCCGCGATCACCTCGTCGTCGCTGGCGTCCGGGCGGCCATAGCGGATGTTTTCCATGGCGTCGAGCGAGAAGATCACGGTGTCCTGCGGCACGATGCCGACCGCGCCGCGCAGCGTCTGCAGCGCCAGGTCGCGCACGTCGACGCTATCGAGGCGGATGCTGCCCGCCTGCGGATCGTAGAAGCGCAGCAGCAGCTGGAACAGGGTGGTCTTGCCGGCGCCGGAAGGGCCGACCACGGCCACCGTCTCGCCGGGGCGGATGTCGAGCGTCAGGTGCGACAGGGCGGCTTCGTCCAGGCGCGACGGATAGGCGAAGGTCACGTCGTCGAGCGTCACGCGCGCGCCGCCGTCCGTGCCTTCGGTACGTGCAGGCAGCGCCCTGGGCTGCAGCGGATCCTGGATCTCGGAGCGCGCGCCGAGCAGCTCGAGCAGGCGTTCGGTGGCGCCGGCGGCGCGCTGGGCGTCGCCCATCACTTCCGACAGGGCGCCGACCGAGCCGGCCACGATGCCGGCGTACAGGATGAACTGGCCCAGGTCGCCGCCGGTCATGGTTCCTTCGAGCACGGCGTGGGCGCCGAGCCAGAGCACGAACACGATGGCGCCGAACACCAGCACAATGGCCAGCATGGTCAGCGTGGCGCGCGCGCGGATGCGCCGCATCGCGGTGGCGAAGGCGCCTTCGACTTCCCTCGAGAAGCGGCCCGATTCGTGGGCTTCGCGGGTAAACGCCTGCACGGTCGGCATCGCGTTCAGGATCTCGCCGGCCACCGCCGAGGCGTCGGCGATGCGGTCCTGCGAATCGCGCGAGAGCTTGCGCACGCGGCGTCCGAACAGCACGATCGGCAGCACCACCAGCACCAGGAGGCCCAGGATGATGGAGGAAAGGCGCGGGCTGGTCACGAACAGCATCACCAGGCCGCCAAAGAACAGCAGGGTGTTGCGCAGCGCCAGCGAGATGCTGGTGCCGACCACGGTCTGGATCAGCGTGGTGTCGGTGGTCAGGCGCGACAGCACTTCGCCGGTGCGGGTGGTCTCGAAGAATTCGGGGCTCTGGCGCACCACGTGGCCGTAGACGCTGCTCCTGATGTCGGCGGTGACGCGCTCGCCCAGCCAGGAGACCATGTAGAAGCGCGCCGCGGTGGCCACCGCGAGCACCGCGGCCACGCCGAACAGGGCCAGGAAGGTGGCGTTGATGTGTTCCAGGCTGCCGCCTTCGATCGCGGCGCCGGCCGCGCTGGTGGCCGCGCTGGTGCCAGATGCGGCGCCGGCCGCGCCGAAGCCCATGTCGATCATTTGCTTGAAGGCCGCGGGGATCGCCAGGGTGGCGCCGGCGGCGAACAGCAGCGCGACGCCGGCCAGCAGGAACTGGCGGCGGTAGGGACGCAGGAAGGGGCCGAGGCCCCTGAGGGTGGCCAGGCTGCTCTTGCTGGATGGCTCTGGGTCGGTCTTGCCGGTGTTACGGACGGTCATCGTGTTCTGGCGTGTCGGTCATTTTGTGTCGGTTGTTCTTGTTGCCGATGTCTGGTCAAAGCTTCATGGGCTGCACATAGCCGGTCATCTCGAGGTAGCCGCGGCCCACCCGGCGGCCGTTCTGCTGGATCGTGACCGCGCCCTCCCAGTACACGGCGCCGGTCGAGCGGCGCGAGTCGAGTTCCTGGTCTTGCTGCAGCGGCACCACCTGCCAGCTCTGGCCGCCCGTGGTGATCGTGGTCGCGATCGGATACGTGGCGCCGGTGCGCGGCGACTTCCAGTGCGTTTGCGGCGTGAAGGTGATCTGCTCGGGCGCGTAGTGCACCACCTTGCCGGCCTTGTCGCGCCGGGTGGCGTGCGCCCATAGTTTACCACCTTGACGGTCACGGATCTGGAAAGCCATCAGGGCCCCGCCGTCGTCGAGGTTGGCGCCGACCCAATCCCAGCCCACGGCGTCGGGCTGCAGCGCCTCGCTCGACCATTCGTGATCGAGCCATGCGCTGCCGGTCACTTGCGTCGCTGCCATGCCCGCGCGCCCGACCGTGCCGGACACCTCCAGGTGCGGTTCGCTGTAGTAATAGCTCGCGTGTTGGGCGCTGGGTCCCTTGCGCGAATAGCCGCCCTGGCCCTGCACCAGCACCGGCTGGGTCGGGCGCAGGCGCAGTTCGAGCGTGAGCTGGTTGGAGCGGATGGTGACGCGGTAGACGCCGCTTGCGTCGCGGACCATGCGCCAGTCGTCCAGTTTCAGGTCGGTGTTGCCGGGCCGGGCCCAGGCCATGCTGAAACCCTCGCGCGCGCTGCGCTCGTCGTGCACCAGGCGGCCGACCTGGGGATCGGACAGCGCCGCGTGGCCGATCACCAGCTGGCGCGGCGCGAAGTGGCTCGGGTTGGCGTTATCAACGCCGGTGCGGGTGCGAAAGAACGTGACCTGAAAGCCAAGCGGACGCTTGTCGGGCGTCTCGACCCAGCCGGTGACGTACCACCATTCGGTGCGAAATTCCGGATGGGCCCCGTAGTCGCGCGGGAACGTCAGACCGGCGCCGGGCGTGACCGGCGCATAAGCGGGCAACTGGGTCGGCCCCTGCGCATGGGCCGACAGCGACAACAGCGACAACAGCAACAACAAACTCGATACAAGATGCATTACCAATCCTCTCTGACCGCGCGCACCGGACCGCCGGACAATGCCTGGCGTCCCGAGACCAGCGCGGTGGCACATGACGCCGCGACCAGCACCGCGGCCACGCTGCCGAGCAGGGGCCAGGGCAGGTGCAAACCCATGGTCCAGTGAAAGGACTGCGGGTTGATCACGTACACCAGGATCAGGCTGATTACCAGCCCGAGCGCGAAACCGGCGACGACGCCGAGGCTTGTCAGCAGTCCACCCTCGAAGGCGAGCAGCTGCAATATCTGGCGCCGGGTGACGCCGACGTGGCGCAGCATACCGAATTCTCGCGCCCTTGCCAAAGTCTGGGCCGAAAAACTGGCCGCGATGCCCGACAGGCCGATCGCGATCGCGATCGCTTCGAGCAGGTAAGTGACGGCAAAGCTGCGGTCGAAGATCCTGAGGCTCGTGGCGCGGATCTCGCCGGGCCGCATCGGGTTCAGGGATGCTCCGAACGGCAGCGCGCGCAAGCTGCCCTCCAGCGTCGCCGGGTCCACGCCGCGCGCGGCCCACAGGGCGGCGTCGGTGACGTCGCGCTCGCCCGTCAGGCGCCGGTAGTCGTGCAGCTGGATCACCACCGAGCCGGCCTGGTTGGCGTAGTCGCGCCAGACGCCGGCGACGAAGAACTCGGCCTGTGCGCCGCCCAGGGGCAGGGCCAGGCGCTGGCCGACGCGGGCGCCGTACAGGTCGAGCATCGCTTCCGACACCCAGGCCGGACGGGCGCCTGCCGGGATCGCCGCGGTGGCGCCGACCAGGTACAGCAGGCGCGCGGGATCGCTGGCGTCGATGTCGCGGGCGATGACGACGACCGGCGGCCGTTCGGGCGAGAGTGACACGCGCCGGGTGCGCAGGAACTGGACTTTCTCGACCCCGGGCAGGTTCGCCAGGGCCTGCTGCTGCTCGCCGCTCAGGAAGCCGGTGCCGCCGGCATCGACCGTGCGCACGTACAGGTCGGCCGGCAGGATGTGGCCCATCCACTCGTCGACCGACACCCGGAAGCTCGACACCATGATCCCCATCGCCACCATCAGGCTGAAGCTGGCCAGGATGCCGCCCAGGGCAATCGAGGCCTGGCCCGGGGCGTTGGCCAGGCGCGCGAGCGACAGCGCCAGCACCGCCGGGCTGCGCTTGCGCCGCGCGAGCGCGGCGTCGAGCGCGCGGAAGGTGAGCGCCGCGAAGCGCGGCATCAGGCCGATGCCGCCGACCAGCAGCAGGGCGATCGCCAGGTAGCCGAACAGCGGCAGCTCGAACACCGGCGGCGCGAAGGCGAACAGCGCGGCCAGCCCCAGGCACGCGAGCGAGGGCCAGACCCGCGCCAGGCGCGTGAGCGGCGCCTCGTCGGCGCCGGACTTGATGGCCACCGCCGGGCGTGCGCGCGCCGCCTCCCAGGCCGGCGCCAGGCAGCCGAGCAGGGCCACGCCCAGGCCCAGCCCGAAGAATACAAAGGCGGCGCCGGGCGTGAACGCAACCTGCGGGCGGATGCCGGGGAAGTAGCCGGCGCCCAGGTCGCCGCCGAAGAAATGCAGCGCGGCGGCGGCCAGCGCATAGCCGGCGCCGATGCCGAGCAGCGCGCCGAGCACGCCCAGGCTGCCGCCTTCGAGCAGCACCTGGCGCAGCAACTGGCCGCGTTCGAGGCCCAGCACCCGCAGCAGCGCGAACTGGCTGCGCCGCCGCATCACCGACAGCGCCTGGGTCGAAAACACGAGGAAGGCGCCGGTAAACAGTGCCACCAGCGCCAGCACGGTGAGGTTGACGCGGTAGGCGCGGCTCATGTTGGCGGTGCGGCTTTCCTGTTCGGCGTCGTTCGGCTGGCCGACCGTGAAGCGGCCTGGCCAGCGGCGCTCGAGTTCTGCGGCGAGGCCGCGCTGGAAGGCGGCGCGGTCGACGCCGTCGCGCAACTTGAGGTCGACCCGCGACAGCTGGCCCAGCCGGTTGAGCCGCCACTGGGCGGCGCCGATGTCCATCACCGCCAGGCGCTGGCCGGCGCGCGCGCGCTGGACCGGCCCGGCTACGCGCAGGGTCACTACCCCGGTGCCGGTGCGCAGTAGCAGGGCGTCGCCGCGCTGCTTGTTCAGCCAGGCCTCGGCCGCCGGCGACAGGAACAGCGCGTCGTCGGCCAGGATGTCGAGCCGGCGCCCGGCGCCCGTCACCCCGAGCAGGTCGGGAGAGATCGCGCCGGCGCGGAAAGGATCGATGCCGATGACGCGCAGTGGCCCTTCGGCTCCCGGCACGCCGGCCTGGACCTCGAGGATGGGCGAGGCCAGCGCCACCTCGGGATGTTCGGCCAGGAAGGGATAGACGGATTCGTCGAACAGCGGCTCGCGGCCTTGCACCTGGATGTCGGCCTGGCCCGACAAGCTCTTGACCGCGGCCGAGAATTCGTTGAAGGCGGCGGCGTTGATCAGGTGGATGGCGAAGCCCATCGCCACGCCAACGGCGATCGCCGCGATGGCGACCAGCGCCCGCACCGGATGCGCGCGCCACTCGCCGAGCAACAGCCAGCGGGACAGCCGGTTCAGGCCGGGCATTCCACCGCCAGCGTCTCGGCCTGGCGCCGCGCCTTGATCCGCGCCGCCTCGCGGGCGGCCGCGTCGGTTCGCGCCAGGTCTTCCTCCAGCCACCGGCGCTGCAGGCGCAGCTTGTCGCAGCGCTTGCGCAGGGCCAGCGCCGCGCGCCGGGCGCGTTCGGCGTCGCGCTCGTCGAGTAGCGCCCGCTCGGCGCGCTGCTTGTCTATCTCGAGGGCCATGTCGCGCGCACGATCCAGGCGCGCCAGCGTCTCGGGATCGGGCGGCTGCGCGGCGCGCACCGGCAACTCGGCGCCGGCGCGCGGGCAGGGGCGGTCGGCGTAGGTCACGCGGCCGCCCTCAAGACACTTGTAGATGGCGCCGGCGGCGTGCGCCGGGCACAGGATGCAGGCCGTGGCGACGATAAGCAAGCGTAACATGCGCGGCTCCCGGTCATAGAATCTTCCCGGGATTCATGATGCCGAGCGGGTCGAGCGCGGCTTTGATGGCACGCATCATGCCGAGTTCGACCGGCGACTTGTAGCGCACCAGTTCTTCGCGCTTGAGCATGCCGATGCCGTGCTCGGCCGAGATCGAGCCGCCGACCTGCGCAACCAGGTCGTGCACGATGCGGTTGACGGCTTCCTGGTGCGCCAGGAAGGCGTCAATCGCCTCCCCGGCTGGCGCGGCCACGTTGTAGTGCAGGTTGCCGTCGCCCAGGTGGCCGAAGGTGACCGGCCGGCAGCCGGGAAAGGCCTGTTGCAGCGCGGCGTCGGCGCGCGCGATGAAGTCGGGGATGCGCGACACCGCCAGCGAGATGTCGTGCTTGATGTTCTTGCCGGCCGCCGCCTGCGCCGGCGGGATGTGTTCGCGCAGCCGCCACAGATCCATTGCCTGCTGGTGCGAGGTCGCGACCACGGCGTCGCGCGCCGCGCCGGACTCGAGCGCCTCGCCGATGCTCGACTCCAGTAGCGCCTGGGCGTGGGCGTCGGATTCATTGCTCGATAGTTCGACCAGGGCATATTGTGGATGCTGCTGCGCGAACGGCCGCGGCAGCGCGGGAAATTGCGCCGCCACCAGGCCCAGGCAAAAGGCGGACATCAGCTCGAAGCCGGTGAGCGACGCCCCGCAGCGCGCCTGCAGCAGGCCGAGCAGCTCTACGGCCTGGCGCGGCGAGTCGAGGGCGACCAGGGCCGTGAGCGCGGCGCGCGGCGCCGGATACAGCGTCAGCACCGCCGCCGTGATCACGCCCAGCGTGCCCTCGGCGCCGATGAAGAGATCGCGCAGCGCGTAGCCGGTGTTGTCCTTGCGCAGGCCGCGCAAGCCATCCCAGACCTCGCCCTGGGCGTTGACGACTTCCAGGCCCAGGCACAGCGCGCGGGCGTTGCCGTAGCGCAGGACGGCGGTGCCGCCGGCATTGGTCGACAGGTTGCCGCCGATCGTGCAGCTGCCTTCGGCCGCCAACGACAGCGGAAACAGCATCCCGGCGGCGCTGGCCGCCGCCTGCACGTCGGCCAGGATGCAGCCGGCCTCGGCTGTCATGGTGCGGTTCAGGGGATCGATGGCGCGGATGCGGTTCAGGCGCCGCAGCGACAGGACGATGGCGTGGCCCGAGGTGTCCGGAACGCTCCCCATGACGAGGCCGGTGCGGCCGCCTTGCGGGACCAGGGGCACGCGCGCCGCGGCGCAGGCGGCGACGATGGCGGCCACTTGCGCGGTGTCAGAGGGCAGGACCACCGCCCGGCCGCTTCCGCTGTAGCGGCCGCGCCAGTCCGCCATGAAGGGCGCCATCGCCACGGCGTCGGTCACGACGTAAGCGTCGCCGACGATCGCGCGGCAGCGCGCCAGCAGCGCATCGACTCGCGGTTCAGCCATGCGGTACTTTGACCTTGTCCAGCAATTCCTTGGCCAGGCGCTGCGCCTCTTTCTTGTAGGGACGCAGGTAGAGCAGGGCGCAGAAGTAGTACACCACGACCAGCACGATCTCGCCGATGGCCATGTGGCGCGAGGTCGCACTCTGGTCGGCCCAGGCGCGCACGACGCCTTCGGCAAAATAGATCAGGACCAGCATCGACGACCATTGCAGCGTGTACAGGTCGCGCTTGATGACGCCGCGCAGCGGCAACAACAGGGGCAAGGCCTTCAGCGCCAGCAGCCAGCTGCCTGGCTGCAGCGGCGCCACGAAGACTTCCCAGGCGACCAGCCAGCCGATCAGCCAGATCAGGCTGGCGATCGCCCCTACGTGAAAGACTTTTTTCCCTGTTCCCATCAGCGGCTTCCCTGCAGTTTCAGGGCCGCCTCTGCCAGGCGGCGACCGAGCGCAATCGCCAGCGTACGCTCTTCTTCGGTGACGGGGCGCTTGCCATCGACGCCGGCCCAATGGGTCGCGCCGTAGGGGCTGCCGCCGCTGGCGGTGTTCATCAATTCGGGATGGGTATACGGCAGGCCCAGCACCATCATCCCGTGGTGCAGCAAGGGGATCATCATCGACAGCAGGGTCGCCTCCTGGCCGCCGTGCAGGCTGCCGGTGGACGCGAAGACCGCCGCCGGCTTGCCGGACAGCGTACCATTGACCCATTCGGTGGCGGTGCCATCGAGGAAGTATTTCATGCTCGCCGCCATATTGCCGAAGCGCGTAGGCGAGCCCAGCGCCAGGCCGGCGCATTCGCGCAGGTCGTCATGGTCGACGTAGGGCGAGCCCTGGTCGGGAATCCCGGGTGCGGTCGCTTCGGCCACCGACGACACCGGCGGCACGGTGCGCAGCCGGGCCTCGGCCCCCGGCACGCTGTCGACGCCCTGGGCGATCAGCTCGGCCAGCCTGCGCGTGGCGCCATGGCGCGAATAATAGAGGACGAGGATGCTCAGTGGGGTCATGTTCATCCTTGGTATTATAGTGCGCTTTGTTGAAATGACATGCTGGCGACGATGACGAATACGGTGAATCCAACACCATGCTGAACAAGACGGTTGACCGGGCGCCGCATGCCGGCGCCGAGTTCGCGGGGAGCGGCGCCGGGCGCGGCCTGACCTGGCCTGAAGCGCGCGACCTGGTGCGCTTCGCCGCGCGTCGCCTGCGCGAAGAGCGCCTGCCGCAAGTGGCGGGCAGCCTGACGTTCACCACGACGCTGGCCCTGGTGCCTCTGCTCACCATCGTGCTGGCCATTTTTACGATGTTCCCGGCCTTCGGCCAGGTGCGCGGGATGATCGACGCCTGGTTCGTGCAGAACCTGATGCCCAAGGCGATCGCCAGCACCATCAGCGGCAACCTGACCCATTTCGCCGACCAGGCCAAGGGCCTGTCGGCGCTCGGCGGGGTGGCGCTGCTGTTCACCACGGCTGCCACGATGAGCCTGATCGAGCGCGTGTTCAACCAGATCTGGAGCGTGCGCCTGCCGCGTCCGCTGGCCCAGCGCCTGCTGGTCTACTGGGCATTGCTGACGCTGGGGCCGGCGTTGTTCGGCCTGTCGATCAGCTTTACGTCGCAACTGGTGGACGTGACCGGCGGCCTGGAGCAGGACGCCTCCGTACTCGGCACCCTGTTCTTCACCGTGGCCTCGGTGGCGGTGACCACCGCCGGCTATACCCTGCTGTACGTCATGGTGCCGAACTGCAAAGTGGCGTGGCGCGACGCCTTCTGGGGCGCGCTGGCCGCGGCGCTCGCCTTCGAGATCGCCAAGCGCGGCTTCGGCCTGTTCATCCGCCAGTTCCCGACCTACGCCATCATCTACGGCGCGCTGGCGGCGCTGCCCTTGTTCCTGGTGTGGATCTACGTGACCTGGATGATCACGCTGGTCGGCGCGGTATTGACGGCGGCGCTGCCGGTGGTCAAGCACGAGCGCTGGTGGTATCAGCCGGCGCCGGGCGGCGCTTTCGTCGACGCGATGTCGGTGCTCAAGGTGTTGTACGGCAGCGCGAAGCTGAGCGGCAATGCGCTGGTGGCCAGCAGCACGATCCGCGATCACACCCGGATCGGCTACGACGAACTGGGTCGCCTGCTGGACCGCATGGTGGGCGCGGGCTGGGTCGGCCGGGTGCAGGACGACGCCCGGACGCGGGCCGGCTGGCGTTTCAACCGTCGCGGCAACCAGGAGAACTGGGTGCTGCTGGCCGATCCGGCCAGCCTGCGCCTGGCCGACGTCTACCGGTTGTTCGTGTTCGATTGGGCGGCGGCGGAAAGCGCGCAGCGCGAAGACGGCGAACCGGACACGGCGCTGGCGCTCGACGTCGGCGACCTGGCGCGCCGGGTCGAGGACGCGGTCGAGGCGGGGCTGGAACGGACGCTGGCGGCGCACTTCGGCGACCCCGAAGTGGCCGTGGTGGCGGACATCGAGGCGCGCGCCGGCCACTGAGCCTGCCGGCCGGCATGCGCGGCCGTGGCCTGCGCCTGCCGTGGCAACAGCAGCGTCAGCCTGTCGCCTGAACCGGGTGAGCATCTGCGGCCAAGCGCAGCAGGGCGTCGAGGACCGCGTCCGGCGCTTCGCTCATCATCGCGTGGCCGGCGTCCACCCCGACGACCCGGGCGTGCTTGACCGCGCCGGTCAGCGACTGCGCCGCGCGCGGCGGCGTCATCACGTCTTTCCTGCCCTGCACGAACAGCGTCGGGCAGGCCACCGAGGCCGCCGCCTCGCCATTGGCGTAGGCGTTGCAGGCGGCGAAATCCGTATGCAACAGCTGCGGCGCGCCGCGCGCCGCCATGCGCTGCATCAGGCGCCGCGCGGTGTTGTGCACCGAAACGCCCGGACCGGCGCGGGAAGGGCCGGGCAGCCAGGCCGCATGCGACCAGGCGGCGACCATGTCGATCGCCGCGTCCTGCCCGGTGCGCGCGGCTTCGAGCAGCGCGTCCGACACCCGCATCGGAAAGGCGGCGCCCAGCAGCGCCAGGCCGCCCACGCGCTGCGGCGCGCGGTGGGCCGCCTCCAGCGCGATGAGCGCGCCCATGCTGTGCCCGGCCAGCAGCGCGCGGCCGGCGCCGGCCGCGTCGAGCAGGGCGAGCACCCAGGCGGTCATGGTCTCGACCGTGGGCAAGGGTGGGCCGCTGCTGCGGCCGTGTCCCGGCAGGTCCGGCGCCAGCACCGCGTAGCCGCGATGGGCCAGGGCGCGGCTCTGCCAGGCCCAGACGGAGTGATCGTTCTGCGCGCCGTGGATCAGCACGACGGCCGGCAGGCTGGGGTCGAATGCCTTGCCGCCGGTGTGGCAGTAGGCCTGCAGGCCGTGGACGTCGAGCAGCATCTCAGGCCCCCTTGGCGGCCAGCTTCAGGCCGCGCTTGAGGTCGTCGATCAGGTCGTCCGGGTCTTCCAGCCCAACCGACAGGCGCAGCAGGCCTTCGGTGACGCCGCCCGCCGCCAGCTGCGCGGCCGGCACGCGGGCATGGGTGGTCGAGGCCGGATGAAGGACGAGCGACCTGGCGTCGCCCACGTGCGCCAGGTGCGAGAACACCTGCAGGCCGTCGGCGAAGCGGCGGCCCGCCGCGCGGTCGCCCTTCAGTTCGAAGGCGAGGACGGCGCCGCAGCCTTTCGGCAGCAGGCGCCGCGCCAGCGCATGGTCGGGGTGCGATTCCAGTTCCGGGTAGGAGACCGACGCCACCATCGGCTGCGCGGCCAGGAAGGCGGCCACACGGCGCGCGTTGGCGACGTGGCGCTCCATGCGCAGGCCGAGCGTCTCGATGCCCTGCAGGATCGCGAAGGCGTTGTGCGGGCTCATTGCGGCGCCGAAGTCGCGCAGGCCTTCGCGCCGCGCGCGCAGCGCGAAGGCGCCGACGGTCGACGCTTCGCTGAACACCATGCCATGCAGGCGTTCAACCGGCTCGCACAGGGTGGCGAAGCGGCTGCTGCGTTCATGCGCCGCCTGCCAGTCGAAGGTGCCGCCATCGACCAGCAGGCCGCCGATGGCGGTGCCGTGGCCGCACAGGAATTCGGTGGCCGAGTGGAACAGCAGGTCGGCGCCAAGGTCGAAGGGGCGCTGCAGGTAGGGTGTGGCGAAGGTCGCGTCGATCATCAGCGGCAGGTCGTGCGTGTGACCGAGTTCGGCGATCGCCGGGATGTCGAGCACGTCGATGCCGGGGCCGCCCAGCGCTGCGCCGAACAGCAGCCGGGTCGAAGGCCTGATCGCGGCGCGCCAGGCAGCGAGATCGCGCGGATCGACGAAGGTGGTCTCGACGCCGAACCTGCGCAGGGTATGGGCCAGCAGGTCGCGGGGGGGGGGGGGGCGGGGGGGGGGGGGGGGGGGGGGCGCGGGCCGGGCCCCCCCCCCCGCCCCCCCCCCCCCCCCCCCCCCCCCCCCCCCCCCCCCCCCCCCCCCCCCCCCCCCCCCCCCCCCCCCCCCCCCCCCCCCCCC
>NZ_JBNDJE010000010.1:0-149244 GCF_050434805.1 Massilia sp. UYP11
CAAATATTCTTGCACGACTGCGAGCTTGAACTGCTCATCGTACTTGGTCATGAAAAACCCCCAAAAGTTGTGTCCAACTTTTGGGGGTCAGTTCACAAGGTCCCGTTTTTTCGCGTATTGACGCCGGTCTCGCATCTGCATGGCGCGAGTACGCAATCTCTCCAACAGGTGTCCAGCGTGGAATGTTAGAGCCTATCCCGGTAGGTGGGGGGAAGCTCAGGGTGATGCATGGCGGGCGTGAGCAAGGCGCGAGGAGGCCGCATGGCGAGCCATGCAACGACAAGCAACGCCGCGCACGCCCGTCAGGCGCGCCAGGAGCGACTCCCACCTACCGGGATAGGCTCTAAGTGCTATTCTTGCGCGATTGACATTTCGCGCACCCAGATGCGCCCACCCGAGAGAGGATATTCAGTGAACTTTCCCGCACACCGCGCGATGGCCGTCGCCATCGCTTCCGCCTGCATCTTCGGCGGCGCCGTCCACGCCGCGCCGGCCCAGCAAGCCCCGGCCCGCGCCGAAACCGCCTTCCTGTCGCAGGACGACGCGTTTGCCCGTTCCGCGCGCATCGCGAACGTGGACTATGTGCTGGACTTTACCCTGACCGGCAAGGAAACCTTCGCCGGCGCCACGACCGTCACCTTCGACCTCAAGGACACGCATTCCGCCGTCACCCTCGACCTGAACAAGGCCACCGTGAAGTCGGTCAGCGTCAACGGCAAGCAGGTAGAGGCGCGCTACAACAACTGGTTCATCACCATCGACCCGGCGCACCTGGCCAAGGGCCGCAACAGCGTCACCGTCGCCTACGAGCGCCTGCACAGCACCAATGGCGAAGGCCTGCACCGCATGGTCGACCCGGCCGATGGCCGGGTATATACGTATTCGCACTTCGAGCCGGTGGCCGCCCAGCAGATGTTCCCGCTGTTCGACCAGCCCGACCTGAAGGCCAGCTACACCGTCACCGTCACCGCGCCGAAGGACTGGCACGTGGTCACCACCACCCGCGAAACGAAGATCACCGATGCCGGCGCCAACCGCCGCTGGACCTTCAAGCCGACGAAGCGCCTGAGCCCGTACAACTTCTCGCTGCATGCCGGCCCTTACCAGGTGTGGGAAGACAATAGCGGCAAGTACCCGATGCGCCTGTTCGCGCGCCAGTCGCTGGCCAAGCAGGTGGTCCCGGCCGACTGGTTCCGCCAGACCAAGGCCGGCATGACCTTCTTCGAAGCATACTTCGGCATCCCCTACCCGTTCGAGAAATACGACCAGCTGATCGTGCCCGACTTCCTGTACGGCGCTATGGAAAACGCCGGCGCCATCACGTTCGCCGAGGCGCGCTTTGGCATGGCCAATATGACGGCCGACCAGAAGCAGTCGATGACCGAAGTGATCATGCACGAGATGGCCCACCAGTGGTTCGGCAACCTGGTCACCATGAAATGGTGGAACGGCCTGTGGCTCAACGAGAGCTTCGCGTCCTTCATGGGCATCCTGGCCACCGCCGAAGCGACCGAGTTCAAGGATTCGTGGCAGAAGTTCTACCAGACCGGCAAGCAGCGCGCCTACATCCAGGACCAGACCGCGAGCACCCACCCGATCGAGGTGCCGGTGCCGTCCTCGAGCAACGCCTTCGACAATATCGACGCCATCACGTATTCGAAAGGCGGCGCCGCCCTCAAGCAGCTGCGCCACCTGCTGGGCGAGGAAGTGTTCCGCAAGGGCGTGCACAACTACCTGGTCAAGTATTCGTGGCAGAACGCCACCCTCGATGACTTCATCAATACGCTGGCCACGACCGCCGGCCGCGACCTCTCCGGCTGGACCAGGGAGTGGCTGTACCACGCCGGCGTGAACACGATCGCCGCCAACTACAGCTGCAGCAACGGCAAGATCCGCGACTTCACCCTCACCCAGACCGCGCCGGGCAAGGATCTGCCGACCCTGCGCGAACAGCGCGTGCAGGTGGCGGCGTTCAAGATCGACGGCGGCAAGCTGTCCCTCGTCAAGAACGTGCCGGTCACCTACAAGGGCGCCCGGACCGCGGTCGAGGACATGGATGGCGCGGCCTGCCCGGACCTGGTCTACCCGAACTACCAGGACTGGGGCTATGCGAAGGTCCAGCTGGATGAGCGCTCGTTCGATACCGCGCGCACCAGGCTGTCGCAGGTCGACGATCCGCTGCTGCGCGCGATGCTGTGGCAAAGCCTGTGGGACAGCGTGCGCGACGCCCAGCTGCCGCTGAACGACTTCATCAACGTGGCCCTGAACAATGCGCCGCAAGAAAAGGACTACACCCTGCTCGGCGACGTGCTGGGCAAGGTCGCCCAGTCGAAGGCCTACCTCGACGCCATGCGCCTCGACAACGGGTATGCGAAAGCGACCTACGCCGCGCTCGAAAAGATGGCCTGGGACGGCGTGCTGGCACACAAGGCCGACGCCGACGTCCAGCGCCGCTGGTTCAGTCTCTACCTGAACGTGGCCTCCAGCCCGGAGGCGCTGGGGCGCCTGGCCGGCATCCTCGACGGCAAGCTCGATGCCGCCGGCCTGCAGCTTACCCAGGAACTGCGCTGGTCGATCATCGCCCGCCTGAACCGCTATGGCCACGCCGGCGCCGACGGTCTGGTCGCGGCGGAGAGCGCGCGCGACAAGTCCGACGCCGGCCAGGTGGCGGCGGTGGCGGCCACCGCGTCGCGTCCGGATCCGAAGGTGAAGGCCGAGTGGGTCGGGCGCATCGAAGACCTCAAGTCGCCGCTGCCGTTCTCGCGCATCCGCACGGCGATGGGCAGCGTGTTCCCGGCCGAGCAGGGCCGGCTGAGCGAGCTCGAGGCCGATGCGCGCCTGGCGCGCCTGCCGGCGCTCGACAAGGCGGCCGGCCCGGTCTACATGCGCGCCTACGCGATCACCATGATCCCGACCGCCTGCACGCCGCACAGCGTGCAGCGCCTGCGCCGCGCCGCCGACCAGATGAAGGACCTGTCGGCGTTCACCCGCCGCTCGCTGCTCGACACCCTGCAGGACGAGCAGCGCTGCGTGGCGATCAAGGCGGCGATGACCGCGCCGAAGAGCTGATCGCGCGTGCGCGCGGACGCGGGCGCGATGCCGCGCCGCACGCCGGGCTGGCCGCTCGCGGCATCGTCTACCGCTTGCGCAAGAACGGCAGGTATTACTGCCGCACGGGCGGCGCCGTGCGGCCCAGCATGTTCGGCGCCGAGGGCGGAGGCGCCGTCCTGTTCGACAAGACCGGCGGCGGCGGGCTCGCCGGCCTCGTACCCTGTCCATCAGGGGCCGAATTTAGGCGCGACTGAGCGCCGCTCGTTGCCGTGCGCGATTGGCCGCACAGCTCCGCCACCCGGCGCCACGCGCCGTCGGCTGCGCTCTGCAGCGGCGGACCTTCGCGCAGCAGCGCGCCCAGGTCGGGCGGCGCGCTGGCGCGCACCCTGACCCCACGTGCGATCGGCACGCACAGCGCGTCGTGCCAGGCTGCCGCATGGCCTTCGGGCGTGGGCAGCGCGCCGCGCAAGCGCACGGCGGCCTCCTCGCACGCGGCGCTGCTGGCGAACTCGCCGCGCAGGCTGCTGCTCTCCAGCGTGACATCGAGGTTCTGTTGCAGGTACAGCAGCAGGATCATCGTGAACATATAATGCCCAGGTCCGCGGCCCCGGCCGCGCTTGCAGAGGAAACACTTTGGACTGGGATTATCCGCAACCGTTCATCCTGCCCGTCGCGCCGCAGGCCGGCGACATCGATGGCTTGAACCACACCAACAACGCCGTCTACGTGCGCTGGTGCGAACAGGCCGGCTGGGCCCACTCGGAGAAGCTGGGCCTGTCGCTGGACGACTACCGGCGCCTCGACCGCGCGATGGCGATCCGGCGCGGCGACTACGACTACCTGTTGGCCACGGTGGAAGGCGAGGCGCTGCGCCTGGCCACCTGGCTGGTCGGCGGCGACGGCAAGCTGACGATGGAGCGCCGCTTCCAGCTGGTGCGCGACAGCGACGGCGCCACCGTGCTGCGCGGACGCTGGGAACTGGTCTGCATCGACATCGCCAGCGGGCGCCCGCGCCGCATGCCGGCCGAGTTCCTGGACATCTATATGCCGGCGCTGGTCGCGGCGCCGACCGTGTAATTCCCGCGTCTGCCAGCATGCGGCGCATTGCGCATGCTCAAGGACGAGTTTGATCGATCCGGCATCCCCCTCGGGTGGGCAGCCTCAGACTGGTCGCGTCACCCGCTCCAATGACGAGGACGCAATGCGCCGGATTTTCCCCGAGGTCTTGACCGCCGTTCGCCTGCCGCTGCACCCGCACATGCGCATGCCCGTGCCCCGCCGCATGCAGCTGGGCGCGTTCTGGCTGCTGGCGGGCCCGCTGATGGCGGGGCAATTGCTGGCCGGCTGCCGGCTGCGCGACGGCGGCCATGAAGAACTCGTGGTGCCCGAACTGGTGCGGACCCATCTCTATCTGGCGCCCAACGGGTCGGACAGCAATCCCGGCACCCGCGCCGAACCCTTCCGCACCCTGGCGCGCGCAGCCCAGGTGGTCACGCCGGGCACGACCGTGCATGTGGCGCCCGGCATCTACTCGGGCGGCGTGCGCACCACCACCAACGGCACGCTCGAAGCGCGCATCATCTTCCAGAGCACCGAGCGCTGGGGCGCCAAGATCGTGCCGCCGCTCGACGCGCGCCAGAGCGCGGCCTGGGACAACCGCGGCAACTACGTCGACATCATCGGCTTCGAGATCGACGGCACCCAGTACCAGAGCGGCATGAAATGGCTGAGCGGCATCTACAACGGCGGCTCGCACAACGGCGTGCACGGCAACCGCATCCACCACATCGGCAACGACGTGCCGTGCGAGCCCAAGGGCGGCGCCGGCATCGGCATCGACAGCTACTACAAGGGCGTGGACGTGGTCGTGACCGGCAACCACGTGCACGACATCGGTCCGCCCGGCTGCCGCTACATGCACGGCATCTACATCAGCACCACGGCCAGCGTGCGCGGCAACGTCGTCTACCGCGTGTCCGGCGCCGGCATCCATTTGTGGCACGACGCCAACCGCGTGACTGTGCGCGGCAATACCGTGGCGGCGTCCGGCACCGGCATCGTGGTCGGCGGCGGCGACTTCTATCACAGCAAGGGGCCGAACGACCACACCCACGTCAGCAACAACATCGTCTACGACAACGACCACGGCATCCTCGAACAAGGGGCGATCGGCCGTCACAACAGCTTCCGCAACAACCTCGTGTATCAGAACGCCGTCGACGACTGGAAGCTGTCACCCGGCCGCGAGCATATGGGCAGCATCAGCGCGCCGCCCCAGTTCGTCGAATACAGCGCCAGCGGCACGCCGGACTTCCGCCTGCGTCCCGGTTCGCCGGCGATCGGCCAGGGCTTGCCGCACGAGTCGGCGCCACCCGGCAGCGGCAATACCGGGTCGCGGCCGATGCGCAAGACCGACATCGGGGCGCTGCCAGCGGCGCCGCCGTCCTAGCGCCAAGCTGCCGGCGCGGCGGCGCGCCGCCTACAGGACTTCGTGCACCCGCGCGAACGGCCGGCACAGGCGCACGCCCTTCGGCGTGACCACGAACGGCCGCTCGATCAGGATCGGATGCGCGGCCATCGCATCGAGCAGGGCCGCATCCGTCACCTCGGGCCGGTCGAGACCCAGCTCGGCGTACAGGGCCTCCTTGCGGCGCACGGCATCGCGCGGCTGCAGCCCGGCGTGCGCGATCAGGTGCGCCAGTTGCGCGCGGGTCGGCGGATTGGCCAGGTAGTCGACCACCTCGGGTTCGTGGCCGGCCTCGCGGATGGCGGCCAGGGTATTGCGCGAAGTCCCGCAGCGCGGGTTGTGATAAATCGTGATATCCATTGTCATCAGGTGTGGTGTCGGCTTGTCAGCGGCTCGACAGCGGCTTGTCGTTCAAACAGCGGCATGATAACCAGAGCGCATACCCGGCACCAGCATTTTTGCTTGTCCCCCTCCCTCGCTCCGGCTAGAATCCCACGCTTGGATTTTGCCGAGCGTCATCAAAGTTCCCATAACAACATGCTATTACGCCCAACCGGAGACCCGATGAGCGATTACCTGCAGCGTCCCGCGGCACTGCCCACCCTGCGTCAGCGCACCGCGCTGCGCGTGCTGCAGCTGTTCGGCTGGAAGCTGTATTTCAAGCCGCTGCCCGGGCCACACGGCATCGCGGTGGTGTACCCGCACACCTCGAACTGGGACTTCCCGATCGGGCTGGTGGCCAAGTGGGCGCTCGACACGCCGTTTCGCTGGCTGGCCAAGGACTCGCTGTTTCGCGGCGCGATGGGCCGCCTGATGCGCTACTGGGGCGGGATCGCCGTCGATCGCCGGGCGCCCATGGGCGCCACGCGCCAGCTGGCCGAGCGGATGCTGAGCGAAAAATGGTGCTGGGTCGGCATCACGCCGGAAGGTACGCGCGGCTACCGCCCGCACTGGAAAAGCGGCTTCTATCATCTGGCGCGCACCGCCAACGTGCCGCTGCTGCTGGTCAGCTTCAACTACAAAAAGAAGGAGCTGCGCGTGACCGAGACGCTCGAACTGTCGGGCGACATCGAGCGCGACATGGAAGCGATCCGCGCCGTCTACCACGACGTCACCGCCCTCTACCCCGAGAACGCGGCCCCGATCGTGCTCGCCACCAGGGACCAGGACGAGGCCGCGGCCCGGCGCACGCGCGCTTGATGTGCCCGCGCCTTCCCCTGCCCGGCGCCGGCCCGGCTAGGCCGGCGCCGGACGTCCCGCGGCGGTCGATCCCGCCAGCCTGTCCCAGGCATTGGCCGCGCTCAGGAACAGCTGCCCGCTGAGCTGGGCCAGCAGTTCGCTGTCGCGCAGCCGGTCCATCACCGGTCCCTTGACTTCGGCCAGGTGCAGGATCACGCCGCGCTGGTGCAGCGACGCGTTCAATTCCAGCAGGCCGAACAGGGCCGAGGTGTCGATCGCATTCACCGCCGACAGCACCAGCACCAGGTGGTGCGTGCCGCCGCGTTGCGCCAACTCCTCGTCGATGCGCTCGTTTACCGCGTCCACGTTCCCGAAGAACAGGCCGGCGTCGATCCGCAGCATCAGCAGGCCGGGCGTGGTCTCGGCCGGATACCGTTCGACGTTGCGGAAGTGTTCGGTGCCGTGGATGCGGCCCAGCACCGCGATGTGCGGCCGGCTGGCGCGCCAGATCAGCGCGCCCATCGACAGCGCCACGCCCACCAGCACGCCCGCCTCCACCCCCAGCACCAGCACGCCGCCGGCGGTGGCCAGCAGCGCCAGCGCGTCCGCGCGGTCGTAGCGCCAGGCGGTGCCCAGGGTCGACCAGTCGAGCATGCCCAGCACCGCCACGATGATGGTCGCGGCCAGCGTCGGCAGCGGCAGCAGCGCCAGCCAGCCGGTGGGCGCCACCAGCGCCAGCGCCAGCAGGCCGGCCGTGATCACGCTTGCCAGCTGGGTGTTGGCGCCGGCCGCGAAATTCACCGCCGAGCGCGAAATGCTGCCGGTGACCGGAAAGCCGCCGGAGAGGGCGCTGCCGACATTGGCCGCGCCGAGGCCAATCAGCTCGCGGTTGCTGTCCAGCTTTTCGCCGCCGCGCTTGAGCGCCAGCGCCTGCGCGCCGGACATGCTGATCAGGAACACCATGAAGCCGGTCAAGAGCGCCGGCTGCAGCAAGGCCTGCCAGTGGCCGCTCGAGGTGGCCAGGTTCAGGCCCGGCAAGCCGGCCGGCACCGCGCCGGTGGTGGCCACGCCCAGGCGCCCCAGCTCCAGCAACGGCACCAGCGCGGTGGCGCCGAGCACGATGACCATCGGCGCCAGCTTGGCCGCGATGTCGGCCACGACGGGCTTGACGCGCAGCCGGCGCAGCAGCGGCGCCAGCCATTCGCGCGCCATCACCAGCAAGGCCAGGGAGCCGAGGCCCAACGCGATGCTGGGCCAGCGCGCGTGCCAATCCGGCGTCGCGCCCTGCGCGATCGGACCGCCGAGCAGGGCGCCCAGCTGGCCCCAGGCGATGACGATCGCCGAGCCGATGGTAAAGCCGCTCATCACCGGCCGCGAAAAGAAATTGGCGAGAAAGCCGATGCGCAGCAGGCCGCAGGCCAGCAGGACCAGGCCCGACATCAACGCCAGCTGGGCCGCCAGCACGCCATACAGGCCGGTGCCGGGCGTGGCCAGCGGCGCCAGCGCGGACGCCGTCATCAGCGAGACGATGGCCATTGGCCCGACCGACTGGGTGCTGCTGGTGCCGAACAGCGCGTACAAGAGCGGCGGGAAAATGCTGGCGTAGATCCCGGCCACGGGCGGCAGCCCGGCCACCAGCGCATAGGCCATGCCCTGCGGGATCATCATCATCGCCACCACGATGCCGGCGCTGATGTCGCCCGGCAGCGCGGCGCGCCGGTACTCGCGCAACCACTGAAGCATGGATTAAGGGCCGGGGAGCGGTGCGCGCCGGCTTGCCTGATTGAAAACACGACAGCCTAGCATAGTTGCCCTGGCGCCGGGGTCCGGACAGCCGCTACTGCATGGCCAGTTCGACGCAGTTGCGGCCGGCCCGCTTGGCGCGCGCCAGCGCGGCAATGGCGCGCACCGCCAGCGCGTCGCCGCTCTCGCCCTCGCCCAACTGCGCCACGCCCAGGCTGATGGTCACGTGGTCGCAACCCGGGATCTCGACCTGCTCGATCGCGGCGCGCAGCTTCTCGGCAATCCTGAGGCCGTCGATCGCACTGGTATGTGGGGCGATCACCAGGAACTCCTCGCCGCCCGAGCGCACCAGGACGTCGCTCGCGCGCAGCAGCGCGCGCGCGGTGGCGGCCACGGTGCGCAGGACCATGTCGCCCACCGGGTGCCCGAAGCTGTCGTTGACCTGGCTGAAGCGGTCGATGTCGAAGCTCACCAGCGCCAGCGGCAGGCGGTAGCGGCGCGCGCGCTTGATCTCCTGCTCGAGCAGGTGCTCGCCGTGGCGGCGGTTGGCGACCTCGGTCAGCGCGTCGGTGGTGGCCAGGTGGGTCACGCGCGCCAGCAGGGCCTCGTTCTCGCGCGTGACCTCCGCCATGCGCAGGCCATGCGACGCCAGGGCGGCCAGGTCGTCCAGCGCCTGCAGCTGCACGCGCGAGAAGGCGCGCGCATGGTCGAACATCAGGCACAGCGAGCCGCGCGGGCCGCCCGGCCCCTGGCCCGGGATCGGCAGGCCGACCACCATGCGCACGCCGAAGCCTTCCAGACGGGCCGCCAGTTCGGGTTCGCCCGCCTTGTCCGGCGCGTCGAGCAGGGTCAATTCGCCGCTGGCGGCGGCCAGCAGGCCGGGGAAGGCGTGGCGCAGCGGCGACTGCAGCAGGCGGCCCTCGACCTCGAGCAGCGCCATCAGGTGCAGGCCCGCCACGCCCTGCTCGGCTTCCAGGTGCAGGTCGCCGTCGCGATGCTGGAACAGCGCCGCATGCACCAGGCCCGGCCAGTCCGCCAGGGCGGCGCACAGGCGCTCGGCGAAGCTCACGCTGTCGTCGGCGTGGTCGAGGGCTTCCTGGCTGGCGCCGCGCAGCGCGAGCAGCGTTTGCAGCTCTTCGGCGGCGGCATTCGTCACTGTCGGCGAAGATGCGGACGCAGATGCAGGCGCAAAGCCGGCGCGCAGGCGCGCGTCCAGCAGCGCGCGGGTCTGCTGCGCGCGCAGCGGGCCGATCGCATAGTCGATCGGACCGAAGGCCATCAGCGCCGGCAGCCAGCGCGCATTGGTGAAGGGGCACAGGACCAGGATCGGCTTGCCGGCGCGCCCGGCCACCAGGGCGCCCAGGCTCGCCAGGTCGATGCCCAGCTCGCAGCGTTCGAGGTCCAGCACCACGAGGTCGGCCGGTTCGCGCGCCAGCAGGCCGAGTGCCTGGTCGGCGCCGGAAGCCACCCGCAGCTGCGTGAACACCCCGGCGCAGGCGCTCTGGAAATCGGCGCGGCGCTGGCCTACCGGGTTCACGAACAGGCAGCTGTAGTCGACGTTCATCTCGTGCGCGCGCGCGCCCTCTTCTCCCATTCCCAACCTCCAGACGTTTCCAGGCATTACCGATCCGCCCCGCGAGCGGGCGTGTTTTGCCAGCGAGTGTGCCATAACCGCGCCGCTGTGTGTGGAACCGCACCGTCGCACCGCGCCGTGCGTCCAATACTCTGAAGACCGAACGCATATTCATGGGAGAAGCACGATGGGACAGCAGGACGACGTGGCAAACAAGCAGAAGGCAATCCAGAGCCGCCAGGACCAGATCGACGCCAGCATGCAGAAGGCCGAAGGCAATGACGAGGCGGTCCAGACCGGCGTCCCGCAGCCCGGCACGCCGATGCCCGCGCAGCACCTGGCCAAGCCCGGCATCGAGGCGCAGATGGAACTCAAGCCGAAATTCATGGCCGACGGCTACAAGGGCAGCGGCAAGCTGGAAGGCATGAGCGCCATCGTGACCGGCGCCGACTCCGGCATCGGCCGCGCGGTCGCGGTGCTGTTCGCGCGCGAGGGCGCCGACGTGGCCGTAATGTACCTGAACGAACACGAGGACGCCGAGGAAACCAGGCGCTGCGTCGAAGCCGAGGGCCGCCGCTGCCTGACCATCCCGGGCGACGTCAAGGACGCCGCCTTCTGCAACGAGGCGGTGGAAAAGGTGGTCGCCGAATTCGGCCGCCTGGACGTGCTGGTGAACAACGCCGCCTTCCAGGAACATGCGAACTCGCTGCTCGACATCACCGACGAGCGACTCGACGAGACCTTCCGCACCAATATCTACGGCTACTTCCACATGGCGCGCGCGGCGTTGCCGCATCTGAAACGCGGCGCGGCGATCATCAACACCGGATCGGTCACGGGCCTCCAGGGATCGAAGAAGCTGCTCGACTATTCGGCCACCAAGGGCGCGATCCACGCCTTCACGATGTCGCTCGCCTCGAGCCTGATCGAACAGGGCATCCGCGTCAATGCGGTGGCGCCGGGCCCGGTCTGGACCCCGCTCAACCCGGCCGACCAGCCGCCCGAACAGCTGAAGGAATTCGGCGCCGCCACCGACTACAAGCGCCCGGCCCAGCCGGAAGAACTGTCGCCGGCCTACGTGTTCCTGGCCTCGCCCGTGTGCTCGGGCTACATCACCGGCATCGTGCTGCCGATTACCGGTTCGGTCGGCTGACCGGCCGGCTTGCAAACGACGAGGAGGGTATCCATGCGCAGCATGTGGAAAGGGGCGATCAGTTTCGGGCTGGTCCACATCCCGGTCGATATGTACGCCGCGGTCGACAGCAAGGGGCTGGATCTGACCATGCTCGACCGGCGCGACTTTTCGCCGGTCGGTTTCAAGCGCTACAACAAAGGCAACGGCAAGGAAGTGGCGTGGGACGACATCGTCAAGGGCTACGAATATGAAGACGGCGAGTACGTCGTCCTGTCCGACGAAGACCTGCGCCGCGCCAACCCCGAGGCGACGCAAACCATCGACATCCAGGCCTTCGTCAATGCCGAGGAAGTACCGCTGATCTACTACGACCAGCCGTACTACCTCGCACCGGGCAAGGGCGGCGCCAAGGTCTACGCCCTGCTGCGCGAGACCCTGCGCGAGGCGGGCAAGATCGGCATCGCGCGCGTCGTCATCCGCGTCAAGCAACACCTGGCGGCGCTGGTGTGCGTGGGCGACACCATCGTGCTCAACACGCTGCGCTATCCGGACGAGATGCGCGACGCGGGCGAACTCAAGATCCCGTCGCCCTCCTCGAAGAGCGCCGCCGTCACGGTCAAGGAACTCAAGATGGCGATGGCGCTGGTCGAGGGCATGAGCGAGGACTGGGAGCCGGAGCAGTATCGCGACACCTACCGCGAGGACGTCCTGGCCCTGGTCAAGAAAAAGATCAAGGCCAAGCAGACCAAGACCATCACCCAGCCCGAGCCCGAGAAGGAAAAACGCACGAGCGGCAAGGTCATCGACCTGGTCGCCCTGCTCCAGGCCAGCCTGGGCAAGAAGCCGGCCAAGGCCGCGCTGGCGGCGCTGGAAGACGACGACGATGACGACGATCCGCCACCGCGCAAGTCGAGAAAACCTGCCGACGACGAGGACGACGACGACGACGAGGTCTCCGCGCCGCGTGCACGCAAGACGGCCGATGCGGGCAGCCGTGCGGGCGCGAGCGGGGCCAGGTCGACGCGGGCGACGGCGAGCAAGACCGCGGCCAAGCCCGTGGCGAAGAAAGCCGCCGCCAAGAAGGCCCCGGTCAAGGCCGCCGCCAAGGCGACCGCCAGGGCGCCGGCGCGCAAGAAGGCGGCGTGAGGATGGGGGAACTGATCGACCTCCTCCAGTGGCCGGCCATGGTGGTCAGCCTCTACGCCGCCTTCCTGATCGGCTCCAAGCGCGCCGAACGCCGGGTGTTCGGGTTCTGGATGTTCATCCTCAGTAACCTGATGTGGATCGCCTGGGGCTGGCACGACGGCGCCTGGGCCCTGATCACGTTGCAGCTGGCGTTGATGGCGATGAATGTCCGGGGCATCTACAAGAACGGCCAGTGAATGCCGGGAGGCGGCCACTGCGCCGCCTCCCGGCAGTGGTTCGTCCTGCCGAATTATAAAAAACTATCATAACTATTAAATCAATTATCTTTTCCTAGTCAAAATTGCTCTGTAGAATCTATATCATTGAAATTCAACGCAATGAGGAGATCAGCATGAGCCAACCCCGCCTGACCACCGCCTCCGGCATCCCGGTCGCCGACAACCAGAACTCGCTGAGCGCCGGCCCGCGCGGCCCGTTGCTGCTCCAGGATTTCCACCTGATCGAAAAGCTGCAGCACTTCAACCGTGAGCGCATCCCCGAGCGCGTCGTCCACGCCAAGGGGTCGGGCGCCTATGGCAGCTTCACCGTCACCCACGACATCACCAGGCTGACCAAGGCGAACCTGTTCGCCCACGTCGGCAAAGAGACCCCGGTGTTCCTGCGCTTCTCGACCGTCGGCGGCGAAAAAGGCAGCGCCGATACCGAACGCGATCCGCGCGGCTTCGCACTGCGCTTTTATACCGAGGAAGGCAACTGGGACCTGGTCGGCAACAACACGCCGGTGTTCTTCATCAAGGACCCGATCAACTTCCCGGACTTCATCCACACGCAGAAGCGCGATCCGCAGACGAACCTGAAGTCGGCCAATATGATGTTCGATTTCTGGAGCAACGCGCCGGAGAGCCTGCACCAGGTCACGATCCTGTTCTCGGATCGCGGCACCCCGGACGGCTACCGCCACATGGACGGTTTCGGCAGCCACACCTTTAGCCTGATCAACGACCAGGGCGAGCGCGTCTACGTGAAGTGGCACTTCAAGACCCGCCAGGGCATCAAGAACCTGAGCGCGCCAGACGCCACCCGCATCGCCGGAAGCGACCCGGATCACGCCCAGCGCGACCTGTTCAATGCGATCGCCGCCAATGACTTCCCGCGCTGGGACGTCCAGGTTCAGGTCGCGACCATCCAGGAACTGGAAGCCTGGAGCGCGCGCACCGGCTGGAATCCGTTCGACCTGACCAAGGTCTGGCCGCACGGCGACTTCCCGCTGCAGCCGGTCGGCGTGCTGGAACTGAACCGCAACCCGCAGAACTACCACGCCGAGGTCGAGCAGGCCGCCTTCTCGCCGGCCAACGTGGTTCCGGGCCTGGGCTACTCGCCCGACAAGATGCTGCAGGGCCGCCTGTTCGGCTACCACGACGCCCAGCTGTACCGCGTCGGCACCAACCACCAGCACCTGCCGGTGAACGCCCCGCGCTGCCCGGTCCACAACCACCAGCGTGACGGTGCGATGGCGATCGCCAACGGCGGCGCCGCGCACAACTACCACAGGCTCAGCAGCGTGGGCGCCGGCGCCACCGGCATGGGTCACGGCGAGCGCGAACTGGCCCTGGAAGGCGATGCCGGCCGCTTCGATTTCCGCGGCCGGGAAGACGATTACACGCAGGCCGGCAACCTGTTCCGCCTGATGGACGCCCAGGCGCGCCAGAACCTGTGCGACAACCTGGCCGGCCCGCTGAGCCAGGTGGACGAGGCCATCCTGCAGCGCCAGTTGCGCCACTTCGACCTGGCCGATCCGGACTACGGAAATGGCGTGCGCGCTTCGCTCAAGGCGCTCGGACGCAACGTCGACTAGCGCCTGCTTTGAACGCGTGGACGGCCACGCCGTCCACCCTGCCCGCCACCCGGACCGCCAGTGCCGGCGTGGCGGCTTTTTTTTGGTTCAGCGCTCGAATCCGAGCGCCTTCATGGCCCGGGTGAGCGTCTTCGCCGCCCTGGCGTAGCCTTCCCACGGCGCGTTGCCCTCGTCCAGCCGCGTGTGCACGTTGGCCACGGTCCACTGCGTGCTCGATTTCAGGTCCGCCAGCTCTTCCCACCGCAGCGGCACCGAGATTCCGAGTCCGGGCCGCACCCGCGCCGACCAGGCGGCGACGGTGGTTGCGCCCTGCCCGTTGCGCAGGTAGTCGATGAAGATCTTGCCGACCCGGTTCTTCGGGCCGCTCTTGAAGGCGAAGCGGTCGGGCAAGGTGTCGGCCATATGGCCGACGATCGCCTGCGAGAACGCCTTCACCGTATCCCAGTCATAGCCGCCCTTGATCGGCACCACCACGTGCAGCCCCTTGCCGCCGCTGGTCTTGAGAAAGGCAGGCAAGCCCAATTCATCGAGGAAGGCATGCATCAGCTGGGCCGCCTCCTGCATCGCCGGCCAGGCGACGCCCTCGCCCGGGTCGAGGTCGAACACCATGCGGTTGGGCTTCTGGTAGCTGCCCTTGAGCGCGTTTTGCGTGTGAATCTCGATCACGTTCCACTGCGCCGACGACAGGATTCCTTGCACGCTCGCTACTTCGAGCATCGGCGAATGGTCGGGGTCGAGCGCAGCGTCCAGGTGGCGCAGGCCCGGCATCTTGCGCACGTCGGCGTGCTTCTGGAAAAACAGCTCGCCGCCCACGCCCTCGGGCGCGCGCACCAGCGATACCGGACGCCCCTTCAGGTGTTCCATCATCAGTTTGCCCACCAGCGCGTAGTAGCGGATCAGGTCGAGCTTGGTCGCGCCGCTTTCCTTGTCGATCACGCGCTCGCCGTTCGTGATCTTCATCGTCGCCGGCAGCCTGTCCGGCGCCGAAACAGGGTCCGGAGCGTCTGTCGCGGATGCTGCTTCCATATGTCTTGCCTTTTCACGTGTAATGCCCCTGGCCGGCTTGTCTTCGCGCAGGCCCTGGAATACCGGGTGGCGCACGGCGCCGGCGCTGGTCCACTCGGAGAAGCTGACCTCGGCCACCAGCACCGGCTTGACCCAGTGGTGCTTGCGGCCGGGGACGGCGCGCGGCGGGAACGGACTCTCGTCGCTGCGCAGCTTCTCCAGCCGCCTGGCGATCGAGGCCAGCGAGGAATGATTGAAGCCCGAGCCGACGTTGCCTGCGTAGCGCAGCACCCCTTCCTCGTCATACGTCCCAAGCAGCAGCGCACCGATGCCGGTACGCGCGCCCTTGGGGTCGGTAAAGCCGCCGATCACGAATTCCTGGCGCAACCCGCACTTGAGCTTGATCCAGTCGGGCGATCGCCGCGACACGTAGCGCGCATCGCGGCGCTTGCCGATCACGCCTTCCAGGCCGATCTTGCAGGCGGCGGCCACCAGCTCATCCGGCTTGCTGCCGAACTCGGCCGAGAAGCGGACCTGGTCCGACTTCTTTTTCGCCAGCAATTTTTCGAGCAAGCCGCGCCGCTCGACCAGCGCCAGCTCGCGCAAGTCGTGGCCGTCGAAGTACGGCACGTCGAACAGGAAGAATTCGATCTGCTCGGCGTGCCTGCCGTCGAAGGCCTGCTGCAGCTTGCCGAAATCGGGCTTGCCGTTCTCGTCGTGGACCACGATCTCGCCGTCGTACCAGCCGTCGGGCAGTGTCATGCGCTCCAGCTCGGCCTTGAGCGGCAACAGCTTGTCGGTCCAGTCATTCGCATTGCGCGTGATCAGGCGCGCGGCGCCGTTCTCGATGCGCGCCAGCATGCGGTAACCGTCGAACTTGACCTCGAACACCCAGTTTTCGGGGTCGGGCGGGGGCGCATCCACCAGCGTGGCCAGCTCGGGAGAAAATTTCTCGGGCAACGCGACCCGGTCCGAGGCCGGCGCGGCCCCGGGTTTGGCGCCGGATTTCTTCTTCGCCGCGGCAGTCGGCCTGGCCGCGGCCTTCTTCGCCGCCGCCCGCTTCTTCGGCGCCGGCGCTTCGTCCTCGCCCGTGCGCAGCGCGTCGATCTTGCGCCGCACCCGCGCCGGCAGCGGCAGATCCTTGACGCTGTCCGGCATCTCGTCGACCAGCGAGAATTCCTCGGACGAGCGTGCGTACTCGTCCTTCTCCTTGATCAGGAGCCACGGCTCCTGCTTCTCGCCGCGGCCCTTCATGCGCACCAGCGTCCAGCGGCCGCGCATCTTGTGGCCGTGCATCTCGAACTTGATGCTGCCCTTGGCGAAGCCCTTGTGCGGGTCTTCCAGCGGCTCCCAGGTCCCCTTGTCCCAGATGATGACTTTGCCGGCGCCATATTGCTTAGCCGGAATCGTTCCTTCGAAATCGGCATACGCGATCGGGTGGTCCTCGACCTGCACCGCCATGCGCTTGTCGTGCGTATCGTAGCTGGGGCCTTTCGGCACCGCCCAGCTCTTCATCGTGCCGTCGAGCTCGAGCCGGAAATCGTAGTGCAGGCGGCTGGCCCAGTGCTTCTGGATAACGAATGTCAATTCATCCATGCCGGGCGTGCCGCCCTCGGCCGGCTCGGGCGTGGTCGTGAAATTGCGCTTGGCTCGATAGACTTTGAGTGCGTCCGGCATCGCGGTACTCCTGGATTCCATTGACGACAGCCTATTCCTGCCCCGCGCTCCAGACTGTACGGCAGCGAACGCTGACCGTGGTCGAAACGACAAATGTAAGCGGATGTAAAACGGGTCAACTGGGCCGTATCGGGGCCCGTTATCAGCTCAGTAACACGAGGACTCAGTAACACGAGGAACCAGTAACACGAGGAACTCCACGGAGCCCCACCCGAGACCAACCGGGTTTCAAATTACCATGAAGGAATGACACCATGAGCAAAATCGCCGCTACCCTGATCGCTGGTCTGTTCGCTACTTCCGTGTTCGCCCAGACCCCTGCCACCGCTCCCCATGCCGACGCACACGCCACCGAGGCCTCCAAAGACGCGGCCAGGGCCGACGCCAAGCATGCGAAAGAAGTCGCCAAGGCCGACGAGAAGGTAGAGAAGGCCCAGGCCGAAGCAAAGGCCGACGTGGCCAAGGCCGAGGCGAAGGCAGCCGAGAAGAAGGCCGAAGCCAAGGCCGACCAGGCTGAAGCGAAGGCCGACAGCGTCGCCCGTTAGTAGTAGCTCCCTCGCTCAGGGCCCTCACCAGAAGCCGGCTCGAGCCTCACCATATCGCGGCGTCCCGCACGCCGCTCCCATGCAAAAGGCAGGCCTCCCTGTCTTTTGCCATGCCTGCTCTACAATAAGACTTTGCCCATAGCCAGAAAGGACATCATGGACCGTATCGTCTTTCTTGACCGCGACAGCCTGCAAGCAAATGTGCGCGTTCCCGGCTTTGCGCATACCTGGCAGGATCACGCGGGCACCAGCCCGGACGAGGTCGTGGAACGCCTGGCCGGCGCCACCGTCGCAATCACCAACAAGGTGGTGCTCCGCGCCGGGGCGATCGCGCAACTGCCCGACCTGAAGCTGGTTGCCGTCGCCGCCACCGGCCTTGACAACGTCGACCTGGCCGCCTGCCGCGAGCGCGGCATCGTGGTCTCGAACGTCCGCGACTACGCGCTGGTCTCGGTGCCGGAGCACTGTTTCACCCTGATGCTGGCGCTGCGCCGCAACCTGCGCGCCTATGCCCTCGACGTCGAGGCCGGCAAATGGGAAACCTCCAGCCGCTTCTGCCTGCTCGACCACCCGATCGGCGACCTGGCCGGCAGCCGCCTGGGCATCGTCGGCTACGGCGCGCTCGGCAAGCGGGTCGCCGGCATCGCGCGCGCCCTTGGCATGCGGGTGGCCGCCACCTCGCGCTCGCCGATCCAGGATCCGGACGTCACCGAACTGGCGCTGGACGAGCTGCTGGCAACCTCCGATATCGTCAGCCTGCACCTGCCGCTCACCGAACAGACCCGTGACCTGATCGGCCGGCGCGAGCTGGGCCTGATGAAGCCGGGCGCGATTCTGATCAATACCGCGCGCGGCGGCCTGGTCGACGAAGCGGCGCTGGCCAACGTACTGATGGAAGGCCGCATTGGCGCCGGCTTCGACGTCCTGAGCACGGAGCCGCCGGCGTCCGCCAATCCCCTGCTGCGCATGCGCCTGCCGAACTTCATCCTGACCCCGCACGTGGCCTGGGCCAGCGCCGGCGCGATGCAGGCGCTGGCCGACGTGCTGGTCGATAACATCGAGGCCTGGCGCGCGGGCGCTCCACGCAACGTGGCCTGAGCGCAGGCCCTGCCTCGCCTCAAGCCGGCGCGTCCGGCGCACGCAGCGGCAGGTCGAGCACGAACAGCGTACCGGCGCCGGGCGTGCTCTCGACCCGGATCGTGCCGCCCAAGAGGCCCGTGACGATGTTGTAGACGATGTTCAGGCCCAGCCCGGTCCCGCCCTGCCCCATGCGGGTCGTGAAGAAAGGATCGAAGATGCGGCCGAGATGGGCCGGCTCGATGCCGCGGCCATCGTCGCGGAAGGTGATGGTCACCCGGCCGTCTTGGGGCACGGCGCCGATCGTCATGGCGCCGCCCGGGCCCTCGAAAGCGTGCAGCATGGCGTTGTTGACGAAATTGATCAGGACCTGGCCGAGCGGGCCCGGGAATCCATCCATCACGATCCCGGCCGGCACGTCGAGCAGCAGGCGGTGTTCGGCCAGGCGCACCGTGCTCATCAGGGTCGCGACGATCTCATGGCAGGCCTGGGCCAGGTCGAAGCGACGGCGCTGGTCGCTGGCCTGGTCCACCGAGACCTGGCGGAAGCTGCTCACCAGTTCGGCCGCATTGTGCAGGCTGCGCACGATCAGGGCCGACGCTTCGTGCGACGCCGCCATGTAGTCTTCGAGGTCGGAGCGCTTGAGCGTGGCGTGCGCGACGCGCGCCGCCACCGCGTGCGTGCGCTCCTGCAGGGTGCTGGCCATCAGCAGGCTGTTGCCGATCGGGGTGTTGAGCTCGTGCGCCACGCCCGCCACCAGCGAACCGAGGGAGGCCAGTTTCTCTTGCGCCGCCAGCTGGGCCTGGGTTTCCTTGAGGCGGTGGTAGGCTTCGGCATTGTCCATCGCCACGCCGACGTAGGCCGCCAGCGTCCCGAGCATGTCGAGGTGGACCTGGCTGTAGGCGTCTGGCTGGCGGCTCTGCACCGTTACCGCGCCCAGCACCCGCTCGCCCGCCGTCACCGGGACGCACAGCAGCGAGCACGGCGCATGAATGGCGTCATCCGACACCGCCACCGCATCGAGCGCATCGACCGCCTGCGGCAGGCACGCAGGCAATTCGGCCAGGACGTCGGCCAGCAGGAACTCGCGGCCTTCGGCCACGCAGCACGACAGCAGGTGGCGCGCCGGATCGAAGCGCAGCTCGCGCGGCGCCATGCGCCGTCCGACCACCACCGCATACGGCAGCTCGAGCGTCTCGCGCTCCGGGCGCCACAGCGCGACCGCGAAGACCGGCGCGTCCATCAGCTCCACCACGTGCCGGTAGAGCGTGCTCATGATGGTTTCGATGTCCAGGTTCGCGGTCAAGGCCCGGCCCATGTCGGACAGCAGCGCGATATTGCGGTGCGCGCGCTCGACTGATTCCTTCTGGCGTTCGACTTCGCGCTTGTCGCGCTCGGCCGCGTCCTTCTGCAGCAGCAGTTCGGCCGTCCGGGCATGGACTTCGCGCGCCAGCAGGCCTTTCTGCTCCACCAGCGCGCGCACCCGCAACCGGTAGGCCAGGTAGGACAGCGCCAGCACCGCGCTTGCCGCCAGCGCGCGGAACCACCAGGTCTTCCAGTACGGCGGCGTGATCGTGATCGCCAGCGTGGCGGCGTCCTGGCTCCACAGGCCGTCCTTGTTGCTGGCCCGGACCCGGAACACATAGCGTCCCGGATCGAGGTTGGTGTAGGTCGCGAAGCGCCGGCTGGCGCCGGTGTCGACCCAGCCCTGGTCGAAGCCTTCGAGCTGGTAGGCATAGCGGTTGGCGTGCGGGTCGGCGTAGTGCAAGGCCGCGAACTCGAGCGTGAACACGGTATCGTGGTGCGACAGCGTGATCTCGCGCCGCGTCGGCAGGTCGGGAAGCGCGCGCGAGCGGTTCAGCACCAGGAGATCGGTGATCGCCACCCTCGGCGCAAACGGGTTGTCGCGCACCTCGGCCGGAAAGAACGAGGTCATGCCGTTGATGCCGCCGAAATGCAGCTGGCCGTTGGCGCCGCGCCAGCCCGCGCCCACGAAGTAGGAGCCGTCGATCAGGCCGTTCCTGGCCGTGTAGCTCTTGGCCTGGCCACTCACCGGATCGACGCGCGTGATGCCGGCCGTGGTGCTGACCCACAGGTTGCCGTCGTCGTCCTCGAGGATGGCGCCGATCGACGGCCCCTCGCCCGCATCGGCGAAGGGATAGAAGCGGAACCAGGCGCGTTCGCCGTCGCGCATCATGCGGTGCAGCCCGCCGGCGGTGCCGATCCACAGGTCGCCCTTGGCCGATTCGTACAGGTAGTTGATCCGGCTGTGGCGCAGGCTGCCCGGATCGGCCGGATCGCTGCGAAAGCGGGTAAAGGTATCGGAGGCGCGGTCGAACCGTTCCAGGCCCGACTCGGTGCCGATCCACACCACGCGGTGCCGGTCTTCCAGCAGCGCGCGGCCGAAGTTGTCGCCCAGGCTGGTCGGGTCGAGCGGATCGTTGCGCCAGCTGCGCGCGGTTTCATGGCCGGGCGCCAGCGCCGACAGGCCGTCCCGCGTCGTGACCCACAAGGTGCCGTCACGGCCGACGCGGATCGCTTGCACGTGATTGGCGCCCGGGCCCGGTCCCAGCGCCACCCGCTTCATGCGCCCGTCCGGCGCGCGCCACAGCAGGCCGGTCGCGGTGCCGATCCAGAGCCGGCCATGGGCCGAGGCCAGCGCCGTAACCCGGTCGCCCAGCATGGCCGAGCGCAGGCGCGTGGCTTGCCGGGTGGCCGGATCGAGCAGCATCAGGCCGTCGCTGACGGTGCCGACCCACAGGCGGCCGTCGCCCGCGTCGGCGATGGCGCGCACCCGCGCGCGACCGATGCCCTCGGTATCGCCGTAGCGCGTAAAGCCGCCGCTGGCCAGGTCGGTGCGATTGATGCCGCCAAAATAAGTGCCGACCCACAGGGTGCCGGTGCGGTCGACCAGCACCGCGGGCACCTGGTTGTCGGACAGGCTGTGCGGGTCCTGGGGCGCATTGCGATAGCTGATGAACTTGCCGCTGGAAGGATCGCGCCATTTGAGGCCCTGCTTCTCGGTGCCGACCCAGAGCTGGGCGCCGCTGTCGTGGTACAGGGTCTTGACGTGCACGTCGCCCATGCCATCGGCCGCGGCCATGCGCTGGCGCCGCGGCGCCCCTTCGTCGAGGCGCCAGGCTTCGAGCCCGGACGCGGTGCCGACCCACAGCGTGTCGCGCGGCCCCATCGACAGCGCGAGCACGGTATTGCGCTTGGCGTCGGCCGGCGGGGCGAGCGCGAAGTGGGTGAAGCGGCCGCTGTCCGGCTCCATCCGGTCCAGCCCATCCGCCGTGCCCACCCACAGCGCGCCCGCATTGTCGAAGGCGAGCGCGTTGACCCGGTCGTCGCGCAGGCTGGCGCGGTCCTCGGGGTCGTGCACATAGCCGCGGTGCCGGCCGGTGGCCGGATCGAAGCGCACCACGCCGTCGCTGGTCGCCAGCCACAGCGCGCCATCCGGTCCCGGCACGATGGCCACCACCGAGCGCAGCACGCTGCGCCCTTCATCTGCCAGCGTGTGGCGCTGGAAGCGGCCGGTGGCCGGATCATGGCGCGCGAGGCCGCCCTTGGTGCCGAACCACAGATGGCCGTGCGGATCCTCGTACGAGGCCGATACGTGGTTGTCGGGGATGCTGCCCGGATCCTTGGTGTCGTTTCGGTACACGGTCATCCGGTAGCCGTCGAAACGGTGCAGCCCGGCCTGGGTGCCGAACCAGATGAAGCCCTGGCGGTCCTGCAAAATATTGATCACCGAATGCTGGGACAGGCCATGGTCGACCGACAGCCGTTCGAAGCGCAGGCTGCGCTGGGCGGCGCCCGCGTCCCCGGGCAGCGCGGCGAGCATGCCCAGAATGCTCAGCAACAGCAGGAAGATGCAGCGACACGAGGTGGCGCGGACAGTGGTGAAACCCGGCATGGCGATCCAGTTGATGATCCTGCCATCCAATCTACCAGAGGAGTTTGCTAAGGTGAAATATTTTGAGACTTCCAGAACCGGCGGCCCGCTGCTATAATGCATGCCTCGGGCGGCTGTAGCTCAGCTGGATAGAGTACTTGGCTACGAACCAAGGGGTCGTGGGTTCGATTCCTGCCAGCCGCACCAGAAAATACAGAGGGCCAGATCACACGATCTGGCCCTTTTTCTTTGCCTGCTGGATTGATCCAGGGCGGTTTTGTACCCCCTTTTTCTCCGCCCGTTACACGGTTCGGCACTGAACCTTTGCCAAGACGTCCACCTCCCGCTATAATGCCTGCATTGGGCGGCTGTAGCTCAGCTGGATAGAGTACTTGGCTACGAACCAAGGGGTCGTGGGTTCGATTCCTGCCAGCCGCACCAACCTTCTTCAGATAAGGGCACTTCGCAAGAAGTGCCCTTATTGCTTTTAGGCCAGCAATGTGCGGGCTTTCAATGCCCGGCTTTCAATGCGCACCCGTCACTTTCGCCCATGAACGACGCCGCCGCTTCTCAGCCTCACCATCAGCCTCACCATCAGCCACAGCATCACCCCCAACCCGATGAGCGCGGCGAACCCGTGCCGATCCGCTCGCCCTCGTTGCCGACCGCACTGGCGTCCTGGCTCGACCCGGCACGGATCGCGACCGTCGTACCGCTCGGCGCCCTGCCTCCGGTCCTGAACGGCGTACCGTTCGCGCCGTGGATCGACGCGCCCGCCACGAATGCGGGGTGGAACGACGTCGCGGGCCAGGCCGATATCGCCGAACCGGCCTTCGACCTGCCGCCGTCGCGCTCCCCGGCCGCCGGCGTCGTGATCGTGGAAGACGATGGCCGCGTGTGGGCGGTGGCGCCCTCGAACCGCTTCGGCGGCTACGACGCGACCTTTCCCAAGGGCCGGGTCGATCCCGGCGTCAACCTGCAAGCCACGGCGATCCGCGAAGCGTTCGAGGAATCCGGCCTGCGGGTCGAGATCCTGGCCCACCTGATCGACAGCGCACGCACCCAGACCCATACGCGCTACTACCTGGCGCGCCGGGTCGGCGGCAATCCGGCGCTGATGGGATGGGAAAGCCAGGCCGTGCACCTGGTCCCGCAAGCGGATTTGCCCGCATTGCTGTGCAATCCTCACGACCGGGCGGTGATCGATGCCCTGGCGCGGGCGCTGGCGCCGGCGACGATGGATAAAAACAAAGATTTTGTCGCCAATCCTTTGCCAAGATGAACAAGCATCGCTATAATGCGTGCCTCGGGCGGCTGTAGCTCAGCTGGATAGAGTACTTGGCTACGAACCAAGGGGTCGTGGGTTCGATTCCTGCCAGCCGCACCAACTGTTTCAAGAGAATGGCTCAGAAGATATTCTGGGCCATTTTTCTTTTCGGAGTTCTGTGTTGGCATCGCAGAATCCTTGCTTGGCGTTTCGTCTGAATGCCGTTATAATGCGTGCCTCGGGCGGCTGTAGCTCAGCTGGATAGAGTACTTGGCTACGAACCAAGGGGTCGTGGGTTCGATTCCTGCCAGCCGCACCAACTGTTTCAAGAGAATGGCTCAGAAGAAATTCTAAGCCATTTTTTCTTGGCTGCTCGCACCGCAGGCGCGCGGGCCCATGTCATCCGCACATCGGGCTCCATGAGCGACTGACGCTCGTCCCTTGCACCCATCCTGCGCCCGTACGCCGCCGATGACGTCCTCATCACTGCGGGAGAAGCAGCGCAAGCCGGCGCCCGCGACCGGTGGACCATCGCCAACGACGACCTCGCGGACTGCGACGATTACCTGCTGGTGAGGCGAACTGCTGTCCGCCGACGGCGCTGGCGCACGGGCCGGCTACCTTGGGCATGATGCCTGGCGGCCTGGGCGCGCCGGGTTTCCCGGCCCGGCGCCGGCGCCCGCAGCAGGGCCGACGCCCCACCCCGCCCCGCCTGCCTGTGGCACGAACGAACAATCGAACGAACGACCGGCAACGTCGCACGTGATTACGTTTTTACGTGCGCGCCTTCTTGACGACGCTGCGCGTGCCCAGGATCTCCTCGATCTGCTCGAAGCGCACCGGCTTGACCATATGGTGGTCGAAGCCGGCCTCGAAGGCCAGCTGGCGGTCTTTTTCCTGGCCCCAGCCGGTCACCGCGATCAACACCGTCAGCGCGCCGCTGGGCAGCTTGCGGATGCCGCGCGCCAGGTCGTAGCCCGACATGTGCGGCAAGCCGATGTCGAGGAAGGCGTAGTCCGGGCAGAAGCGCGCCGCCGCAGCCAGCGCATCCGGGCCGTTGTGGGTGATCACCACGCTATGGCCCATCGCGGTGAGCAAGGCGCCGATGCTGTTGACGAAGTCGACGTTGTCGTCGGCGAGCAAGATGCGATAACTCTCGGTGCTGATGAAGGCGGCCGGGGTCGGCTTGGTCGGCGGCTCCGGGGCGACCACGATCGGCAGGCGCACCAGGAAACGGCTGCCCAGGCCCATGCCTTCGCTATGGGCGGTGATGGTGCCGCCGTGCAGCTCGACCAGCTTGCGCGCCAGCGACAGGCCCACGCCCAGGCCGGCGTTGCTGCGCTCCAGGGTCGAGTCGACCTGGACGAACATCTCGAACACCGAATCGAGCATGTCCGGCGCCAGCCCGATGCCGGTGTCGGCCACTTCGAGCACCAGGGTCTTGTCCTCCACCGCCCCCTTGAGCATCACCTTGCCGCCGCGGTTGGTGTACTTGGCCGCGTTGTTGAGCAGGTTCGACAGGATCTGCGCCAGGCGCGTGGCGTCGCCATGCAGGAATACCGGACGGTCCGGCAGCTCCAGCACCAGCTCATGCCCGTGCAGCTCGATATAGGAGCGCACCACTTCCAGCGCGTCGTTGACGACGGCCTTCAGTTCCACGCGTCCCATCTTGATGGTGAACTTGCCGGTATTGATGCGCGAGACGTCCAGCAGGTCGTCCACCAAGCGCACCATCTGGCGCAGCTGGCGTTCCATGATGTCGGTGGCGCGCTGGGTGGCCTGGGCGTCGCCGCTGCGGATGCGCAGGATGTCGAGGCCGGTGCGGATCGGCGCCAGCGGGTTGCGCAGCTCGTGCGCCAGGGTGGCCAGGAATTCGTCCTTGCGCCGGTCGGCCACGATCAGGGCGCCTTCGGCGCGCTGGCGTACGTCCATCTCGTGTTCGAGCGTGCGGTTGGCCGCCTGCAGCGCGTCCGAGCGGCGCCCGATCTCGGCCAGCATGTCGTTGAAGGCGTCGACCAGCACGCCGATCTCGCCCTTTTCCTTGCCCGGCACGCGCAGCGAGAAGTCGCGGCGCAGCATCACCTGGCGTGCGACATCGGTGACCGCCTCCAGCGGACGCGTGATCGACGCCTGCAGGCGCGAAGCCACCAGGGCCGCGATCACCAGGGCGCCCAGCAGCACACCGCCCAGGATGGCGCCGTAGCTCAGGGCCCGGTCCAGCACGCCGTAGCGCGAACGCAGGTAGACCGTGCCGATCCGTTCGCCGTTCTCGACGATGTCGCGGTACAGCACGACTTCGCCGCGCTCGATGCGGTAGCCGGCCGGCTCGGGCCGCTCCGGCAACTGCGCGCGCACGTCGGGCCGCACATAGGTGGCGAAGCGGGCGCCGTTGGCGGTGTAGACCGCGGCCGCCACGATCTGCGGACGCACGCGCAGCAGGGTCAGGTTCTGGGTGACGTCGGTCGCATCGTTGAACGAGACCGCGGGCGCGGTCACGCTGGCGACGATGTCGGCCTGGGTGGTGAGATCGTCGATCCAGTAACGCTGGAAGGTGCGCAGGTCGAGCAGCAGCATCGCCACGCCCGCGGTGAGCAGGGCCACCACGGTGGTCGCCACCGCCATCAGGATCAGTTTGCTCCTGACGGAGCCGGTATCGTGCATTGGCATCAGGAGGCTCCTTTCTGCACGCGGTTCGCCACCGTCAGCAGGCGCGAACTGAGCTTCACATGCTTCTTTTCCGCCGCGTCGAGCGAGACGTCGAAACGTACGCGCTCATCGACGATCGTAAAATTGATCACGCTGCCGTGCTGCAGGCAGCCTTCGCATTCGGTCACGGTCAGAAAGGCCGGCGAGGAGCGCAGCAGGCGCGCCGTGCGCGCCTCGTCGCGGCCGGCCACGAACAGCACGTGCACCGGCTGGGCCAGCTCCTGCTCGCGCAGCGCGCGCACGGCGATCGTGCGCCCCGCCACCATGCGCCCGGTGGCGATCCGCGCCAGCTCGGCCGCCATATCCTCGGCGCCGACCACGCCCAGGGTGAGGGGCGTGGCGGCGTCGGCGAAGGCTTGCGGCGGGAATTCGGCGTAACCGAGGAATTTATACAGGAAAGCCGCCTTCACGCGCCGCTCGAGCGCCGGCGCCGCGGCCTGGGCGGCCAGCGGCAGCAGGGGCGCGCCGGCCAGCAGCAGGGGCAGCGCCAGGGCCCGGCATGCCCGGCGTCGCTGCGGGCGTTCAGGTTGATTGATTGTCATGGAATTCATTGGCCCATCAAAAACGCAGCGCCGCGCTGGCGAACACCGACCGCTCGATCAGCTGGCGGCTGCCGGCCGCGCCGTATTCGGCGTGGCGTCGGTGCAGCAGGTTACGCCCGACAAGGGCGATCTCGAGATCGGGGCGTAGCTGCCACGCCAACCGCGCGTCGAGCTCATGATAGCTTGGCAGGGCCGTCTGTGGCATGCGCGCGACGTAACGGAGCGCCAGATCGGCCCGCAGGCGCGCGCCCAGGTCGTGCGCGCTGCGCACGGTCCAGGTCACGCGTGGATCGTTGCCAGCAAGAAAACTCAGGCCCGTATCGTCGCGACTACCCGGCTCGCGCCCGATGTCCAGGTCTTGCAGCACCGCGCCCGCCTGCAGGCGCCAGCCACGCGCGGCCTGCCAGTTGGCCCACAGCTCGACGCCGCGCAGCGCGCCCTTGCCCAGGCTTTGCAGGACATAGGCCGCCGGCGGACCGGCGTGCGCCGGGGCCGGTTCCAGCGTGCGCAGGCGCTCGAAATCCGTATAGAAGACGGTTGCCGACCACGACAGCGAAGGCAGGGGCTGGGCGCGATAGCCCAGCTCGGCCACGCGCGCCGTCTCCGCCACCACGTCCGCTCCGCCCGCGATCAGGTAGGCGTTCGGATCGAGCGAGTCGACGGCGTAGAGATCGCGGTCGATGCGCGACGGCGCGCGCACCGTGCGCGACAATGCCGCCCACAGCATCGAGCGCGCATCGACGTCCCATGCCAGGCGCAGGCTGGGCAGCACCTCGCTGCCGGTGTACACATTGTGTTCGATGCGCACGCCGGCGCTCGCGCGCACGTCCTGCGCCACGCTGATGTCGTCCTGGACGAACAGGTGCGACCAGCGCAGGCTGCGGCGCGCCGGGGTAAAGCGCAGCACGGGGCCGTTGTCGATCCGGTCGCGGCTGTAGCGATAGCCGCCGCCCCAGGCCAGGCTGTGGCCATCCAGGCGCAGCAGGTGCTGGGCCTCGACGTCGACCGTGTCCAGGCGCTGGGCGCCGACGTCCTGCTGGTCGCGCCGCGAGTGGTCGAGCCACGCCTGCAGGCGCACGCTCTGGTTCTCGTCGAGCCGGTGCTCGACCCGCCCCAGCAGGTTGGCTCCCGCCATCTTGACGCGCGACTGGTCGCCCCCAGCGCGCAGGCGCCCATCGTAGATGTCGCCACTGATGCTGACGTCGTCGGCGCCGGCCTCCCAGTCCAGACGGAAACCCGCCTGCTGGCGCCGCATGCCGCCGGCATCCGGCCCGCCCGCGTCGCGGGCAAACCCCTCGACCTCCATGCCACGCGCATAGGCGCGCCAATGCGCGCCGCCGGCGAACTGTCCGCCATAGCGCACGCTCGCGCCTTGTTCGCCGCCGCCGGCATGCGCGGTCGCCAGGCCGCCATGGGTCTCGGCGGCGCTGCGGGTGATGACGTTGATGACGCCGTTCACGGCATTCGTGCCCCAGGCGGTGCCGCCGGCGCCGCTGATCACCTCGATGCGCTCCACGTCTTCCAGCGGCACGTCCTGCATTTCCCAGAACACGCCCGAGAACAGCGGCGAATACACGCTGCGGCCGTCGACCATCACCAGCAACTTGTTGGCCAGCGGCGAAACGAAGCCGCGCGTGCTGATCGCATACGATCCGGCGCCGATGCGCGCGACCACCAGGTTGGGCGCCAGGCGTAGCGCCTCGGGCAAGGTGGTGGCGCCGGAACGGGCGATCTCGGCGCCCTGGATCACGTACACCGAGGCCGACGCCCGCCCGAGCGGCTCGTTCTGGCGCGAGACCGAGATCACCACGATGTCGGAAAGCTGTTCGAGAGAATAGTCGGCGAGCGGCATGGCCGGGCCCGGTGGCGGGTCGATTGGCCGTGTCTGCGCCTGCGCAGCGCAGGCGCAAGCGCAGGACAGCAGCGCGATACCGGCGCGAACAAGCAACGAAGAAGATGACATAGTTGCCATCCTAGAACATTTTCACGCACGCACCAAGTGCGTGCACGCTACAGTGCGCACTTGACAATCTTCCTAGGATATTTATTAAGCCTATGACTGGTATTGGAAATATAAATTGGACTGATTTGACGCAATGCAGCATCATTCACCTGTCTCCTCTATTCTCCTCCTAGGAAATAGATTCAGCCCGCCTCTCAGGATGCGGGCTTTTTTTTTGCGCGTCCTCGTGTGTCCGCCGCCATGCATCCGTCAGCGGCGCCGGAGCGCGTGCCCGCCCTTCGTTACGACATGCCGGCGAGATTCGTTACATCCCAGCCACATCCCTGCCACATTCCTGCAACGTTTCCGCCATGACAGGTCGGAGGGGCGGCGCTTGCCCGAACGCGCTGTTGCCGGCATGACCCCGACGATCTGCAACACCATCGGTGCCGTGCATGCCGCAGGCCGCGACTGCGGCCTCAGCGTGTCGATGATGCTCGAACAGTTGGTTAGTTACAAAATCGCGGCTGCATGGCCGCGCACGGTTGGTAAAGCAGGTAACGGGCTTTTGGTGTAGGATGCCCGCCATATTTTCGTTTTTACAACAAGCTTGCCCATGCCCGACCTCGACACCTCCGCCCGGAGTACCGCATCCTACGACTGGTCGGCGACCGCGCTGGGCGATACCGCCCGCTGGCCCCTGCTGCTCCGCCTTTCCAGCGACCTGCTGCTGAACTCCCCGCTCCCCACCCTGCTGGTCTGGGGCGCCGAGACGATCACGGTGTTCAACGAGGCGTATGCCCTGCTGGCCGGCCCCGGCTACGGCCGGGTTCCCGGCGGTTCGGTGCCGCCGGTGCTGCCGCCGCCGCTGGCGGCAGCCGGCAAGGCGCTGGAGGCCGCCTGGCGCGGCGAGGCCGGCGTGGTGCAGGACGCGCCCCTCACCTTCCGCCGCCTCGACGGCAACCAGGAGTCGCGCTTCGACCTGCGCCTGACCCCGCTGCGCGACGAGGCCGGCGCGGTGCGCGGCGTGCAGGTGGCGCTGGCCCCGGCAACCGAGGCGCCGGCACAGGAAGACGCCGGCAGCGGCGCCATGCGCATCCTGGTGGTCGAGGACAATGTCGACTCCCAGTACCTGGTGTGCGAAATGCTCAAGGCCTTCGGCCACGAAGCCGACGGCGTGGCCCATCCCGACGACGCCCTGGCCCTGCTCGCGCGCCAGCGCTACGACGTGCTGTTCTCCGACGTCAGCCTGCCCGGCATGTCGGGTGTCGACCTGGCCACCCGGGCGATCGCGGACGACCCGTCGCTGCGCGTGATCTTCGCCTCGGGCTACGGCGACACCCTGCTGCGCCACCTGTCCTTCCCTTACCAGTCGCTGCAGAAGCCCTACGAGATCGACCAGTTGCAGGACGCCCTGTCGAAGGTCGCGCGCCAGCCGGGCAAATCCGGCTGAAGAAGCGCCGTGAAGCGCGCCTGAAACGCCCACCGGCGCCAGGCGCGCATCAAGCGTGTGCGTCAGACCGGCTTGTCTGGTCTACAATGAAACACATCCTGCCCGATCTCGGGCATTTTGCACACCCGGCATGAACACTCCCTCCGACCTTTCCAGCAGCAACCCGCGCCACGTGTCAGAACAAGACCTGGCAGCCACCCGGCAAGAGCTGCAGCGCGCCAACGAGCGCATGGAAAACATGCTCGAAAGCCTCACCGACGGCTTTTGCGCGGTCGACCGCGACTGGAACATCACCTATATCAACGGCCGCGCGCTGCAGATGGCGGCGCCGCTCAACAAGAGCCGCGACAGCCTGGTCGGCCGCCGGCTGTGGGATGAATTCGAAGACCTGCACGGCACCTCGGTCGCCGCCGACTGCCGGCGCGCGATGGAGCAGCGGATCACCGTCACCAAGGAGTTCTTCTACCGCCGCCTGCAATGCTGGCTCGACATGCGGGTGTACCCTTCGCCCGACGGCCTGACCCTGTACTTCCAGGACATCACGGCGCGCAAGCTCGACCAGCAAGCCCTGATCGACAACAACAACCGGCTGCAGCTCGCGATCGCCGCCGGCCGCCTGGGCGACTGGCGCTGGGACGCGGCGAGCGGCCGCGTCACCTTTGGCGCGCGCGCCGCCGAGATCCTCGGCCTGCCCGAAGGCGTGGCGCTCGCGTGGCCGCTGCTGCGCGAGCGCCTGGTCCAGGACGACCGCTCGCGGGTGCGGCGCGCGGTGCTCGCGGCTTTTTCGCAGGGCAAGGACCTCGACCTCGAATGCCGCCTGCTGCCGCTCGACGGCCACGCCGGCGGCGCCCCGTGCGGCCAGTCGGCCGCGCGCTGCGTGGCCCTGGTCGGCCGCCCCGATCATGGCGGCCCGGCCCAGGGCGGCCGCGTGCTGGGCATGACCGGCATGGCCCAGGACATCAGCGCCCGGCGCGAGGCCGACGACCACCTGCGCCAGAGCGAGGAAGAATTGCGCGCGCTGGCCAACACCATCCCGCAGCTGGCCTGGATGGCCGACCCCAGCGGCGCCATCGTCTGGTTCAACCAGCGCTGGTACGAATACACCGGCATCACCCCGAGCGAATCCACCGGCTGGGGCTGGAAAGCGGTGTACGACCCGGAGGTGCTGCCGGCCGTGCTCGAGCACTGGGACGAATCGGTGCGCACCGGCTTGCCGTTCGAGATGGAATTCCCGATCCGCGGCGCCGACGGCAACTTCCGCTGGTTCCTCACCCGGGTCGAGGCGGTGCACGACCGCGATGGCCGCGTGGTGCGCTGGTTCGGCACCAATACCGACGTCGACCAGGTAAAACGCGCCGAGCAGGCGCTGCGCGAAGAATCGCACGTGCTCGAACTGCTCAACAGCACCGGCACGATCCTGGCGTCGACCCGCGACCTGCGCTCGCTGATGCAGGCCGCCACCGACGCCGCCGCCGGCGTCTGCGGGGCCCGTTTCGGCGCCTTTTTCCACTATGGCGAACAAGGCGCGGGCACGCTGTTTTCGCTGTACACGCTGTCCGGCGCCACCTCGGCCGAGTTCCAGGACGTCGCCGCACCCGGCGCCAGGGCACTGTTCGGCCCGGGCCTGCGGGCCGATGCCCTGGTGCGCATTGGCGACCTTGGCCACGACCCGCTGCATGCGGACAAGGCGCCGCGATTCGGCCTGCCCGCTGGCCATCCGCCGGTGCGCAGCTACCTGTCGGTGCCGGTCACGGCGCGCTCGGGCGAGTTGCTGGGCACGATGTTCTTCGGCCACCCCGAGCCCGGCGTGTTCACCGAGCGCAGCGAGCGCATCGTCAGCGGCATCGCGGCCCAGGCCGCGATCGCGGTCGACAATATCCGCCTGGTGGAAGCCGCCAGCCGCGCGGCCGAGGAGCGCAAGGTGCTGCTCGAGAACGAGCGCGAGGCGCGCGCCGAGGCCGAGCGCACCAGCCAGATGAAGGACGAGTTCCTGGCCACCCTGTCGCACGAGCTGAGGACGCCCTTGTCGGCGATCCTGGGCTGGTCGCAGGTGCTGCGCCGCGGCAGCCGCGACGGCGCCGACCTGCAGCGCGGCCTGTCGACCATCGAACGCAATGCGCGCGCCCAGGCCCAGCTGATCGAAGACCTGCTCGACATGAGTCGCATCACCTCGGGCAAGGTACTGCTCGACATGCAGACCGTGGCCCCGGCCGGCTTCATCGACGCCGCCATCGAAACCGTGCGCCCGGCGGCCGACGCCAAGGGCATCCGCATCGAGCGCCGCTACGAGGGCGAGACGCCGGCGGTGGCGGGCGACCCGGGCCGGCTGCAGCAGGTGATCTGGAACCTGCTGTCGAACGCGATCAAGTTCACCCCGCGCGACGGCCTGGTCACGATCGAGGTCGGCAAGCGCGAAGAACAGGTGGCGATCACGATCCGCGACAACGGCGCCGGCATCGGACCCGAATTCATCACCCACGTGTTCGAACGCTTCCGCCAGGCCGACGCCTCGATGACGCGCAGCCACGGCGGCCTGGGACTGGGCCTGTCGATCGTCAAGCACCTGGTCGAGCAGCACGGCGGCACGGTGCGCGCCGAGAGCGCAGGGGTCGGCCAGGGGGCCAGCTTCACCATCGAGCTGCCGGTGGCCAAGACGGCCGCCGCCGCCGATTCTGCTCGCGCCTCCCGGCGCCAGCCGGCGCCGCCGGCCCCGGCTGGCGCCGAGGGCGGCGCCCAGGCGGGCGAGGTCGCCGTACGCGACCTGCGCGGCACCTCGGTGCTGGTGGTCGACGACGACCGCGATGCGCGCGAGCTGATCGCCCGCATCCTGGCCGATTGCCAGGCCAGCGTGCGCCTGGCCGCCAGCGCGCGCGAAGCCTTCGAGCTGCTGCGCGCCGCCCCGCCCGACCTCCTGATCAGCGACCTCGGCATGCCCGAGGTCGACGGCCTGGAATTCCTGTCCTGGGTGCGCGCGCTCCCGCGCGACGCGGGTGGGCTGGTGCCGGCCATCGCGCTGACCGCCTTCGCCCGTTCCGAAGATCGCCTCAAGGCGCTGGAAGCGGGTTTTTCGGCCCATGTATCGAAGCCGGTCGAGCAGACCGAGCTGATGACCGCGATCGGCATGGTGACCGCGCCGCCCACGGCGCCGCTGGTCAGCGGAGGAAGGCGCATGGTCAACCGTTGAATGATGGGCGATAATGGGCGGCTCATCGAGGGGGCCAATCAAGGGCCGATTAAGGGGGATCAAATGAAACACAGCCATTGTTGGCCGGTCGTTTATGTTCCTACCCCCGCACGCGGCGCTGTCCTACAAGAAATTTTGGTCTGTTTGCTAGACTAATTAGTGATGGGTTCAAGCCCGATTCCACCCAGAAGGGAATCCGCTCCATACGAGAGAAGAGAAAAGCATGCCGAGCAGACAAGACATTTTGAACGCGAAAATCCTGGTAGTGGACGATTCGCCCGACAATATCGAACTGATGGAAGAGATATTGCGCGAAGAAGGCTATTCCTGCGTCAGCTCGACCATGCTGCCGGAACAGGTCTGCCCGCTCCACCGCGAGCACAACTACGACCTGATCCTGCTGGACCTGCAGATGCCGGGCCTGAACGGCTTCCAGGTCATGAAAGGCCTGAAGGAGATCGAGCAGGGCGGCTACCTGCCGGTGCTGGCCCTGACCGCGCAACCGAGCTTCAAGATCGCCGCGCTCGAAGCGGGCGCCCGCGACTTCATCAGCAAGCCCTTCGATTTGCTCGAAGTGCACAAGCGCATCCATAACATGCTCGAGGTGCGGCTGCTGTACAAGGAACTGGCCCAGTATTCCAAGGCGCAACAGGAGCTGGCCCTGCACGACGCCCTCACCGGCCTGCCTAACCGGCGCCTGCTGGAGGACCGCATCGAAACGGCCCTGCAGCACGCCAACCGCAGCCATGCCAAGGCCGCCGTCATGTACCTCGACCTGGATGGCTTCAAGGCGATCAACGACACCTACGGCCATGCCTACGGCGACGAGATCCTCAAGATGGTGTCCCAGCGCCTGCTGTCGAGCTCGCGCAAGGAAGACACCGTCGCGCGTCTCGGTGGCGACGAATTCATGGTGGTGCTGGGCGACGTCCACAGCCTGGCCGACGCGCAGGGACCGGCGTCGAAGCTGGTCGAGGCCCTGTCCGAGCCCTTCTTCATCAACGATCTCACCTTGCGGCTGTCGACGTCGATCGGCATCAGCATCTATCCGGACGACGCCGAATCGGTCGACGCGCTGATCAATATCGCCGACTACGCGCTGTACGAAGCCAAGCGCGCCGGCAAGAACCGCTTCTGCTCGCCGGCGGCGAATCGCCAGGCGGCGGCCAAGACTTCGGCCGCACCGAGTCAGGCGACTTCGCCAAACCCACCGGTCGAACTGGCGGCGCAGCACCGCTGAGCGGCGCCGACGCGGTCGTCACCGCGCATGTCAACGAAGTTTCCCGCCAGCGCGGGAACGACATGCGCGGGCATGTCGCTGTTACCGTCTTCGGCGTCGCCACGCTGCAGCATGCGAGACCGCGATCGACGTCGCTGCCTTCTTAAAAAACCGACTCCCAACCGGCGCAAACGCCAGTGCCCTCACCGCATCCCATGCCCCACCCTTCTTCCCACAGCGCCCGCACAAACAAACAGGCCACGCAACTTACGCCGCGTGGCCTGTCCGCCAATGCCTCGATTCCTGATGCAAGCTTAGCGCTGGTCGGTCGGGCAATCGCGAATCTTGCTCTTTTCTTCGATCGACTGCGCGTGCTGGTGGTCGTGGCCAGGGTCGACCATGTCGGGCGCGACTTCGATGCGGGTAATGCCGGCGTCGACCGAAATCGGGTCGCTGGCCGGGAACGTCATCTCGACCGCGTCGTCGAGCAGCGTTTCCTCGGCCCTTTCCTTGTTGGACACGCCTTCGCAGCCGGACAGCGCATTGATGGCGATGGCGTACCGGACGGCCTCCAGGTTGGCCAGGTCGCCGATCGTCTTCACGCCCAGCGTGTCGGCCAGCGCGGCGGCCTGCTGCTCGCCGATACCGCGCAGCGCCGACAGCGGCGCGTCGGCCAGCTCGCGGAACGTTTTTCCGTGAAATTGTTCATTTACAATGGTGTCGATATTCATAGTATGTCCTCTCTTGTAGGCCAGCGAAACGGTTCGATTCCACTATGGCATAGCCCGGTGCCGACGTATGTGCGGCAGCGAACACCCTCACGGGCCGCACGATTGATTTATTTGCCTAATAGCACTTATGTCGCATGATATGATGGCTTGTTTTACAAGGTATTTACTCTGGCGTAATACAAGACTACACTCCATCTGGTCGAGCAAGCACGGCAATGTTGACGGAATCCATCGTGGCGACAAGCGATAAACCCAAGATCCTGGTGGTCAACGACGACCCCGCCAGCCTGCTGGCACTCACCAGCCTGCTCGACGGGCGCGCCGAAGAAGGAAACTACGCCGTGCTGTCGGCCCGCTCCGGCCAGGAAGCGCTGCGCCAGGTGCTGCTGCACGATTTTGCCGTGATCCTGCTCGACGTGAACATGCCCGGCATGGACGGCTTCGAGACCGCCGAGGCGATCCACCAGCGCCCGCGCTCGGCCGACATCCCGATCATTTTCGTCACCGCCTTCCTGGCCGACGAGCTCGATCGTCTCAAGGCTTACCAGCGCGGCGCCGCCGATTTCCTGTTCACCCCGGTCATTCCGCAGATCCTGCACGCCAAGGTGTCGGTATTCGTCACCCTGGCCATGAAGAACGAGGAACTCAAGCGCCAGGCCGAAAAACTCTCGCAGCATGCGCTCGAGCTGACCGCCACCAACCAGCGCCTGGTGAGCGAGATGGAAGAGCGGCGTGCGGCCGAGAGGAAAAGCCATGCCAAGGACGAGTTCCTCGCCATGCTGGGCCACGAACTGCGCAATCCGCTGTCGGCGATCACCAGCGCTTCCAGCCTGATCGGCCTGCCCGGCGCCGCGCCCGACACGGTGGCGCGCGCCCGCGCCATCATCCAGCGCCAGAGCCAGCACCTGTCGCGCATCGTCGACGACCTGCTCGACCTGTCGCGTGCGATGTCGGGCAAGATTCTGCTGGCGCGCCAGGCCACCGACCTGTCCAGGCTGGTCGCCAGCTGCCTGGAAACCTTCCGCGCCACCGGCCGCATGGCAGGCTACCGCATCGCGGCCGACCTGGCGCCCAGTTGGGTCGACGGCGACCCGACCCGCCTCGAACAGATCGTCTCGAACCTGCTGGACAATGCACTGAAATACACGCCCAACGGCGGCGCCATCGACATCGCCCTGGCGCGCGCCGGCGACGACGTCGTGCTCAGCGTGCGCGACTCGGGCGTCGGCATCCCGCCCGAGCTGCTGCCGCAGGTGTTCGACGTGTTCGTGCAGGGCGCGATCTCGATCGACCGCTCGCAGGGCGGCCTGGGGATCGGCTTGTCGCTGGTGCGGCGCCTGGTCGAGCTGCACGGCGGCAGCGTAGCCGCCGACAGCCCCGGCGCCGGACTCGGCTCCTGCTTCACCATCCGTCTTCCGTGCCCCTGCCAGGCGGAGTCGAGCGGCGCGGCCGAACCATGCGCGCCGGCGCTGGCGCCGCTTGGCGATGCCGGCAAACCATCGATACTGCTGATCGAAGATAATGAAGACGGGCGCGAAATGATGGCGACCATGCTGGCCGCCCATGGCTACCCGGTGTACCAGGCCGGCGACGGCGTACAGGGCGTGAACCAGGCGCATGCCTGCCAACCGCACGCCGCGCTGGTCGACATCGGCCTGCCGGGCATCGACGGCTACGAGGTGGCGCGGCGCCTGCGCGCCGATCCGGCCACGTGCGCGATCCGCCTGATCGCCGTGACCGGCTATGGCCTTCCGGACGACCAGCGGCGCGTGATGGAAGCCGGCTTCGACCAGCACCTGGTCAAGCCGGTGCAGATCGATCGCCTGCTGGAAGCGCTGGCGCCGGCCCCGGCCGGCACCGCCGCCTGAAGCCGCGGCAGTGACAGCGGCGGCGGCACGAGATCAGGCCGTGGCGAGCAGCTCGTCGCGGCGCGCCGCCATCTCTGCGCCCAGGGCGTCCAGGTCGAGCTCGAGCTTGCGCACTTTCGGGAACATGTCCTCTTCTTCCTCGTCGACGTGGTGCTCGATGTACTCGCCCAGCACCGTGACCTTGGCGTCGTACAGGTCGTCGCCCGGCGCCATTTCCTGGATCTGCGAGATCAGGTCCTTGGCCGACGCATGTTCGACCACGGCTTCGTCCAGCATGTCTTCCATTTCCTTCGACACCGCGCGCAGCGCCGGATAGAAGATTTCTTCTTCGATCTGCGTGTGCATGATCAGCTGCTCGCAGATCTCGTCGGCCAGCTTCTTCTTGCTGGTGGTGGCGCGCTCGCCCAGTTCGTCGAATTGCTTGAACAGCGCCTTGACCTCGTCGTGCTGGCTGATCAGTAGTTCGATGGCGTCCTGCTGCTTGGCGTTCTTGGTCATGGTGATACCCCCGTATTCTGTATGGTGTGAGTGGCTCCTGGGCCACGAAGCGAGCATGCGCTGTTGCTGCCGTGCTGACTGTACGGGAGCGCACGCTGTGTGGGAACAACGCCGGGATGCCGCGCAATGCCGGGCGCGCGCCGCCGAATTGCCAACTGTTGTATGATTTGGGAAACATATAACAGAGCCTACGATGACCGAACCGGCACCATCGCCCCCCGACCCGGAACTCGAGCGCCAGGTCGCGGCGCGCACCGCTGAACTCACCGAGATGCTGGCCTGGCTGGCGAACTGCTGGGACCAGGAACGCCGCCAGTTGGCGCGTCAGCTGCACGACAGCCTGGGTTCGTCGATGACGGCCCTGACCATGCACCTGGCCCTGCTGAGCCAAAACCTGCCGGCCGACAGCAAGGCGCACGAACGCGCCGGCCAGATGAAGGCACTGCTGGCCGGCATTATCGAAACCAACCGCAAGATGCAGCTCGAGCTGTGGAACGACAAGCTCGAGTTCCTCGGGCTGCGCGCCGCGCTGGCCGAGCTGGTGCCCGCCTTCGGCGCCGAACGCGGCCTGAAGGCCCGCGCCAGCCTGCCCGACGACGACGGCGCCTGGTCGCGCGAGCACGGCGTGCTGCTGCTGCGCTGCGCCGAGGAAGGCTTGCGCAACGCCGCCGCCCATGCGCAGGCGACCCGCGTGGACGTGATCCTGGACGACGACGGCGAGATGGCCATGCTCACCGTGCGCGACGACGGCGTGGGCCCCTGCGAGAATGCGCTCGAAACATCGTCGAGCGGCTGCCACGGCCTGCGCCTGCTGCGCGAACGCGCGCGCTACCTGGGCGGCAACCTCACTTTGGCGCGTGGCGAGAACGGCGGCGCCGTGCTGCAGATGACCTTGCCGCGCGAGCTGGCGGCCTGAGATGCCATCGGATTGCCGGCGCGACCGAGGTCGCTTCGGCGGCGCGGCAGCCAACCCGACGAACCAGGCAGCCAACCCCACGAACAAGGCAGCCAACCCGACGACCCAATGACAACGGCGGCCACTGGCCGCCGTTGTCATTGGGTCGCACCGACTGCGCTCAGTGCAGCTTGACCAGCGGCGTGCTGCGCCGGATCAGGAAGCGCGCCACCGCCAGCAGCGCAGTGCGGGTGATGCCCATCACCGCCCGGTGGTGCATCAGGTGCAGGCTGGCGTACATCAAGCGCGCCAGCGCGCCCTGCACGAACCAGCTGGCTCCGCGCAGCGACCCCATCAGGCTGCCGACGCTGGTGCTCTGCCCGACCGAGACCAGCGAACCATAGTCGCGGTACGCATAGGGCGAGGCCGAGGGCGCCTGGCCCTTGTCGATGCGCAGGAAGGCCGCCACCAGGTAATCGGCCTGCTGGTGCGCGGCCTGGGCGCGCGGCGGGACCGGCACGCCGTTGCCGTCGATGCAGACGGCGCAGTCGCCCAGCGCCCAGATGTTCGGCACGCCCTTCACCCGCAGCTGGGCGTCGACGTCGAGCCCGCCGCCGCGCGCGGTCGGCAGGCCCAGCTTGGCCAGCAGTTCGGGCGCGCGGATACCGGCGGCCCAGACGCACAGGTCGGCCGGGTAGACGTTGCCGTTGCCGTCGATGACCTTGTCGGCCTCGATCGCGGTGACGCGGCAGTCGGCGACCACCTTGATGCCGCGCTTGGCGAGCAGGTCGTGCGCCGCATTCGAGACCCGTTCGGGCAGCGGCGCCAGGATGCGCGACGCGCCTTCGAGAATGGTGATGCGCACGTCGCGCTTGACGTCCATGCGCGCGAAGCCATAGCGCGCATAGGCCCCCGAGGCTTCGCGCAGCTCGGCGGCCAGTTCGACGCCGGTGGCGCCGCCGCCAATGATGACCACGTCCAGGCCGGACTCCTTGCCTTCTTCGCGCTGCTGCTCGACCGCCAGCATCAGGCGCAGCATGCGCAGGCGGAAGCGCTCGGCGTCCTCGGTCGCGTTCAGCGAAATCGAATGCTCTTCGGCGCCCGGCACGCCGAAATAATTCGAGGTGCTGCCGATCGCGATCACCAGCGCGCCATAGCCCAGCCGGCGCAGCGGCAGCACTTCTTCATTGTCGCTGGCGGCGCGCACCGCGCCGATCTCGATCGCCTGCCCGGCGGCGTCGAGCCCCGTCATTGGACCCAACACGAAATTGAATCCATTGTCGTGGGCCAGCATGGCGTACGACAGACCTTCCTGGTGGATGTCCAGGGTGCCGGCCGCGACTTCGTGCAGCGACGGCTTCCAGATATGATAAAGGCGGCTGTCGACCAGCGTCACCTTGGATGGGCCCAGCTTGCGGCCCAGTTTGCAGGCCAGCTCGAGTCCGCCGGCGCCGCCACCCACGATCACGAAATCGCTACGCAAGTTGCCTCCTTTGCAATGTCCTGCCCGGCAACGACGCCGGGCCCTTCGGACAATGTCGATTTTACTATGCCGGCGTGAATAACGTTGCTATTGTCAATATTCTTGGCGCTGTACTCACTAGCTGTGGATGAGCACTGAACTGCTGAGCTGACCCGCGGTCCAATCCCGGTCGTCATCGATCGGGAGCGTACGATGAAAGCGCCGCAGTTTGCGCAGCTGTTCGCCCAGCTGCCAAAGCTGAACCAGCCGCAGCGTCAGAAGGTGCTCGCGGCCCTGCATCCGGCAGCCGGGCTGGACCGGGTGATCTCCCTCATTGGCGACATCCGATCAACCGGGCGGCGCTGCCCGGATTGCACCTGCGACCGTTGCCACCGGCACGGTCAGGCCAACGACCTGCAACGCTATCGCTGCTGCGCGTGCGGCCGCACCTTCAACGACCTGACCGGCACGCCGCTGGCGCGGCTCAGGCTCAAGGGCAAGTGGCTCGCCTATCTGGAAGCGGTGCTCGATTCCCGCTCGGTCCGCTCTGCGGCCAAGCGTGTCGGCGTGCACCGCAATACGGCCTTTCGCTGGCGTCATCGCTTTCTCGATCGGGTCAAGGACGATCGCCCGGCACGGCTCGGCGGCATTGTCGAGGCCGACGAAATGTTCCTGCTCGAATCGCAAAAGGGTTCACGCAAGCTCGATCGCCAGCCGCGCAAGCGCGGCGGCAGGGCCGCCCTGCGCGGAATCTCGCACCACCTCGACTGCATCCTGGTGGCGCGCGACCGCGGCGGCCAGACCGTCGACGCCGTGACCGGACGCGGCGCCCTGAAAGCGGCGCAGCTGGTCAGGCACCTGCGGCCGAAACTCGACCCGCAGGCGCTGCTGGTGACGGACGCCAACGCCGCCCATGCCGCCTTCGCCCGTGCCCACGGCATCGCGCATCAAGCCGTCAATCTCAGCGCCGGCGAACGGGTCCGCACGGGCGTCGAGGGCGCCATCCATGTGCAGAATGTCAACGCCTACCACCGGCGCTTCAAGGAATGGCTGGCGCGCTTCCATGGCGTGGCGTCGCGCCGGCTATCCAACTACCTGGGCTGGCACTGGGCGCTCGATGGCGGGCGGGTACCATCTGTCGAACAATTGCTGCGCATCGCATGCGGGGTCATCAACACCTAATGGGTACAGCGCCATATTCTTGACTACATATTACGGAACAAGCCCATGAACGACTGGCTGACGGTCAGCGTCTCCGGCCGGTTCCGGAGCCGGATCGTGCCGCGCCCGCTCTCGTCGCGCGCCACGCCGGCCACCGCGCGCAGGTTGACGATGGTCGAGCGGTGCACCTGCTTGAACATGGCCGGGTCGAGCACCTCGAGCAGGTCGCGGATGGGTTTACGCAGCAGCGCTTCGCCATCCTGCGTCATCACCACCGTGTACTTGGCGTCGGACTGGAAATAGGCCACGTCGTCGACCAGGATCAGGCGCGTCTCGGCGCCGCGGCTGGCGGTCAGCCAGACCAGCGGCTGCGCGCGCGGCGCCGGCGGCGCCAGCGCCTGCAGCCGCGTCAGCAGCTCGGCCAGCCGGGCGGGGTCGACCCCGCCGCGCGCCAGGCGCTCGCGCACCCGCGCGACGGTGGCGTTCAGGCGCTCGCGCGCCACCGGCTTGAGCAGGTAGTCGACCGCGCCGCGATCGAACGCGTCGAGCGCATACTGGTCATAGGCGGTAACGAACACGACTTCGGTGCGCAGGCCCGCCGCCAGCAGGTTCGACGCGACTTCCAGGCCGGACAAGCCCGGCATGCGGATGTCGAGGAAGGCGACGGCGGGCCGGTGCGTCTCGATGGCGTCCAGCGCGCTGCCGCCGTCCTCGCACACGGCGACGATGTCCAGCCCGGGCCAGGCCGCGAGCAGCTGCTTGACCAGTTCGTCGCGCAGCAGCGCTTCGTCTTCGGCGACCACGCAGGTGACGGCATCAGGCGGCATGGCGGCCTCCGGCTCCTTGCAGCGCCAGCGGCACCGTGATGGTCGCCGCCACCCCGCTCGGGAAATTGGCGACGATGGCGAAGCTGGCGCCATTGCCGTAGGCCAGGCGCAGGCGCTCGCGCACATTGCGTAGGCCAATGCCGGTGCCGGCGCCTTCGCTCGAAAAGCCGCGGCCGTCGTCGGCCACGGTCACAGCCACCGCCTGCGCCTGTTCGCCGCCCACCGTCCGGGCCAGGATCCAGACCGTGCCGCCGCCCGGTTTCGGCTCCAGCCCGTGCTTGATCGCATTCTCGACCAGGGTCTGCAGCATCATCGGCGGGAACACCAGCCGGCGCAGCTCGTCCGGCACGTCGACCTGCAGCGACAGGCGCGGCCCCATGCGGATCACCAGGATGTCGAGGTAGGCGCGCGCCCGTTCGAGTTCCTCGCCCAGGGTCGACGGCGCATCCTCGGTGCGCGGCAGCGAGTGGCGCAGATACTGGATCAGGTTGCCCAGCATGGCGTCGGCGCGCGCCGGGTCACTGCGGGTGAGCACCTGGGCGCTGGCCAGGGTGTTGTACAGGAAGTGCGGCTCGACCTGGGCGTGCAGCAGGTTCAGGCGCGCCACCGTAAGTTCCTTCTCGGTCACGCTTTCGCGCACCTGATTCGCTTCTGCGCGGCGCCGCTCGGCGATGCGGCGCGCGATGGCGCGCACCACGGCCTCGGCGTTCTCCAGGTTGGTGCCGTGGTCGACCAGAAACCAGTCGGTCCAGGCCGGCGCCTCCGGCTCGCAGATCAGGGTGACACTACCGGCCACGTCGCCATTGGGCGTCACCGTCGCCAGGATCTGGTTGCGCCGCGTCCCGAACGCCTCCAGGCCCCACAGCTGGGTGGCGGCCTTGCCGTAGGGGTCGATGCGCGCCACCTTGGCCCGCACCTGCAGGCTGTCGCGCGCGCTGTCGACGACGGTGGCGCCGGGCAGTTCGCGGATCGCCGCATCGATCATGTCGAAGGCTTCGCCCGCTTCGAGCGCAATCTCGATCTGGCGCCGCTGGCGGTTCGACAGTGTGCTGGCGTCCAGGTGACCAATGACCAGGCGCACCCGGCGCATGTGCGAAAACACTTCCAGCAGCACCCAGGCGCACAGGGCGAAGCCGAGCAGCGGGCCGGTGGCGCCGAGGTCGACGTCGACCCGCTCGAGCCAGGTCTCGTTGAGGGTGATGCACAGGGCGAGGTAGACCGCCAGCCAGGCCAGCAGCAGGCGAAACACGTGGAACAGGCTTGCAAACATGATGTGCTTTCCATTGTGGTGAATGGCCCCAGCATAGGCAAACCATTCATTGCAAGACAGCATTATGCGACGGAGTCAGGGTTGGGCCGATGAAACCGGGATCGGGCGGCATGGAACCGGAACCGGTGGAGCCAACTATTGCTTTCCGGGACCGCGCGCCGGCGTGCCGTACGGTTTCTGAGCGACACGTCGCCGCCGGCCATGCCGAACGCGCGCGCCTTGCCCGACGCGGCGGGCGTATGATGGGCTTCCACCATCGGGAGGAGTCCATCATGTCGTCACGCCGAATTCTCGCCGCTGCACTGACCGCGAGCTGCCTGCTGCTCGGCGGCTGCCGCGAACACAACGAGCCGGTCAAGCCGATCGCCGACCTGAGCCTGGGCCTGTCGAGCCAGCCGGCGCGCGCCTGATCCGCCGGCGCCGGCCAGCGGCCGGCCGCCATGCTATCGCCATGCCGGCCCCGGCAGGGTAGACTACGCCCTGTTCATTTTCGTCCCAAGGTTTACCCACCCATGTCGTTCGCATCCCTCGGCCTGATCGACCAGATCGTCCGCACCCTCGAGGCCCTCGCCTACCACACCCCCACCGCCGTCCAGGAACAGGCGATTCCCGCCGTGCTGGCCGGGCGCGACGTGATGGCCGCGGCCCAGACCGGCACCGGCAAGACCGCCGGCTTCACCCTGCCGATCCTCCAGCGCCTGGCCAAGAGCGGCGCCGTGGGCAGCAATGCGGTGCGCGCGCTGATCCTGGTGCCGACCCGCGAGCTGGCCGAGCAGGTGCACGAAAGCGTGCGCACCTATGCCGAAGGCCTGCCACTGCGCACCATGGTCGCGTACGGCGGCGTGAGCATCAATCCGCAGATGATGGCACTACGCAAGGGCGTGGACGTGATGGTCGCCACGCCCGGCCGCCTGCTCGACCTGCAGCGCCAGAACGCGGTGCGCTTCAACGAAGTCAAGACCCTGGTGCTCGACGAAGCCGACCGCATGCTCGACCTGGGCTTCGCGCGCGAGCTGGACGGCCTCATGAAACTGCTGCCCAGGAAGCGCCAGACCCTGCTGTTCTCGGCCACCTTCTCGGACCAGATCCGCGCGCTGTCGAACCAGATGCTGCACGATCCGGTGCGCATCGAGGCCACGCCGCGCAATACCACGGTGGCCGCGGTGAAGCAGTGGATCATCCCGGTCGACAAGAAACGCAAACCCGAGCTGTTCGTGCATCTGCTCAAGCGACACGACTGGCCCCAGGTGCTGGCCTTCGCCCGCACCCGCAAGGGCGTGGACGAACTGGTGTCCCTGCTCGAAGCGAAACGCATCACGGCCGACTCGATCCACGGCGACAAGCCGCAACCGGCCCGCCTGCGCGCGCTCGAGCGCTTCAAGGCGGGCGAGGTGCGGGTGCTGGTCGCGACCGACGTCGCCGCGCGCGGCATCGACATCGACGACCTGCCGGCCGTGATCAACGTCGACCTGCCGATCGTGGCCGAAGACTATGTGCACCGCACCGGCCGCACCGGCCGCGCCGGCGCCTCCGGCGAGGCGCTGTCGCTGGTATGCGCCGACGAGGTCGAGCAGCTGGCGGCGATCGAGGTGCTCACCCGGCAAACGCTCGAACGGGTCGAGGAACCGGGCTTCGCGCCCGATCACCGGGTGCCGCTGACCGATGCGAAGGGGCAGATCGTCAAGAAACCAAAGAAGCCCAAGAAGCCGAAGGGCGATGCGGCGGTGGTCAGCGAGGACGTGCGGTTCCGGCGCTGATTGGCCACATCGCCTTCTTCAATCGATCACGCCGGCAAGAGCGCGCCGCCGGCCCAGCCTGCGCTCGACCGATGCCCCGGCCGCATACAGCAGGATGAAGGCCGGCGTCATGAACAGGCCGTAGGCGTCGGGCCACGAGATCACCTCCAGCGCGCGGCCCAGGCCCAGCCAGTGCGCCAGCGACAGCTGGGCCGCGATCGGCAGCTCCAGGTAGGTGAACTGCGCCTGGTAGTCGAATTTGCCCAGCGAGACGATGCCGAGACAGGCCGGGATGAACACGGCGTAGGGAGCGCAAAAGAAGAGACCGAGGCGGGACATCGTGATCGATACGAAGTTCGGGTAGCAAATGCTATGGCGGATCGTCACGACGTGACAGGGCGGCAAGTACGGCTTGGATTGGGCGCTACGATACCACCGTGGCCGCGTAAAAAATTCACCCTTTGTCACGAAACGGCGGAAAACCCTAACGTAATGCAAGGCGCATTTTGCGGATGCCTTCTTCGCCGTCGGTCGTCACCTCGAAACCCAGCTTTTTCACCATGGCGACGATGCGCGAATTCTGCGGCAGCGCCTCGCCCACGATCTCACAGGTGCCGCGCGCACGGCAGTAGCCGATCAGCTTTTCCATCATGATCCGCCCCAGCCCCATGCCCTTGAGGTCGGAGCGCACGGTGACGGCGAATTCGGCGCTGGTGTTGTCCGGGTCGGCCACCACCCGGCCCACCGCCAGCGTCTCGTTCACGCCTTCGGCATTCGTGCGGGTGGCGATGAAGGCCATCTCGCGGTCGTAGTCGATCTGGGTGAAGCGCGCCAGCTGCGACGGCTGCAGCTCGCGGATGCGCACGAACATGCGGTAGCGGATGTCGTCCGGCGTGAGCGCATCGAAGAACGCGAGGTGGGCCGGGCCGTCTTCCGGACGGATCGGGCGCAAGAGCAGCGGCGCGCCATTCCAGGCGATCGTCTCCTCGAGCTCGCGCGGATAGGGACGGATCGCCAGGCGGTCGAGCGTGCTGCCCGAGCAGTCGGCCAGCGCCAGGCGCATCCGCGCATCGAGCACGGTCGCCCCGCGGCTGTCGGCCAGCAGCGGGTTGATGTCGAGTTCGACGATCTCGGGGATGTCGGACACCAGGCGCGAGACCTGGATCAGCACCGCCAGGATCGCATCCAGGTTGGCCGGCGGACGGTTGCGGTAGCCGGCCAGCAGGCGCGCCACGCGCGTGCGGTCGACCAGGTCGCGCGCCAGCACCAGGTTCAGCGGCGGCAGGGCCACCGAGTGGTCGTCGGTGACTTCCACCGCCACCCCGCCCTGGCCGAACACCAGCACCGGACCGAACACCGGATCGGTGGCGGCGCCCACGATCAGCTCATGGCCATTGGCGCGCCGGCACATGGCCTGCACCGAAAACCCGTCGAAGCGCGCCTGGGGGAACAGTTGGTCCAGGCGCTTCTTCATGCGCTGGGCGCCATCGCGCACCGCGTCGTCGGAATCGAGGTCGAGGGTCACGCCGCCGAAGTCCGACTTGTGCATCACGTCGGGGGTCAGGATCTTGACCGCGACCGGGTAACCGATGGCGCGCGCCGCCGCCACCGCGGCCTCGACGTCGGGCGCGGCGCGGGTCTCGACCAGGGCCAGGCCGTAGGCGCGCAGGATGGCCTTGGTCTCGGGATCGGACAGCAGCAGGCGCTTGCTGGCGATCGCCTCGCGCACCAGCGCACGCGCGGCGCTGCGGTCGGGCGCCATCTGGCCGGCCATCGAGGGCGGCACTTCCATCAGGAGGTTCTGGTTGCGGCGGTAGTTCACCAGTTGCAGGAAACCGGCCACGCCGTCTTCGGGCGTGCGGAAGGTGGGCATGCGCGCGTTGGCGGCGATGGTGCGCGCCTCGAGCACCGAAGCGCCGCCCAGCCAGCACGACAGGATCGGGCGCGAGGCGGCGCGCGCCAGCGGCGCGATCGCGTTCGCCACCTCGCGGCTGTCGACGGTGGCGGTGGGCGAATGCACCACCAGCACGGCGTCGACCTGCGGGTCCTTGAGCAGGATCTCGAGGGCGGCCGCGTAGCGCTCGGGCGGCGCGCCGCCCAGCAGGTTGAGCGGCAGGTCGACCGACCTCGCGCTTGCCGTCCCCGGCAGCAGCGCCTCGAGCCGGGCGACCGAGTCGGGCGACAGCGTGGCGGCGCTACCCTTGCCGTAGCGCAGCGCGTCGCGCGCGAGCAAGCCGGGACCGAGACCGTTGCTGACGATGGCCAGCCGCTCGCCATGCAGCGGGCGCGCGTAGGCCAGGGTCTCGACCGCCGCGAACAGCTGCTCGGTGGTATGCACCCGCAGCATGCCGGCGCGCCGCACCGCGGCGTCGAACACGTCGTCCTCGCTGGCCAGGGCCCCGCTCTCGCTGGCCACCGCGCGCACGCCGTCATCGAGATCGCGCGTCTTGAGCACCAGCACCGGCTTGCTGCGCGCCGCGGCGCGCGCGGCCGACATGAACTTGCGCGCATAGCGCAGCTGGTCGACGTAGAGCAGGATGGCGCCGGCAGTGCCGTCGCTGGCCAGGTAATCCAGCACGTCGCCCAGGTCGACGTCGCTCGAGTCGCCCAGCGAGATGAAGTGCGAGAAGCCGATGCCGCGCGTGCGCGCCCAGTCCAGCACGCCCGTCATCAGGGAACCGGATTGCGAGACGAAGGCGATCCGCCCGGGCAGCGCGCCGCTGTGGGCCACGCTGGCGTTCAGGCCGAGGCCGGGCACCAGCAGGCCGGCGCTGTTCGGTCCGAGCAGGCGCAGCAGATAGGGATGGGCCGCATCGAGCGCGGCCTGGCGCAGGCTGCGCCCGCGTCCATCGCGGGCCGTGGCCATGCCGCTGCTGAGCACGACCGCCGCGCGCGTGCCGCGCTCGCCCAGCTGGCGCACCAGCCGCGGCACGGTCGCCGGCGGCGTGCAGATCACGGCCAGCTCGGGCGCCTCGGGCAGGTCGGCCACGCGGTCGTAGCAAGGCAGCGCGCCGACCTGCTGGTACTTGGGGTTGACCGCGTACAGCTTGCCCTTGAAGCCGCCGCCCACCAGGTTGTCGAGCAGGGTCGTGCCCATGCTGCCGGGCCGTTCGGAGGCGCCGATCAGGGCCACCGATGTCGGCGCGAACAGGCGCTGCAGGTTGCGTACGCTCATGCGCGCGGCGCCATCGCGGGCGACAGGGTGGGCAGGCGGCGTGCGGCGTCGGTCATGGTCGGAACCTTTCCATCGGCAAGTATTGGAGCGAAGGATGATGACAAAGTATTGCAACATCGTATCAAAGGTCACCGGCCAACGGCGCGCCTTGTCGTCAAGTCCGGGCTTGCCGCAGAGCCGCGCCGGCGCCGCCGCGCTGACCGGAGGTGACCGCCATCACTGATCGGGCCGCAGCAGTTGATTGCGCTCCTGCGCCACCTTGCGCAGCAGCGCGATCAGCTGTTGCGGGGCGACCGGCTTGGTGAGATGCTCGTCGAAGCCGGCCGCGCGCGAGGCGGCGCGGTCTTCCTGCCGGCCGCGGCCCGTGACCGCCACCAGGTAGGGGCGCGGCTGCCCGGCCGCCAGGATGGCCGCCACTTCGAGTCCGCTCATCTCGGGCATGCCCAGGTCGAGCACGACGATGTCGGCGCCGCGTTCGCGGTACAGCCGCAGCGCCTGGGCGCCGTCATGCGCCACCGTCACGCTCGCGCCTTCGGAGCGCAGCAGCCAGGCCAGCGACTCGGCGGCGTCGCGGTTGTCGTCGGCCACCAGGATGTGCCTGCCGATGACGGCGCCGGCGGCGGCCTGGTCCTCGCCCTGGGCCTCCGGCTCGGCCGCCTCGCACCGCGGCAGGCGCACGATGAAGGCGGCGCCCTGCCCCGGCCCCGCGCTGTCGGCGCAGATGCTGCCGCCATGCAGCTCGACGAAGCCCTTGGCCAGCGACAGCCCGATTCCCAGGCCGCCCTGCGCCAGGTGGCGCGCGCTGCTGACCTGCACGAAGGGATCGAACACGCGCTCGATCATGCCGGCGTCCAGGCCGACGCCATTGTCGGCCACCCACGCCACCGCCTCGCCGCTCTCGCAGCGCAGCCCGATCTCGAGCACCCCGCCGGGCGGCGTGTACTTGGCCGCATTGTTGATCAGGTTCGCGAACACCTGGGTCAGTCGCAGCGCGTCGGCCTCGACCCACAAGGGCTCGTCGACCAGCCTGAGCGCCACCTGGTGGCGCCCGGTCTCGATCAGCGGCATGCTCATCTGCAGGGCGTCGCGCATCAGGCGTGCGAGTTCGACCCGCGCGCGCCGCAGTTCGATCTTGCCGCGCCCGATGCGCGAGACGTCCAGCAGGTCGTCCAAGAGGCGCGCCATCTGGCCGACCTGGCGCCCGACCATGGACGCGATCCATTCGATGCGCTCGGGCGGCAGCGACGTGGCGCGCAGGAGCGAGGCCGCGTTGGCGATCGGCGCCAGCGGGTTGCGCAGCTCGTGCGCCAGGGTGGCGATGTACACGTCCTTGCGTTGATCGGCCTCGCGCAGGCCGTCCATCGCCTGCTCGCGCTCGGTCACGTCCAGCACCAGCGAGAACACGGTCAGGATCTGGCCGGCCTCGTCGACCAGCACCGAGTTGTACCACTCGCAGCACAGCACGCGGCCGTCGCGGGTAAGGTTGCGGTTGCTCGACTTGGCGTGGCGGGTGGGCGAATCGAGCAGGCGCCGGATCATCAGGCCCACCTGGTCGGTGTCGCTCTCGTGGATCAGCGGCAGCGCATCGATGCGGGCGCCGACCACCTCGTGCTGGCGCCAGCCGAACAGCTCCTCGGCGCGGCCGTTCCACTGGGTGATGACCCGCTCGCGGTTCCACTCGATCACGGCCAGCGGCGTGTGCTCGATCAGGTAGCGCGTCTGGTCCAGCGCGCGCCCAAGGGCCGCGCTGGCCTCGGTGCGCTCGGTGATGTCGTCCACCACGATCACCGCCGCCGCCAGCGCCGCCGCGCCCTCGCGCAGCGGCGCGCCGCTCACCGTGTAGGTGCGCCGTACCCCGTTGCGTTCGCTTTCCAGCAGGGCCTCGCGAAAGGTCTCGCCGCCGATCGCGCGCTCCACCGGACCGCGGATCAGCGCCAGCATGGCCGTCATGCCGGACGGCGCTGCGTGCCGCGCCCCGCACTGCACCGGATGCGGCGCATCATCGGCGGCGCCGGGCAAGAAGCAGGCCGCTATCCGGCCGGCCTGGTCGTTGGCCATCACGCAGCGCCCCGCCGCGTCGACGATCACCACCCCGTCCGGCAACTGCCGAAGCACCGTCCCCAGCAGGCTCTGCCAGTGGGCGTGGGCGCGGGTGTCCATCATTTCCCGGAACGTCGCCTGCAGGCGTGCGTGCAGCGCGATATTGTCGATCGCCAGCGCGCCCAGCACCAGCAGCGCGGCGAGCAGGCCGTACAGGCGGCCGGCATGGAAACCGAGGTCGGCCATGCCGCCGTTGAGCAGGCACGACAGTGCGACCTCGAACGTCCAGGCCGCCATCGCCACTGCCAGCCAGGCGTCGAGCACGGTGCGCGGGCGCCTGCGCACGAGGGCCCACGCCGCACCAAACGACAGCGCCAGCACGGCGCCTGCGATCCAGCGATACAACGGCAGCGCGCGCCCCCCGTCCATCAGCGGCGGCAGCCACGACGCGGCGGTCGTCGAGGCCAGCACCAGCAGCGCCGCGACCAGCACGATCAGCAAGGCGCCGAGCCGCATGGAATGGGGCGGAAGCGGGGGCGGAAGCGGGGGCGGAAGTGGGGGCGCAAGCGCCGCCGCGTGGGCGCTACGGATGTAACCGAGCACGAACAGCGGGAACAGCGCAAGCCGGGCGAGGTTCAGCCAGGATGTGGTCTGGCTGTTCCCCCCCAGCACACCCTGGTCGGCGAACAGGCCGGGAAAGGTCAGCAGGTGGGCGCTGGCGACCAGCGCCGTGAGCAGGTAGCCCAGCGCCAGGATGCCGAGCGCGCGCGACCTGCCGGTATGGACATGCCCCAGCAGCAGCATGCCGGTCAGCAGGTTGGCGCCGATCAGCACCGCCCCGTACATCGGGATCAATTCCGGCGCCGGCGCCAGCGGGACGCCGGCGGCCGGCGCCAGCAGCGCGAACACGAGCGCCAGGCAAGCCAGCACCCAGACCACATGGCGCAGCTGGGCGCCGCTCGCCGCCTGTGTCACCAGGTCCGTCGGTTGTTGCTGAAACGCCATTTCGCGTGTCTCTCCCCGTGGAGGATCCGGCGGGGGCAGCGTGGCTAATCGCGGGCTGTCCGGGCGGCGCCTGATTTTATTGTCGTTTCAATAAAATATAGCGCAATTCCAACTGCATAGGGAGGAATTTAATATCCTATCGTCCACAATTGAATACGGCGCGGCGTGAACGAGCTAGGCCGTGGCGCGCGCGGTGACCGGATACCCGGCGCCGTCGATGGCGGCCACGATGCGATCCAGGTCGGCCCGGCTGTCGATGCGCACGCTGGCCTTGTCGAGGTCGATCGTGACCTGGGCGTCGGCGTCGACCGCCTGCACCGATTTGGTGACGCGGCCCACGCAGTGCTTGCAGCTCATGCCTTCCACGGTCAGTTCATACATGGTGTGTTCTCCTGTGTCGGGGGGCGTGTCGGCCCCGGTGGTTGAAATCAGTTCGGATGCGGGCAGGAATGCCGGAGCGGTGGCGGGGGCGGGGGCGGCGGCCGGCGCCGGCGCCCAGCGCCGCAGCAGCAGCGCGTTGGCGACCACGCTGACCGAGCTCAGGGCCATCGCGGCGCCGGCCAGCATCGGATCGAGCAGCCCGAAGGCGGCCAGCGGCAGGCCGATCACGTTATAGATGAAGGCCCAGCCCAGGTTCTGGCGGATCTTGCGGTAGGTGCGGCGCGACACCGCGATGGCGTCGGCCACCAGCCGCGGGTCGCCGCGCATCAGGGTCACGCCGGCGCTGTGCATGGCGACGTCGGTGCCGGTCGCCATCGCCATGCCGACGTCGGCCGCCGCCAGGGCCGGCGCGTCGTTGATGCCGTCGCCGACCATCGCCACCTTGCGTCCGTCCCGGCGCAGGCCGGCGACCACCTGCGCCTTATCCAGCGGCAGCACCTCGGCATGCACCCGTTCGATGCCGAGCGCCTGCGCCACGGCGCGCACGGCGCCCGCGCTGTCGCCGCTGAGCAGGACCGGCTCGATGCCGGCGGCCTTCAGGCGCGCGACGGCGTCCGGCGCGCCCGACTTGATGCGGTCGCCGAAGGCGAGCAGGCCCAGCACCCGCACCCGGCCGTCCCGGCGCTCGGCCAGCCAGGACACGGTGCGCCCGGCCGCTTCGTGCTGCTCGCCGCCCGCCGCCGGCACGCCGAGCTCGTCCATCAGGCGCCGGTTGCCGAGCACGATGGTGGCGCCGTCGATCTCGGCTTCGACCCCGCGGCCCGGCAAGGCGCGCGCGGCGCGCGCCGGCGGCGGCGCCAGGCCCTGGCGCGCCGCCTCCTCGAGCACGGCGCCGGCCAGCGGGTGGGAACTGCCCTGCTGCACGCCGGCGGCCAGCGCCAGCAGCCGCGCCGGGTCGACGCCCTCATGCGCCACCAGCTGCGGCTTGCCCTCGGTCAGGGTGCCGGTCTTGTCGAACACGACGACGTCCAGCGCATGCGCGGTCTCAAGCGCCTCGGCGTCCTTGATCAGGATGCCGTGGCGGGCGCCGGCGCCGGTGCCGACCATGACCGCGGTGGGCGTGGCCAGCCCCAGCGCGCACGGGCAGGCGATCACCAGCACCGCCACCGCATTGAGCAGGGCCGCGCGCCAGTCGCCGCCCGCCAGGCCCCAGCCCAGCAGGGTCGCCAGCGCGATCGCGAGCACGACCGGCACGAACACCGCGCTGACCCGGTCCACCAGGCGCTGGATCGGCGCCTTGACCGCCTGCGCATCCTCGACCATGCGGATGATCTGCGACAGCATGGTCGCCGCGCCGACCGCGGTTACTTCGACCAGCAGCAGGCCGTCGGCATTGACGGCGCCGCCGGCCGCCCGGTCGCCCGGTTCCTTCGGCACCGGCAGGCTCTCGCCGGTCAGCAGCGACTCATCCAGGTGGCTGCGGCCGTCGACCACGACGCCGTCGGCCGGCACCCGCGCACCGGGCTTGACCACCATCAGTTCGCCCACACGCAGCTCGGCCAGCGCCACCGGCACGTCGTTGCCGCCGCGCCGCACCAGCGCCTCGGCGGGCCGCAGCCGGCCCAGCGCATCGAGCGCAGCCAGGGTCTGGCGCTTGGCGCGGCCTTCCAGCCACTTGCCCAGCAGGACCAGGGTGATCACGACCGCCGAGGTCTCGAAATACAGATGCGGCTCGGCGTGGGCGCCCTGCGCGCCCGCGCCGAGCAGCAGGTAGACCGACAGGCCATAGGCGGCGCTGGTGCCGAGCGCCACCAGCAGGTCCATGTTGCCGCTGCCGGCGCGCAGCGCCTTCCAGCCGGCGCGGTAGAAGCGCGCGCCGAGCCAGAACTGGACCGGCGTGGCCAGGGCCAGCTGCAGCCAGCCGGGCAGCACCACTTGATGACCGAACGGCGCGGCCAGCATCGGCAGCACAAGCGGCAGGCAGAGCAGCATGGCAGCGGCCACCGGCCACCAGGCCGGCAGCGTCGCGCCGCCTTGCGCGCGCCGCGCCGGCGCCCCTTCCACGCCATCGGGCAGCGCGACCTGCGCCTCGTAGCCGGCCGCGCGCACGGCGGCCGCCAGGACGCCAGGCGCGGCCTGGCCCTGCACGCTGGCCTTTTCGGTGGCCAGGTTGACGCTGGCGCCGCTCACGCCCGGCACCGCACGCAGCGCCTTCTCGACCCGCGCCACGCACGAGGCGCAGGTCATGCCTTCGATGTGCAGGACAGTCTTGTTCATTTGCTTGTTCCTTGAATCCATACCGAGAGGATAGTCCTTCCCACGATGGGAAGGTCAAGCGTTTCGTATTTAGTTCACTCATCCGGCTTGCGCCGCTCGCAGACACGGGGCTGCCGAACGGAATACAAAGGAGCTGGGCCTCGCTTCGAGGATTCGGCATCGATCCGCGGGAGGATTCATGAATGCGTCGATGAATGCGTCGATGAATGCGCTGATGAAGTCGCCGGCCACGCTATTGCTCTGGATAGTGATGACTGTCCTGTTGTCCGCCTGCGGCAGCGACGATGACGACAAGCCCCAGGCTGAACGCGCCGGGATCGGCGCCATCGCCCAGGCCGCCGGCGCCACGCCGTTCGTGGCGCAGCTGAGCTATACGCTGGACGACTTCGCTCAGGTCGACAGCGTGCACTACACGATCGCCGGCCGTCCAGGCTCGCATTCGCGGCCGGTCGCGGTCACCTACGATCGCGCCTGGCTGGGCCGGCGCGCGGCCTGGGACGCGTCCGGCAAGCGCATCGCCTTCCCCGTCTTCGGCCTGTACGCCAACCACCGCAACGCGCTCACGCTCACCACGCGCTTTCGCGACGGCTCGGCCCACGTGGCGCAAGTGGCGGTGGCCACCGGCCCCTACACCGGTCCGGCCACGGTCTATGCCACGCCCGAGGTGCGCACCGCGCGCGGGGCGGCCTCGCCCGGCGTCGAGTACATGCTGATCAATAACGGCTTCACGACGCCGGTCATCCTCGACAGCGACGGCCAACTGCGCTGGGCCGGCAACGCGCCCGGCAACTCCTTTTCCGCGCTGTTCGGCGACGACGCCTTCTATGTCGGCGACCAGGACGCCCCGCTGCTGCACCAGGTCGGCGTCGACGGCGCCGTGCGCAGCAGCCGTCTGGACGACCCGCGCTTCACCAACTTCCACCATGAACTGGCGCGCGGCAAGACCGGTTTCCTGGCCGAACTCGACGCCCTGGTGGGCGGAGTGGAGCTGGTGGAGTCGATCCTGGCCGAGATCGATATCTCGGGGCGGGTGCTGAAGGAATGGGATATGGGCCAGATCTTCCGCGCGGCGATGCGCGCCGGCGGCGACAATCCCGACGACTTCGTGCGCGACGGTATCGACTGGTTCCACATGAACTCGGCCATCTACGATGCCCACGACAATGCGCTGCTGATCTCGAGCCGCGAGAACTTCGTCGTCAAGCTCGACTACGAGACGGGCGCCATCCGCTGGCTGCTGGGCAACACCAGCAAGCACTGGTACGTCAACTTTCCGTCGCTGCGCGCCCTGGCCCTGCGCGTCACCGAGGGCAAGGCGCCGATCGGCCAGCATTCGCTGTCGGTCACCCCGAACCGCGAACTGCTGCTGTTCGATAACGGCCTCGCCAGCCTCAACCAGCCAGCGGGCGCGCCGGCGGGCGAGAACCGCCGCTACAGCACGCCGTCGCGTTATGCGATCGACGAACAAGCGCGCACCGCGCGCGAAGTCTGGACCTGGGATGTCGACCGTGAGTTACTGTCAGACATTTGCTCGTCAGCCTATGAAACTGCACCGGACAATTACCTGGTGGCGTATTCGTCGCTGGCGGACCGCACCCAGGCGCGGCTGGTGGCGGTAGATGGCGCAGGCCAGATCGCCTTCGACTACGCCTACCCGAGCACGGCCTGCGGCGCGGCGTTCATCGCCCAACCGTTGCGGCTGGAGGAACTGCGCCTGCGCTGAAGGCGGCGGCAGGAACGGCAGCGGTTGGCGACGAAGCGCCGCCGTTCTTGCAGCCGCAGACGCCGCAGACGCCGTAGAAGCCGCCGACGCGGCGAATGCGGCGAATGCGGCAAATGCAGCCCCGCCCGTGCGCACGCGCGTCCCGCGCAGCGGGGCGTCAGCTACCGAATCCAAAGAACACGCCGACCGCCAGCTCCACCCACAGCGCGGCAAATCCCAGCGCCAGCACGCCGACGACGGCGAGCCGTTGCCACGGCCGCCGGCGCGCCATCCGGCGCGCCGTGCGCAGGCAGGCCAGTCCGGCGCCAGAGAGCAATAGCGCGGCGGCGCCGAAATCGCCGGCGGTCCATGCGACTTCGCGCGTGAACTGCATGGCGACCAGCGGCGCCAGCAGGATCATCGCGGTCGCGAGGCCCACCCGCAGCAGATCGACGCACAGCGAGTTCCTTTGCACGAGAGCAGCCTGTGAACCAGCGCCATGCATGGTGTTCTCCTGGAGGTTTCCTGGCGTTCTGCGCGTGGCAGACCGGCGCCGCCCGGCGCGCATGCCATGTTCTAAATCCTACCCCTGTTGCGGCGTGGGCGAAAGCGGCAAGACGCAGCCGCGCTGATTTTCTGGCCACGTCCAGGCCGTCGTCGGCGTTCTTGGGGCGATTCTCTCGCACGCGACGCCTGCCGCCCCGCGTCACAATCTGCAAAAATCTGTTACAAACTTACCTGCAAGAATTTATATAATTGCTATGCCTCCACTTTCACGCCCACCATGCGCTCTCTTTCAGTTTTGCTGCCTGCCCTGCTCTGCCTTGCCGCCTCCCGGCCAGCCGCCGGGGTGGAGCGGGTCCCCCAGGCCGGCGTACCAAAGTCCGCTCTGGCTGGCGCGGCAGGCGCCCGCCCCGCAGCGGGCGATGCGGCCGCAGCCAACCTGGCGGCGCTGCGCGCGGCCGAACAGCAACGCGCCCAGGCCGTCGCCAATCGCGACGTGGCCACGCTGCGCAAGCTGATCAGCGGCGACTACTACCACGTCGAGACCGGCGGCCGCTCGCGCACCAAGACCGAATTCCTGCAACTGCTGAGCCGCGATGAGTTCGAATTGCGTTCCTACGAAGTCGACGACATGGAAATCCGGACGTTCGACAATGGCCGCGCGGCGCTGGTCACCGGGCGTTTCCGGGCCGAGACGCAAGACGCCGGCCGCTTGCGCGGACGCTACGTGCGCATGTGGGTGCTGGGGCCGGATGGCTGGCGCAATACGGTTCAGCAGAACACCGAGATTCGTCTCCCGGCCACCCAGCGCGACGCGCGGTGCGAGGTGCAGCGCTAGTAGCCGCAGCGCCAGGTGCAGCGCGGCTTCCTGGCGCCACGCCAGCAGGACGGGCCGGTCGCGCACCCACACGCGCACGCAGGGGGCCGATGCATGCCCGCCACGATCGCGTTCAACATCGATGTAACCGCTTGTCAACGCGGCGTGATGGCCTTATCATGAGAATGATTCTCATTCCCGCCTCATTGGCGATTCATTCATTCTTGCCACGCCCAGCCAGCGCGACCATGACCTCCTTGACTCTCACGCCTCGCCACATCGCCTCGCGCACAGCGGTGGCCATTCTCGGCGGCTACGCCTTCACCTGGGGCGTCGTCGCCCTGGGCATCGCCCTGTTGTACAGCGCCGGCATGGAATTCCATGATGCCGAGCACCTTTCTTATATCATCGGCTTGCTGGTCTTCCTGAGCGCCTTCCTGGTGGCGTTCGCCGCGCGCGGGCTGCGCCAGGTGGCGCTGGTGCTGGTGGGCGGCGGCGCGCTGATGAGCGCGGTAGCCTGGTGGCTGCAGAGCCTGATCATTGCGTCGGGGGTCTGACATGTTCCCACAGTTGCGTCACACGATGGCCTGGCTGCACACCTGGTTCGGCCTGGCGCTGGGCCTGGTGCTGATGGTCGTGTTCTTCTTCGGCTCGCTGTCCGTGTTCGACCGTGAGATCGACCGCTGGGCCATTCCCGACACCCGCTACGAACCGCAGCCGATGCCGTCGTTCGACAAGATGCTGGCGCCGATCTTCAAGGAGATGCAGCCCGACGCCGCCGCCCGCGCCATGACAGCGCCGCTGGCCGACGGCCCGCTGCCGGCCCGCTTCGACACGCCGCGCAGCTGGGGCGCGTATACCACCCACCGCGATCCGGTGCTGCTGCTGTTCGCCGGCTATGAAGTGCCGAACGCGAAAGACCATGAAACCGCGATCTGGGCCAACCGCACGGTCGATCCGCGCACGGGCGAGGCCCTGCCGGTGGACCGCCTCAAGATCGGCAGCGAATTCTTCTATCCGCTGCACTACAGCCTGACCCTCGACTGGAAGAACGTCGGCTACTGGATCGTGGGCTTCTCGGCCCTCATGATGCTGATGGCGCTGGTCACCGGCGTCATCATGCACCGCAAGATCTTTCGCGAACTGTTCACCTTCCGTCCAAACAAGAGCACCCAGCGCAGCATGCTCGACCTGCACAACCTGACCGGCGTCGTGGCCCTGCCCTTCCACTTCTTCTTCGCCTTCACCGGCCTGGTGATATTTGCCTACATCTATTTCCCGGTCACGCATACCCAACTGGCGCCGCTGCACGACCGCCACGAACTGGTCGAATCGAAGGAAACCGGCCTGCCGCACGACCGCGCCGGCGTCCCGGCCCCGCTCGCTTCGGTCGACGCCATGGTGGCCGAAGCCCAGCGCCGCTGGGCCGCCAGGGGCATGGCCGGCGATGTCGGCTACCTGAACATACAGCACGTCGGCGACGCCAACGGCTACGTCAGCGTGTACCGCGCCGGCACCGACCGCGTCCAGCTGACCGGCGAAGGCATCCACTTCAAGGCCGCCACCGGCGAGCTGCTGCGCGAAGATCCGCCGCCGTCCGTGGTGGCGCGCATCAATGAATTCCTGACCGGCCTGCACCTGCAGCACTTCAAGCACTGGCTGCTGCGCTGGCTGTACGTGCTGGGCGGCCTGTCGGGCTGCGCCTGCATCGCCACCGGCCTGTTCTTTTTCGTCGAGAAGCGCAAGCGCCAGCACGCGAAGCAAGGCGTGCGCGGCGCGCGGCTGGTCGACGCGATGGCCGTCACGGTCGTCACCGGCATGCTGGTGGCCACCCTGGTGATGCTGATCGCCAACCGCCTGTTGCCCGACGTCATGCCGGCCGGCTGGCCGCTGCGCGGCGCCATGGAGAAAACCCTGTTCTGGGGCAGTTGGGTGGTGGCCGGCGCGCACGCCTTCTGGCGCACCGCCGCGGTCGCCGAAGGCCGCCTGGCCCCGGCCTGGCGCGAACAATGCCTGGCCATCGCCGTGCTGGCGGCGGCGGCGCCGGTGCTCAACTGGATCACCACCGGCGACCACCTGCTGCGCACCATCGCCGCCGGCTACTGGCCGGTGGCTGGCGCCGACCTGTTCATGCTCGCCGGCGCCGCACTGGCGCTGCTGGCCGCGCGCAAGCTGCGCCGGCGCCAGGCGCGCCCGCTGGCGGTCGCGAACGCGACCCTGGAGGCTGGCCATGCCTGATGCGCTGCTCCTGCTGCTGGCCCTGCTGGCCTGCATCGCCGGCATGGGCTGGCTCGCCCTGTCGATGGACGTGCACTGGGCCCAGGCAAGGGGCGCGGCGCCCCGCTCCGGGGCCCTGGTCAAGACCCTGCGCCTGGGCGGCGCGGCGGCCCTGCTGTTGTCGCTGGTCCTGTGCCTGACGGTCGATTCGCCATCGATCGCGGTGCTGGTATGGTGCATGGCGCTGGCCGGCGCCACGCTCACGATCGCCTTCACGCTCACCTGGCGCGCCAGCATCCTCGGGATGCTGGTATTCTGGACAGGACCAGGCGCCCGGTGAGCCCGGGACGCGCTCGCGCGGCCCCTTCTCGCCGGTCGCCCGCATGGCGAGCATGTTGCTGAAGAAAGTCGCCGAATCGTGCAGCCACGCTGGGCACGCATTCCACTTGACCTCGAGTGCTCTTGAGGCTGTGTAATACGACCAGCACATGCAAACCGCGGGACCGACCGGTCCCGGTGCAACGTCTCATGCCGGAACAGTGTTCCCAACCATCTGAACGGAGAATGATCATGCCTTATGCACTGCCGCCCCTGCCGTATGCCTACGACGCCCTCGAGCCGCATTTCGATGCGCGCACGATGGAAATCCACCACACCAAGCACCACCAGACCTATATCACCAACGTCAACAACGCCCTGGCCGAGGCCAATGTGGCCGAGGTGCCGGTCGAACAGCTGATCACCAATATCGGCGCCCTGCCGCAGAACATCCAGACCGCGGTGCGCAACAACGGCGGCGGGCACGCCAACCACGCGCTGTTCTGGACCGTGCTGAGCCCGGACGGCGGCCAGCCCTCGGGCAAGCTGGCGCAAGCCATCGACGACGATCTCGGCGGTTACGACCGTTTCAAGGACACCTTCACCAAGGCTGCCCAGACCCGCTTCGGTAGCGGCTGGGCCTGGCTGACCCTGGGCAAGGACGGCAAGCTGCTGATCGAAAGCAGCGCCAACCAGGACAGTCCGCTGATGGGCGAGTTCGCCGGCATGTCGGGCGGCACGCCGATCCTGGGCCTGGACGTGTGGGAGCATGCCTATTACCTGCAATACCAGAACAAGCGTCCGGACTATATCGCGGCCTTCTTCAACATCATCAACTGGGCCGAAGTCGAACGCCGCTATGAAGCGGCGCTGGGCGGCCGGGCCGGCTAAGCGAGCCAGCCAAGCGGGCCGGTTTAGCCGACCGGTTTCTGAACAAAGGGCGCGCCAGTCGGCGCGCCCTTTTTGCATTGAAACCGCCACAAGAATTACAGTTTCACGTTCAGCGACACATACGCGGCGCGCCCGTTGCCCGACGAATACATCGGCTGCGCCTGGCTCGCCGGCCAGAAGAAATTGTCGTACCACGCATATTCATAGCGGCGGTCGGCGATGTTCTTGACCTGCACGTCGAGGCTGACCCGCGGCGTAAACGCATAGCGCACGTTGGCGTCGAACAGCACGAAACCGCCATACTTGCCCAGCTCGTTAGGACCATCGATGAAGTAATCGCCCTGGGCCCGGCCCTGCACGCCCAGATGCCAGCGCGCGGACGGGTGGTAGTCCAGGCCCACATTGCTGATGCGGCGCGGCGTCGAGAATACTTCCTTGCCGGCGAGCGACACCCCGTCGGCGCCGAAGGCGCTCACCACCTCGGCCTTTTGCAGCGAATGCGAGGCCCACAGCGCGAGCTTGTCCGTCATCTTGCCCGACAGTTGCAGGTCGATGCCCTCGCGGCGCGTCTCGCCCAGGCCGACCGTGGTGCCGGTGGCCGGCATGTTCGCCACTTCGCCGGTCGCATCCTGGCGCCAGATCGCCAGGCGCAGGTCGCTCTGCGCGCCGGCTTTCAACTTGATGCCGACTTCCTTGCCGGTATTGATCGAGGCGTCGAACCGCGCCTGCCCCGGCACCAGGTAGGCCGGCCCGACCGAGCCAGTGAGGATCTGGAAGGTGCGCCCCCAGTTGCCGTACACGCTCACGTCCGCCGCGGGGCTGTACACCATGCTGAACTTGGGCTGCCTGATCCACCCGTAGTCCTGCAGGCCGGCCGTCATGCCGGTCGCCGGCGCGCCCGGCAGGGAGCTGCTGCCCGTGAAGCGGTCGACGCGGTAGCCCGGCACGATTTTGAGGGTATCGGTGGCCTTGATGACCGCCTGCAGATAGGCGCCGACGTTGTTGAGCTGGTAGCGGTCGTCGTTCTGGATCGCGGCCGGGGTGCTGAAATCGCTCGGCATCGCATACCGATAGCGCTGGCGCACGTAGCCATTGTCCTGGCGCTCGGTATTGACGCCGCCATCGAACGTCACGCGCTCGGCGACGCGCCAGGTGAGCGTACTCATGAAGCCGACCTGCTGCTCGTCCCACAGGCGGCGCTGGCGCGGGGCGTGGCCGGCCGGGTTGCTGGTGAAGGTGACGCGGCGGTCGTCGTGGTATTCGTTGTAGTACAGCTTGCTGCTCAGGAAGGCATGCGGAGAAATCTGCCAGTCCAGGTGCGCGCTGGCATGGTGCATGTCGCGCCTGGTGACATCGTTGGCGTTCTTGGCCGGCGACTGGCGCCGGTCCCGGGCCAGTTCCGCAGCCGTGAGGAAGCCGGGCTCGTCGGCGTCGTGACGGTAGGTGCGCAGGATCACGCCGCCACTCACGGACTTGTCCTTCGAGGTCAGGAACCACTTGCCGCCGACAGAGTATTTGTCGGAATCGCCGTGCGCGCGGCGGTAGCCGGCGCTTTCCTGTTTGGCCAGAAAATAGTTCTGAGAAAAACCATCGGCTTCGCGCCCGTAGGCCAGTTGGACCTCGCGGGTAGCGAAGCTGCCGGCCGTGAAGCGCCCGTCCAGGTAGTTGCCGCCCTGGCGGGTGCCGAAGTTGATGTTCCCGCCGATATTGTGCAGGCCATAGCGCGGGTCGTTGGTGCCGCGCACCACCTCGATATAGTCGACTTCCAGCGGGAAGATCATGTCGATGAAGCGCTGGTTGCCGCTGTTGACGTTGCTCGGAATGCCGTCGATCAGCACCTTGATGCCGTTGATGTAGCCCTCGCCGTTGAAGGCGCGAAAGCTCGCCTTGCCGGACTCGGCGCCCATGCGGGTCTCGGTGAGCTGGATGCCGGGCAGCTGGCCGACCAGCTCCCAGCTATTGCTCACGTTCTTGTCCTCGATCTTGTCGGCGCCGAGCACGTCGACCGAGGTCAGAACGGCGCTCGAGCGCAGCGCGCCGGCGTCGCGCTGGGCGCTGACGCGCACCTCGCCCATGACGATCGTGGGGTCGGCCGCCTGGACGGCGGGCGCGAGCGAGGACAGGCCCAGCGCCAGGGAAAGAAGCTTTGGTTTCATTATCGGAAGTTAAGGAGCAAGCGGAATGGGATGCCGGTACATCAATCCGATAATGATAACCCATTCTCAATAACAATGACAAGCCCGCGCCTGCTCCTTTAGCGGACGGCGCAGTCACCAACACCGAGCTTGGGGCGCCAGTTCGTACTGGATCACGTGGAAGGCACGGATGAAGCTAATTTCGGTCGGCTCACACTTCACTTCCAATGCTGCCTTGGCGATCTCCAGCCGTATCGGATCGTAAGCAGTCAGTGTTCCCCCAGATCTCCTGATAGACGCCTTCGATGGTACGGCTGCGTGAAGTGGTAATCCCCCCACAAAAAGAGAGCGTTCAGAAGTAGCATTTTCTACTTAAAGCCCGCTCTGAAAATAGGGGGATTACCGAGGTAGTCAGCGCAGCGTTGCATCATCGCGCGCCGCTCCTCCAGGTAACTAGCCCGGTCGTACGCGCTTTCCAGCTTGTCCTTCTGCGCGTGGGCGAGCTGGCGGTCCAGCACCTCGTGCCGGTAGCCCAGCCGCTCCTTCAAGGTGCTCATGGCAAGCGAGCGAAAGCCATGCCCGGTCATGTCGCCCTTGTACCCCATCCGCTCCAGGGCCTTGAGCAAGGCGTTATCGCTCATCGGGCGCTTTGGGTCGCGCATGTTGGGGAACAGCCAGGTGCCGCCGCCGGTGAGCCGGTGCAGCTGCCGCAGCAAGGCCAGGCCCTGCCGCGACAGGCATACATGGTGGTCCGTTTTGTCCGGGTTGATGCGCCGCTTCCCGCGCTTCATGTGACGCCACGGGATGACCCACTCGCCCGTCTCCAGGTCGATCTCTGCCCACGGCGTCTCGATCAGCTCGGAGGTGCGCACGAACACCAGCAGCATCAGGCGCATCGCGACCCGCACAGGCAGCCCCATGCAGGCCTCGTTCGCGTTCAGGGCGCGCAGGAACTCCGGCAGCCCATCCGACCCGATCGCGGCGAAGTGGCCCTTCTCCCTTGGCGCCAGCACCTCGCGCAAGTGCTCAGCGGGGTTGCGCTCCACCAGTCCGCAACGCATCGCGTACCTGAATACCCTTGAACAGTTGCGGCAAGCCGGCTGGCGATCTCGAGTACCCCACGGCGCTCGACCGCACGGATGGCATCGATGACGTCACGCGACCGGATCTCGGTGACGGCCAGCTTCCCGATCTGCGGGAAGACGTCCTGTTCGAAGCGGTGAAGGATATCGCGGGCGGTCTGGGCCTGCCACTGCGCAAGCATTGTCTGGTGCCATTCACGCGCCACTTGCTCGAAAGTGTTTGCAGCCGCCATTCGTGCCTGGCGCGCCTGCTCGTCGCGCACGCGCGCCGGATCGGCACCCGCAGCCAGGAGCTGGCGGGCGCTGTCGCGCCGCTCACGCGCGTCAAGCAGCGATACTGCCGGGAAGGCGCCGAAATGAAGCTTGTTTTCCTTGCCGTTGGGCTGGCGGTACTTCATGCGCCAGTGCTTGCCGCCGACCGGGGTGACCTCGAGGTAGAGGCCCCCACCATCGGCGAGCTTGTAGGGCTTCTCGCGAGGCTTGGCGTTCTTGATCTGCAGCTGGGTCAGCGGCGGTACGCGCTTGGGCATTTTGGGGGCCTCCTGTCCAAGGGGACCCCAACGAGGCCCCCAAACGAGCCCCCAGGAATGCTGGCTCTCGGGGGATGACACTGGACAGTATTAGGCAACAAAAAACCCGCTTTCTCTATGAGATCAGCGGGTTCTTTGATGTCCCTAAACATCTGGGACCTTGATCTGGCGGAGACGGTGGGATTCGAACCCACGATACGGGTATAAGCCGTATGCTTCCTTAGCAGGGAAGTGCCTTCGGCCACTCGGCCACGTCTCCCATCAGAGCCGGCGTTTGCACGTCAGCGCTGAGTGCAGGCATCTTAAGGGCTGGACCTCAATGCGTCAAGAACGCACGCCCAAAAATTTTGAAATTTGTTAACCTTGCTCCAGGCCAAATGCTTTGTGCAGCGCGCGCACGGCCAGTTCCATGTATTTCTCGTCGATCAGGACCGAGATCTTGATTTCCGAGGTCGAGATCATCTGGATGTTGATGCCCTCTTCCGACAAGGTGCGGAACATCTGCGACGCCACGCCGACGTGGCTGCGCATGCCCACGCCCACCGCCGACACCTTCGACACCTTGGCGTCGCCCAGCACCCGGGTTGCGCCCAGCGCCTGCTGCTGGCTCTCCAGCACGCCCATCGCGCGCACGTAGTCATTGCGCGGCACGGTGAAGGTGAAATCGGTCTTGCCGTCCACCGACTGGTTCTGGATGATCATGTCGACTTCGATGTTCGCATCGGCGATCGGGCCCAGGATGTGGTACGCCACGCCCGGCTTGTCCGGCACGCCCAGGACGGTGATCTTTGCTTCGTCGCGATTGAACGCGATGCCGGAGATGACGGCTTGTTCCATATTGCTTTCTTCCTCAAACGAAATCAGGGTGCCGGACTGGGCTTCTTCTTCCAGCGGCATCAGGGGATCGGTCAGCGACGACAGCACGCGCGTCGGCACCTGGTAGTTACCGGCGAACTCGACCGAGCGCGTCTGCAGCACTTTCGAGCCCAGCGAGGCCAGTTCGAGCATTTCTTCGAACGTGATCTTCGACAGGCGGCGCGCCTCGTCCACCACGCGCGGGTCGGTCGTGTAGACGCCGTCGACGTCAGTGTAGATCAGGCATTCCTTGGCCTTCAGCGCGGCGGCAATCGCCACTGCCGACGTATCCGAGCCGCCACGGCCCAGGGTCGAGATATTGCCTTCCTCATCCACGCCCTGGAAACCGGTGATGATGACGATCTTGCCGGCAGCGACGTCGCGCAGCACGCGGCTGTCGTCGATCGACTGGATGCGCGCCTTGGTGAACGACGAGTCGGTGCGAATACCCGCCTGCCAGCCAGTGTAGGACACCGCATCCTTGCCGATGGCCAGCAGCGCCATGGCCAGCAGGCCCACCGACACCTGCTCGCCGGTCGAGGCGATCATGTCCAGTTCACGCGGGTCCGGCTGCGGCATGATTTCCTTGGCCAGACCAATCAGGCGGTTGGTCTCGCCCGACATCGCGGACGGAACCACGACGATTTGGTGACCTGCGTCATGCCACTTGGCCACCCGGGCCGCGACATTCTTGATACGGTCCGTCGATCCCATCGACGTGCCGCCATATTTGTGGACAATTAAAGCCATATCAGGAAGGGTTCCAGCTTGTGTAAAGAGAAAAGAAGACTCTTAATGTAGCATGCTGCAACGCGGCATCACAAGGCTTGGCGACCGAAAAAGCTATATGGAAAGAAAATAACCTAATGCGTTTTCGGAATACACTTGCCTATACAATCTAGCCGAGGATCACTTCCCAGCGCAGGCCGATCAATTCCCGGCCAGTCACCGACCAGTGCCGGCAATCCATGCCGATGCCCGCCGCGAACAGCAGGTCGCGGTCGCGGCTCACCGTCGGCAGCCGCTCGCGCTCCCACGCCGGCACGCCCAGCGCCTGGTAGTGCGCCTTCAGGCTGCGCGACGGCCGGTTGGCCGCGGGTTTCAGGCGCTCGCCGCCCTTGCGAAAGTCGATGGTCAGGGTCTGCGCGCGCAGCCAGGCCGCGTCGAACCCCTGCTCCGCGCGCGCGAAGTGCAGCACGCCGCCGTAGTCCGGGAAGGCGATCGACGCCTCGCCCTGCCAGCGGAACGCCTGCCCTTCCCGGTCGAGCACGCCGACATCGTCCGGGTCGCGCATGCCGGCCAATTCCGGCAGGTGCGGCGTGAGGTAGAGCTTGCCGCGGTGGCGGCGGATATGGCAGCCCGGATGCGTGACCTTCAATTGCGCATCCTCGCGCGCCGAGAACAGCTGCGCCACCATCTCGTTGAGCCACGCGGTCGACGGCATCGCCAGGCCACGCACCGTGAACAGGTGGCGCATGAAATTGTCGATGCGCTCGGCGCTCAGCGCGGCCAGATAAGCCAGATCGATGGCGTCGCCGTCCTGGCAGGCCGCCAGATCGGCGGCCGCCAGCTCGTCGAGCAGGCGCTGGGCCGCGGCCACGTGGGCCGCGCCGCGCGCCAGGCGCGCCTGAAAGCCGGGGAAGTTCGCCGCCAGCGCCGGCATCACCTGGTGGCGCAGCGCATTGCGGGTGTAGCGCGGGTCCTGGTTCGATTCGTCCTCGACCCAGGCCAGCGCATGCGCGCGCGCAAACGCCTCCAGCGCCGCGCGCGGCTGCGTCAGCAGCGGCCGCGCCAGCGCCAGCTCGGCGCCGCCCAGCAGGCCCGGCGCGAGATTGTCCGCGTCCATGCCCGACAGCCCGGCGGCGCCCGAGCCGCGCAGCAATTGCAGCAGCACGGTCTCGGCCTGGTCGTCCAGGTGGTGGGCGGTGAGCAGCAGCTGGACGTCATGCGCGCGGCACATCTCGCCCAGTGCGGCGTAGCGCAGCTTGCGCGCCGCGGCCTCGACGCCGGAGCCGTCACGGGGGATCGTCACGCGCCGATGGTCGAAGCCGACGCCGAGCGAGGCCGCGCTGCGCTCGCAGTGCGCGCGCCAGTCGTCGGCATGCGGACTCAGTCCGTGATGCACGTGGAAGGCATGCAGCCGCACGCCCTGCTGCGCGCACCAGTCGTGCGCCAGCCGCAGCAAGACCATCGAATCGAGGCCGCCGCTGCAGGCAACTGCCATGGAGTGGGGGGAGTACTTGGCGCGCAGGCCAGGCATGGCCTGCGCGAACGTTGCCGGGACCAGCCCGGCCGGGTCGGCCCCGCGTTTGGAACGGCTCAGAGGATCACTCCTCGCGCGGCAGCGTTTCCTTGAACTTGCCATAGCTCATCAGCTTCGCGTGACGCGCTTCCAGCAGGTCCTTCGGTTTCATGCCCTGGAACTGGCGCAGCGAATCGGCCAGTGCGCGCTTGAGCATTTGCGCCATCTGCGCCGGATCGCGGTGGGCGCCGCCCAGCGGCTCGCTGACGATCTTGTCGATCAGGCCCATCGCCTTCAGGCGGTGCGCGGTCAGGCCCAGGGCGTCGGCAGCGTCAGACGCGCGCTCCGAGGTCTTCCACAGGATCGAGGCGCAGCCTTCGGGCGAAATCACCGAGTAGGTCGAGTACTGCAGCATCAGCACCGCATCGCCGACGGCGATCGCCAGCGCGCCGCCCGAACCGCCCTCGCCGATGATGGTGGCGATCAGCGGCACCTTCAGTTCGGCCATCACATACAGGTTGTGGCCGATGGCTTCCGACTGGCCGCGCTCTTCGGCGTCGATGCCGGGGAAGGCGCCGGGCGTATCGACGAAGGTGAAGATCGGCAGGCCGAATTTTTCCGCCAGCTTCATCAGGCGCATCGCCTTGCGGTAGCCTTCGGGCTTCGGCATGCCGAAGTTGCGCATCGCGCGCTCCTTGGTGTCGCGCCCTTTTTGGTGGCCGATCACCATGCAGGGCTGGCCGTTGAAGCGGGCCAGGCCGCCGATGATCGACTGGTCGTCGGCGAAGGTGCGGTCGCCGTGCAGTTCATGGAAATCGGTGAAGATCGCGTTCACATAGTCCATCGTGTAAGGACGCTGCGGGTGACGCGCGATCTGCGACACTTGCCACGGAGTCAGCTTGGCATAGATGTCCTTGGTGAGCTGCTGGCTCTTCTTGTCCAGGCGATCGATCTCTTCGGAGATGTCGACAGCGGAATCGTCTTGTACGAAACGCAGCTCTTCAATCTTGGAATCGAGCTCGGCAATCGGCTGCTCAAAATTGAGGAAAGTTGTTTTAGTCATTGTACCTCCGGGGTAATGTCTTGGCCGCGCTCCGTGACGCGCGGCCGATCAGGGCGCTATTCTACCGTAAGCCGACAGCGTATCGAATGCCTGAATTGCTCAGTTATCGGGCGACGCCGTGGATGAAACCGGGTCCAGGCTGCGCCACAAATACCATGTAGCCACCGTGCGCCAGGGTTCCCAGTTGGCGGCGACCTCGCGCGCATCGCTGCGCGAGACTGGCTCACCCGAGAAATAGTTTTGGCTGATGCCCTGGATCAGGCCGGGGTCGTCCAGCGGCAGGACGTTCGGCCGCAGCAGATTAAATATCAAAAACATCTCGGCTGTCCAGCGCGTGATGCCGCGGATCTGGACCAGCTCGGCGATGACGGCTTCGTCGTCCATTTCGGACCACAGGTCGGCATGCACCCGCCTGGCCTTGAAATGGTCGGCCAGGTCGAGGATGTATTCGGTCTTGCGCTTGGACAGGCCGCAGCCCGACAGCTGCACGGCGCCCAGCTTGATCACCTGGCTCGGCGCCAGTTTGGGGCAGACGGCAAGCAATTTGCCCCAGGCCAGGTCGGCCGCCTTCGGGGTCACCTGCTGGCCGACGATCGACCGCGCCAGCGTGATGAACGGGTCGGGCTGGCCGCGCAGGTGCAGGTCGCCGAACTGGGGGATCAGCTTGTTCATGATGCGGTCGCGCTGCATCAGTTCGCGCTTGGCCTCGGCCCAGTAGATCGGCACCGCCAGCGCATCCTGCGCCGGCAGCGCCGACGACTCCACGCTGGCGCCTGCGGCGGCGCCGCCGGCCTTGTCCTTGTTCGCTGCCATTATGCGCGGCGCCAGGTCGTTCCGTCGGCCTTGTCTTCCAGGACGATGCCGGCTGCCGTGAGTTCCTTGCGGATCGCGTCGGCCTGGGCGAAGTCGCGTGCGGCCTTGGCGGTCGCGCGGCGTGCGATCGCGTCCAGGATCGCCGCTTCGTCGAGCCCGCCGCTGCCCGGCGTGCCGGCCTGCAGGAAGGCTTGCGGCGCGCGTTCGAGCAGGCCCAGCACGCCGGCCAGCGCCTTCAGCTGGCGTGCAGCCTGCACCGACTTGCTGCGGTTGACTTCGCTCGCCAGGTCGAACAGTTCGGCCACCGCCAGCGGGGTATTGAAATCGTCGTCCATCGCGTCGCGGAAGCGCTTCGCGTGCGGCTCGTCCCAGTTCACGGCCGGCTCGCCATCGCCCAGGTCGACGTCGGCAAGCGCGGTGTACAGGCGCGTGAGCGCGCCCCTGGCGTCGTCGATGTGCACGTCCGAGTAATTCAGCGGGCTGCGGTAATGGGCGCGCAGGATGAAGAAGCGCACCACTTCGGCATCGTACTTGGCGAGGACTTCGCGGATGGTGAAGAAGTTGCCCAGCGACTTGGACATCTTTTCGTTATCCACGCGCACGAAACCGTTATGGATCCAGTAATTGACCATCGGGCCGCCGAAGGCGCCCTCGGATTGCGCGATCTCGTTCTCGTGGTGCGGGAACTGCAGGTCGGCGCCGCCGCCGTGGATGTCGAAGTGTTCGCCGAGCGTGGCGCACGACATGGCCGAGCACTCGATGTGCCAGCCCGGACGGCCGCGGCCCCACTGCGAATCCCATTTGGCCTCAGCCGGTTCGGATTCCTTGGCGGCCTTCCACAGCACGAAGTCGAGCGGGTCGCGCTTGGCCGTCTTGACGTCGACGCGCTCGCCGGCGCGCAGGTCGTCGAGCGACTTGCCGGACAGCTTGCCGTAGCCTTCGAAGCCACGCACGGCGTAGTTGACGTCGCCGTCTTCGGTTTGATAGGCCAGGCCCTTTTGCTCGAGCTTCTCGATGATCGAGAGCATGTGCGGCACGTATTCGGTGGCGCGCGGCACCACGGTCGGCGGCAGGATGCCGAGCGCGGCCGTGTCTTCGTCCATGTATTTCTCGAAGCGCTTCGTCAGCGCGCCGATAGTCTCGCCATTCTCGACCGCGCGCTTGATGATCTTGTCGTCGATATCGGTGATGTTGCGCACGTAGTTGACGTCGTAGCCGGACGCCATCAGCCAGCGGTACACGACATCGAAAGCCATCATCATCCGCGCGTGGCCGACGTGGCAGTAATCGTAGATGGTCATGCCGCACACATACATGCCGACCTTGCCGGCGACCCTGGGAACGAATACCTGCTTGTCACGCGCGAGCGTGTTGTAAATCTTGAGTTGGCTCATTAAATTCCGATTCGGAAGAGGAGCGCCGGGCGCGGCGCAGGCCGCAACCTACGGCGCAGCGACAGCCATGCTGGTGCGCCCTGGACAGGTGCGGCGCCGGGTTCGCCTGACTCCTCGGTGTTGTTCTTATTTGATAGAATGGGTCGTTGCTCTGCGCACGCCTTTTCGTCAACGCGTCTTCGTGGAGTATAGCATTGATAAAATCCCGGCTGGCCGCCTACGGTCCAGCTTTATTTTTAGGGAAAACCCTTGACAGCGCCTTGCGCGAGGTCCATCAGAGGAAGCCAGATGTCGCCATCGATCACCCGCCGTTCCCTGCTTGCCCGCATGACGGGCGCCAGCGCCCTGCTCGCCTGCGGCCTGCTGTTGTCAAGCGCCGCGCCGGCCCAGGAAACCGCCGCGCCGGTGGCAGCGCCCGAGGCCGCCGACGCCCCGGCCATGGTCGGCCCGCAGTACGCGATCAAGACCACGATGGGCGAGATCGTCGTCCAGCTCGACCAGGAAAAAGCCCCCAGGACCGTCGCCAATTTCGCCGCCTACGCCAAGTCGGGCTTTTACAATGGCACGATCTTCCACCGCGTGATCGACGGCTTCATGATCCAGGCCGGCGGCATGAACGAGAAGTTCGAGGGCAGAAAAACCCTCAAACCCGTGAAGAACGAATCGAGCAACGGCCTGTCGAACCAGCCCTATACCATCGCCATGGCGCGCGAAGACAATCCCGACAGCGCGACCTCGCAGTGGTTCATCAATGTCGCCGACAATTCCGGCATCGACCATCCCTTCGTCAAGGGCTCGGGCTATACCGTGTTCGGCAAGGTCGTGAAGGGCCGGGAGGTGGTCGACAAGATCAAGGGCGTGGTCGTCGACGACGTGCGCGGCATGCAGAACGTGCCGGTCGTGCCGATCAAGATTACGAACGTCACCCTGCTTCAGCGCGACAAGCTAGTAAAATAACGGTTTTGCCGCAGTTGCCGCAGTTGCAACACCGGGCAAACAACCACCCACAGAACAGGACAAGCCATGACGACCATTCTCATCACCACCAACCAGGGCAACATCACCGCCGAGCTGGACGCCGAAAAGGCACCGAAGACCGTTGCCAACTTCCTGGACTACGTCAACAAGGGCCACTTCGCCAACACCATCTTCCACCGCGTGATCAAGGACTTCATGATCCAGGGCGGCGGCTTCGAGCCGGGCATGAAGCAAAAGCCGACCGAAGCGACCGTCGAGAACGAAGCCAAGAACGGCCTGAAGAACGACAAGTACACGCTGGCCATGGCCCGCACCTCGGCGCCGCACTCGGCATCGGCCCAGTTCTTCATCAACACCAAGAACAATGCCTTCCTCGACTACCCGGGCCAGGACGGCTGGGGCTACGCCGTGTTCGGCAAAGTGACCGAAGGCCAGGACGTGGTCGACGCGATCAACGGCGTCAAGACCAGCCGCACCGGCATGCACTCGGACGTGCCGGTCGACGCGGTCATCATCGAAAAGATCGAAGTGCTGTAATGCGCGGCGCGCACTGGCACCCGTCGCTCCAATGACGCGTACTCGGCGCCCGTTCGCGCTGTTCATCTCCGACCTGCACCTGCAGGTCTCGCATCCGCGCACGCTGGAAGCCTTCCTGGCCTTCCTGAGCGAGCGCGCGGTGCAGGCCGAGCGGCTCTACCTGCTCGGCGACATCTTCGAATACTGGGCCGGCGACGACGACCTCGCCGACCCGTTCAACGCACGCATCGTCGCCGCGATCCGCGCGGTGGCCGACGCCGGCACCGCCGTCTACTGGATGGCCGGCAACCGCGATTTTCTGGTCGGCGACGCCTTCGCCCAGGCCGCCGGCCTGAAACTGCTGCAAGACCCGCACCTGATCGAGGCCGGCGCGCGCCGCGTGGCCCTGCTGCACGGCGACGCCCAGTGCACGCTCGACACCCAGTACATGGCGTTTCGCGCCCAGGTGCGCCAAAGCGCCTGGCAGGCCCATTTCCTCGGCATGCCGCTGACCCAGCGCAAGGCCATCATCGCCGGCCTGCGCCAGGGCTCGCGCGAAGCCCACACCGGGAAATCGTACGAGAGCGTGGACGTCACGCCGGACGCGATCGACGCCGTGTTCCTCGAGACCGGGGCCGACGTCATCATCCATGGCCATACCCACCGTCCCGCCGTGCACGAACACCGGCATGAACGCACGACGCGCCTGCGCTACGTGCTGCCCGATTGGGAACTCGACGCCGAGCCGCCGCGCGGCGGCTGGTGCGCGCTGCATGCCGACGGCAGCATCGAGCGCCACGACCTGACCGAACTCAGGCTTTTCCAGGGGGCTTAAAGCCTGCGCACCACCAGTTCATCCCACCCGGACTGCGGATCCGGCGCGCGGCTGAAACGGTAGTCCGGCAGCAGCGCCAGCAGGATCTCGGCCGTGGTGCGCACCGTGCAGCCCGGCGCCACATGCCCGCCGATCACCTTCCCCTGCGCGTCCGATACCGTCATGTGCAGGTGCACGCCATCCGGCGCGATGGAGCCCGACAAGGTCAGGATTTCCAGGTCGCCGCGCAGCAGCCCCGCCTCGCCCGCGCCCGCATAACGGATCCGTGCCTCGCTCAGGCTGCCGATGCCCGACAGCACGAAGGCAGCGCCCACGCCGTGTTCTGACAGTATTGCGGCGAGCGCCTCGCGCAGGTCTTGACGCGGGCGCAGGCGGATGGGCAGGAGTTGCATGAGGTGGTCGCTGCGCGATGGCCGTGGGGATGGGCGATTGTAGCAAGCCGCGCCTGACTTTTCGCTGCAGGCCCTCGCGCTCATGCGGTGCGCATGATGTGCGCATGAGGTGCGGTATACGTCTTTACATTTTCAACCTTGGTGTTATAGTTAACTACAACACCACTTCAATACCTCACCAGGGAGGCAATATGAGTACCACACTACTACGCACCGGGAGGGAGGCCATTGATGAGCGCCGACTGGAACGATAGCACCCCGATCTACCGCCAGCTCAAGGAGCGGGTGGTCGGCATGATGCTCGACGGCGTATTGAAAGCCGGCGACGCCCTGCCCTCGGTGCGCTCGATCGCCGCCGAGTATCAACTGAACCCGATAACAGTGTCGAAGGCATACCAGGAACTCGTCGACGAGCGCCTGGTGGAAAAACGAAGGGGAATTGGCATGTACGTCACCGAGGGAGCAAGCGAAAAGCTGCTGGCAAGCGAACGCGAACGTTTCATCCGCGAAGAGTGGCCGGCCATGGTCGAGCGCATCCGCCGCCTGGGGCTCGATGTCGAACAACTGCTGCGCGACAGCGGCGATGCGCAGGGAGGTGCGGCATGAACACCGTTCAAGACGCGCTCCACGACACGCCCCCGCACTCGGCCTCGGGCGCCGTCCTGTCCGCACGCGGGTTGACCAAGCGCTACGGCAAGCAGGTGGCCGTCGACGGCATCGACTTCGAGATCCCGGCCGGGCGCATCGTCGGCCTGATCGGCCCCAATGGTTCGGGCAAGACCACCACGCTCAAGGCGGCGCTGGGCCTGATCCCGTTCGAGGGCGAACTGTCGGTGCTGGGCCTGGATCCGCGCACCCGGCGCGACGACCTGATGAAGGACGTGTGCTTCATCGCCGACGTCGCCATCCTGCCGCGCTGGCTGCGGGTCAAGGACGCGGTCGACTTCGTCGAGGGCGTGCATCCGCGCTTTAACCGCAGCAAGGCCGAGCGCTACATCGCCAACACCAGGCTGACGCCGGGCATGAAGGTCAAGCAAATGTCGAAGGGCATGGTCGTGCAACTGCACCTGGCGCTGGTGATGGCGATCGACGCCCGCCTGCTGGTGCTGGACGAGCCGACGCTCGGGCTCGACATCCTGTATCGCAAGCAGTTCTACCAGCACCTGCTCGAAGACTACTTTGACGAACAAAAAACCATCGTCATCACCACCCATCAGGTGGAAGAAGTCGAGCACATCCTGACCGACCTGCTGTTCATCCGCGACGGGAAAATCGCGCTCGCGGCCTCGATGGAAGAGATCGGCCGGCGCTATGTCGAGGTGATGGTGCCCAACAAAAAAGCCGCCGCGGCGCGCGCCCTGCAGCCGCTCGACCAGCGCGCCATGTTCGGCAAGTCGGTGATGCTGTTCGATACCGAGCGCGCCGGCGGCCTGTCGCGCAGCCAGCTCGAAGCCCTGGGCGAAGTCCGCCACCCGAGCGTGGCCGACCTGTTCGTCGCCACCATGAAAGGAAGCTACGCATGAACACGATGAAATGGCTGATCCGGCGCGAGCTGTGGGAACACAAGGGCGCGTTCCTGTATGCGCCGCTGGCGGTGGCGGCGGCGCTGGTGCTGCTGCTCGGCGGCGGCTTCCTGTACGCGCTGGCCACCACCGGCGCCTTCCACCTCCAGGTCGATGGCCGGCCGATGATCACGATCGACGGCTTTCCGCCGGAAATGCATGCCAGGGCGGCGGCGGTCGCGGCCTCGAGCTACCTGGCGATCACGGCGCCGCTGTTCCTGGTGCTGCCGGTGGTGGTGTTCTTCTACTGCCTGGCGGCCCTGCACGACGAACGGCGCGACCGCAGCATCCTGTTCTGGAAGTCGCTGCCGATATCGGACCGCGAGACCGTGCTGTCGAAGGTCGCGGTCGCGCTGGTGCTGGCGCCGCTCCTGACGGTGGCGATTGGCCTGGCCACGTCCCTCGTGCTGCTGGTGCTCGGCCTGCTGGCCAGCGCCATCAAGGGCGTCAACCTGATCGCCCCGGTGCTGGCCAATGCGAACTTCTACCTGTCGCCGCTCTACCTGCTGGGCTTCGTGCCGCTGTACATCCTGTGGGCGCTGCCGACCGTCGGCTGGCTGCTGCTGGTGTCGAGCTGGGCCCGCTCCAAGGTGTTCCTGTGGGCGGTGGGCGTGCCTTTGGTGGCGCTGGCCCTGCTGGCCTGGTTCGATTTCCTGGTCGGCCGTTTCTCGGGCCTGAGCCTGAACGTCAAGTGGTTCGGCGAAGAAGTGGTGGCGCGCATCCTCGGCGGCCTGATGCCGGGCATCTGGTTCGGCGAGGTCCACGGCGCGGCCCTGGCCACCCAGAGCGCCGGGATCGACGGGCCGATGCTGCTGCGCCTGTCCTACGGCACGCTGGCCTCGCCCGCGGTGTGGATCGCCGCCGCCGCCGGTTGCGCGATGATCTACGGCGCGATCCGCCTGCGCCGCTGGCGCGACGAGGGTTGACTACCGTGCGCGCCCTGCTCCCCATCACGGGCGCGATGCGGAAGTGCGCGAGCATGCGGCGATCGTAGCTCGAGCTCGAGCCCGAGCCCGACCCCGCGGCGGCGCTTACTGGAACTGCTGGCGAAACGCCTCGAACTGCGCCTTGAGATCAATCATCTCGCCGCGCAGCGACGCGACTTCTTCTTCGAGCTGGGCAATGCGGCCGCCCTGGGTCTGGCCGCTGGACGCCGACGCGGTCTGCTCGCTGCCGGCCACGATGGTGATCTCGCCGCCCAGCAGCTGGCCGTAGCGCGATTCCTTGGTGCCCGGCGCGCGGTCCAGCTTGACCACCAGCGGCGGGTATTTGTCGATCAGGAACTGCAGCGCCGTCTCGACGTCCTGCACGGTCCTGAACTCGTGCAGGCGGCCGCTGCGGGTGCGGATTTCGCCGGCGGTCTGCAGGCCGCGCAGCATCAGGATCGTGAGCACGGCCAGCTTGTCCTGTTCCAGCGTCCACTTGATGCGCATGCGGTGCTCGTACTTGACCACGCGGGCGCCGGCCTGCGAGATGGCATTGACCAGCTTGCGTTCGGCGAGGCGCTGCAGGGTGTCGAGGACGATGTCGTCCGACAGCTGCATCACCGGGTCGCGGCTCGACAATTGATTGCATCCGTTTACGATCGCGTTGAGCGACATCGGATAGTTATCGGGGGTCAGCGCTTCTTTCTCGGCCAGCACGGCCAGCACGCGCAGCTCTACCGGGTCGAGCACGGCCGCGGCGTCGCTGCCGCCAGTCGCTTCGTTCGTCATGCGATTCCTTAATCTGCTTAATCTACTTAATCTACCAAGCGGTTCAGTTGCTCCGAGTCGAGTTTATCACCCTCCGGCACCCGCGGGCAGCACAGGCCGGCCGCGCGCATGGCCTCGGTGAGGCGCTCGATCTGCTCGTCCTGGCGCGCCGCGTGGTCGATCAGGCCGCGCAGGGCTTTCGACAGCGGGTCGTCGCCGTTGGGCGTGACGCCATAGGCGGCGAACAGGCGCGCGCTGCGCGACTGGTCTTCTTTCCGGATGATATGGGCCGGATTGCCGACCGCGGTGGCGCCGGCCGGAACCGGCTTGACCACCACCGCGTTGGAACCGATCTTGGCGTATTCGCCGACCGTGAAGGCGCCCAGCACCTGGGCGCCGGCGCCGACGATCACGCCGCGCTCGAGCGTCGGATGGCGCTTGGTGCCGGCCACCAGCGTGGTGCCGCCCAGCGTGACGCCCTGGTAGATGGTGCAGTCGTCGCCGATCACGGCGGTCTCGCCGATCACCACGCCGAAACCGTGATCGATGAAGACCCGGCGGCCGATCGCGGCGCCGGGATGGATCTCGATGCCGGTGAGGATGCGCGCCAGGTACGAGATGAAGCGGCCGAGCCACTTCAGCCCCATGCGCCAGCAGGCGTGGGCCCAGCGGTGGGCGACGATGGCGTGCAGGCCCGGATAGCAGGTCAGCACCTCCCAGCCGTTGCGGGCCGCGGGATCGCGCTCGATGATGTTGCGAATTTCTTCGCGCAGTCGTGAGAAAAACATGGTGACGCTTCGGATGGAACGGCTGTCATGGTAGCCGATCCGGAGATGGAATGCTTGCGGGGGGAATGAATGCGGAGGAAACCGGCCTGGAGGCGACGCCAGGCCGTGACTGCTCGAGCGAAAAATCAGCCTTCGCGCGCGATGCGCTGGCGACGCGCCTCGTACAGGCAGACGCCCGAGGCGACCGACACGTTCAGGCTCTCGACCGAGCCGAACATCGGGATGTTGACCAGCACGTCGCAGGTCTCGCGCGTCAGGCGCCGCATGCCCTCGCCTTCCGAACCCATGACCAGGGCGGCCGGGCCGGTGAAGTCGGCCTCGTACAGGCCGCGTTCGGCGTCGTCCGAGGTGCCGATCAGGAGGATGTCGCGTTCCTTCAGCTCGCGCATGGTGCGCGCCAGGTTGGTCACGGAGATGTAGGGCACCGTCTCGGCCGCGCCGCTGGCGACCTTGGCGGCGGTGGCGTTCAGGCCGACCGCGCGGTCCTTCGGCACGATCACCGCGTGCGCGCCGACGCCGTCGGCCACGCGCAGGCAGGCGCCCAGGTTGTGCGGATCGGTGATGCCGTCCAGGATCAGCAGCAGCGGCGGACCCTCGATCGCGTCGAGCAGCTCGTCCAGGTTGCGCGCCAGCGCCAGCTGGCTGGCGAAGGCGATCACGCCCTGGTGGCGGCGGGTGCCGGTGATCTTGTCGAGGCGCGCGGCGTCGACCGGCATCACGCGGACACCGGCCGCCTTGGCATTGGCGATCAGGTCCTTCATGCGGCCGTCGTTGCGCTCGGCATCGACAAAGATCTCTTCCACCGACTGCGCCTCGTGACGCAGGCGCGAAGTCACGGCGTGGAAGCCGAAAATCATTTTATTTTTCATTTGCTACTTCTCAATCGCTTTCAGGTGCTTTTTTCTTGCTGGTTTTGGATGCTGCTTTCGGTGCGGCCTTGGCTGCAGTTTTCGTTGCAGTTTTAGCTGCAGTCTTCGTTGCAGTCTTCGTTGCAGTCTTCGTGGCTGTCTTGGCTGCGGCCTTCTTCGCAGGCGCCTTGGCTGCGGCCTTCTTCGCAGGCGCCTTGGCTGCGGCCTTCTTCGCAGGCGCCTTGGCTGGCTTCGGCGCTTCCGGCTCGGCGACCGCCTTGGCGGCTGCCTTGCGCGGTGCAGCCGCTTTCTTCGCTGTCGGCTTGACCGGCGCCGCCTCGACGGCCTCGGTCACCGGCGCGGCCTTGGCGGCTGCTTTCCTGGCTTTGACCGGTGCAACCACCGGTGCAGCCTCGACGACTGGCTCGGCAGCGGCCTTCGCGGCGCGCGGCTTGCGCGCCGGTGGCGCTGCGATCACGGGCGCCTCGACCGGCTTCGGCGCAACCGGCGCGGGCGCTGGCGCCGGCGCAGGATCCGCCTTCGGCACTGGCGCCGGAACGGTATCCGCCTTCGGCACAGGCGCCGGCGCTGCAGCCGCTGCATTCGCACGCTCGTCCGCCCTGGCCCTCGCCCGCGCCTTGCGCGATTTCGGCGCCTTGGTCGGCACTTCCATCGCTTCCTGGGCTACCTGGCGAGCGCGTTCGAGCGGCGTCGCTGGCACTGGCGCTTCGAGCATGCTCGGCGCGTCCGGCTTCGGTCCCCGGTTACGGCCGCCACGCGAGCGCTTGCCGCCGTTACGACCTTCCTTGCGGCCTTCGTTGCGGCCTTCGTTGCGCTCTTCATTGCGGCCCTGCCTGTTGCGGCCCGCACCCTCGCGCGCTTCGAGCGCGACCGGCGCCGACGCCAGGGTCAGGTCGATCTTGCGCGATTCGAGGTCGACCCGCGCTACCCGCACGGTGACCCGGTCGGTCAGCTGGTAGCGCTGGCCGGTGCGCTCGCCGCGCAGCTCATGGCGCGCTTCGTCGTACTGGAAGTAATCGGCGCCCAGCTCGGTGATGTGCACCAAACCCTCGACGAACAGCTCGTCGAGCTGCACGAAGATGCCGAAGGTGGTGACGCCGGCGACCGTGCCGGTGAACTCTTCGCCGATCTTGTCCTGCATGAAGAAGCACTTGAGCCAGTTTTCGACGTCGCGCGAGGCTTCGTCGGCACGGCGCTCGTTGGCCGAACAGTGCACGCCGAGCGCGTCCCAGACCGTCAGGTCCTTTTCGCTCTTCTGCGGCTTGCCTTCGGCCTTGTCCTTGGCGGCCTGCTTGCGCGCCGAGTTCGACTGCGTCGTGTTCAGCTTGCCAAGCTCGATGCCCTTCGGCTCGTAGCGCTTGCCCTGCAGGAGCGCCTTGATGGCCCGGTGGGTCAGCAAATCGGGGTAGCGCCGAATTGGGCTGGTGAAGTGGGCATAGGCCTCATAGGCCAGGCCAAAGTGGCCGACGTTGTCCGGGCTGTAGACCGCCTGCTGCATCGAGCGCAGCAGCATGGTCTGCAGCAGCGTCGCGTCGGGACGCTCGCGGATTTCCTGCATCACCGCGGCATAGTCGCGCGCGCTCGGCTTGTTGCCGCCGCCCAGGTTCAGTCCCACCTGCTTGAGGAAGGTACGCAGCTGGTTCAGCTTTTCCTCGGTCGGCACGGCGTGCACGCGGAACGTGCCCGGGTGTTTGTGGCGCAGCAGGAAGTCGGCGGCGCACACGTTGGCGGCCAGCATGCACTCCTCGATCAGGCGGTGCGCGTCGTTGCGGGTGCGTGGGATGATCTTCTCGATCTTGCCCAGCGGATTGCAAACGATATAGGTTTCGGTGGTTTCGAAATCGATCGCACCGCGCTCCTGGCGCGCCTTGAGCAGCGCGCGGAACACCCCGTTCAGGTTCTGCAGGTGCGGGACGATCGCCGGACGCTTCTGCGCTTCCTCGCCGTCGGTGCTGGCCAGGATGTCGGCCACCTGGTTATAGGTCAGGCGCGCCGCCGAGTGCATCACGGCCGGGTAGAACTGGTAAGCCGTGACTTCGCCGTCCTCGGTGACGACCATGTCGCACACCAGGGTGCAGCGGTCCACCTGCGGGTTCAGCGAACACAGGCCGTTGGACAGCTTCTCGGGCAGCATCGGAATCACGCGGCGCGGGAAGTACACCGAGGTGCTGCGCTCGATGGCGTCCACGTCGAGCGCGTCGTTCGGCTTGACGTAGTGGCTGACGTCGGCGATCGCGACCAGCAGGCGGTAGCCTTTCACGCCATCGATCTTGACCGGCTCGCAATAGACCGCGTCGTCGAAGTCGCGCGCATCCTCGCCATCGATGGTCACCAGCGGCACGTCGCGCAGGTCGACGCGGTCCGCCAGGTCGGCGTTCACGACTTCGTTCGGCAGGCGCGCGGCCTGCTTGAGCGCCGGCGGCGAGAACACGTGCGGCACGCCGAACTTGCGCACGGCAATCTCGATTTCCATGCCCGGATCGTCCAGTTCGCCGAGCACTTCGACGATGCGGCCGGTCGGCTTCTGGAAGCGGCCCGGCTGCTCGATCAGCTCGACGCTGACCACTTGCCCGGCGCGCGCCTTGCCCGGCGAACCGGATACCAGGACGTCCTGGGCGATGCGTTGGTCTTCGGGCGAGACGATCCATACGCCGCCCTCATTGAGCAAGCGCCCGATGAGGTGGGTATTGGCGCGCTGGACCACTTCGACGATCGCGCCTTCTGGACGACCGCGGCGATCGGTGCCGGTCACGCGCACCATCACGCGGTCGCCGTGCAGCACTTTCTGCATCTCGCGGTCGGACAGGAACAGGTCGGGACCTGGCTCGTCCGGAATCACGAATCCAAAGCCGTCCCGATGCGCGGCGACCTTGCCCGCCACAAAGGCGGAATGGTCGGCCAGCATATAGGCGCCGCCCCGATCGGAGCGGATCTGGCCGTCACGCTCCATGGCGTTCAGGCGGCGGCCCAGGACTTCCTGGGCGGCGGGCTTGACCTCGAGGGCACGTGCCAGGCCGGCCGCATCGAGCGGATCGGTGGCGTCACGGAAGACTGCGAGGATTTCCTCGCGGCTTGGAATGGTATGGGTAGGTTGCTTCAAATCGGTTCTTTTTTCTCTTGGCCAGTAATAGCGCCGCTCATGAATAAAAGGCGGCGTCATGCTTGATTGACACCTTGACAGGCGTAGTGTAACGGAGGTCCATCCGATTCGCCTAACGCGGCGTGCTGCGAGTGCTGCGCGACGTTTGGCGGTTGCCCCGATCAGAACTTCGTCGTGGGTCTTTGACTATTGAAAATCATCCGCTATAATCTCGCTCTCTTCAGCAACGGCGGCAACGACGAAGCGAAGAATGCGGCAGTGGCAAGCGGTGCCTTTTGCGTGACGATCTGGAAATGTTGATCTAGCGGAAAATGACAAAGCCTGCTATTGTAGCAGAGTTGATTTGCAGTGCCCACGTGGCGGAATTGGTAGACGCGCATGGTTCAGGTCCATGTGCCGCGAGGTGTGGGGGTTCGAGTCCCTCCGTGGGCACCAGTAGGGTTGGCGGGTTTCCCGCCGACGCGGAAGTAAAAGCAGTGTCGGCAGTTCAGGCAGTACAGAAAACGCCCACGTGGCGGAATTGGTAGACGCGCATGGTTCAGGTCCATGTGCCGCGAGGTGTGGGGGTTCGAGTCCCTCCGTGGGCACCAACGTTTTCTGGTTGTGAGGTTGTTTCAGTGCCCACGTGGCGGAATTGGTAGACGCGCATGGTTCAGGTCCATGTGCCGCGAGGTGTGGGGGTTCGAGTCCCTCCGTGGGCACCAACATCTACCTTGTTTTACCGGACTTCTGGTCCCGCAAAACGCCGTAGCCTTCTCATGAGGACTACGGCGTTTTGCGTTATGCGCCCTCTTTTCATCGCGCCGCCAGGTCGTCCAGGATCGGGCATTCCGAACGCGCGTCGCCATGGCAGGATGCGGCAAGGCTTTCCAGCGTCCTGCGCATCGCTTCCATCTCGGCGATCTTGCGATCCAGCTCGGCGATATGCGCCAGCGCCATCGCGCGCACGTCGGCGCTGGCCCGGTGCTTGTCTTCCCACAGCGCCAGCAAATCCCTGATCTGGTCCAGAGAAAACCCGAGCGCGCGGCCGCGGTGGATGAATTGCAGCGTCCGCACGTCCTGTTCGCTGTACAGGCGATATCCGGCCTCGGTGCGGCGCGGCGCTTTCAGCAGGCCGATCGATTCGTAATGGCGGATCATTTTCGCCGACACGCTCGACGCACGCGCGGCGTCGCCGATGGTCAATGCTTGCGGTTGCTGCATGGTGTGCTCCCGGTGTTTCCCGACTTTTCCAGCGCCAAGCATACACCTTCCCATGGTAGTAAGCTCAAGCCGCGCTTGACTTGCAGCCGCGAACGTCCGAGCATGGACCCATGCAGATTCTCCGACCCGCGGCCCTCGGGCTGGCACTCGTCCTCATCCTGTCTTACGCCCTGGCCGGGCCGGCGCCCTATTACCAATGGCGCAGCAAGCTCACCGGCGAACTGGCCTGTTCCCAGACCCCGCTGGGCGAAGGCTGGGAAAAATCAAACGGTCCCTATCGGGACATGCGTTGCGAAAAACTCATTGTTGTTAAATAATGAAAGCGGAAGGCGCGCAGTTTCGACAAACTTCGCCGCCCCATTTCATACCATAACAGAGCAGCCACTGAGGAGACGACCATGTTCACCAGCCCGGAGCAGTTCGCAAACGCCACAAAAACCTTGTTCGACCTGCAGATGCAGACCTTCAACGCCCTGGCCGGCAAGACCGTCAAGGGCGTCGAGCAGGTCGTCGCCCTCAACCTGAACGCCGCGAAGAACTCGGTCGACAGCACGATGGCCGCCGGCCGCAGCATGGCCGAAGCCACCCAGGCCGGCAATCCGAAAGCCGCCTTCGACGCGCTGGCCGCGCGCATGCAGCCGGCCGCCGGCGTCACCAACGCCGCCGAATACGCGGCCCAGCTCAAGGTCATCATCGACGAGATGCACGATGAGTTCCGCGGCGCCGCCGACGCCCACGTGGCCGAAGCGAAGAACACGCTGTCGGCGCTGATCTATGACGTCACCCAGAACGTCAAGCCGGGCTCGGAAAACGCGGTCGACATCATCAAGGCCGCGATCGAGAATGCCTTCAAGGGCTACGAGCAGGTGACCCAGGCCACCCGCCAGGCGGTCCAGACCGTGGAAGCGCAGTTCGAGCGCGCCAGCGCGATCGTGACGCCGGGCGCCGCCAAGACCGACAAGGCCGGGCAGGAGTAAGCGCCCCCCGTGGACGTCCTGCGTCACGGCGCCAATGACGTCAAGGTAAGGCGAAAGTCTTCCTGAGTTGGCGTAAAAAGTCAGCGTAAAACCGTCGTTCCTGCGAAGGTGGGGACCCAGTCTTGCAAGCGTTTCGACGACGTTTGCAGAACTTGGGTCCCCGCCTGCGCGGGGACGACGTAGTTGACGGCTAGCTCAGCCAGCTTGACTTGACGGTATCAGCGTCACGGCGCCGGATCTTCGATCCCCAGCAAGTCTTCCAGCCGCGCCAGCGAGGCGTCATCCTTGATCACCGAGCGCAGCCACGCGTGCAGCGGCTGCTCGCCCCAACGCGCGGCTTTCTCGGCCAGGTAGGCCACCGGGCTGTGCGGCTCGGTGCGGCGGAAGAATTCGGCCACCTGGCGCAGCTGGGCCAGCGCCTGGTCGCGGTGCGCCAGCTGCCCGTCGATCCGCAGCGGCGGCGCGAGCGGCGCGACTGCGCCGCCGGTCGCCACCGTTTCGGGCAGCGCCGGCGCCGTGCCCGCCATCGCTACCGGTCCGAGCAGGTCCGCGACGTCGTCCAGCGCGGCGCGCCCGACGCTATAGCCCGGCCCATCGGCGCCGAGCTGGCCATCGACCACCCGTTCCAGCGCCTGCAACGCGTCCCGGCAGGCTTCGCAATCGGCCAGCAGCGCCTGCACGAAGGGGACCTTGCTGCGCGCGCGCGCCGTCTCCAGTTCGGCCACGGCGTCCGGCCCCTTCGCGCGCGCGACTTCCCAGGCCTGCAGGGTCAGCACGCCGTTCTCGGCCAGCGGCATCGTCTTGACCAGCGGCGCGATGCGGCCCGCCAGCCAGGCCAGGTTGCCGATGCGGCGCTCGAAGCCATCCTCGTCGGCCTGCGGGTGCAGCCCGTCCCAGTAACGCTCGCACAGCGCCGCCACCAGATCCAGGCCCTCGGCCAGGCCGCGCATGCCGCCGGTCTTCGCATTCGCCTCGACCAGCCACACGGCCAGTTGCAAGTCCTTGCTACGGGTCTGCAGCAAGCCGGTGCAGCGCTTGCCGACCAGCTTCCAGTCGGCTTCCTTGAGCGCCGTGACCCAGGCGCCCTGCTCCAGCGAAGGATCGTCGGCCAGGCGCGCGCGCGCGATCTCGTCGACCTCGGGCGAAAACGCCAGGTCGTCGCCGCAGGGATTCTCCGGCGCGATCGGCGCCAGCAACGCATCGATGTCCAGCATGGCGCCCTCCTCAGGCTTCTCTCGGTTCGATCAGGTACTTGAACTTACCGGCCTTGGTGGCGCCGACCTTCACGCGGGCGATGCCGCCGCCTTCGGCCATGCGCGCCAGCACGTTGTCGGCGATCTCCGGCAGCAAGGTGCCGTTCAGGACGTTGTCGACATTGCGCGCGCCGGAGTCGACCTCGGTGCAGCGCTGCAGGACCGCCTCCACCAGCGCGTCGTCGTATTCGAATTTCGCCTTGTGGTTGTCCAGCACGCGTTCGCCGATGCGCGCCAGCTTGAGACGGATGATGTTGGCCAGCACCTGGTCGCCGATCGGGTAGAACGGCACCACCGCCAGGCGGCCCAGGAAGGCCGGCTTGAAGTGCTTCATCAGCGCCGGCCGCAGCAGCTCGGACAGCTGCTCGGGCGTGGGCAGCTCGTTCGAAGCCTTGTTCAGGCACGCCGCCATCAGCTGGCTCGAGCCGGCGTTCGAGGTCAGGATGATGATCGTGTTGCGAAAGTCGATCTGGCGTCCTTCGGCGTCGTCCATCACGCCCTTGTCGAACACCTGGAAGAACATCTCGAGCACGTCCGGGTGCGCCTTCTCGGCCTCGTCGAGCAGCACCACGCTGTAGGGATTGCGCCGCACCGCCTCGGTCAGCACCCCGCCCTCGCCGTAGCCGACGTAGCCCGGCGGCGAACCTTTCAGGCCGGAGACGCTGTGCGCTTCCTGGTATTCGCTCATATTGATCGTGATGAGCTTGCGTTCGCCGCCGTACAGGATGTCGGCCAGCGCCAGCGCGGTCTCGGTCTTGCCCACGCCCGAGGTGCCGACGAACAGGAACACGCCCTTCGGCTTGTTGGGATCCATCAGGTTGGCGCGCGCGGTGCGCACGCGCTGGGCTACCACATGGCTGGCATGGCCCTGGCCGAGGATGCGCTCGTCGAGCATGGCCTTCAGGTTGACCACGGTGCGGATCTCGTCCTTGACCATGCGCCCCAGCGGGATGCCGGTCCAGGCGGCGACGATCTCGGCCACCGTGTGGCCGTCGACCTGCACCGGCACCAGCGGGGCTTCGCCCTGCAGGCTGCGCAAGGCGTGGTTCAACGCGCGCAACTCCTTCGCGCCACCGTTCTCGTCCCGGCTGCCGGAAGCCTCCAGCTCGGCGCGCAGCTTGCCGATCTGGTTGGCCAGCGCCTGCTCTTCTTCCCACCGGCGCTGCAGCATCTCCTGCTCGGCCGCGGCGCTGGCGCGCTGCTGGCCCAGTGCCGCCAGCACCTCGGCGTGGTTGGCGCCTGCGCTGGCGTCGCGGTTCAGGGCGCTGATGCGGGCGTCCAGCCGTTCGATGCGGCGCACGCAGTCTTCCAGTAGCGCCGGGGTGGCGCTTTGACCCAGCGCCACCTTGGCGCACGCGGTGTCCAGCACGCTGATCGCCTTGTCCGGCAGCTGGCGGCCGCTGATGTAGCGGTGCGACAGGCGCACCGCCTCGGTAATGGCGTCGTCGTAGACACGCACGCCGAAGTGCCGCTCCATCAGCGGCGCCATGGCGCGCAGCATGGCCGCCGCCGTGTCCTCGTCCGGCTCCTCGACCTTGACCACCTGGAAGCGGCGCGCCAGCGCGGCGTCCTTCTCGAAATACTTCTTGTATTCGCCCCAGGTCGTGGCCGCGATCGTGCGCAGCTCGCCGCGCGCCAGCGCCGGTTTGAGCAGGTTGGCGGCGTCGTTCTGGCCAGCCGCGCCACCGGCGCCGATCATCGTGTGGGCCTCGTCGATGAACAGGATGATCGCATGAGGACTCTTTTTCACTTCCTCGATCACATTCTTGAGGCGGTTCTCGAACTCGCCCTTCACGCTGGCCCCGGCCTGGAGCAGGCCCATGTCGAGCGTGTGGATCTCGACGCCCTTCAACACGTCCGGCACGTCGTCCTGGGCGATGCGCAGCGCCAGGCCCTCGACCACGGCGGTCTTGCCGACGCCGGCCTCGCCGGTGAGGATCGGGTTGTTCTGGCGCCGCCGCATGAGGATGTCGATCGCCTGGCGGATTTCCATGTCGCGCCCGATCACCGGGTCGACCTTGCCGTCGCGCGCGCGCCCGGTCAGGCAGGTGGTGTACTGGTCGAGGGCCGGCGTGGCGCGGGCGGCGGCCTGGCTCAGTTCGGAGGCGGCGTCCGGCCCCGCGCCCCCCGTTTCCTCTACCTCGAGCGCGCTCGCCTCGCTGGAGCCGCGCGTCAGCCGCTCCAGGTCGTGCTTCAGGCGGTCGAGCGGGAAGCGTGCGAACAGCGGCGAGGCACGCTGCGCCAGCTGCGCCAGCGACGGCTCGGTCAGCAGCGCCAGCAACAGGTGGCTGCTGCGGATCCGGTTCGGCCGGCCGGGGTTTTCTCCAATCGTCAGCGAGGCGATCAGCCAGGCATGCTCGAGCAGCAGCGGCAGGTGGCGCGAGAACACGGGCGTGCGTGCGCTGCCGGTGGCGAAGCGCCCCACTTCGCGCCGCAGGTCGGCTTCCAGGCCGGTCAGGCTGATGTCGCACTGGCGCGCGATCGCCGCCAGGTCGCTGCCCGGCTGCTCGATCAGGCCCAGGAACAGATGCTCGACCTCGACCTCGTACTGGCCCAGCCCCATGCAGATGCTGGCGGCGCGGGTGGCGGCTAGGCGGGTGGTGTCGTTCAGCTTGGAGATGAGCGTCTTGAGGTTGATGTCCATCGTGGCTCCCTTATCGTAGTGGCGTGGTGGCGCCGCCTTCAGCCCTTGGGCGGCCGGGCGCTTCGGTTGATCTCGTAGTGCAGCGAGGACGGCTGCAGCACCGCATTGAAGTTGACCGGCTCGAGCAGGCCGTCGACCGCCAGGCGGGCATGGATCGCGAAATGCAGGCGGTTGACGTCGCCCGCCGCGGGCTCGAGCACGGCGCGCGCGTCAACCAGGCGCGGCTCGTGGGTGGCGATCGCGTCCTCGATGCTGGCGCAGACGGCGGCGCGGTCGACGCTGCTGGTCAGGCAGAAACCGGCGAAGTCGATCAGGCCGTAGTGCAGGATCGAGGCGCGCGCCGCCGGATAGCCCTCGAGACGGGTGACGTCCAGCGCGATGCGGGTATTGAGCAGCGCTTCCAGGTCGCGCGCGACGCTATCCTTGAGCTGCTCGACGCCCAGCGCGGCGCCGGTCGCGCCGTCGTCGACCATCAGGCGGTCGAGCAGGCCCGGCGTGAAGCCTTTCATGGTGCCTCCCGGGGATGGCGGATGCGCGGTAAAGCGAATGGCAATGCGGCGGCGGCCGGCGTGGCCGCCGCGCGGGCGAGAACGGCGGCGCCGTTCAGGCGACCTTGTTGGCCGCCAGGTCCCAGCCGCCGGAAGTGTTGCCGCCGGCGCCGCCGGTGACCTTCTGCTGGGTGTACTTCCACTTGATCTTCGAGAACTTCAGGCCGACCTGCTCCTGGATGATGCTGCCTTCGGACACGCTGGGGCTGATGCCGCCGATCAGCACGTTCTCGAGCTCGATCTCGAAATACTTGATGCGCTCGCCCTGGCCGTCGGCGCGCATGAATTCCAGCTTGGCTTTCGGGATCGTCTTGCCGGCCGAGCAGGTCTGCAGCAGGATCGGCGACGACAGGTCGGCCAGCTTGGTCAGCGCGATCTCCTGGTGCTCGCAGCGCTCGGCCGTGTGGCCGCCGCCGGTGGACGCGGTGGCCGAACGCGGCTGGGTCACGCCCCACGACACCGAGGTGCACTCGATCCAGTCCTTGTGCTTGTCGTCCATCGATTCGCCCTTGATCCCGTCGATCTGCAGGTACACGTCAATTGCCATGTTCTACTCCAAGTTAGTGAAAGATTAAAGGTGCTAGCTTTTGGTCGACTGCGGCAACTCCGCGACCAAACGGAGCGAAACGGAGAGTTCGTCGAGCTGGAAGTGCGGCCGCAGGAAGGACACGGCGCGGTACACGCCGGGGCGGCCCGGCACCTCGGACACCTGCACGCTGGCTTCGCGCAGCGGGAATTGCGCCTTCTGGTCCTGGCTCGCGTTATCGTCGAGCAGGACGTATTGCGTCAGCCAGCGGTTCAGGTAATCCTCGACGTTCGACGCGGCGGCGAAGCTGCCGATCTTGTCGCGCATCATGGACTTCATGTAGTGGGCGATGCGCGAGACGGCGAAGATGTACTGCAGCTGCGACGACAGCACGGCATTGGCATTGGCCGCCTCGTTGTTGTACTTGCGCGCCTTCTGCGCCGACTGGGCGCCGAAGAACGCCGCGTACGAGGTGTTCTTGCAGTGGACCAGCGAGATGAAGCCGAGGTCCGACAGTTCCTTTTCGCGGCGGTCGGTGATCGCGACTTCGGTCGGGCACTTCAGCGCCACTTCTCCCTCGTCGGTCTTGAAGGTATGGGTCGGCAGGTTCTCGACCAGGCCGCCGCCCTCGACGCCGCGGATCGCGGCGCACCAGCCATAATCTTCAAACGCGCGCGTCAGGCGCGCGCCGAAGGCATAGGCCGCGTTGCACCACAGGTATCTGGAGTGGTCGCTGCCATCCACGTCCTCGACGTAGTTGAAGCCCTCGGTCGTCATGCCGTCGGCCGGGTGGTATGGCAACCGCCCCAGGAAGCGCGGCAGGCACAGGCCGACGTAGCGCGCATCCTCGGATTCCCTGAACGCCTTCCACTTGGCGTATTCGACGGTGTCGAACACCTTGGCCAGGTCGCGCGGCTTGCCCAGGTCGCCGAAACTCTCGACGCCGAACAGCTCGGGGCTGCTCGAAGTGATGAACGGCGCATGGCTGGCCGCGGCCACGTGCGACATCTGCTCGAGGAAGTAGATGTCCTCGGGCTGGCGCGAGATCTCGAAGTCGCCGATCAGGGCGCCGTACGGCGCGCCGCCGAAGGTGCCGAATTCTTCTTCGTAGATCTTCTTGAACATCGTGCTCTGGTCGAACTCCATGGCCGACTGGAAGTCCTTCACCAGCTCGCGCTTGCTGGCATTGAGCATGCGGATCTGCAGGTTGGCGCTCGTGGTGCTGTTCTTGACCAGGTAGTGCAGGCCGGTCCAGCTGCGTTCGAGCTTCTGGAATTCGGGCGCATGCATGATGCTCGACAGCTGGTCGGAAATCATGCGGTCCAGTTCCGCCAGGCGCGCATCGATGGTGGCCGACAGGTTGGACGAGATCACCATCGTCCCCTGCATCACCTGGCTCACCAGCTCCGAGATCAGGTCGCGCGCGCGTTCGTGCTCGCTGCTCGACGCCGCCACGCGGCTTTCTTCGACAATCTGGTCCAGCAGCGAGGCGTCCAGTTCCGGCGCGCCGTGCGCCGCGCCCGCCGTGGCCTGGGTGGATTCGAATACCGCCGCCATCTCACTCTCCCCTTTCGTCATCGGGGCGCGACTTGCGCAGGCCGTCGAGCCGTTCGGTGTTGCTCAGCACCTCGGTCAGGATGTCCTCGAGCTTGTCGTTGCCGGCCAGCTTGTTGCGCAGGTCGGCCAGCTTGGTGCGCGCTTCGAGCAGGCCAGCCAGCGGCGCCACCTGGCGCACCACCGACTCGGGCCGGAAGTCGTCCATCTCGCGAAACTGCAGCTGCACCCCGAACTGGCCGCCCTCCGGCGACAGGTGGTTGTCGACCTTGAAGGTGGCGACGGGCGCGACGGCGCCCAGCACCTCGTCGAAATTGCCGGCATCGACATTGACGAACTTGCGGTCCTTGAGGCGCTTCTTCTCGGCCCCCGGGTCGACGCCGAAGTCGCCGACCACGCCGACCACGAAGGGCAGCTCCTTGTTCTCGATCGCGTCGCCGATCTCGACGTCATAGGTCATCTGCACGCGCGGCGCGCGCACCTTCTGCAAGCGCTTCTGAACGCTTTCGCTCTTGGCCATGTCGACTCCAGTGGGCAATGATGGGGTTACTTCAATACGTCGAACGGACTGCCGCTGGCGGCCGCCGGACGCGGCGGGGCCGCCACCGCTGGCTGGCTCGGGGTCCTGCGGGTCGCCGCACGCGCGGCGGGACGGGGCGTGACCAGCACCTCTTCGCCCAGGCTGGTGCGCAGCAGCTTGGCCAGGTCTTGCGCTTCGCTGCGCACCGAACCCTGCAGATTGTTCTTGCGCGTCAGGTCCGCCAGCGCCTTGCTGGCCACACGCAGGCCGCTGACGGCCAGGATGCTGTAGGCCAGCGTGTCGTCGGGATCGCGCGCCAGCGCTTCCTGCGCGCTGCTGATGGCGTCGCCGTACTGGGCGGCGTCGAAACGGATCTGGGCCATGCGCACCCAGGGCTTCTTGTCGACTGGATGCGCCACGCTGGCCGCCTTGAGCAGGCTGACCGCCTTCTCGCCCTGCCCGGCCGCGAGGGCGGCATCGGCTTCGGCATAGATGTTCTCGGACACGGCGGCGCGCTTGGCGGCGGTGCCCGTGCCATCGGTGGCGCACCCGGCCAGGGCGGCGACCCCGAGCAGCAGGGGTAACAGGCGTTTGCGGATCATGCTCGTCTCTCCAGTGGGTGAACAAGCCCCCATTATTCGCATCGCACTTTTCAGGAAGTTGTGCACTGTCAATGAAAAGCGAGTTCAACCAAGGACTGTTGGGTATCGCTTGCGTTTGCGCCGGGTCAGCGCGCCCTGGCGCGGATGGGGTTCAATCCAACTCTGGTGCTTTAGAACAATTGCGAGGAGATCATTGATGAGGACGTTCAAGCGGGCCGGCCCGCTGGTTGCCGCAACCGCGCTGGCAGCGGCGCTCGCCGGCTGCGGCGGCGCCGCGCTGGCGCCGCTGGCCAGCGTGGCCCTGGAGGCGGCCGGCTTGCGCAAGCCGGCCGAATTGCCCGAGTCGCAAAAGCCGCCGCGCAACGTGCCGCTCAAGCTGCACGCCGCCACGCGCCTGAACGTCGATTCGCGCGGCCAGCCGCTGGCGCTGGCGGTGCGCCTGTACAAGCTGCGCCAGAAGGACGCCTTCGAGGGTGCGCCCTACGCCACCTTCCTCGACCCGCGCCTGGAGCGCGAGAGCCTGGGCGCCGACCTGGTCGAGGTGCGCGAGATCATGCTGGTGCCGGGCCAGCGCTACGAGGTGACCGAAAAAGTCGCGCGCGAAGCGGGCCACGTCGGCATCGTCGCCCTGTTCCATACCCCGGCCGCCGGCCGCTGGCGCACCGCGATCAGCAGCCCGGAGGCCGAGCGCAACGGCCTGAGCGTCGGCCTGCACGCCTGCGCGATGAGCGTGGGTTCGGCCACGGCCAACGCGGGCGCTTCGGCACTGGCCTCTGTGCGCTGTCAATAAATGTTTATAACTTTCCTGCAAGCTAGTTCTTTCTGAACGTCGAGGAGGCGATCGTGAGCATGCCATCCAAGGTCTTATGGGGCGAGGGACTGTTCCTGCGGCCCCAGCATTTCCAGCAGCAGGACCGCTACCACGAGGCGCGCCTGAACCAGACCGCCTGCGCCCTGCATCCGCATTGCTGGGGCGTGCGCAAGCTGGCGGTCGATCTCGACGCGCTGCGCAACGACATCCTGCGCATCGACGAGCTGTCGCTGCTGTTCCCCGACGGCGAAGTGGTGCGCGCGCCGGGCGACGACGTGCTGCCGCCGCAGGTGCGCCTGGGCGAGCTGCCGCCGGCGCAGCAGACGGTCACCTACCACGCCGCCCTGCCGGCGCTGCGCACGCACGGCGACAACTGCGCGAGCGGCCTGGACGCGCTGGAGACCGTCGAGGTGCGCTTCGGGCGCATCGATCGCGAGACCCAGGACCTGTACACCCAGGCCGCCGACGCGCCCGTGACCTACCTGCGCAAGGCGTTGCGCCTGGTGGCCGACAGCGAGCCGCTGGAAGCCTACGAGAGCTTTGCGCTGCTGCGCCTGCGGCGCGTGGCCACCGGCGGCTTCGAGATCGATCCCGGCTTCGTTCCGCCCAGCCTGTCGATCGACGCGGTGACGATGCCCGGCGCCGGTCTCTATGGCGGCCTGGCGCGGCTGATGGAAAAGCTGCTGGCCAAGGTCAATGCGCTGTATGGCGACCTGCGCGAGCCGAGCCGCAACGTGGTCGAGATCCGCGGCGGCGACGTGTCCTCGTTCTGGCTGCTGCACACGGCCAGCGCCGGTTATGCCGCGCTGGCCCACTACCTGCACCACCGCGAGCTGCATCCCGAGCGCCTGTACGGCGCCATGCTGGAACTGGCCGGCGGCCTGATGACCTATTCGCGCAGCTACCGGCTCGAGGACCTGCCCTCCTACGTCCACGCCGATCCTGGCCCCCAGTTCGCGCGCCTGGACGGCATCATCCGCGACCTGCTCGACACCGTGATCTCGTCGCGCTACTTCACCATCGCCCTGCACAAGGACCGCCCGTCGTACTACCTCGGCGCGCTCGACTCGGGCCGCATCAACGCCCAGACCACCCTGTACCTGGCGGTGGCGGCCGACATGCCGGCGCTGCGCCTGGTCGAGGCGGTGCCGCTGCAGTTCAAGGTCGGCTCGCCCGAAGACGTCGACAAGTTCGTGCTGTCGGCGCTGCCCGGCGTGAAGCTGGTGCACGCGCCCCAGGTGCCGAGCGCGATTCCGGTGCGGCCCGACACCTATTACTTCGTGCTCGAAGGCCGCGGCGTGCTGTACGAGGCGATGCTCAAGGCCCAGGCGATCTCGGTGTACGTGCCGAACGGCGTGCGCGAGCTGCGCCTCGAACTGATCGCGGTGTCGGCATGAACGCCTTCGTCGAGCGCCGCGCGGCGCGCCAGGGTGACGCCGGCAACCGCCGCCAGCGGCTGGTGGACATCATGTACGAGGGCTTTCACGCGCTGTTCCTGCTCAAGAACGGCTGCGGACCGCAGGACAAGGGCGCCTTCGCCGACAATATGACCGCCTTCCTGGCCGACGTCGACCGCAGCGCCAAGGCGCTCGGCATCGCGGCCGAGGACGTGACGGCGGCCAAGTACGCCTACTGCTCGGCGGTGGACGAGATCATCCTGCGCTCGACCTACGAGGTGCGCGAGGCCTGGGAGACCCGTCCGCTGCAGCTGCGGGTGTTCGGCGACCAGCTGGCCGGCGAGCACTTCTTCCATCGGCTGGAAGACTTGCGCGCCAGGGGCGCGCAGCAGGTCGAGGCCCTGGAGGTGTTCCATATGTGCCTGCTGCTGGGCTTCCAGGGCCGCTATGCGCTGGACGGCAAGGACAAGCTGGACTACCTGGTGGCGCGCCTGGGCGACGAAATCGCCCGCATGCGCGGCCGCACCCGCGGATTCGCGCCGCACGCCGAGCGCCCGGACCAGGTGGTCAACCGGCTGCGCAGCGACCTGTCGCTATGGGTGCTGGCGGCGGTGTTCACGCTGGCCGGGATGGGGGCCTACCTGGGGTTCCGGACGGCGCTCGGCAACGAGTCCGAGCTGGCGCTGGCGCATTACAACGACCTGGTCAAGCTGCCGCCCAAGGCGGCGCACGTGACCATCACCCTGCCGTGAAAGCAGGACGGCCCCGGGATCCTGGATCCCGGGGCCGTCTGTTCCCTGTCTGTTCCCTGTCTGTTCCCTGTCTGTTCCCCGTCTGTTCCCCGTCTGTTCCCCGCTGTTCCCCGCTGTTCCCCGTCTGTTCCCCGTCTGTACCACCAGCGTTCTACTGGATGACCTTGAACTCGATGCGCCGGTTGCGCGCCTTGCCTTCCGGCGTGCGGTTGTCGGCCACCGGCCGGTCCGGACCTTCGCCCGACACCGCGATCGACTCTGCCGCGATCCCCTGGCTCACCACATAGGCCTTGACCGCCTCGGCGCGCGCCTGGCTCAGCGACAGGTTGCCGGCGCGCGAGCCGGCGTTGTCGGTGTGACCGATGATCTCGACCTTCACGCCGTTCAGCTTCTTCAGGGCCGCCGTCATCCCGTCCAGCACCTCGGTGCCGGCCGGGGTCAGGGTGGCCTTGCCCGACTCGAATTCGATGATGCGGTCGGCCAGCGCCGCATCCAGCACGCTCTGCTGCGACGCGGCCACCCGCAGGCCGTTATTGACCGTATAGGTCGGATTGAGGCGGGCCGCGATCTCGGCGGCGATCTGCTGGCGCTGCGCTTCGCTGGCCACGTCACCGCGCAGGCTGACGCTGTTGCCCTCGACTTTCAGCTGGCCGCCCTTCACCAGGCGCAGGTTCGGCCCGATCAGGCTGCCCACGTAATTGTTCCAGTTGGCCGGCGTCGAGACCGCGCCGACCGCCAGCTGGTCGACCACGCGCTGCGCGCCGTACACGCCGCGCAGCCGCTCGAGCAGCGCGGCCTTGGCGGCTTCGTCGGCGACCATGCCGCTGACCACGACCGGGGCCTCGGCCGCGCCGGATGGCGTCTGCGCGGCCAGCGGCATGGCGCCGGCCAATCCAAGCAACAGGGTCAGGGTGCGAAGTGTCACGTCAGGCTCCGATGAAGGTCTTCATGAACAGGTCGCGCGCCAGCGCCAGCGGCAGGTCGGGCTGGGCCAGCTGGCTCGAGAGCTGGCGCACGTCGGCGTCGAACTGCAGCTGCTCGTCGATCCAGTCCGTCTCCAGCAGCCGCACCTGCAGCTCGGCGCCGACCAGGGGATCGATCACGGCGCGCAGGGTTTCGGCCAGCGCCGCGCAAAAGCCCACCACCAGCACCGGCCGCTCTTCCTGGCGCGTGATGAACAGCGCCAGGTCGAACTGCGCGCGGCGCAGGAAAGGCGCGATCAGCTCGAGCCAGAAGGCCGCCACCGGATAGCGCGCCGACGCATCGTGCGGCAGCGGCAGCACCAGGCTTTTATGCAGCTCGGCCGGCTGGCTGTGCATGACCGGCTGCAGCAGCAATCCCAGCGCCAGCACCAGCCGCGCCGCGCTGGCGCTGGCGCTGGAAGGCGCGCGCTGCAGCAAGCCGTCGAGCGAGGCGATCGTGGCGTGCTCCATCCAGCGCGCCAGCGCCGCTTCGTCGCCGAGCCCGATCGCGCTGTCGGCGATCGCCTGCAGGTAGGCGGCGGGGTCGCCCTCGCCCAGCACCTTGGGGCAGATCTCTTCCAGGAACACCCACAGCGGCGCGAACGCCAGCGGACAACGGGCGACGAAGGCGGCCGGATCGCTCACCGCCAGCGTGCGGGTGGCGAGGAAGGGAAAGCGCCGTCCCGACCGGTCGTGGCTGGCCAGCAGGTGGCCGGCCACCGCGTGGTGACGCGCCGGGCCGACCAGGGCGAAGCTCACCGGCGCCATCGCGTCGTAGTGAAAGCGCCAGCGCGCGTCCGACGGCAGCAAGGTCATCACCTGCGCCAGCCAGGCGTCGAGCATGCCGATCGCGGCCGGATCGTGGGCCAGCTTGACGAAGTCGGCGCGCGCCGGGACCTTGCCGAAGTAACCGATGCGGTCGGTGCGCATCATTGGACTCCCGCGCTGGCCAGCGCCGGCGCCGCTTGTTGGACGTCATGGCGGCCGACGATCGCCGGCGGCAGGTGCAGGCCGCGGAAGCCCTGGGCCTGGCCCTGGCCGCCCCCGTTGGACTGCGGGCTGCTGACGATCTTCAGGTCGACCGCCACCGAGATGTTCTGCGCCGTCCAGCGCAACTCGAACACGCCGCCGTCCTTGCGCTTGCGCTGGGCCGCCTCGAACAGGCGCTGCAGCCCGAACTGGCCCGGCTGGTTGAACAGCTCCACCGTGCGGCCATCGAACGTCACGGCCGAGACCCGGGCGCCGGAGACGCCCTGCGGGCCCGGGTGGACCATATTGTTCCAGCTGGGCGGCGTGTTCCGGTAGCGCAGTTGCTGGCCGTCGATCTCGAGCGTGTATTCGAGCGTGCCGGGCGCGCTCAGGGGCAGCACCTGGAACACGGTCTGCGCCGCCCCGCCGGCCGCCACGCCGTTGTTCGACAGCGGCGCCACCCAGCCCGGGAAGGCGGCCACCGCCTGCGGCGCCAGCGAGATGCCGATGTCGGCCCAGGTGCGCGCCGCCAGCATGTCGCCGCGCCGCACCACCAGCGGCCCCATCGCCGTGCCCACGAACCTGGCCACCGCGCCTTCGGGGCCGAACACCTGGCCGATCTCGCCGGGAGTCGCCTCGAGGCTGGAATCCTGGGCGAACGGGTACTTGCCCGCGAGCGTGCGGGTGAAGGGTTCGACCACCTGCGCCTGCCAGGTCTTGTTGATCTCGGCCTCGGACGGCAGCACGATCATCGCGAAAGTCTGGGTCAACGGGCGCACCAGCAGCGGGCGCAGCGCCTGTTTCTGGCTGTCGCTCATCCCGGTCAGCATCTGTTCGTCGACGTAGCGCAGCGCGTCGGCCAGCTCCGAGCCGTTGCCCTCCAGCGTCTGCTGCATGAACTGCTTGGCGCCGGGGCCCGGATCGCCCTGGTTCTTCAATGTGTTCAGCCGCGAGCGCAGGCGCGACAGCGCATCGAGGTAGCCGCTCATCAGGGACGCTTCCTTCTCCTTGGCGCCGACCAGGCGCGCCACGCCCGCGAACTCGCGGCCGATCGGCCCTGCTCCCTGCTGTTGCTGGGCCAGCAGCTGGGCCGGATCGATGCTGTCGGCCAGGGTGCGCGCGTCGGACGGCGCGCGCCGCAAGACCACCTGCTTGAACCACTCGATCACCCCGCGCTCGGTCTTGCCGACCGGCGCGCGCAGGCCGCCCGGGTTGTCCCAGGCCGTCTCTTCATAGATGGTGCGCAGCAGCTTGGCCAGCGGCGAGGATTGCGGGTCGCCCAGGCGGTTCATGGCCTGCACGCTGGCGTCGAAGCCGCGCAGGTCGGCGATCGCCACGCCCTGCACGAACTTGAGCCATTCGCGCGCATAGTCGGCCTTGTACAGGTCGATCAGGGCCTTCTGGATCTGTTCGGGACTGCCTTCCAGGGTCAGGTCGTCGCGCGCGGTGGTCTTGAGCACCCAGTCGACCGTGTTCAGTTCCTTGTTGGAGGCATCGCGGATGGCGTCCAGCACGAACTTGTCCCACGCCGCGCGGGTAAAGGCGCCGCTGACCGCGTGGCTGCCGGCCACCAGCGCCGCATCCTGCTCGCCCACGATGCGCGCCACCGTCACCGCCGGGAAGCGGGTCGCGGCGCGGGTCTTGATGTCGGCATACACGCGCTCGCGCGCCGGCGTGCCGCGCACCACGCGGCGCAGGTGCTCGCGCGTGGTGTCGAGCAGGCCCAGTTTGGTCGAAATCTGCGGCCAGGCCGGGTCGTCGATGTGGGCCAGGTGGAAGGTCATCAGGCGTTCGGCGCTGCGGATCATCTGCTCGCGCGGCATGCTGCCGCGGTTCGATTCCAGCCAACCGCGCCAGTAGCGGGTGAGCTGGTCGTTCAGGTGGCCCGGCTCGGCGCACGATTTATCGCCCAGCATGAGATAGGTCTTGAGCGCGTTGTAGGCGTCGCCGACATCGGTGGGCGACGCGTCCTGGTAAGGCTGCCCGAGCCTGGGCGCGGGGGCCGAGGCGGCCGGGGTCGCGGGCGCGGCCACCTGGCGCGCCGGATCGAGGCTGGCGGCGTTGTTATTCACCTCCGTCAGCATCGTCTCGAGGGCGCCGGCGACCGGTTCGACCATCACCGCGCGCACCCCGGCGAAGTATTCGTCGCGCAGCTTGCGCGCCAGGACGTCGCCCTGGTACAGGCCGAAGCCCAGCGCCCACGGCTTGTCGTCGGCGTAGCGCTCGAGCTGTTCGATGCGGTCCTGCAGGATGTCGAGCGCTTCGAGCCGCGACTGCAGGTCGATGCGCCCCACCTGCAGCTTCTTCACCTTGTCGAGATCCGACTGGACGTTGGCGACCAGCTGGCGGTTGCCCATGTAGGACCACGACCAGCCGCCCATCGCGCACCCCAGCAGGACCGTGGCGGCGAAGAAGGCGCCCAGCTTCCAGCGCGCCGCGGCCGGATTCGTGTAGCGCTTGACCAGGTCGCGGTCGGCGAAGACCACCTTGCGGAACAGCTCGAGCAGGAAATAGCCCGACTGCGAGCCCGACTGCGAGCCCGACTGCGCACCCGACTGCTCGGCAGCGGCTTCGCCGCCTTTCCTTTCCTGCAGCGCCAGGTCGAAACGGCTGGCCACGCGCCGGCTCGACAGGTCTTGCACGCTGCCTTCCTGCAGCGCGCTGGTGAAGTAAAAGCCGCGGAACACCGGCTTGAACTGATAGGTGTTCTCTTCGAACAGCGTGGCCAGGAAGGCGCGCAGCGGCGTGCGCAGCGCGGCGAATTCCAGCGGAAAGGTGAACACGCCGGAACGCAGCGTCGCGCTGCGGTTGGCGCCCATGCCGGCCAGGCTCATTTCCTTCAGGCCGTCGACCAGTTCGTCGAAGTGTTCGTCGAAGAAGGCCAGCACGTCCTGCGGCGCGGCGCGCCGGTTGTAGCGCAGGGTCGCGCCCCAGATGCGCTCGCGCTCGGCCTGCTCGCTGTCATGGAAGAAGTCGAGGAAGCCGGCGATCAGGTCGGCCTTGGTGAAGACCACGTACACCGGCGCGTGCACGCCGAGGCGCTCGGTCAGCTCCTGCACCCGGGTGCGCAGGTTCTTGGCCAGCTCGTGCGAGGCGGTGGCCGGGCCGGCCATCAGCTCGGCCACGCTGACCGCGATCAGGATGCCGTTGATCGGCGCACGCTGGCGGTGACGCTTGAGCAGGTCCAGGAAGCCGAACCATTCGGCGCGGTCGGCGTCCTGCACCGAGTAGCGCCCTGCGGTGTCGAGCAGGATGCCGTCGGTGGTAAAGAACCAGTCGCAGTTGCGGGTGCCGCCCACGCCCTGCAGCGCCTTGTTGCCGGGGATCGGGAAGCTCAGCCCCGAGTGCACGATGGCGCTGCTCTTGCCGGCCGCCGGGTTCCCGATGATCATGTACCACGGCAGCTCGTACAGCGCCGCGGCGCCGCGGGTCAGGCCCAGCTTGGAGGTCTTGATGGTGCCGACCGCCTCCAGCAGGTTCTTGCGCAGCACCGCGACTTCGTCCTTGCCGCCGGCGTCGGCGGCGCCGGCGATGGCGCCGGCCAGTTTGCGCGCCTGGCGTGCACGCCAGGCGCGGCGCAGCATCCACCCGATGCCCCAGCAGGCCAGCAGCGCCAGGGCGACAATGGCGGCCCACACGATGCCGACGCCGAGCAGGCCGGCGCCGAGTACCAGGATGGCCGCCAGTGCGGCGACGCCGATCGCGACCAGCACGCGGCTGTCGGTCATGAACTTCCAGAGTCGTGGCATGGCGCTGTCTCTTGTTAAAAAGTCTCACAGGAAATGGTCGCATGGGCCAAGACGGGGCTGCTTGACTCTGCGCAATGGGCCCAAAATTCGAAAAATCACGCAACAGCCCAGGCGACGCTCAGCGCCCCATCACGCCGCGCATGCGCAGCTCGATGTGGCCGAGATCCATCATCTTCCAGCGCCCGCCCCAGGTCAGCCCCAGCGACTCGGCCACCTCGCCATACAGCTGGTAGCCGCGCATGGCCCATGGGTCTTTCTCCGAGATCACCAGCTTGCCGTCGCGCAGGAAGGCGCAATCGGCCGCCAGGCCGTACTGGTGCCAGCTCTGGAAGGCGCGCGCATTGGTGACGTGGCCGCCGCTTGCGGCCAGCTCATCCTGGCGCGCGGGACTGCGGTAGCCTTCGAGCAGCGCGATCTCGTAGCCGTGCTGTTCCTTCATGATCTTGAACGCCAGCAGCAGGCGCTGGCTGAAGTCGGGATGCAGCAAGCCCCAGTTACGGCTGGCGCCGACCAGCATCGGCCGCACCAGTTCGACCTCGGCCGTGGTGAACACGCTGGGCGGCAGCGCCACCGGCGGCACCAGCTGCTCGCCGGCCAGCAACGCCGCCACCTGTTCGTCGGGCAAGGCGGCGCTGCTCTCGTACATGGGCAGCATGGCCGGATTGCTCAGGGCCAGCGCCAGCAGCGAAGGGATCAGGATTGCCGGCGCGCCGATGGCCAGCACTACCTGGTGGCGGCGCAATCCCTGCACCACCCGCTCGCGCAGCGACAGGGCGACGCTGTCGCGCATGGCGCCGGCGGCGCGCGTGCCGGCATGGCCCCAGGCCCCGGCGCGACCGGCCAGGCCGCGCACGACATGCATGCCGCGCGACATCCATGCGCGTCCACCTGGAAAAAGAACAAGCCAAGCCAGGCCTGAAGCCAGACAAACGTACAGAAGGGCGATCAAGATCAGCATCGGACTCCCCAGGATTGTTTCTAATCAGAACAGGAGAATCCAATCTTAGGAGTAATGTCGTGCGTTCATCAGACGAAAATCAAGACAACCGCATACATGCCCAGATGCGTCCGAACCTGATGTCGGCGTCGCGCCGCGGCGGCCGTGAAGACAGCATACTTGCCAAGCTCGAGCGCGAGCCGGCGCGGCGCCCGGGTTCCAGCCATCGCGCGCGGCTGGGCTGGTATGGCGCCGCGGCGGCGGTCGCGCTCGGCCTGACGGCGACGCTGGCCTGGCTGGCGGCCGGGACGGGCCCGGCGCCGCACGAGGCGACGCGGCCCGATGCGGCGCCTCGCCCGATGTCGGTCGCGGCCCCGGTGCCGGCCGAGGCGGCCGCGGCGGCCGTGATCGTCGACGCGGCGCCGGACCCGGTGCTGGCGGCGGCGCCCGCGCCGGCCCCCATCCCCCCGCTGCGCCTGCTCGAGCCGGCCGCCGTGCCTCCGGCCACGGTCAAGGCCGCGCCGGCGCCCGCCAGGACGGCCCCGCCGCGCCGTCCGGAAGCGCGCGCCGCCGCTCCCCGTCCCCGCGCCCCGACCTTGCGCCAATCCACGCGCCCGGCCCGCACGGTCAATCCGGCGCGCCCCGGCGAATCCCATGACGACAGCGACGTCGCCCTGATTTCGGCCGTGATCTACCATGCCAACGGCCACGCCGCGCCTGCGGAAGATGACGCCGCGCCCCCACCGGGACGCTAGGGAAGTTCAGGGCCTCCCTGGCGCCCTGCCGGCGTGGTGAACAAGGCGCAAGCAAATCAGCCGCATGCAAACCGGCCGCACCCGCCAGCTGCGGCCACACTGCCGGGCAGTCTGCGCCAGAAAGCGCTATACTGTATATAAGTACAGGTGAGCGTTCGGTCATGATCAGGGTGTTGGAAAACGAGTTTTATTATCTGGATAACTTCCAGCGGGTTCTCGATTGGATCGGTGAACGCTATGGCGACCTGCTCGACGACGGCGAGCAGGCGTTCCTGGCGCTGTTCCCTACCCTGCCGCACAATGCGCGCGCCCTGTTCGTGCGCATGGTCATGCGCAAGGGAAATCTGTTCCGTGCCAGCAAACTGAGCTATGCCGAGATCGGCTGCCCGGTCGAGGCCGCCGGACACCTGCTCGGCACCGGCTGGATCGAGCGCGATCCCGAACTCACGCTCGACGAACTGTTCGACCTGCTGTCCAAGCCCGAGATCCTTGACGCCTTCGGCGCGCAGTTGCCGCGCAAGACGGCCCGCAAGGATGCGCAGCTGGACGCCCTGCGCCTCGTCTTCCCCGAAGCGCGCTGTTTCTCCGGCTGGCATCCGGCTTGTTCCGACGTCGCCTGGCGCATCCTGGTCAAGCCGCTGTGCGACCGCCTGCGCCTGGTCTTTTTCGGCAACCTGCACCAGGGCTGGACCGACTTCGTGCTGTCCGACCTTGGCCTGTTCCGCTACGAGCGCGTGGACATCTCGCCCGCCTCGCGCGGTTTTCGCCAGCGCGCCGACGTCGACCACTACCTGCAACTGCATGCCTGCCGCGAGCGCTTCGCCGCCGGCGAAGACGTGGACGCCGTGGTGCGCGACCTGCCCGTGCACGCCTTCGACAATGACTGGCTCGAGAGCCGGCGCGAAAAACTCACGTTCCAGATCGGCCAGCACTACGAAAAGCTGAAGGACTGGGACAGCGCCTACGCCGCCTATGCGCGCTGCCGCTTTCCCGGCGCGCGGGGGCGCGCGATCCGCGTGCTCGAAAAACACGAACGCTTCGAGCAGGCCCATGCCCTGCTGCTCGAAGCCCAGGCCAGGCCCGAGAACGACGCCGAGCGCCAGCACCTGGCCCGCATCGCGCCGCGCCTGGCGCGCCGCCTCGGCCACGCGCGATTGGCGCCGCGCGCCAGGACCCATGTCGAGCGCATCGAGCTGTGCCTGGCGCCGCCGAACGGCGAGCGCTGGGTCGAGGGCGCCGTGCGCGGCCACCTGCATAGCGCCGACGCGCCCGTGTTCTACGTCGAGAACGCGCTGGCCAACACCCTGTTCGGCCTGCTGTGCTGGCGCGCCGTGTTCGCCGCCATCCCCGGCGCCTTCTTCCACCCATTCCACCGCGGTCCGGCCGACCTGCACAGCGCCGACTTCCACCAGCGCCGGCAGGCGCAATTCGCCGCCTGCCTGGCGCAGCTCGAAGACGGCAGCTACCGCGACACGATCCGGCTCGCGTATCAGGAAAAGGCCGGGCTGCAGTCACCCTTCGTGCACTGGGACGGCGTCACGCCCGACCTCATCGAGCTGGCCCTGGCCTGCATTCCACCGGCCCACCTGCGCAAGTGGTGCGAACGGATCCTGGCCGACGTCAAGGAAAACCGCACGGGCTTCCCAGACCTGATCCAGTTCTGGCCCCAGGAGGGCCGCTACCTGATGATCGAAGTGAAGGGCCCGGGCGACCGCCTGCAGGACAACCAGCTGCGCTGGATCGACTACTGCGCGGCGCACGACATGCCGGTGGCGGTGTGCTACCTGCAGTGGCTCGAATCGGCCGGGATGGCGGCCTAGGATCACGTGAGCTACACCATCGCCGTGCGCGCCCTGTGCGAGTTCACCGCCAAGCAGGGTGACCTCGACCTGCGCTTCACCCCCTCGCCCAGCGCCCAGGAAGGCATTGCCGGCCACGCCGTCGTCGCCGGCCGCCGCGGCGACGGCTACCGCAGCGAGGTCGCGCTGTCCGGCCGCTGGAACGAACTGCTCGTGCGCGGCCGCGCCGACGGCTACGACGCCAATGAAAACCTGATCGAAGAAGTCAAGACCCACCGCGGCCGGGTGGACGCCATTCCCGAGAACCACCGCCACCTGCACTGGGCCCAGCTGCGCGTCTATGGCCACCTGCTGTGCCAGGAACAGGGCATGGAATCGGTCAACCTGGCGCTGGTCTACTACGACATCGGCAGCGGCGTCGAGACCGTGCTGCGCGAAACGCGCGACAGCGCCTGGCTGCGCGCGCACTTCGAGGCGCTGTGCGAGCGCTTCTCGGGTTGGGCCGCCAGCGAAGCGGCGCACCGCGCGGCGCGCGACGCCGCGCTGGGCGCCCTGTCGTTCCCGCACGCCGACTTCCGTCCCGGCCAGCGCCAGCTGGCCGAGAGCATCTACCGCGCCAATGCCGGCGGCCGCTGCCTGCTGGCGCAAGCCCCGACCGGCATCGGCAAGACCGTGGGCAGCCTGTTCCCGGTGCTCAAGGCCATGCCGCGCGAGAAGCTGGACAAGGTATTCTTCCTGGCCGCGAAGACGCCCGGCCGGCGCCTGGCGCTGGACGGCGCCGCGACCCTGTGCGGCGGTGAGCGCCAGGCCCCTCTGCGGGTGCTCGAACTCACCGCGCGCGACAAGGCCTGCGAGCATCCCGACAAGGAGTGCCATGGCCAATCCTGCCCGCTGGCGCGCGGCTTCTACGACCGCCTGCCGGCGGCGCGCGCGGCCGCGGCCGAGGTGAGCGTGCTGGACCGCGAGGCGCTGCGCGAGGTCGCACTGGCGCACGAGGTCTGTCCCTATTACCTCGGCAGCGAGATGGCGCGCTGGTCCGACCTGATCGTCGGCGACTACAACTATTATTTCGACGGCAGCGCCATGCTGTACGCGCTGGCGCTGAACAACGGCTGGAAAACCAGCCTGCTGGTCGACGAAGCGCACAACCTGGTCGGCCGTGCGCGCTCGATGTACAGCACCGAGCTCGATCGCGCGCAGCTGCGCCTGGCCCGCGCCGGCGCGCCGCCGACCGTCAGGAAAGCGCTCGAGCGCGTGGGCCGCGCCTGGACCGCGGTCGACAAGGCGGCGCCGGCGCCCTACCAGCTGCTCGAAAAAATTCCGCCGAAGCTGGTCGACGCCCTGCAGGAAGCGGGGAGCGCCGTCAACGAACACCTGGCGGCCTTCCCCGGCCCGCTCGACCCGGACCTGCAGCGTTTCCATTTCGACGCCATGGGGTTCGTGCGCCTTGCCGAATCGTTCGGGCCGCACTCGCTGTGCGACCTGAGCCGGGACGCCGAGCGTCCCACGCTGCGCGACTCGACGATCTGCATCCGCAACGTGGTGCCGGCGCCCTTCCTCGGCCCGCGCTTTTCCGCCACGCATTCGAGCACCCTGTTCTCGGCCACGCTCGGGCCCTGGCACTACTGCCTCGATACGCTCGGCATGCCGGAAGACACGGCCTGGGTCGAGGTCGACTCGCCGTTCAAGGCGAGCCAGCTCGAGGTCCACGTCGCGCGCGGCATCTCGACCCGCTACCAGGTGCGCGCCGCCTCGGTCCAGCCCATCGCCGAACTGATCGCACGCCAGTACCGCGAACGTCCCGGCAACTACCTGGCCTTCTTCAGCAGCTTCGACTATCTCGACAAGGTGGCGCACGCGCTGGAGCGGCTGGATCCGTCGATCCCGGCCTGGCGCCAGGAGCGCCGCATGAGCGAGCAAGAACGCCAGCGGTTCATCGACCGCTTCGACGTCAACGGCTCGGGGATCGGCTTTGCGGTGCTGGGCGGCGCCTTCGGCGAAGGGGTCGACCTGCCGGGCGAGCGCCTGATCGGCGCTTTCGTCGCCACCCTCGGCCTGCCCCAGGTCAATCCCGTCAACGAGCAGCTGCGCGAACGGATGCAGGAATTGTTCGGCGCCGGCTACGATTACACCTATCTGTATCCCGGCATCCAGAAGGTGGTGCAGGCGGCCGGCCGCGTGATCCGCACCGAGCAGGACCGCGGCGTGGTGTGGCTGATCGACGACCGCTTTTCCCGGCCGGGCATCCGGGCGTTGATGCCGGCATGGTGGGAGCTCGATTCACGCTAGCAGCGTGCGCATCTTCTGGTAGCCGCTGCGGCTGATCGGCAGCTTGACGCCGCCCTTGAGCACCGCGCAATGGTTGTCCTTGCTGACCGGCTCGATGCGTTCGACCGCGCCGACATTGACGATGAACGAGCGGTGGATGCGCACGAACATGGCGCCATCGAGCTGCGCTTCGAGTTCGGACAGGCGCTGGTGCTTCAGGTACGCCTTGCCGCCGGCGCAGATCCGCACATAGTCGTCCTGCGCCTCGATGTAGTCGATGCCGTTGGCGGCGACCACGTGCACGCGGGCGCCGTCGCGGATCAGGACCCGCTCGAGCGGCTGCCGGCGCGCCTGCGCGTCCTTCACCACCGCCGCGATCCCGTCCGGCTGCGGCGCGCGCAGGCGCACCTGCGCCAGCGCCTGTGCCAGGCGCTCGCGCGAAAACGGCTTGAGCAGGTAGTCGACCGCGTGCACCTCGAACGCGCGCAACGCGAACTGGTCGTAGGCGGTGGCGAAGACATAATGCGGCTTGCTGCCGGCGAGCTCCACCACCTCGAAGCCGTCCAGCCTGGGCATCTGGATGTCCAGGAACACCAGGTCGGGAGCGTGCTCGGCGATCGCCTTCACCGCCTCGAAACCGTTGGCGCACTCGCCCACGATCTCGACGTCGGGATGCGCCGTCAGGTATTCGCGCAGCAGCGCACGCGCCAGGTGTTCGTCGTCCACGATCAGGGTACGCATTCGTCATTCTCCTGTGTCGGCGGGCAGCACCAGGTCCACCCGGAAGCGATTGTCGACGCGCGCCGCATGCACGCTGGCCTCGACGCCGTAGGCCGCCAGCAGGCGCTCGCGCACATTGGCCAGGCCAATGCCGCCGCCGGCCCGGGTCCCCGCATCCGGATCGACGTCGTTCTCGACCCGCAGCCTGAGCCGCGAGCCGGCCCGCTCGGCCCGGACCCGCACCACCCCGCCCTCGAGCAGTTGGCCGACGCCATGCTTGACCGCGTTCTCGACCAGCGGCTGCAGGATCATCGGCGGCAGCAGGCAGGCCCCGGCATCCGCGCTCACCTGGCGCTCGAAACCGAGGCGCGGGCCGAAGCGCACCCGCTCGATCGCCAGGAAGCGCTCGACCAGTTCCAGTTCGGCGCCCACCGTGACCTTGCGCTGCGCTTCGAGCCCCACCGTATGGCGAAAGAAGCCCGCCAGCTGCAGGGTCATGTCGCGCGCCGCGGCGGCGTCGATCGTGGTCAGCGCGCTGATCGAATTGAGGCTGTTGAACAGGAAGTGTGGATCGACCTGGGTGCGCAGCATGCGCAGCTCGGCGTCCCGGGCCAGGAGCTTGGCCTCGAGCTCGCGCCGCTCCAGGCCGCGCGCGCGCTCGAATGCGAGCGCCAGGTAGTGACCGCAGGCGGTCATCCCGTACAGCAGCACGCCGAGGCCGAAGATCACCGCCGCCAGCGGCCGCGACATCGTCACGCCGTCGTCGCCCGGCGCCAGCCACTGCCACCATGCGGCCCAGCCGGTCGCCACGGCGCACCACAGCAGCGCCGCGCACACGGCAGTGACGAAGAACACGCCCAGCACCGCCGGCGTCGACTTGCGCGCCAGCGGATAGGCGCGGCACAGGTAATAGGCCGAGAAGCCGCACACGGCGCCGTAGACCAGCACCAGCGGCAGCGCGAACAGCAGGCTGGCCGCCGGGCCGGCGCCGCCGGTGGCCGACAGCAGCCCGGCCAGCATCAGCCCCAGCATCAGCCAGGCCGCCAGGTACAGCGCGGCGCCGCGCCGCGCCCAGAATCCGCCGCCCATCAGTTGCGGATTTCCACGCCACCCATGATCGCGTAACCGCGGATGACCAGCCGCTTGGTGTCGTCCGGCGGCGCGATGGTCTTTTCCTCGAAGCCGCCCAGGATCGGCGTGCCATGCAACACGATCGTCCAGTCGGGCGGGCACTTGATGGTCACGCCGCCCCAGAACGCGAACACATTGATCACCGCCTCGCCCTGGATCGAGGCGCCGCGCATATCGAGTTCGCAGCCGCCCATCACCGCCGTGATCTCGCCGCCGCGAAAGTTCTGGGTCGTGACGCGGCGCTCGTAGCCGCCCAGGATGGCGGTGATGTCCAGCACTTCGCCCGCGCCCACATCCGCCGGCGCGCCGTCGACCACCGCCACGCCGTGTTCCAGCGCGCGCTTGCCGCGCACCGCCTTCGCCACCAGGACGCCGCCAAGGCCGATCAGGACCAGCGGCCAGACGGCGCCCCAGCTGAAGTCGATGATGTGCATCCGGTCCAGCATCAGGAGGATGCCGACGCCGACCAGGGCGGCCCCGAGCAGCGTGCCGCCCTGGGTGCGGGTGTCGCACAGCTTGACGATGCCGACGATGACGAACAACATCGGCCAGAACGACAAGGCGCGGTGCATGTCCAGGAAGCCCAGGTTATCGAGCAGGAACAACAGACCCATCCCGATCACGAGCAGGCCGAGCACGACCTGGCCCGTCACGCCTTTTGCATGCGGATCATTTTTCATGGCGGCTCCGACGATTGTTGGCGAAGCGGCGCGCGATGAATGGATCGAGCACCAGCTTGACGCCCCACATCAGGATGAACAGCGGCCAGCTGTTGCGGAAGGTCAGGCCGAAGGCATTTTCCAACACGGCGAACAGCCACAGGCCGGTGAATACGGTCCACAAGCCATTGCTGAACTCCTTCGGGCTCGGGTAACCGATGGTCTGGCCGATGCCGACCACGACCAGCAGCAGCGGGGCGTAGTGCCAATAATCCTCGGCATCGATATAGTGCAGGCGGTCGAGCAGCACCACCGCGCCCACCACGATCAGCAGCAGGCCCCACAGCACCTGCTTGCGCCAGCGATAGCCATCATCGGACTCCATTGCGTCACTCCTCTCGTTATCGAACTGGAGACACGATAGCAAACCGGAGGGCAATCGCGAAAGCGCTATTCGGCCAATGGCGGATGAAAGGCGGCCAATGGCGAGCGATCGCGGCGGGCCGCGCCGGACGGACAGAATGGGACGGACGTAAAAAAGCCCGCCTCGCAGGCGGGCCGTGTACGGCGCATGGGGTGGATCAGGCGGCCGTCTGCGCCTGTTCGCGCTGGGCCTGGCCTTTTGGCTGGTTGCGGTACTTGGCGCGGGCCTCGGCCTGGCGCACCGCTTCGCGCGCCACGTTGGTGCGCTTGATCTCGAGGCGTTCCTTCTTGCCGCGGTGCTGTGCAATGTGTTTGCTGCCGATCTTGCTGGTCATGGATGTCTCCTGTGGTGGGGCTGGGCGCCATGTCCCTGCTGGAACGCTGGACGCGAAAGAATCATGAAGCTCAGGAACGGTTGGTGGCCAACTTGAGGTCGGCCGGCATCAGCATGTCCCATCCAAGCTGGCGCCGGATTTCTTCCGGGGCCGGTGGCGGTTTCGGGTCGCGCGAGCGACGTTCGAGATAGGCGCGCACCAGGTGCTTGGGTGGATGCTTGACATCGTACATGGCAACCTCCGCTTCCGTTACGGGCCGCGCCGGCGTGCCGGCGGGGCCCTGAAATTGGTGCCGATCCTCGAGGCGACCGGCTAACCTGTTGAGGTTTCGGATGGCAGCGAAGCGAATCGCGCGTTCCTCACTCAGACAGGTGCATCTTATCGAAACCTGCGCCATTGCACCGTTAGGTGACGCACACTGCGCGCGTCAATACGGCCGGACAGGCCAGGAAGCGGGTTCGTGGCGGCGCGCCATCGGGCGCGGGCGCGGGACTGCCACGCACGAAAAAAAAGGGAAGCCGAAGCTTCCCTTTTCATGCGCCCTGTCCGGTCAGAACTTGTAGCGCAGGTTCAGGTAGTACTGGCGGCCGCTGACGTCCAGCTTCTGCTGCTCCTGTTCGCTGTAGCGGTACTGCGCGCGCTTGGCGTTGGTCAGGTTGGTCGCGCTGAACGCGAGTTCCAGGTTATCGGTGAAATAGTAGTTGGCGGAAAACGCCAGCGTGGTCACCGCGTCGGCATAGGTCGGGGCGGTCGGCATCGCGACACCGTTGATCACCGAGAGACCCTGGCTGTTGGCGGTCGGCGACGGCGCCGTGGTGCTGTTCACGTACTCGCCGCGGTAGTTCGCCACCAGGCGCGTCGACAGCTTGTCGTCCTCGTAGTACAGGCCGACGTTGCCGGTCCACTCGGACGCGCCCACCATCGGGCGGCCGTCGTCCACACGGGTCTTGGCGCGGCTGACGTTGGAGGTGAAGCCGAAGTTGGTCTTGCCGAACGGCTGCTCGTACTGCAGCTCGATGCCGTTGATCTTCGCGCCCTGCTGCGAGGCCGTATTGATGAAGAAGGTCTTCACGGTCTGGTCGCGCGGGTCGAGCAGGTCGACGGTGGCGCTGCCGACCGCGCCGGTCTTCGGATAGCCGTCGATCGACGAGTGGAACACGCTCACCGCCACGATCGAACGCGGCGCGAAATACCACGACCACGACAGGTCGATGTTGTCCGAGGTTTGCGGTTCCATGTCCGGGTTCGGACCGGTCACGCGGCAGCCGTTGGCGTCGCAGCCCGGCGTGCCGAAGCCGCTGCCCAGCAGGTTGTAGTTCTGGCGGCCGATGGTGCGGCTGACGCCGAAGCGCGCCAGCATGTCGTTGCCCATGTCGTAGCGCAGGTTCATGCTGGGCAGCCAGTTGTCGAAGGTGCGCCTGGTCGGCGTCTTGTAGTACAGGATGCCGGCATTGGGATTGAACGGCATGCCGTCGAAGTAGGCGGTGGCGTCGCCGGCATCGGTGATCGCGCCCGGATACGCGGCGCAGGTGACCGGCGCCTGGCCCGGCGCGACGCGCTGGCAGGCGCCGGACGGAATCGGGGTCGAGATGTTCGCCTTGACCTCGGTGCGGGTGAAGCGCACGCCGACGTCGCCCGACCAGCGCTCGGCTTCCAGGTTGGCCATCACGTAGGCCGCGCTCTGGCGTTCCTGCATGTCGATCTCGGAGTTCACGCGGCGCTCCCAGGCGTCGCTGGTGACTTTGGTATTGCTGGCGATGTAGTCCTTGATGCCTTCCGGGGTGTAGGTGAAGCCGGTGTTGTCCCAGCCCGCCGGGCCGTCGAGGTCCTTGCCGAAGTCGCCCGGGAATGCCTGCCAGCCGGTGAGCGGCGTCGGCGTGTTGGAGACCACGCGGCCGGTGACCGGGTCGAGCGTGATGCCGTTGCGGAAGGCGGGGCCGCGGCGGCCGCTGGTGCGCTTGTGGTCGGCGAAGCGCACGCCGCTTGCCAGCGACTGCAGGAAGCCGCGATCGACGCGGTATTCGGCGTCGAACTGCGCGCTCCACTCCTTGTCGACGGTCTTGACGCCCGACGCCGCGCGGTCGACGATGGTGTAGCCGCTGCCGTCCGGGTTCAGGCCGGGCTGGTTGATGCCGGCGTTGCGGTACTGGACGAAGGGCGCGTCGTGCAGGTCGCCCAGCGCGTACGAGATGCCGGTGCCGTAGCGCGCCAGGGTCAGGCCCTGGTCGAGCCGGGTCTGGCCGACGCCGCGGGTGGTCGACAGCAGGGTCTTGACGGTCAGGTCGTCGTTGACGCGGTACTTCGCATCCAGGTCAAGGAAAGAACTCTCGGCCTTGGCGCCGTCGCGGTAGAAGCCTTCCGAGTTGCCGACATACTGGGGGCTGACGCCGTCGGCGAAGACGATGTCGGCGGCCTTCAGCACCTTCAGCGGGTGGCCGTAGACCGTGGTTTCGTCGACGATGACCGGGTTGCGGATCTGGGCGAACACCTGCTGGCCGTTGTGGCTGGTGTTGACCGCGGCGGCGGTGGTGCCGCCCAGTGGCGCGTTCTTACCGAGCAGCATGGAGTAGATGGCGCTCGAGGTCAGGCGGCCGTGGTTGTTGGCTTCCATCGCGGAGTGGAAACCGGTCATGGTGACGTCCAGGTCGCGGTTCGGCTTGAACTGCAGCGACAGCATGCCGCCCTTGCGGTCGCGCACGCCCTCGACGAATTCCGAGCTCATCGAACCGGGCAGTCGCACGCCGTTCAGGTCGGCCGCGGTATAGCCGCTGCCGGCCAGCGACTGGTCGGTGATGCCCTTCATGGTGCTGGTGTTGATCACGTCCCAGCCGCTGTTGGTGCCGTAGGCGAAGCGCGACACCGAGTCGCGCCGCACGTGGCGTTTTTCCGCGAACAGCGCGGCCAGCACGCCGAAGGTGCCCGCCTCGTTTTTCCAGGTGACCGACCCGTTCATGTCCGGCGCGTAGCGGCCCGGCAGGTCGGCGTAGCTGGCGCCGACGCTGACCACGCCCGAGAAGCGCTCCTTCTGCGCCAGGGGCTTCCTGGTAGAGACGTTGATGGTGCCGGCCAGGCCGCCGTCGACGATGTTCGCCTGCGAGGTCTTGTACACGACCGCCTGTTGCAGCACGTGCGAGGGCATCAGCGACAGGCTGGTCGAACGCGAGCTCGAGGCCTGGTCGGCCACGTACCAGTCGGCGCTGCTGACGGCATGGCCGTTGAAGATGATCAGCGACATGTCCGGATTGGTGCCGCGCATCGACACTTTTTCCGCTTCGTCGTAGTCGGTGCGCACCGCCACGCCGGCCAGCCGCTGCAGGGAGTCGGCCAGGTTCTTGTCCGGCATCTTGCCCACGTCTTCGGCCGTGATCACCTCGACGTTGGCCGCGGCGTCGCGCTTGACCGACAGGGATTTGGCCAGCGACGCGCGGATGCCCGTCACCTCCACGGTCTGCATCGACACGTCCGGGGTGGCTTCCTGCGCCATGGCCGGCAGGGCTGCGAGGCTCCAGACTGCCATCGATACGGCCGCTGCGAGCGGCTTCTGCTTGAACATGCTCTCTCTCCTGGGAATAGTGCTATCGTTATTGCTCAAGGCAGGCTGAAGGCTGCCATGCTCGGAGTATTCATGTTCATTTCAGCGGTGAATAATCACTTGTGTTTGCTTCTATATAACTTAATGGAATGTACACAATCGACTCCCTCCGCGCGGTTATGGATGGACGAAGAAATTTCATTACCCAAGCCGGGCGCACCAGATTAGCTTGACGTTTTTCCCCCACATTGATGAACGCCATGCGCCTTGCCTGCCTGCTGCTTGCCAGCGCCGTCCTGACCGGATGCGCGACCGCGCCCGCCACCAAACCCGTCCCCGGCGCGCCCCCGCCGCCGACCCCGCTGTCGGCCCTGCTGCAAAAGCAGATCTACCAGATGACGCCGTTCGAGGCCGGCCAGTACATCGCCCACATGCAGGGCGCCGAGCCGGACCTGAAGAGGCGCATCGCCGCGATCGGCCGCCAGAACATCGGCCAGCCCTACTCGCTGCACCTGCTGGGCGAGTTCCCCTACGAGCTCCACGACAGCCTGCCTCTGTACAGCCTGGCGCAGAGCGATTGCGTGGTGTTCGCCGAGCACACCTACGCGATGGCTTTGTCCGGCTCGTGGGAAGAGTTCTTCTGGATGCTGCAGCGGATCCGCTACCGCGACGGCGTGATCGGCGTGGCCACGCGCAATCACTACACCGAGATGGACTGGAACGTGGCCAACCGCTGGCTGGTCACCGACGTCAGCGTTGATCTGGCCGGACCGGGCGGCCCGTCCTACGACATGCGGGTCGACCGCGCGCGCTTCCTGCGCACCCGCCACAACACGGTGCGCGACCTGCCGGTCGAGACCAGCCGCCAGGCCTACGTGCCGAAGGAACAGGTGGCGGCCATCGCCAGCCAGTTGCAGGAAGGGGATTTCGTGAACGTGATCTCGACCCGCGACGGCGAGTACTGGGCCTCGCACGTGGGCCTGGTGGTGCTGGGACCGAACGGCGAGCGCCGCTTCCTGCATTCGGCCGAACCGCAGGTGCGCGAAGAGACGTTCGCATCGTATATCGGGCGCACGCTCGAGCGCCAGGAACGCAATGCGCGCGCGGGCAAGCCCGGCCAGGCGCTGGCCGGCTTCAAGTTCCTGCGCCTGAACGAACGGATCACGGTGCCGCCGATGGCGCCGCAGCCGCGTCCGGGCCGCCCCCCGGCCTGACGCCCGACCTCGTCGACAGCGTTCCGGCCTGCCGGGCCGGAACGCATCTATTTGTTTCCGCCATTCCCGCCGGCATTCGCCGCTGCCGCCTTCCCCGCTGAATTAAATAAATAGCCGCCGGAAATTATTATCCAAGGCTATTTCTTAAATTCACTTCTTTATCTCAACCTCCCTGCTCGCGCTTTATATCCCTGATCGCTGTTGAGTGACCTCAAACCTGTTATTCAATCGCAGGCAGATAATGATCTTATAGACACCAACTCAATCGGCAAAACCGGCCTATTCATCGCGGAATGTTTATTGCGGCATGTTATCGTAGCGATTTTATCGCAGCATTTTATCGCAGTGTTTTATGTGATTACCTGGTCGTGCAGTAACCCATTATTGTGAATGCAGCCGCACGTCGTTCTCTTTCAGCGAGAAGCCGACTGCCATGTCAATTCAACGTCCCACGCTGTCTCATCAGCTTTGCGCAAGAGTCGTCTCGATGCATCGCACTACGAAGGCCGCCCTGGCCGTCGCGGTCGACCTGGTTGCGCTTCCGCTGTGTTTTTTAATCGCAATGATATTGCGTGGTGGCGATTTACATCTTGCAAAACAATTTGGTCCCGGCTCTTATTTACTGGTCGCCGTGCTGACGATAGCGGCTTTCTGGCTATCCGATTTATACCGCGCCGTCATCCGCTTTATCGACCATCGTCTGCTGACCCTTACCGGCCTCTCATTGGCCATTGCCGTATTATGTGCCTATCTTACTTTGGTATTCCTCAATGAGGCGCGATTCCCGCGCAGCGCGCTGGCGATATATTGGTTCATCGCCTTTTCTTATGTCGTCATATCACGCATCGGCGTGCGCAAGCTGCTGCGCAGCAAGCGCGGCCCCTGCGCCGACAATGCGCTGGCGGTCGCCATCTACGGCGCCGGCGAGGCCGGCGCCCGCCTGGCCCAGACCATGCGCGACGGTGACGAATACCGCCCGCTGTGCTTCTTCGACGACAAGCGCGCGCTCAACGAGCGCACGGTGGCCGGCCTGCGCGTGTTCCACACCTCGCGCCTGGTCGAGCTCGGCGCGGCGCTCGGCATCCGCACCATCGTCATCGCCCTGCCCTCCGCCGCGCCCGAACGCCTGCGCGAGTTGATGCAGCGCCTGGGCCAGGCCGGGGTGCCCACCAGGATTCTCACCCGGCTGGTCGACCTGGCCGACGACAAGGCCAGCGACAAGTCGGTCCTGCGCGACGCCATCCGCGAAATCAAGTTCGAAGACCTGCTCGGCCGCCCGCCAGTGCCGCCGCGGCTCGACCTGTTCGCACGCTGCGTGCGTGGAAAAGGGGTGCTGGTGACGGGCGCCGGCGGTTCCATCGGCAGCGAGCTGTGCCGCCAGATCGTCACCCTGAGCCCGGCGCGCCTGCACCTGATCGACCATTCCGAGTATGCCCTGTACACCATCCGGCAAGAGCTGGCGGCGCGTTTTCCCGACCTGCCCATCCACGCCCACCTGGGCTCGGTCTGCAATGCCGACCTGGTCGAGCGCGTGCTGGCCGCCGGCGGCATCGACACGATCTACCATGCCGCCGCCTACAAGCACGTGCCCCTGGTCGAGACCAATATCGTCGAAGGCCTGCGCAACAATGTGCTGGGGGCCCAGATCATCGCCGCCGGCGCGGCGCGCCACGGCGTCCAGACCTGCGTGCTGATCTCCAGCGACAAGGCGGTGCGGCCGACCAATATCATGGGCGCCAGCAAGCGCATCGCCGAGCTGATCTTCCAGGCCGCCGCCGCCCGCGCGGCCGGTGGCGGCGCAGCGGGCGACGGCGCCCGCCCTGGCCCGGCCCAGGGCGCGGGCAGGACGGGCACGACGTTCTGCATGGTCCGCTTCGGCAATGTGCTGGGCTCCTCGGGGTCCGTGATTCCCCTGTTCCAGCGCCAGATCACGCGCGGCGGACCGGTGACGATCACCCATCCCGAAGTGTCGCGCTACTTCATGCTCATCCCCGAGGCGGCCCAGCTGGTGATCCAGGCCGGCGCCATGGCCAAGGGCGGCGACGTGTTCGTGCTCGACATGGGCGAGCCGGTGCGCATCGTCGATCTGGCGCGCACCATGATCGCCATGCACGGCCTCACCGAGCGCACGCCCCAGCAGCCGCGCGGCGACATCGAGATCCAGTTCATCGGCCTGTTCCCGGGCGAAAAACTGCACGAAGAACTGCTCACCGACGGCACCGTCTTCCCGAGCGAGCACCCGCGCATCATGCGCATGAAGGAAAACGCGCTGCAGCCCAATGTGCTCGAGACCTGCATCACCTGTCTCATGATGGCCTGCGAAACCCACGAACGCGGCCCGATCGAGTCGATGGTCAAGGCCATCGTGTCCGAATACCTGCCCTCGACGCCGGCGCCGGCGCCACAGGCGCCGGTCGAGGAGCCCGCGCCTGCCGGCCTGATTCGCAGGTTCGTGCCGTTCCGGATCTAGGGGCTGCCAGCGCCGCCGCTCCGCGCCGCCGCCGTCAGATCGTTGCTGTCAGAGCCGCCGTCATAGCTTCTGTCATATCCGCTGTCATACCCGCTGTCATACCGTTACTGTCGAGGAAACCCATGCGAGACGAGAACCAATCAGTTCACCTGGAGCAGCTGCTGGCCCGGCTGCGCGACCGTCATGCCGTGATCGGCATCATCGGGCTCGGCTACGTCGGCCTGCCGCTGGCGCTGCGCTACGCCGCCGAGGGCTTCCGCGTCCTCGGGATCGACGTCGACGCCGACAAGGTCGCGCAGCTCAATCGCGGCGGCAGCTATATCGCGCACATCGGCGCCCCCGCGATCGAGGCGGCGCGCGCCGCCGGCTTCGCGGCCAGCACCGACTTCGCGCGCGCGAGCGAGGCCGACGCCCTGGTGATCTGCGTTCCCACCCCGCTCACCGCCTACCGCGAACCCGACCTGTCGTTCGTGATCGGGACCGTCGAATCCCTGCTGCCGCACATGCGGCCCGGCCAGCTGCTGTCGCTCGAGAGCACCACCTATCCCGGCACCACCGAGGAAGAGCTGCGCCCGCGCCTGGAGTCGCGCGGCCTGCGCGTCGGCCACGACGTATTCCTCGTATTCTCGCCCGAACGCGAAGACCCGGGCAATCCCGACTTCCATACCCGCACCATCCCCAAGGTATGCGGCGGCTCCACCAATGCCTGCCTGGAAGCCGGCCTGGCCCTGTACCGCGCCGCCATCGACACGGTGGTGCCGGTCAGCTCGACCCGCGCGGCCGAATTGACCAAGCTGCTCGAGAACATCCACCGCGCGGTCAACATCGGCCTGGTCAACGAGATGAAGATCATCGCCGACCGCATGGGCATCGACATCCACGAGGTGATCCGCGCGGCCGCCACCAAGCCGTTCGGCTTCACCCCGTATTACCCCGGCCCCGGCCTGGGCGGGCATTGCATTCCGATCGATCCCTTCTATCTCACCTGGAAGGCGCGCCAGTATGGCCTGCACACCCGCTTCATCGAACTGGCCGGCGAGATCAACAGCGACATGCCGGGCTGGGTGGTCGGCAAGGTCGCCGACGCCCTCAACGAGCGCGGCCGCGCGGTGATGGGCAGCCGCATCCTGGTGCTGGGCATCTCCTACAAGAAAGACGTCGACGACATGCGCGAGTCGCCCTCGGTGGTGCTGATGGAGCTGTTGCGCGCGCGCGGCGCCACGGTCGACTATTCCGACCCGCACGTCCCGGTCTTTCCGCGCATGCGCGAGCACCACTTCGAACTGTCGAGCGTGCCCCTGAACCCTTCTTCGCTCGCGTCCTATGACGTGGTGCTACTGGCCACCAGCCACAGCGCTTTCGACTACGACCTGGTGCGCCAATACGCCAACCTGATCGTGGACACCCGCGGCGTATACCCGAACCGGTTGCCGAACGTGGTACAGGCCTGAGCGAGTCGGCCCGCCTGTCGATCCGACCCGTCCATCCCACCCATCGAAGCCCACCGTCACGCCCGGAGCCTGCATGCGCCACTACCCTCCTCCCATCCTCGACCGCAAGATCCGCTTTGCCCTGGTCGGCTGCGGCCGCATCGCCCGCAACCACATGGCCGCCATGCGCGAGCACGCCGACCGCTGCGAGCTGGCCGGCGTATGCGACATCGACCCGCTCGTGCGCGAAGAAGCCGCCGGCATCACCGGCGCCCTCCCATATGCCAGCCTCGAGCGCATGCTGGCCGAGCTCGACGCCGACGCCTTCGTGCTCGCCACCCCGTCCGGCCTGCACCCGGCCCAGGCGATCCGCATCGCCGCGGCCGGCCGCCACGTGATCACCGAAAAGCCGATGGCCACGCGCTGGGAAGACGGCAAGCGCATGGTCGCCGCCGCCGACGAGGCCGGGGTGCGGCTGTTCGTGGTCAAGCAGAACCGCCGCAACGCCACCCTGCAACTGCTCAAGCGCGCGGTCGAGAAAAAGCGCTTCGGCCGCATCTACATGGTCAACCTTAATGTCTTCTGGACCCGCCCCGACGAGTACTACCGCAGCGCCGGCTGGCGCGGCACCTGGGAATTCGACGGCGGCGCCTTCATGAACCAGGCCAGCCACTACGTCGACCTGCTCGAATGGATCGTCGGCCCGATCGAAAGCCTGCAAGCCTATACCGCCACCCTGGCGCGCGACATCGAGGTCGAGGATACCGGCGTGATGAGCCTGCGCTGGCGCAACGGCGCGCTGGGCTCGATGAACGTCACCATGCTGACCTGGCCGCGCAATCTCGAAGGCTCGATCACCATCCTCGGCGAACATGGCACCGTGCGCATCGGCGGCGTCGCCGTCAACGAAGTCCAGCAATGGGAATTCGCGCAAGCCGATCCCGACGACGCCCTGGTGGCCGAGGCCAGCTACCAGACCACCTCGGTGTATGGCTTCGGCCATCCGCTCTACTACGACAACGTGATCCGCGTGCTGCGCGGCGAAGCCGAGCCCGAGACCGACGGTCGCGAGGGCCTGAAGTCGCTCGAGGTGCTGGTCGCCGCCTACCGCTCGGCGCGCGACGGCCGCCGCGTCGCCCTGCCGCTGGAGTACTGACCATGGCCGTCATCATCCATTCCAGCGCGATCGTCGACCGCGGCGCCCGGCTCGGCGACGATACCCATGTCTGGCACTTCGCCCACGTCTGCGCCGGCGCACGCATCGGCGCCGCCTGCTCGCTGGGCCAGAACGTCTTCGTCGGCAACGACGTCCGGATCGGCAACGGCGTCAAGATCCAGAACAACGTCTCGATCTACGATGCCGTAACCCTCGAGGACGACGTCTTCTGCGGTCCCAGCATGGTGTTTACCAACGTCTACAACCCGCGCGCAGCGGTGCCGCGCAAGCACGCGTACCGGCGCACCCTGGTGCGGCGCGGGGCCACCATCGGCGCCAATGCCACCATCGTGTGCGGCGTGACGATCGGCCAGTACGCCTTCGTTGCCGCCGGCGCCGTGGTCAATCGCGACGTCGCGCCGCATGCGCTGGTGGCGGGCGTGCCGGCGCGCCAGATCGGCTGGATCAGCCGCACCGGCGAGCGCCTGGCCCTGCCGCTGACCGGCAATGGCGAAGCCCGCTGCCCGCATACCGGCGAGCCCTATGTGCTGCAGGACGGCGCCTGCCGCCCGGCCGACAGCCCGTTCGGCGCGGACGACGGGCGGGGCCCGGCCGAGACCGAAGGCGATTGCGGCGCCGAAGCAGGCGACGGCATCGCACACGCCGCGACCGCCGCAATCGGCAGCGCCCCGAACCCAGGCACCGCACGAGGATAAACCATGGACTTCATCGACCTGAAATCCCAATACCTCGCCTCGCGCGAGCTGATCAACGGCCGCATCCAGGCCGTCCTCGACCACGGACAATACATCCTCGGCCCCGAGGTGGCCGAGCTCGAGGCGCGCCTGGCGCAGCGCACCGGCGCGCGCCACTGCATCACCGTGGCGTCGGGCACCGAGGCGCTCATCATCGCCATGATGGCGCTCGGCATCAAGGCCGGCGACGAAGTGATCACCACCCCATTCTCCTTCATCGCCACCGCCGAAGCCGTGATGCTGGTGGGCGCCACCCCGGTGTTCGTCGACGTCGATGCCGCCACCGGCAACATCGACGCGCGCCTGATCGCCGAGCGCATCACGCCGCGCACGCGCGCCATCATCCCGGTCTCGCTGTACGGCCAGCCGGCCGACATGGACGCCATCAATGCCATCGCCGAACCCTATGGCATCGCCGTCGTCGAGGACGCCGCCCAGAGCTTCGGCGCCACCTACCGCGGCCGCCAGAGCTGCCACTTGTCCACGATCGGCTGCACCAGTTTCTTCCCCAGCAAGCCGCTGGGCTGCTATGGCGACGGCGGCGCCCTGTTCACCGATGACGACGCCCTGGCCCAGGCGATGCGCGAAATCCGCGTCCACGGCCAGTCGCACCGCTACGTGCACACCCGGCTGGGCGTGGGCGGACGCATGGACACCCTGCAGTGCGCCGTGGTGCTGGCCAAGCTCGAACGCTTCGACTGGGAAATCGGGCAGCGCCAGCGCGCCGCGGCCGAGTACGACGCGCTGTTGCGCCACCATGTTCCCATCCTCGCCGTGCGCAACGACCGCAGCAGCGTCCATGCCCAGTACACGGTGCTGGTCGACGATCGCGAGCGGGTGCGCGCGGAGCTTGCCGCCGCCGGCATCCCGACCGCCGTCCACTACCCGGTGCCGATCCACCGCCAGGCCGCCTACGCCCACCTGGCGCCGGACGCCTATCCGGTGGCCGAAGGCCTGGCCCGGCGCGTCCTGAGCCTGCCGATGGGGCCGTTCCTCGACAATGCCGGCGTGCAGCGGGTGGCAGGGGCCTTGCTCGACGCCTGCCGCCAGACGCGCAGCGCCATGCCGGCCGTGGCAACGGACGCGGCGGCGCCCGCCTCGGCTGCGCCCGCCTCGACTGTGCCCGTCTCTGCTGCGGCCGCCTCCCCGGAATCGACCAGCGCAGCGAGCGCCACGCCGGCCACCGCTTCATGAGGCAACTGCCGCCATTCTGGCGCCACGTCGCCACCGTCCTCGGTGGCGCCCTCGGCGCTCAAGCCCTGCCGCTGCTGGCGGCGCCGCTGCTGACGCGCATGTGCACGCCGCAAGAGCTGGGCGCCTACAGCGTCTGGCTCGGCGTGATCACGCTGTCGGCGATCGGCGCCACCCTGCGCATGGAGGCGGCGATGATCCTCGACCACGAAGAGCGACACCAGCGCACCTGCTTCCGGGTCGTGTTCTACAGCGCCACCATCGCCGCATTGCTGCTGACCCTGATTGCCATCACGGCGCGACTGGCCGGCTTCGCGCCGACCCTGCAACTGCCATGGGCGGCCCTGCTCACCATCGGCGCCGGAGCCTGGCTCATCGCCTGCATGCAAACGACGCTCGCCTATGCCACCTCACACAATGCCTTCGGCAAGGCGGCGCGCGCCAAGGTGGTGGCGGCCGCCGTCATCGTCCTGACCCAGCTCGCGCTGCTGTACGCCGGCATGAAAGGGACCGGCCTGATCGCAGGCCACCTGTGCGGCCTGCTGGCCGGCTACCTGTATGCGCGCCGCCTGCTGCGTCCGCCGCGTGCGCCCATCGCCTGCCTGCCCGACCCCGAGCAACGCGCCTACCTGCGGCGCCACCAGGCCTTCTGGCGCTACTCGCTGCCGTCGAACCTGCTCAATGGCGCCGTCAGCCAGTTGCCGCTGTTCCTGATCGGCATGCGCCACGGCGCGCTGGCCGCCGGCCTGTACGCGCTGACCCAGCGCGTGCTGTCGGCGCCGATATCGCTGCTGGCGGCCTCGGTGCTCGAAGTCTTCAAGCGCGAATCGGTGCTCGAATTCCGCGAGCACGGCCATTGCAGCCGCAGCTACCGCCACACCTTCAAGGCGCTGCTGGTGATGGGCATCGGGCCGGCGCTGCTGCTGATAGCCTTCGCCCCGACCCTGTTCGCCACCGTGTTCGGTCCCTCCTGGCGCGAGGCCGGCGAGCTGGCCCAGTTGATGGCGCCGCTGTTCCTGCTGAACTTCGTCGCCAGTCCGCTGAGCTATGTGTTCTTCGTGGCGGGCCGCCAGAAGGCCGACCTGCTGTGGCAGGTAACGCTGTTCGCCACCACCCTCGGCGCCTTTCTGCTGCCGGGCAGCATGCACGAGAACGTGCTGTGGTACGTGATCGGCTATTCCTGCCTCTATCTGGTCTACCTGCACATGTCATGGAACTGCTCGCGCAACGGGCTGGCCACCGCATGAATCCCTTGCCCACGCCGCATCAAGCTGCCCCCACGGCCCTGGATGCCGACAGCGCGCCCGATGCCTGGCAGCGGGCGCTGCAGGGCGGGCCTACCCGGCCCGGCGGCGCGGCGCGCGCCCAGCGCGAGCAGTGGCTGATGATCGCCTGCTTCTTCATGTTGTTCCCGGGCTTCTTCTTCTACCACACCCTGGTCGGCACCGGCGCCACCGGCGCCTTCCTGGGCGGTTACTTCGGCCCGGTGGCGCTGGCCTTTGCCGGCCCGATGTGCCTGGTCTACCTTGGCCGCATGCGGCGCGATGCCCAGCGCCTGACCCTGGTCGACATCCATTACGGCGTCTTCTTCGCGTATTTCGTCGGCGTGGTGGTCGTCAACGCGGCGGCCGGCGCCAACCGCGCCATCGTGACCTACCACATGCTCGCCATCCTGTTCATGGTGCTGGTCTACTTCCAGTTCAGCTTCATCGACTTCGACAGCCGGAGGTTCCGCGTCGTCGGCCTGCTCAGCCTGGCCGGGATGTCGACCATCGTGTTCTCGTATTCGGTCGACGGCGTGTTCTACCTCGGCGCGCTCGGCATCGCCAAGGATACCGATTCTCTCGCCACCTACCAGGGTTTCTCGCGCTCCTATCTGTTTACCTACCTCGCGGTGGCCACGTTCACGCGCAACCTGCCGCTGCGCCTGGCCTTGCATGCCGTGGGCGCGGCCACCCTGTTCGTCAACACCGCGCGCAGCGAATTCGTGGCCCTGCTGTTCGCGATTCCCCTGATCGAATTCTATTATTCGCGCCACAAGCTGTACTTCGTGCTGGCCAGCGTGTGCATCGCCGCCGCCATCGGTCTCTACCTCGACCAGATCCTGGCTTCCCTGCCCTCGAACCGCATCCTCGAACTGTTCGATCTCTCGCACTCGACCTCGGCCAACAAGCGCCAGCAGCTGACCGTGCATGCGGTGCAATCGATCGCCGCGCATCCGATCCTGGGCGACTATGGCAGCTACGCGCCCGGCCATTACTCGCACAACGTGCTGTCGGCCTGGGTCGACCTCGGCCTGTTCGGCATGCTCTACCTGGCGGCGCTTGCCATCGTCCCGATCACGCCGATGTTCTTCCATGAGTACTTCGCCGCGCGCCGGCGCCCGCTGTTCCTGCTGGCCTTCGCTTTCGCCTGCGTGACCATCCTGTTGCTGCTGTCGTCCCATTACTTCACCGACATGCTGCTCAGCGCCACCCTCGGCGCCTGCAGCCGCTATGCCTACGAGAGGAAACATGCCGCGCATCGTCCACATGACCTCGGCGCATCCGCGCTACGACACCCGGATCTTCGTCAAGCAATGCCGCACGCTGGCCAGCCACGGTCATGAAGTGATCCTGGTGGTGGCCGACGGCCTCGGCGACGAGCTGCGCGACGGCGTTCGGATCGTCGACGCCGGGAAACGCGCGCACGCCCCGCAAGGGCGCCGTCCAGGCGCCCTTGCGGGGCGCCGTCCAAGCGCCCTCGTGGAGCGCTTGGACCGCATGCTGTGGACCACGCGCCGGGTCGCCGCGCGCGCACTGGCGTTCGATGCCGATGCCTACCAGTTGCACGACCCGGAACTGCTCCCGGCCGGCCTGCGCCTGCGGCGCGCCGGCATGCGCGTCGTGTTCGACGCCCACGAAGACGTGCCGACCCAGCTGCTCGACAAGCCCTATCTGGCGCCGGGCGTCGCCCGCGTGATCGCGGGCCTGTACGCGCGCTATGAGCGCTACGCCTGCACCCGCCTCGACGGCCTGCTGGCCGCCACGCCCCACATCCGCGAGCGGCTGGCGCGCTGCAATCCACGGACGGTCGACGTTGCCAATTTTCCGCTGCCCGAGGAATTTCCTCCCGAGCGCAGCTGGGACGCGCGCACCGAGATCTGCTACGTCGGCAGCATCTCGGCGATCCGCGGCATCCGCGAGATGGTGCAGGCCTGCGCCCTGCTGCGCACCCCGGTACGGCTGGCCCTGGCCGGCAGCTTCGCCGACCCGGCGCTCGCGCGCGACATGGCGCTGCTGCCGGGCTGGACCCGGATCCGCGCGCTCGGCCACCTCGACCGCGCCGGCGTGGCCCGGGTCATGGAGAGCGCGTTCGCCGGCCTGGTCACCCTGCTGCCGACCGCGAGCTACCGCGATGCGCTGCCGGTCAAGATGTTCGAATACATGGCGGCCGGAATTCCCGTGATCGCGTCGGATTTTCCCCGCTGGCGCGCGATCGTAGAGGCCAGCGATTGCGGCCTGTGCGTCGACCCGCGGGATCCGGCCGCGATTGCCGCCGCCATCGACCGCCTGGCGCAGGATCCGCAGCTGGCCCGGCGCATGGGCGCGAATGGCCGGCGTGCTGTCGAGCAGACGTACAACTGGAAAAACGAGGCGCAGAAGCTGGTGCGGTTTTATGCCGACCTGACCCGGAATCCATTGGCGCACCGCCTGGCGCTGACCTAGCTGGCAGAAATCAACATAGAGAAATAAATGAAATCGCAGAAATAAATTCATGCCGCCCAGCGCCCATTATTTAAGCGGCTTCAAGGAATCGCGCGGCAATCAACCTTATCGTGTAATGCAGACAGACAGGTGAGAATATGTTCTTGCAACACTACAATACATTTATTCAAGCCATTAATTTGCCGGTAGCGAAACTCTGCTTTCACGAGTATATCGATCCGGCGGATATCCGCACGACCTACCGCGCCTTTACCCGGCCGCATCCGCGTTTTCGCATCATTCGCGCCAAGACCGTCGGCGCGGCGCTGATCGACCTGTCGCGCTTTGCCGACCGCCATGCCTACCACGAGCAGATCAAGGCGAAAAACCATGGCGGCTATCACGCGAAACGGGCGCGCAACCGCGGCTACCGTTTCGTCGACATCGACCGCAACGACTATATCGACGACATCCATGCCATCAATACCTCGCTCGATACGCGGCAAGGCCGGCCGATGGACGCTAAATATACCGAAAAATGCGAGGCATTCGACACGCTGCCGCATTTCCGTCATCACGGCATTCTCGATCCGCAAGGGAAACTGGTCGCCTATGCGAGCCTGGGCATTTACGGCAATTTCGCCGCCTTTTCGCAAATGCTGGGCTATCGCAATAACGACGGCATCATGCACCTGCTGCTGGTGGAAGCCATCAGCCGCCTGATCGACGAACGGCAGGTGCGCTACGTCATGTACGACACCTTCTTCGGCGCCCAGCCCGGGCTCAAGACGTTCAAGACCATCCTGGGCTTCCAGCCCTACCGTGCGCAGTATTCACTGCAATGAAGACTTTCTTCAACCGGGTATATGCCGACTACCTGATGCCCAGCCGGCTCGGCGAATACGCAGCGCTGCTGCAGGCGGCGAACGACGCCGGTTACGCACAGATATCGGTGCGCAGCTTCTTCCGCAACCTGAACCACCAGGAGGCGCCGCGCAAGACGCTGGTGCATCGCCACGACATCGACAGCGACCTGCGCACGGCAAAGAAGATGTTCGCGCTGGAGGCGCGGCACGGGGTCCGCGCCAGCTATTACTTCCGCCTGTGCACCCTCGACTACGGCTTCATGCGCGAGATCGAAGCGGCCGGCAGCGAAGCCAGCTACCACTACGAGGAAGTCGCCGATTTCGCCAAGCGCCACCGCATCCGCAAGGGCGACGAGCTGCGCCTGCGCTTTCCCGAGATCCGCGAGCTGTTTGCACGCAATATTGCCCAGATCGCTGCGCGCCTGGGCGCGCCGCTGGCCACCGTGGCCAGCCATGGCGACTTCGCCAACCGCCGCCTGAACGTGATCAACCACGAGCTGCTGCGTGACCGCGCGCTGCGCACCCGCTGCGGCATCGAGTGCGAATCCTACGACGCCGAATTGCTGCGCGGCTTCGACCTGTACATCAGCGACCGCAAGCATCCCGTCTACTACACGCCGATGTCGCCCTTCGCCGCCCTCGGCCATTACGACCGCATCTGCATGCTCACCCACCCGGTGCAATGGGAAACCAACTGGATCGAGAATACCCGCTGCAACTGGCGGCGGCTGGTCGAGGAAATGGCTTGGCGCATCTGAAGCAGATGACGCCCATGACGACTATGAACATCCTGCTCATCAACCACTACGCCGGCTCGGTCCATCACGGGATGGAGTACCGCCCCTATTACCTGGCGCGCGAATGGGTCCGCGCCGGGCACCGGGTGCAGATCGTGGCCGCCTCGCATTCGCACCTGCGCCGCCAGGGCCCCGCCATGGCCGGCCGCAGCCGCCTCAACGAGGACATCGACGGCATCCACTACACCTGGCTGCGCACCCCTGACTACGCCGGCAATGGCGCCGGCCGCGTGCGCAATATGCTGGCCTTCGTGGCGCGCCTGTGGCGCGAGGCGCCGCGCCTGGCGCGGACCGTCGCGCCGCAAGCCGTGATCGCCTCCAGCACCTATCCGCTCGACATCTGGCCGGCGCACCGGATCGCCCGCCTGGCGGGAGCGCGCCTGCTGCATGAGGTGCACGACCTGTGGCCGCTGTCGCCGATGGAACTTGGCGGACATTCGCGCCACCATCCCTTCATCATGTTGCTCCAGGCGGCCGAGAACCATGCCTGCCGCCACGCCGACGCCATCGTCTCGATCCTGCCCCGGGTGCGCCAGCACCTGGAGGCGCGCGGCATGGCGCCGCACAAGCTGCACCTGATCCCGAACGGCATCGATCCGGACGAATGGCCGGCCACCAGCTCCCTGCCGCCACAAGCGGACGCGCCATGCCACGGATCGGACACGTTGCCGCCCGCCGCGGTCCCCGTCCTTGCTCTCCTCGACCGCCTGCGCGCCGCGGGACGATTGATCGTCGGCTATGCCGGCAGCCACGGCCTGGCCAATGCGCTCGACACCTTGCTCGACGCCGCCCACCTGCTGCGCCAGCGGCCGCTTTCCTTCGTTCTGGTCGGCGCCGGGCCCGAGAAGGACCGGCTGCGGCGCCAGGCGCGCGCGCTCGGGCTCGATCACGTCCACTTCGCCGATCCGGTCCCGAAGCGCGCCATCCCGGCCCTGCTGGCGCGCTTCGACATCGCCTTCCTCGGGTGGCGGCGCCAGCCTCTGTACCGCTTCGGCATCGCGCCCAACAAGCTTCTCGACTACATGATGGCAGGCTGCCCGGTCCTGCATGCGGTCGAGGCCGGCAACGATCCGGTGGCCGAAACCGGCTGCGGCATCAGCGTGGCGCCCGACGATCCGTCCGCCCTGGCCGAGGGACTGGCGCGCCTGATGGCGCTCGATCCACACACCCGCCGGGCGCTGGGCGAGCGCGGCCGCCGCCACGTGCTGGACCACCTGAGCTATCCGGTCCTGGCCCGCCGCTTCCTCGCCGTACTCGCACAGGAGACCCACCATGCCTGACCGGACCGCATCCGATTCCGCTCCTCCCCCTGCCGCCGCTGCCTCTGCCGAGTCCTTCCTGCCCTTCGCCCTGCCCGACATCGGCGAAGAAGAGATCCGCGCGGTCGAAGCCTGCCTGCGCTCGGGCTGGGTCACCACCGGCCCCGTCACGCGGCGCTTCGAAACGGCCTTTCGCGACTACCTCGGCGGCGAGGTCGAGGCGATCGCCGTCAATTCCGCCACCGCCGGCCTGCATCTGGCGCTGGAGGCGGCCGGCGTCAAGCCGGACGACGAAGTCATCGTGCCGACCCTGACCTTCACCGCGAGCGCCGAAGTCGTGCGCTACCTCGGCGCCCGGCCGGTGTTCGTCGATGCCGACCCGTACACCCTCAACCTGGACCCGGCCGCGGTGGCCGCCGCGATCACGCCGCGCACGCGCGCCATCGTCCCCGTGCACTTCGCCGGGATGGCCGCCGACATGGACGCCATCGGCCATCTCGCGCGCCGCCACGGCCTGCGCGTCATCGAGGATGCGGCCCATGCCTTTCCCACGCGCCACCGCAGCCGGCTGGTGGGCACGCTCGACAGCGACGTGACGGTGTTCAGCTTCTATGCCAACAAGACCATGACCACCGGCGAGGGCGGCATGGTCGTCACGCGCGACCCGCGCCTGGCCGAACGGATCCGCTGCATGCGCCTGCATGGCATCAGCCGCGACGCCTTCGACCGCTATACCGCGCGCACCCCATCGTGGTATTACGAGGTGGTCGCCGCCGGCTTCAAGTACAACCTGACCGATATCGCGTCCGCGATCGGCATCGAGCAGCTGCGCAAGATCGACCGCTTCCAGCAGCGCCGCACCGCACTGGCCGAGCGCTACGACGCGGCGCTGGCCGGGCTGCCCCTGATCCTGCCGGCGCGCCCGGCGCCGGGTTCCGGCTCCACCCACGCCTGGCACCTGTACGTGGTGCGCCTGGACCGCGCGGCGCAGGATGGCGCGCTCGGCCAAAGCACGGCGCACGGTGCACGCGATGCGCTGATCGCCAGGCTGGCCGAGCGCGGCATCGGCACCAGCGTTCACTTCATCCCGCTGCACCGCCAGCCCTACTGGCGCGACAGCTGCGGCCTGCGCCCCGCCGACTTCCCGGTCGCCGAGGCAGCCTTCGGGGCGATGCTGTCCCTGCCGCTATATACCCGCATGAGCGACGCCGACCAGGAGCGGGTAATCGCGGCGCTGCACGGACTGCTGTCATGAGCAAGCGCCTGTTCGACCTGGCGGCGTCGCTGGCGGGATTGCTGTTGCTGTCGCCGTTGCTGCTTGCGATCGCCTTGTGGATCAAATGGGATTCGCCGGGCCCGGTGCTGTACCGCCAGCAGCGCGTCGGGCGCGGCGGCGCGCTGTTTACGATCTACAAATTCCGTACCATGCACCAGCGACTCGACGGCGGCTTGGCGCTCACGGTCGGCGCCGACCCGCGCATCACCCACGCCGGCGCCGTGCTGCGCCGCTACAAGCTGGACGAGCTGCCGCAGCTGTTCAACGTCGTCAATGGAAGCATGAGCCTGGTCGGACCGCGGCCCGAAGTGCCGTGCTACGTGGCCCACTATCCCGAGCCGCTGCGCCGCATCGTGCTGTCGGTCGCGCCTGGCATCACCGACTGGGCCTCGATCCTGTACAAGGACGAGAACGCGGTGCTGGCGCGCGCGGGCGACCCGGAGCGCGCCTATATCGACACCGTGCTGCCGGCCAAGCTGCACTACTACGTGCGTTATGTGCGCGAACGCACGTTCTGGATCGACGTGAAGATCATCCTGCGCACCCTGGCCGCGATCGTTCGCTGAGCACCACATGGATGGTCGAGCGATGCTGCGCGTCCTGCACCTGGGCGACCTCGATGTCGCGCTGCCGCTGGGAGCGGCGCTGGCGGCCTGGCTGCTGGCCGCCGGGGCCTGGCGCACGGCGCTGCGCTGGGGGGCGTGTTTCGGCGCGGCGGTGGCGCTGGTCGGCGGCACCAAGATCGCGCACCTGGGCTGGGGCACCGATTTCTCCATGCTCGAGTTCAAGGCGATCAGCGGCCACGCCACGCTGGTCGGGGCGCTGTATCCATTTGCGGCCTGGGTGCTGCTGTTGCACCGGGGCCAGCTGGCGGCGCGGCTGGGCCTGGCGCTCGGCCTGCTGCTGGGCATGGCCTTCGCAGGCATGCTGGTGGCGACCGGCGAGCATACGGCCGCCGAGGCGTTCAGCGGCTGGGTGCTGGGCGCCGCCGTCAGCCTGCTTGGCGCAGCCTGGTCGGGCGACCTGGAGCGGGCTCGGCTGCTGCCGGCGATCTGGTGGTCGCTGCCGGTATTCGCGGTCGGCGCCTGGCTGATGGAATTCGCGCACGTCGGTTACTGGATGATCCTGGTGGCCCTGGCGCTGTCGGGCAATAGCCATCCCTATCCCTGGGATGCCTGCTAACTCACGCAGAAAGGAGCTTCACCATGCCGTCCCTCTCGCTTCCCACGATCCGCTGTCGGAACCAATCCAACCTGCACGACCATCCCATGCAATCGCTGGCGCTCTCGCTGCTGCGCGGCATCGCAGCGCTCGAGGTCGCCGCTGGCCACCTGCGCTCCGAAATCTATCCCGGCCTGCGCTCACTGCAAGACCCGACGTTCGCTTACCAGGTATTCGCCTTCGTGACCGGCTTCGCCCACCAGGCGGTGGTGGTGTTCTTCCTGATCAGCGGCTGGCTCGTCGGCGGCAGCCTGTTGAACCGCCTGCACCAGCCGCGCGCCCTCGCCAACTACGCGATCGACCGCGTCACCCGGCTGTGGACCGTCCTGCTGCCGACCCTGTTGCTGATTCTCCTGGTCGGCCTGGCCATCGGCGTGGCGCAGCCCGGGGCGATCGATCTGTCGCCGTCCAATGACTACTCGGCCTCGAGCTTCGTCGGCAACCTGCTCGGCCTGCAGACGTTCCTCGTCCCGAATTTTGGCGGCAACTACGCCTTGTGGAGCCTGACCTACGAGACCTGGTACTACGTGCAGTTCCCGCTGCTGGCCCTGGTGCTGTTCGGCCATGGTCGCTTCAAGCGCCTTGCCTGCGCAGCCGCCTTCGTGGTGCTGGTGATCGTGCTGCCGAAGATGATCTCGATGTACTTCATGCTGTGGCTGCTCGGGGCGGCATTCTCGCGCATCGAACTGGATTGCGGAAACGGCCTGCGCGTGGTGCTGGGCCTGCTGACGATCGGCTTGTTCAGCTATTACCGGCTGACCGGCAGCACCAATGAACTGGTGCCGGAATCCTTCGTGCAAGACATGATCTGCAGCGTTCCCCTGCTGCTGTTGCTGTCCTCGCTGCATCAGCGGGTCGACCCTTCCGCCCCGCGCTTCCTGCGTATCAACCGCATCGCCACCTTCTTTTCGGAGTTCTCGTTCACCCTGTACGTCACCCACCTGCCGCTGATCTTCCTGGCCATCCACATCGGCGGCAAGACGTTCGGACGTGACCAGCTCAATCCCTTCGTGACGCTGGATTACCTCTGGTATGGCGCGCTGTTCCTGGGCCTGGTCGGCTTCGCCTATGTGTTCTACCTGGCGTTCGAGCGCAATACCTTCCGCATCCGCCGGGCAGTGAAGGACTGGCTGCTCGCGCCACGCACCAACCGCACCCCCGTGTCGGTCCTGTCGCCGGATTGAGTACGCCTGGGCCAGTCGGTGAGTGCGCTGGCTGGCGCGCTCGCTGGCCGGCCTGTTCGCTGACCAGCCTGTTCGCTGACCAGCCTGTTCGCTCGCCGGCCTGTTCACTCGCCGGCTATTCATTGGCCTGAATTTACAGGCCGGCATTCACTGACCGGAATATTCCCCGAGCGGCGCAGTCGCCATCCGAAGTACTCGCTGGCCGGCACGCCATATGATGGAATCACTGCCGTGCGCCGTAGGATGGAATAGCTGCCGTGCGCCGAATGGTGGAATCACTGCCGTGTGCCGTAGGCTGGAATAGCTGCCGTGCATTGCGCGCAGGCCCCCAGGCGCACTGCGTGAGGTCGGAGTTTCCCCTGCACGCTGCCCATTGCGGTGCTCCCGATGCAGCGCGGTCGCTGCAACGTGCCGGAACGCAGTCGATGCGACACGCGAGGCGCCAGCATGGACCCGGCGCCGCCATCACCGGGAACGGCCGCATGGCGTCGTCCAGGCAAGCGCTCCCAGCTTGCCCTGCGGCGCGGCCGCTGTCAGGCAACAGCACGCGCAGCAACGCAGGCACGATGGCGGCCGGCGCGCCGGCCGCCCTCCCCTCAGGCCGCGTACCCCAGTTGCGCCGTCCCGTATTGCGAGCGGTCTTCGCCCAGACGTAGCGCCATGTCGTTGAACAGCACCCCGCGCGGCGAGATGCCGGCGTGGTTGAGGCGCTTGATCGACTCGTTGATGTGGTTCTCGGTCGTCACGCCCGAGCGGGCCACGATGAACACGGCGCCGGCATGGGCGCCGATGATGAGCGCATCGGCCACCGCCAGCAATGGCGGCGGGTCGAGCAGCACCAGGTCGTAGCGTTCACTGACCAGCTCGAGCAGATTACCGAGGTTCAGTTGCAGCAGGAACTCCGAACGGTTGGTCGGCAACTCTCCGGTCGGGATGAAATCCAGGTTATCCAGTACGCTTCGGTGGATGACCTCGTCGACCGGCATGGCGCCCACGATTGCCCGCGACAGGCCCGGCGAGCGATCGACGCCGAAGTAGCGGTGCAGGTGCCCGTTGCGCAGGTCGGCGTCGATCAGCAGTACGCGCATGCCGGTGGCCGCCATCACCGCCGCGAAATTGGCGGTCACGAAGGATTTCCCCAGCCCGCGCGTGGGGCCGGCGATCATGACCACATTGTTCTTGAAGTGGGGCATGGAAAAGCGCAAGGCGGCGCGGAAGCTGCGCAGGCTCTCGACGGCGGGATCCTCGGGCAGCACCTGGGCCAGCAGCGGCAATCCGCCGTCCGGCTTCACCTTGCGCATGAGCTTGTCCTCATTGCCGCTGTGCGGAATGGTGGCATACACCACCCGCGCCCGCAGCATCCGCTCGATCTTGGCGGGATCGTCGATCCCGCCGCGCATGGCCTTGCGGGTGAAAGCGATCAGGGTGCCGAGGAACAGGCCGGTGACCACCGCCAGCGCCACGATCAGCGGCCGGTTCGGCTTGATCGGCCGCTCGGGCTCGATCGGCGCATCGACCAGCCGCACATTGCTGACCCGGCCGACCGAGATCAGGCGCAGCTGCTGGGCCGTGTTCGACAGCGCCGTGTAGAGGTCAGTATTGACCTTGATGTCGCGCGTCAGGCGCGCCTCGTCCTGCTCCATCACCGGCAAGGTGCGGATGCGGGCCGCGATCGCCTCGATCTCGGCGTCGACCTCGCGCCGCTGGCGATTGACGGCGGCGACCACCGGGTGGTCTTCGGTAAAGCGGGCCAGCAATTCGGTTTTTTTCTGCGTCAGTTCCATGCGGCGCGCACGCGCAGAAGCCGCCTGCGCCAGGCTCATGCGCGCTTCTTCGCGCAGGTCGACCGTGCCGTGGGCATTGCGGAACTGGTTATAGCGGTCTTCGGACTGCTCCAGCTGGCGCTTCAGGATCGGCAATTGCTGGTTCAGGAAAGCCAGCGACTTTTCGGCTTCCTCGGTCTTGCGCGCCAGGTTCTGGCGCATGTATTCACGGCCAATCTCGCTCAGCAAACTGTTGATGCGGTCGGCGTCCTGGCCCTGCATCTTGACCTCGATCACGCCCGACTGCTTGCCCTGCTCCGTGATGACCATGGAGCGCTGGATGCCCTGGATCGTGCCCAGGCGCGACTTGCGCTTGATCTTGAAACGGGCGCCGGGATTGGCGACCAGGCGGTCGACCTTGATCTCGACCAGCCCGTCCGGCGTCTGCACCCGGTAGCGCTGGCCGACGCTGGCATCGAAGGCGATACGCTGGCCGCCTCCGGAAAAGCGGTAGCGGTTGTTGGCGCGCGCGGTGATCACGAATTCACGATTGAGCCAGTTGTCGGGCACCTCGAACACCGATACCGCTGCGCGCTCGCCACCCCATACGAAGCCGCCGTAGCCGAACAGCCCGGGCTTCGACAGCGCGCCGCCGTTCTGGTTCGCGAACCACGAGCCGAGCACCGGGAAGTACTTCGGGTGCACCTCGACGTACAGCTGCAGGTTGTCGACCGCGCGCGAGACCACCATGCGCGAGCGCAGCAACTCCATCTCGGCGATCGCCGCCTTCTTGGTCTCGAACAGCGACGAGGCCTCGCTCAGGATGTTCTTCGAGGCGTTCGGACTTTCTTCCTCGACGTGGATCATCAGGTTCGCTTCGTAGACCGGATTGGCCACCAGCGCATACAGCACCGCGACGATCGTGATGATCGCCGTGATGCTGCCGATCAGCCAGCGGCTGTCGTAGAGGGTGTTGAGATAGCCTTTCAGGTCGACCGTCGGCTCTTCGGGCAAGGGCTCGGGCGGGAGTGGGTCGAACGGCACCGACAGCACTGGCGGGCTGTGCGAGACCTGTTTCAGCGAATGCGCCTCGTGCGGGCTGGTCATGGCGAGACTCCTCGGGACGGCTCAGGCAGCGGCGCTGCTCAGGGACGATTCGTGACACCGACGGCATTCGTCAATGCGCCGGGGAACAGCAGGCTCAGATGGCGGTTCCAGTTCGCCAGCGGCGAGGCGGCGACGTACACGACGTCCTTGGGCCGCAGTTCGAAGGACTCGGCCATCGCCAGCGCGCCGGAGTCGCGCGCATCGAGCCGGAACACGCGGGTACGGTCCGGCGCCTTGCGCACCACGTACACCTGGCGCGCGTCGCCGCTCAGGGGACTGATGCCGCCCGTCTCGCCGAGCGCCTCGTTGAGCGTGAGCCGGCCATTGTGCATGGTGAGCGCCTTCGGCGAGATCACCTCGCCCGACACGAACACCTTGCTCTCGTCGCGCGAATGCACGCGCACGACGTCGCCATGCGCCAGCAGGATGGCGCCCGGATTGACGCCCTTCTGCACCAGCTCGCGCAAATTGACCTGGTAGCGCGCGTCGCCACGCTCGATCACGATGCGGCTCTGGTCAGCGCCCGGCTGCATGCCGCCGGCGCGGTTCAGCGCCTCGACGAGGGTCATCGGGATGTCGTCGATCGCCTGCAGGCCGGGTGTGCGCACCTCGCCGTCGACGTAGACGCGGCGGCTGCGGTAAGCCTGCACGCGCAGGGTGACGTTCGGATTGGCGATATAGCGCGCGAGCTTGCCGGTGAGCAGAGCGCGCGCTTCTTCCTCCGTCTTGCCGTCGACAGCGAGCAGGCCGATCAGGGGGAACTGGATGCGGCCCTGGTGGTCGACCGCGAAGCCGGGCGGCGTCGCGTTCGGCTGGACGACGCCACTGTCGGCGGCCGAGGCGGCCATGGTCATGCCGCCGGCGGCCAGCTCCGGATGGTCCCAGACCACGATCGACAGGATGTCGCCGCGTCCGATGGTGTAAGGCGGCGGCTGGGACACGAACAGGGGTGTGAGGTCTTGCCGGGCAGCGCTGGCCTGCGCCGCGCGCTCTTTCTCGATCAGGGTTTCGGTGATCAGCTCGGTGGTGGGCGCCGGCGCATCGCCGGGACCGCCCGGGCGCGCCGCTTCGCGAAAGCCAATGCCGGTCGCACAGGCCGACAGGGCAAGACACAAGGCAAGCATCAGGGCAACCGGGAGCGCGCATGCAGGCGCACGCCCGCGCAGAGGTCGGCATGGCCGCACGATGGAAACGACGCTGAGCGCAGCGCCGGATGCAGCGCAAAGCGCAGCGCAAAACGCGGTGCTCGAGAAATCCCTTATTGCAACTGAACGAAGCCGAGCCATGATTGTTGCCTATCAAAAATAGACACAGCAGGTGAACGATTCAGTTCAGAGTACGGCGTCCATCGGGCGCGGCTTTGCAGCGGATCAAATGGCGAACGGCGGCGTCAGTTAGGTCGGATGCGATGGGCAACGGCGTGGCGCTCTTCGCACAGGACGACTCAGCGCATCTCTTCGATCAGCTTGAGTCCATCGGTCATGCGCCAGATGCGGCGGATCTCGATGATGTCGAATTGTGCGGCGACATTCGGCGGAAATGCGGAATAGCGGGCGTTCAGGCGCACGAAGCGGCGCACCGCGTCGTCCATGTCGGCGCGCCCGCTCGAGCGGATGATGGTGACGTCGTCGACGCTGCCGTCGCTGCGCAGCGACACGCTGACCAGGGGATCGATGCGCACGTCCCCCAGCGACAGGCGCGCGCCGCCCAGCACCGCGTTGCGCTCCAGCTTCTGGCGCACGCTGTCGACGTAAAGGCGCAGCGGCGCGTCGCGCTCGCCGCCATCGGCCAGCACCCGGCGCCCGCCCATGGCCCGATCGGCCGGCGTGGCGGGCGCAGTCACGTTGGGAATGGTCACGCCGCGCAGCAGCTCGCGCGCGCGGTTGCCGGGCAAGCCGGCCAGTGCGCCGGCGCCGGGCTGGCCGCCGCCGCTGCCGGCGCCCCGCCCCGCGCCCTGGCCCGGACCGATCGGCATGGAATCGACCGCCTCCGCCGCCGCGCCAGGACCGCTCGCCTGCGCCGGCTTCGGCTGTGCGGATGCCTGGCGCGCCGCTTCTTCCGCCTGCTCGCGGGCCAGGCGTTCAGCCTCGGCGCGCGCCCGCTGTTCCGCTTGCTGTTGCGCCCGCTGTTCCGCTTGTCGTTCCGCCTGCTGTTGCGCCAGCTGGCGTGCGCGCTCTTGCGCCAGTCGTTGTTGCGCGACGTCCTCGATGCGCTGGCGCTCGGCCTCGGCCTCGACCTCTGCCTGCACCTGCGCGAGACGCTGCGCTTCCAGACGTTGCCGTTCGGCGCGTTCGCGCTCCTGTTCCTGCATCTGCGCCTGGCGCAGCGCTTCGTTTTCGGCGCGCTGGCGCGCCAGCGCCTGTTCCCGCATCCGCTCTTGCAGCGCCTGCTCGGCGGCCTGCTGCGCAAGCCGTTGCTCGGCTTCGCGCCGTTGCGCGATCCGGGCCGCGTCCTCGGCCACACGGCGCTCCTGCTCACCCCGCTCCTGCTCACGCCGCTCCTGCTCGACGCGTTCCTGCGCCAGGCGCTCGGCGGCGTCACGCTCCGCCTGGGCCAGCCGCTCCAGCTCCCGCTGCGCCGCCAGCAGGCGCTGGCGCGCGTCCTCGCGCTCTTCTTCATTCTCCTGCGCGACCAGATCCGCGCCAGGATCGGCGCCATCGGCCGGGTCCGCCGGCGGTTCGTCCGCAGCCGCATCAGCCAGTGTTGGCGCATCGCTCGCCGGTTCAGGGACGACGTCCGGCAAGGGCAAGGGAACGGTGAACGCCGAATCGGGGTCGGGGGCGGCCACGATCACCGGGGGCGGCACCGCGCGCAGCCTGCGCTTCGGCGCAGGCTGCTTGACGCGCTTCGGCCGCCGGGCCTGGGCCGGCGGGCGCGCTTCGGCCTGGACGATCGGCGGCGGCGGCGGTGGCGGGTCGACCAGGCGCAAACCGCGCGCCGGGGCCGGCGGCGTGGGTGGCGCAAGCGGCGCCGGCGTTTCAGGCAAGGGAAGAATCGGCGCAGTTGCCGGCGCCGCCGCAGGGGATGGCGCCAGGGTGACCTCGATCGGTCCGCCGCCGCCGAGGTCGAGGCCGGGCACACCGAATTGCAGCGACAGCAACAGGCCGTGCAGCAAGACCGACACGGCAATGCCTGCGCCCAGGCGCCGGTTGCTGCGAGCCTGGTCGTCTGCGCGCCTGCCAGCGGTCGCTATGGTCATGTCGTCGCTTGAACGATATTATCAAGCTGGCATCTTAGCGTTTACTCAGCAGGAATGCGAGACGCGCGCTTCCCATGCACCCGCTGGCGCAACAGTGCGCGCTCGCGCTTCGCCCTGCTGAACGGTCGGGTCGCGCCGAGGACCAGGGGCGCCACGTCGTGTTCGAGTCCGGCGGTCTTTACCCTGGCATGAAGGCGCGGGAGGCGCCGTTCACTTGCTCGACGTACCCGGCATCGCGCCGACCAGCAAGCGCAATCCGGCCTGCGCCTGGGCCCAGGGCGTGCCGGCCAGCCGCTCCGTGCAGCTCGCGCAGGCTTGCATCGGATCGCAGTCGTGCGCCAGTTCGAGGTAGTTCAGGCCGACCACGGTCTTGCCCTGGTAGCTGTCGATCCGACCCGGCTTCGCGGACGGCGCCTCAGCGCCGGGGGCGCCGTCGAGCCCGCCGTCGAGCCACTTGGCAAACGGATCCGTGGCCACGCCGTCCGGCACGTACCAGCGTTTGCGGGTCGGGTTCCAACGGGCGCCGAGCGCCTTGGCGGCGTCCTTTTCGGCATAGGGGACGGTAAGGAAAACCATGGATAAAAAGTGCTCCGGAATGGATGTCGATGCGGTCCGCCATTCTACAGGGACCGTGCCCAAACGCCGGCTGTCGCGACTCGGTCACGTTGGCGGTGTCAAAGTTACCTGTTGATGGCATCGTGCGCTCGCGCTCGATGACGACCGGGGCTGGAGCGCGGGCCAGCCCGGCAATCGATGCTCATCCACGGACAACGCGGACGGCGCCCTCACTTTTCCTCGCGGCGCCTGGCCCACGCGGCGTCGCTTTCGCGCTGCTCGCGGCGGTCCTTGCGCCAGGTGTACACCAGGTTGACGAGCGCTCCCAACAGGCCCGTCAGGATGCCGACCAGGATGCCCAGGTCGGACAGCGTCAGCGGTGCGGCCAGGCCGGCGCCGACAAGGCGCAGATATGTGTCAATGATCATCGTGTCCCCCGTGCTTCGCGCTGAAACGGCACATGGGAAGCGTGATCGCCCCTGAGCCACGTCAATGCGGTGAATCAAAGTTTAGGAAAACTATACCACATCAGTAAATAAAAACTATACTCTTTCGTATAGTTTTCCTATACCATGGCGCTATGGATCTTCAAACGACGATTGCGAGTTGGGTCAGAGAAGCGCGCACCGCCGCCGGCCTGTCCGGCGCGGCGCTCGGCGCGCGGCTGGCGCTCGAACTCGGCACCGAGCGCGGCAATACCAAGGCCAATATCTCGCACTGGGAAAACGACAAGCACAGCCCGAACCTGAAGCAGCTGCTCGCCATCTCGCGGGTCACGGGCCGCAGCCTGCCGCCCGAAATCCTGGCGCCCATGTCGGGCGCGCCGGCGAACGCCGCGCCGCTTCCCGCCGGCGGTACGGCCGGCGTCACCAACGCCCTGCGGGTCGTGGCGGCCGAAGGCGACGGCGACGGCTTCGTGCAGATCCCGATGGTCAAGCTGCGGCTGTCGGCCGGCATCACCGGCTACCAGACCGAGCCCGAACGGCGCGACGGCGGCACGCTCGGCATGCGCCGCACCTGGATCGAGCGCAACCAGTTCAACCCGTCACACCTGATCGCCATCTACGTCAAGGGCGAGAGCATGGAGCCCTCGCTGTACGCGGGCGACATCGTGGTCATCAACACGCTCGACACCAAGCCGGTCGACGGCGCCGTCTACGCCTTCAACTACGAAGGCGAAGCCGTGGTCAAGCGCCTGACGCGCGACGCCGGCCAGTGGTGGCTCACCTCCGACAACGTCGACGGGCGCAAGTACCACCGCAAGCTGTGCCAGGGCGGCGAATGCATCGTCATTGGCCGCGTGGTGCGCAAGGAAAGCGACCGCATTTGAGCCTCACGGGCGGCATCGTCACCGTGCGCGGCGTCCGGATGGCGCTCGTCTTCGCCGATCCCGACTGCCTGCGGGCAGGCAGCGGCGACGCCCTGCTGGCGCGGCTCGGCCCCTTTTTCCCGCGCCTGCCGATCATGCTGGCGGCGCCGCGCGCGCACCCGACGCTCAGCTACGCGCAGTTCGATTCGCGCGCGCTGCTGCGGGAACTCGACCTTACCGGCATGGTCGAGCGAGAGATCGACATCGACGTCCCGCCACCCGACGACACCGCACCGCCGTTCTAGGTCGGCGTCTGTCCGAAAGCGCTCGGGGCCCGCTCCAGGATGCGCCGCAGCGCCGGATGGTGCACGCGGCGCTCGACCGTCACGGCATAGATCTGCTCGACGATCGACTCGATCACGCCCACCTGCTCCAGTCCATACTGCGCGCACAGCGTGTCCGCCAGCACGGTCGGCGCCGCCATGAAGCCGGCGCCCGCGCCGGCGAACGAACCGAGCAAGGCGCCGTCGTCGAATTCGCCCACCACGATGGGACGCAGTCCGTGCGCTTCGAGCCAGGCCTTGAGCCGGCTGTGCAGGGCGGCATCCTCGCCCGGCATCAGGAACGGCGCGCCCTTCAGCCGTTGCGGGAATGGCCCGGCCCAGCGCCGGCAGACCGCGGGATGGGCGATCACGGTCACCGTGCTCGACCCCAGCAGGTGGCTGTGGCCACGCACCGCGCCTCCGGGCGGCAGGCCCTGGTCCGAGATCAACAGGTCGAGCCGGTGCGCGCTCAGGTCTTCCATCAGGTCGGCGAAGCGCCCTTCCCTGCACACCAGGTGCATCGCGAGGCCTGCATCGCGCGCCGGCTGCAGCAGGCGAAACGCCATCGTCTTGGCGATCACGTCGCACAGGCCGACGCGCAGGGTTTCCGTCTCCGTGAACACGCCGCGCCGCACCGCCTGCTCCAGCTCGTTGCCAAGGCTGAAGATTTGATCGGCATAGCGCAGCACCGTCTTGCCGGCCTCGGTCAGCGCCAGCCCCCGCCCCTGCTTGCGCAGCAATTCCTCGCCAAGCTGGTCTTCCAGCACCTGCAACTGGGTGCTGATCGCCTGCGGCGACACGTGCAGTTGTTCCGCGGCGCGCGCCACGCTACCGACCGTCGCGACGGCATGAAAGTACTGCAAGTGCTTGTAGTTGATCATGCAACACCACCAAAAAATGGAATGATTTTGAAAGATTATTCGATTTTACTTTCGATTTGCAGCGCCGTATATTGGTGGCTCCCAGTTCTTTTGAAGCGAGGAATGCAATGAGAAGTTACCCCACCAACAGCCCGAAAGCCATGTGTCGCCTGCTGGCGCTGGCCATGATCGTCGACGGCCGCATCGCGCCGCAGGAGCTCAAGAGCCTGCACCGCAGCGGCGTGCTCGGGGCGTTGCGGGTGAGCGAGGACACCTTCGACGAGACGGCGGGCGAGCTGACCCGTGACTTGCTGGCGTCGAGCGCCGACTGCGAAGGCGCCATGGTCGAGATCGCACCCGCGACGATCGACCGCCTGCTGGACGAGGTGCAGGACGAAACCCTGCGCGGCACGGTCCTCAGGGGAATGCTCGAGATCGTGCGCGCCGACAGCGTGATCGACCACCGCGAGCGCAGGCTGCTGCGCCGCGCGATGCATGCCTGGGCCGAGTCGGACGTCGAGGCCGGCAGCGTGGCCTGACGCCAGGGAGCGGCTTGCCGCCGCTTCGGGCCTTCCTGGGCGGCGGCAGGCTGCTGCGCGCCTTCCCGGGCGACGCCCTCGCATGCAGATCGCGAACGACGTGCGTGCAATTGACGCGCCGCCGTTACAAAGCGACACCATTTCAACACATTGCCTGACCGGCCCAGCCATACAATGAAGACCTCACAGTGCGCGAGGCTCATCATGTCGACCTACTCCCAGGATCACCGGTACACCCTGACGCCGTCCGAGATGGACTGGGCATGGCGGCTCGACCTGCGGCCGGTGCACGACCCGGAACTTGGCCAGCATTACGGCCGCATCGGGCACTTCGGCACCCATGACCCCTACGCCAGCCAGGACGACGTGTTCGTCTTCCACGCCACCAGGGGCATGGCCTACACGGTCCAGAGCGGTAGTGTCGTCGATCCCACCGTGCTGCGCGTGTTCGACGACCTGGGCCGGCAGATCGCCAGCGACGACGGCAGCGGCGCCTACGGCTATGACTACGCCTCGTTCGTCGCCCCCTATACCGGCTGGTACTACATCGACGCCGCCTGGAGCCAGGGCTATCACGACACCTATGCCAGCCTCAACGTCTACGAGGGCCGGGCGCCGGTCCATCCAGCCACCCATGTCATCGTCGGCGGCGCGGGCCACGACATGCTGGCCGGCACCCGTTCGGACGACATCGTCGACGGCGGCGCCGGCGTCGACACCTTCGTGCTGGAAGGCTATCGCGACGAATACGCGGTCGGCGTGAAGGACGGCGCGATCACGGTCACCGACCTGCTGGGCCTGGACGGCGTCGATACCCTGCGCAACGTCGAACGCCTGTCCTTCGAGGGCGGCGCTACCATCTCCTACGAGACCACGGGCTTTCCGGCCGAAGCCTATCGCCTGTACCAGGCGGCCTTCGACCGCGCGCCGGACAAGGCTGGGCTGGGTTACTGGATCGGCCAGATGGGTGGCGGCGCGAGCCTGCACGCGGTGGCCGATGCGTTCGTCCACTCGCCCGAATTCGGCAAGCTTGCCGGCGCCGGGGCCGCCCATGCCGACATCATCACCATGTTCTATGCGAACGTGCTCGACCGCGCGCCGGATGCCGCGGGATTCGCCTATTGGAAAGCGGCGCTGGACACCAGGGCGATCACCGTGACCGACCTGCTGATAGGGTTCAGCGAAAGCCCGGAAAACCAGGCCAAGGTCATCGGTTCGCTGCAGGCCGGCTACGAATTCATCATCACCTGACGGCCTCGGCCAGCCCCGCGCGCAACGCATGGGCGTCGACGACGGCTTGCGCGCGCAGGATCACGGGCCGGTCGATCATCTTGCCGTCCACTGCCACCGCGGCGCCGTCGGCGCGCGCGGCCGCCTCCAGCACCCGCCCGGCCCACGCCAGCTCGTCCGCTCCGGGCGTGAAGCAGCAGTTCACGGCGTCCACCTGCTTCGGATGGATGCACAGCTTGGCGCCGAATCCCATCTGCCGCGCATGCCGGGCGTCGCCCGCCAGCCGCTCGGCATCGTCGAGCGCCGTGCTGACGCCGTCGACCGGCGCCGCGAGCCCGGCCAGGCGCGAGGCCAGCACCAGTTGCGAACGGAAGAACAGCAGCTCTTCGCGCTCGCCCGGAATGCCCAGGTCGAGCTGGAAGTCGATCGAGCCGAACATCAGGCGCTGCACGCCGCGCGCCGACGCGATCGCGCGCAGATGGTCGATCCCCGCCGCACTTTCGATCAGCGGCAGCACCACCGCGGCCCCGGCCGCGCACACGCGCGCGACGTCGTCCGCCTGCTCGGCCTTGGGCAACACCACGCCGGCCACGCCGGGCATGCGGCACAGGGCCAGGTCGTCGGCGAACCAGGCAGTGTCGGCACCGTTGATCCGCACCAGGACCGGCTTGTCGGCCGAGAGCCAGGCGGCGACGGCGTCGCGCGCGGCCGCCTTGTCGGCGAACGGCACCGCGTCCTCGAGGTCGACGATCACGGCGTCGGCCCCGGCCGCGCACGCCTTGTCGAAGCGCTCCGGCCGGTTGCCGGGCACGAACAGGTAAGAACGCGGCATCGGGATTGGCGGGTTCATCGCGGCTCCCGGGGCGCCAGGAAGTGGCCGACGTCGCTCGCGCGGCCGATGTGCCAGATGCGCTCGAACACGGCGCGCATCTCGTCGTCGCTGGCGGCCGCGCCGAAGCGCGCCAGCCGCAACGCCTTGTCTTCCAGCTCGCGCCGGCTCAGGGTATTGCCCGGGTCGCCCTTCGGTTCGTCGACCCGGCCCTCGAGGACCCGGCCGTCGGTGGTGGTCACCGTCACCTTGCCGATCCAGCGCGCCGGGTAGGCGCCGTCCACCTCGTCGTCGAGCACCATCGTCACCTTGTCGCGCAGGGCCGCGATGCGCGGGTCGTCGTAGGCGTCGTCGAATTCGTTCAGGCCCGCGCTCTTGAACTGCGCGATCAGGCCCAGCACCGTCCCCATCGAAAACTTGGCCTGGTGGACGGTGCGCGGATCGACCACCGGGCCGAGCACGTCGATCGCGCCCTGGTGCACGTGGGCCGTCACGGCGGCGATCTGTTCGGGGGCCAGGCCCTCGGCCAGGATGACCTGCAGCAGCGCATCGGCCGCCGGATGCGTGTGGCGGCACGAGGCGTGGAACTTGAACGAGGTCTCGGCCGTCGCCCAGCGCGTGCCCAGGCCGTCGGTGAGCCGGGTCGGATCGGCGTCGCGCGACATGCCGGCCGCCATGCCCTGCTTGCCTTCCAGGATCTGGCGCGCGCCGGTGAAGCCCTCGGCCGCCAGATAGGCGGCCATCAGGCCGTCGCTCGCGGCCTTGGCGGTGTGCAGCTGCTTGGAGTCGGCGGCGTCGCGCAGGAATTCCCACAGTCCGGCCGCTTGCGTGCCGGCCGAACCGAAGGCATGCAGCATGCGCTCGGGCGTCAGTCCCAGCAGGCGGCCGACGGCGGCCGCCGCGGCGACGGTGCCGGCGGTGCCGGTGGTATGGAAGGTCCGGTAGTGCGAGCGGCCGAGGAACTCGCCGACGCGGATGCCGACTTCGTAGCCGGCCACCGCCGCCGTCATCAGCTCGCGTCCGCTGGCGCCGTTCGCCTGGGCCACGGCCAGCACCGCCGGGAACACCACGGTGGCCGGGTGGAATACCGACCCGTTGTGCACGTCGTCCTGCTCGGCGTAGTGCGAGGAGGCGGCATTGACCATCGCGGCGAACTGCGGCGTCGTGGTGCGGCGCGAGATCAAGACTTCGGCGCTGCCGCTGCCCGGGCCCATCTTGCGCGCGAACGATTCGATGCACTGGACCGGCCGGCCGTTCCTGCCGGCCAGCGCCGATCCGAACCAGTCGAGCATCAGGTCTTCGGCGCGCGCCATGACGGCTGGCGGGATGTCCTCGTAGCGCAGCTGCGCGGCGAAGGCGGCAAGCGCCTGGCTTGGGTGGTCGCTCATGTTCTTCCTTTGTCGTGGCTGTCGTTCAGATGGCGTTCTCGGCGCGCAGGGCGGCGATGTCGGCGCTGCCGTAGCCGAGTCCGGACAGGATCGCCTCGGTATGCTCGCCCAGCGCCGGCACCGGGTCCATGCGCGCCTGCCAGGTGTTCGGGACCGCCGGCGGCAGCAGCGCCGGGATCGTTCCGTCCGGGATGCCGACGTCGACCCAGCGCGCGCGCGCCGCCAGTTGCGGATGGCGCCACAGGTCGTGCATGTCGTTCATGTGGGCGTTCGCGATCTGCGACTCGTCCAGGCGCGCAAGCACCTGCTCGGCCGTCAGCTGCGCGAACACGTCGACGATGATGGCGCGCAGTTCCTGGCGCGCCTTGACGCGCGCCGAATTCGACGCGAAACGCGCATCCGTCGCCAGCGCGGGCTGGCGCAGCACGGTGGCGCAGAACTGGTCCCACTCGCGCTCGTTCTGCAGCCCCAGCATGATGGTCTTGCCGTCACCGGCCGGGAACGGCCCGTAGGGATAGATGGTGGCATGGGCGGCGCCGGCGCGCGGCGGCGGCGCGGCGTCGTCCATTGCGTAGTACAGCGGGTAGTTCATCCACTCGGCCATGCTCTCGAGCATGGAGACGTCGATGTGGGCGCCCTCGCCGGTGCGCCCGCGCTGGATCAGCGCGGCCAGGATATTCGTGTAGGCGTACATGCCGGCCGCGATGTCCGCGATCGAGCAGCCGGCCTTGGCCGGCTCGTCGGGCGAGCCGGTGATCGACAGGAAGCCCGATTCGCTCTGGATCAGCAAGTCGTAGGCCTTCTTGTCGCGGTAGGGGCCGTCGGCGCCATAACCCGAGATGTCGCACACGATCAGGCGCGGAAAGCGCGACTTCAAGGCCTCCCAGGACAGGCCCAGGCGGGCCGCCGCGCCCGGCGCCAGGTTCTGCACCAGCACGTCGGCCCCGGCCAGCAGCTGCTCGAGGATCGGCGCGGCCTGGCGGTGCTTGACGTCCAGCGTCAGGCTCTCCTTGGAACGGTTGGTCCAGACGAAATGCGAGGCCATGCCGCGCGCGCGGGTGTCGTAGGCGCGCGCGAAGTCGCCCACGCCGGGCCGCTCGACCTTGATGACGCGCGCGCCCAGGTCGGCCAGCTGGCGGGTGCAGAACGGCGCGGCGATCGCGTGTTCGAGGGTGACGACGGTGATGCCATCCAGAGGTCGCATGGTCAATCTCCTAGTACGAGCGCGGCAGGCCGAGCACGTGTTCGGCCACGTACGACAGGATCATGTTGGTCGAGATCGGCGCGACCTGGTACAGCCGGGTCTCGCGGAACTTGCGCTCGACGTCGTATTCGGCGGCAAAACCAAAGCCGCCGTGGAACTGCAGACAGGCGTTGGCCGCCTCCCACGAGGCGTCGGCGGCCAGCATCTTGGCCATGTTGGCCTGGGCGCCGCAAGGCTGGCCCGCATCGAACAGCGCGCAGGCCTGGTAGCGCATCAGGTTGGCCGCCTCGATGTTCACGAAGGCCTTGGCGATCGGGAACTGCACGCCCTGGTTCTGGCCGATCGGCCGCCCGAACACGACGCGCTCGTTCACATACCTGGTGACCTTGTCGATGAACCAGTAGCCGTCGCCGATGCATTCGGCGGCGATCAGGGTGCGCTCCGCGTTCAGGCCGTCGAGGATGTACTTGAAGCCCTTGCCCTCTTCGCCGATCAGGTTCTCGACCGGGATCTCGAGGTTCTCGAAGAACAGCTCGTTGGTTTCGTGGTTGACCATGTTGAGGATCGGCTGCACCGCCAGGCCCTTGCCGATCGCTTCGCGCAGGTCGACGATGAAGATCGACATGCCCTCGGATTTCCTGGTCACCTCGGCCAGCGGCGTGGTGCGCGCCAGCAGGATCATCAGGTCGGAGTGCTGCACCCGCGAGATCCAGACCTTCTGGCCGTTGACGACATAGCGGTCGCCCTTGCGCACCGCCGTGGTCTTGATCTTGGTGGTGTCGGTGCCGGTGGTCGGCTCGGTCACCGCCATCGACTGCAGGCGCAAGGCGCCGCTGGCGATCTGCGGCAGGTAGCGTTCCTTCTGGGCCGCCGAACCGTGGCGCAGCAGGGTGCCCATATTGTACATCTGGCCATGACAGGCGCCCGAGTTGCCGCCCGCGCGGTTGATCTCTTCCATGATGACGGACGCCTCGGTCAGGCCGAGGCCGGAGCCGCCGTATTCCTGCGGGATCAGGGCGGCCATCCAGCCGGCCTGGGTCAGCGCGTCGACGAACTGCGCGGGATAGCCGCGCTCTTCGTCGATCTTGCGAAAGTACTCCGACGGGAATTCTTCGCACAGCGAACGGACCGCGTCGCGGATGTCCTGGTACGCCTGCTCCGGTTGGATCATGTGGGTCTCCTGGATATGATGGGAATGATGCGCTCAGCGCAGGGTCGCCTCGGCCTGCATGGCCAGTTCGCCCCGCTCGTTCTGCGCCCACAGGTCGATGGTCTTGCCATCGGCGCCGGGCTTTCCGCAGACGGCGAACGACGCCGTGTCGAACAGCGGCGCGACGGCGCGGAAGCTGAAGCGCGCGATGTCCGCGTCCGGCAGCGCGCGCCGCACCAGGTCGATGAGCAGCGTGGCGATGAGCGGGCCGTGCACGATCAGGCCGGGATAGCCTTCGACCCCGGTGACGTAGCTGCGGTCGTAGTGGATGCGATGGCCGTTGAAGGTCAGCGCCGAATAGCGAAACAGCAGCACCGGATCGGGATGGATGGTGCGCGACCAGTGCGCGTCGGTCGGGGCGGTCCTCGCCGCCGGCGCCGCGGCGTCGGGCGCCGGCAGGTCGCGGTAGACGATGTCGTGCTCTTCGGTGATCACCGGCGCCCCGCCCTGCGCGATGTCATGCTGAACGGTGACGAACACCAGGCGGCCGCTCGCGCCTTCCTTGTCCTGCACGCTGCGGATGGTCGAGGTGCGCGCCACGGCCTCGCCGATGCGCGCCGGGGCATGGAAGGTGAAGCGCCCGCCCGCCCACATCCGCCGCGGCAGCGGCACCGGCGGGAGGAAGCCCCCGCGTTTCGGGTGCCCGTCTTCGCCCAGTTGCGACTGCTGAGCGACGGCGTGGAAGAAGATCCAGTGCCACAGGGGCGGCAGCGCCTCGCCCTGGGCCGGCGCATCCGGATAATCCAGCGTGGCGGCCAGGGCCGCCACCGCGTCCGGCCGCACCACGTCGTGCAGCACCTCGGTCTTGCCCACCCACTGCTGGAGCAGGCTTCTATCGAAATAGTTGGAGGTCATCGTTGGCCATGGGAGTGGTATCTGATGACACATCATAGATTTGAATGGATGTCTCTTAGAAATAGAAAAATGTGATTCCTCCATCACGCGCCGCGATAGCTGCGGCCATCACGAATCGCAATTGCCAAGCCACTAGAAAGCGAATATGTTGATGGCTCATCCATCACCGGAAACGCTCATGGACATCAAGCAAATCCGCACCCTGATCGCGATCGCCGAGACCGGCAGCGCCACTCGAGCAGGCGAACTGCTCCACCTCGTCCAACCGGCCGTCTCGCGCCATATCCGGCTGCTCGAGGAAGAATGCGGCGTGCCGCTGTTCGAGCGCGAACGCCACGGCATGGTGCTCACGGACGCCGGTCGCACGCTGGCCGAGTACGGCCGTCGCGCGCTGCGCGAGCTGGACAAGGCGCGCGCGGAAATCGGGCCGGCGACCACGAGCGTCTCGGGACGGCTGACGATCGGCCTGCTGGCCAGCACCAGCCGGCTGCTGGCGGGCGAGCTGGTCGCGCGGGTGCGCGCCCGCTACCCGGCGGTGACGGTCAGCATCACCGTGGGCTATGCCGGCAATGTGTTGCAGTGGCTGGAAGCGGGCGACATCGAACTGGCCCTGCTGTATGACATGCGCTCGTCCACCGGCCTGCAGGCCGAGGCGCTGGTCGACGAGCGCCTGTACGTGCTCGGCCCGCCGGGCGAATTCACGGAAAGCGACCCTTTTCCCCTGAAGGGACTCAAGGACCGTCCGATGGTGTTGCCGAACGCGGCGCACGGGCTGCGCAGCATCATCGACCACGCGCTGGCGGTGGCCGGCATCCGTGTCGACGTCGTGGCCGAGACCAATGCACTTGACCTGCAGAAATCGCTGGTCGCCAAGGGCTTCGGCTACACGATCCTGCCCACCTCGGCCGTGCTGGAAGAGTTACAGGGAGGAACGCTCTCCGGCGCCCCGGTCTGCACGCCGGACCTGTCGCGCCGCATCGTGCTGGCGCGCGCCGCCGCGCGCCGGCCGTCCCCGGCCAGCGCCGCCGCGGCCCCCGTCTTGACCGCGCTGATGAAGGAGATGGTGGACCAGCAGGCCTGGCCGGGAGCGGCCTGGATCGGACGCTGAGACGAGCTATGCCGTTCCCTGATGCTGACATCACAAAAAGGTATTTCGTGCGCCCTCCCATAAGCTCTTAGGATGGTTCAAAACAACGGGACCACCCGTCACAACAAGCACAGGAGACGACAATGCTGAAAAAACTGATGTTTGCCGGATTGACGCTGGCCGCCGCCGGCGCCGCCCACGCAAGCGATTACCCGGCCCGGGCAATCACGATGCTCATTCCCTTCTCGGCCGGCGGCCCGACCGACGTCATCGGCCGCATCCTCGGCCAGACCATGTCGAAGTCGCTCGGCCAGTCGGTCGTGGTCGAGAACGCCACCGGCGCCGGCGGCACGCTCGCCGCGGGCAAGCTGGCGCGGGCCGCAGCGGACGGCTATACCGTCTTGCTGCACCACAATGGCATGAGCACCAGCCCGGCGCTGTACCGCAAGCTGGCCTTCAATCCGATGACGGACTTCGAATACGTGGGCCAGGTGGCCGACGTACCGATGGTGCTGCTGGCGCGCAAGGACCTGGCGCCCAACACCCTGCCCGAACTGCTCACCTACATCAAGGCCAACAAGGACAAACTGACGATGGGCAATGCCGGGCTCGGCGCCGTCTCGCACCAGTGCGGCATGCTGTTCCTGAGCGCCATCGGCACGCAGCTGACCACCGTGCCCTACAAGGGCACGGCGCCGGCGATGAACGACCTGCTCGGCGGCCAGATCGACCTGCTGTGCGACCAGACCACCTCGACCACCTCCTATATCAAGACCGGCAAGGTCAAGGTGTATGGCGCGACCACCAAAACGCGCGTCGCCTCGCTGCCCCAATTGCCGACCCTGGCCGAGCAAGGCATCGCCGGCTTCGAGATGTAGGCCACCTCTAAAAACCTCGGCCGAGACGCCTGCGGCTGGGTAAAATCCTGACATCGAACCAAGCCAGCGAGTGCCGTCATGATGAAACCCCGT
>NZ_JBNDJE010000011.1:0-147677 GCF_050434805.1 Massilia sp. UYP11
GGGCAGGCGCTGGCGCCGTGCGCGGGCACGGCGTGAAACCGGCCCCGGTGAAGCAGGAATCCAGCAGCGAGCAGGTTTAGGCAATTTCGACCAGCTTTGCGGAAGTCTGGAGGAACGGTTACTTCCTGGTATCGATCCGGCCGTCGTGATCGGGCCGGGCGCGCACATGGGTCACGCCGTACCAGAGATGCTCCCACCAATGATCGCGCGAGCGCACGGTCAGCAGGCACTTCTTGTCGAACCCCTCCTTGAACACCTGGTCAGGACAGAGATTCGATGCCATCGCATGGCGCTGGTTTTCGGCATTGACGAGCGCAATGCCGAACCAGATGGTGGTCAGGACAAAGACCAGCGCGAGCGACCACGCGATGTGATTCACGTTACTGGTCTCGAACAAGTTTTCCTCTTTGGGCCGGGACCCTTCGTACATCTTGAGGATCTCGCCTTCGACTTTCTCGGTCATTTTTCCTTGGCTGCCTTCGCCACCAGTGCGTCCAGGACCTGGCCGGTCGCGTTCATCAGCTGGCCCATGTCCTGGATCTTGTTGGATTGCGCCACCGTCGCCGGCGACACGACGTATTTGCCGTCGATGACGACGGTCGGGGTGCTGCTGGCCTTGTACGCTTCGGCGATCTGCGGCAGGCGCTTGAGCTTGGTCTGCACGCCGAACGAGTTCCACGCTTCCAGGAATTTCGCCTTGTCCAGGCCGTTCGCGGTGGCCCAGGCGATGATGTCGTCATCCTTCATCAGGCGCTTGCGCTCGACGTGCACGGCGCGGAACACGCGATGATGGTACTGCTCCAGCTTGCCCATGGCGTCGAGCGTCAGGAACAGGCGGGCTTCGGGATCGCTGGCGCCCTGGAACGGCAGCGGGATGCGGCGCATCACGATGTTGTCGCCCTGCTTCTTGACCCAGTTCACCAGGGTCGGCTCGAACGCGTTGCAGGCGCCGCAGTGGTAGGCGAAGAACTCGACCACTTCGACCTTCTTGCCCACGGTCTGGGTCGGCTGCGGGTTCGCGAGCACGGTGTATTCGGCGCCAACGCGCGGATCGGTTGGCGAAGCATTGGCGAAACCGGCGACCAGGGCAGCGGCAACGAGGGCGAAACGCAGGGTGCGCATAAAATCCTTCCGAAAGAATGAACGAACGACCGCGAGATTACCACTTTTTGTCAATTCCCTGTCCTGGGAGCGCAATTTTTTGCATTTGCTTACGCCTGAAACAGCCGTGTGGTGATTGTCAATCCATGCCGGCGGCGTCGTCAAGTCGTCAAGGGCGGCGCCCGCGCGCCTGTTCGAGCAGCGCGCAGATACGGGCGGCGCCCTCGGCCGTGCGCGGCCCCGCCCGGCTGGTCAGGTCGCCATCGATCTCGAACAGGTTGCCACGTTTGACCGCCGTCATGCCCTTGTAGGGTTGCCAGATCTTCCAGCCGGGATTCGTGGGATCGTCGCGCTTGCCGACCAGGATGACTTCGGGATCGGCTTCGATCACCGCCTCGACGCCAACCTCGGGCGCGATCGTCTTTTGCGCGCCGAACAGGTTGCGGCCGCCGCACAGGCGCAGGATGTCGCTGGCGACATGGTCGTCGTTGAGGGTGTACAGCGGACGGTCCCACACCTGGTAGAACACACCGACCGGCGGCCGCCCGGCGTAGCGCGTCCTGAGCGCCGCGATGCGCGCCCCGTAGTCGTGCGCCGCGCGCCGGGCCGCGGGCTCGGTGCCGAGCAGCCGGCCCAGGCGCAGCAGGTTGTCGCCGACCTGCTCCAGCCGGCTCGGCTCGCTGTAATAGACGGGAATCCCCAGCCGCGCCAGCTGCTCGACCTGGCGCGTCGGGTTGCCGCTATGCCAGACCACCAGCAGGTCGGGCTTCAGCGCCAGCACGCGCTCGACGTCGATCCTGTCGTAGCTGCCGACCAGCGGCAGCTTGTTGGCCGCCGCGGGATAGTCGCTGTAGTTCACGGCGCCGACCACGCGCGCGCCGCCGCCGGCCGCGAACAGCAGCTCGGTGACGTGGGGCGCCATCGAGATCACCCGCTGGGCCGGCCGCGCCAGCGTGACCGTGCGCCCGGCGTCGTCGACGACGGCGATCGCCGCGAGCGCGTTGACTGACGTTGCGGCCAGCACGGCCGCCAGCGCGGACTTCATGGCTTCAGAAGTCGAAGCGCAGCGACAGTTTCAGCTGGCGGCCGTCGCTCGGATAGATGCCGGCGCGGCAGCTGTAGGCCTGGCTGTAGTACTGGCGGTCGGCCAGGTTCAGGCCCGACACCGCCACTTCCCACGGGCCGAAGCGGCGCGCATAGCGGGCGTCGATCGTGGTGAACGACGGCATGCGGGTGCTGCAGCCGTTGGTGAAGTCGTTGCCGTAGCGCTGGCTGTCGACCCAATGGGCGCCGATGTCGGCGCTCTGGCCGTCGCCCGGCGTCCAGGCCAGGCGCGCGGTGACGACATGCCTGGGCACCAGCACCATCTCGCGGCCGGCGTTGGGGCCGTCGCGGAACTCGGCCTGCACGTATTGCCACGCGCCGGTCAGGCGCCAGGCCTTGGCGAAGATCGCCTGCCCTTCCAGCTCCACGCCCTGGCGCCGGGTCGGATCCAGGTTGGTGTTGGCGCCGAAGCCGATGGTCGGGTCGAAGAAGATCTCGTCCGTCAGGCGGTGGCGGAACACGCGCGCCGTCGCCTTGCGTGCCTCAGTGCCGGCGCTGACGCCCAGTTCCAGGTCGCGCGAGGTTTGCGGCTCCAGCACGTCCAGGGTCGAACGGTAGGCGTTCTCGTCGATGTTGGCGATGCGGTAGCTGCGGCCGGCCTTGGCGAACACGGTCACGCGTGGCATCACGTCGATGCTGCCTTCCACGGTCCAGGCGTTGAGCGACTGCCTGCGGTGCTCGCCCACGACCGGCGGGAAGGCCAGCGGGTCGCTGTAGTCCTTCTCGAAGCGCTCGTGGCGAGCGCCGACCGCCAGGCGGGCGTTGTGCGGCGCGTTCCAACGCAGTTCGTCGCGCAGGTAAAACGCTGTCGCGTCCTGGCGCGCGGCGCCGGCCGAGAAATCGGCGCTGACGTCGCGCTCCCAGCGGATCAGGTCGATGCCGGTGACAAACTCGTTGCGCTTGCCGCCGAGGTCGACGGTGTGGCGCAGGCGCGGCGAGAACTGGGTCTGCTCGGATTCGTAGATCGATGCCGAGGTACCGAAGAAAGGGGACACATAGGTCGACGCAACCTCGCGCTCGCGGTGCGACAGCTCGGCCGCCAGCTCGAAGGCGCCGACACGGTGCTCGACGAACGCGGTCAGGCGATCGGTGTCGAGCGAGCCGAAATCATCCGGCGTATTGCTCTGGGTCGGAATGGCCAGGAACTGCGCTTCGGTCAGCGAACCCGGCAGGCGCGAGTCGGACCGCGCGCTCTCGAAACGCAGGCCGGCGCGGCCATTCGGCGCATAGGCGAACTGCACGCCGCCGCTGAAGCTGGTCTGCTCGTAGCGGTTGTTGTCGCGGTAGTTATCGGTGCGGCGGTCGCTTACTGCGGCGTCGAACGACCATGGGCCGGCGCCGTGGGTGACCGACGCGCGCAGGTCGCGGTGGTCGAAGCGGCCGGCTTCGACGAACAGCGAGCCCGAAGTGCCATCCTTGCCGGCGCCGCGGCGGGTGACTATGTTGATCACGCCGCCGGTGGCGCCGTCGCCGTACAGCACGCTGCTGCCGCCGCGCGTGATCTCGATGCGCTCGACCGTGTCCACGGGAATGGTCGACAGCACCGTGTGCGCCAGCTCGTTCTCGTTCAGGCGCACGCCGTCGACCAGCACCACCGTGTTCTGGGCGCTGTTGGTGCCGAAGCCGCGCAGGTCGAGGCCGAAGTCGGGCGAGCCGTCCAGGCTCTGGCGGCCGAACACGCCGCCGATCTTGCGGATCGCGGCATTGACGTCAAGGGCGCCGGCGCTGCGGATCTGCTCGGCGGTGATGACGCTGGCGCCGATCGGCGTGGCCTGGGCCGGAAAGCGCGGGCCGGTGATGAGGACCGAAGGGATCGTGTGCTGGGCGGTTTCCTGGACGCTGTCCTGTGCTGCGGCCTGGGTGGCGAGGGCGGACAGGGCGACAGCGCAAGCCAGTGCGAGTGGCGCGCGGCGCGGTGCGGCTGCAAAAATCATGATGAATGTGTTCTCGATAAAAGGCACCGGCCTGCTTCCCCGCAGCCCGGAGTCAACGGAAACGCATGGCGCTTCCACCTGCTTTGGCCGGTATCCGGGCTGGCAAGCATGGCGGCCTCACCTTCCTGCGCGGCATGCACAGTGGTTGTCGAGAATGCCTGCCGCGCTGCAAATGCAGGCGCGGCGCTTGTTGACCGTTGCGGGGGCAGCACACTTCCATGGCGGCGCGTGGCGCGGCCATGTCGTGTTTCCCGTTTAACTTCGCGCGCCTGGAAGCGCGCGAGAGCACCAAAACGGGGCGATTATACCTTGACAAGATGCAGCCTGACCGGCCGCCGGCAGCTTGCTGCGGGATCGGCTACCATCGTTGTTTTCATGCTTCAGAAGGAACGGCCATGGCGCGTTTACCCACCTATTTCGTTTCGCACGGCGGCGGCCCCTGGCCGTGGATGCGCGAGCAGTACGGTTCGGCCTATGACCAGCTGGCCGCCTCGCTGGCCGCGCTACGCGCCGAGGCCGAAGGAAAGGCCCACGACGCCGTGCGCGCGGTGCTGGTCGTGAGTTCGCACTGGGAGACGCCGCAGTTCATGGTGTCGTCCGGCACGGCGCCCGGCATGATCTACGACTACGGCGGGTTCCCGCCGCACACCTACCAGGTCAAGTATCCGGCCCCGGGCGAGCCGGCGCTGGCGCGGCGCGTGGCTGACCTGCTCGAGGCCGCGGGTCACCCGGCCGCGCTGGACGCCGAACGCGGCTTCGACCATGGCACGTTCTCGATGCTGTACCCGGTCTATCCGGAAGCGCGCATGCCGGTGGTGCAGTTGTCGATCCGGCGCGACCTGGATCCGGCCGCGCACCTGGCGGCGGGCCGCGCGCTGGCGCCGCTGCGCGACGAGGGAATCCTGATCATCGGCAGCGGGCTGTCGTACCACAACCTGCGCCAGTTCGGGCCGAACGGGCGGGAGGCGTCACGCGCCTTCGATGGCTGGTTGCAGCACGCGCTGCTCGAACTCGATCCTGCCCAACGCGAACAGGCCATGCTGCGCTGGGAGGCGGCGCCGATGGCACGGGCGGCGCACCCGCGCGAGGAACACCTGATCCCGCTGATGGTGGCGCTGGGGGCGGCCGAACAGGAGGCGGCGGCCTGCGTCTATCATGAAGACGCGTTCATGGGGAATTTGACGGTGTCGAGTTTCAGGTTCGGGGCGGCGCCGCAGGCTTGAACAATTTGCTGCGGCTCCAGCACGTCGTACCCGCGGAGGCTGGTATCCAAGTACTGTCGGCGCCGTCGAAACGCTAGCAAACTTAGGTACCCGCCTTCGCGGGTACGACGGGTTTGGGCCAACGATGAAAACCGCGGCCCTGGGGCGGCCTTAGGTCCCGCGCTTGCCGCGCGCCGCTTCGTCGGCCTTTGCGGCCGCCTTCTCGGCCGCGATGCGGGCCTTCTCGGCCACCTCGGCCTGATGCTGGGCCAGGCTGGCCGCGCGCGACTCGGGCGTCTCGAGGCTGATGCGGCCCAGCGCACCCTGGCGGTAATCCTGCAAGAGCGTATGCGCCGCCTTTTCGTAATCAAAATCGCCGCCGCGCACGCGGAAACCACGGCGCTGGGCCACGCCTTCGATCACGGCCACGCCGTCCATGCCCTCGGTCTTGAAGCCGTAGCGCGCCGTGAGTAGTTGCGGATAGCGCTGCAGCAGCAGGTCGCCCAGGTATTCGGCCACTTCTTCCTCGACCAGCGCATTGGTGCCGATCGCGTGGCTGGCGGCCAGCATCAGGCCGTCGCTGGCCATGGCGATCTTTGGCCACAGCATGCCGGGGGTGTCGACCAGCACCACGTTCTTGTTCAGGTACAGGCGCTGCTGGGTCTTGGTCACGGCCGGCTCGTCGCCCACCTTGGCCACGCGCTTTTTCAATAGCGCGTTCATCAGCGTCGATTTGCCGACGTTCGGGATGCCCATGATCATGATGCGCAGCGGCTTGGTCGGCACGCCGCGGTGCGGCGCCAGCGACAGGGCCAGGTCCGGGATGCGGGCGACATCGGCCGGCTTCTTGGTCGTCATCGGATAGGCGGTCACGCCTTCCTGGGCATCGTAATAGGCTTTCCAGGCGGCAGTCGCGTTCGGGTCGGCCAGGTCGATCTTGTTCAATATCTTCAGGCAAGGGCGCTGACGAAACTTGCGCAGCTCTTCCACCAGCGGGTTGCAGCTCGCCTCGGGCAGGCGCGCATCGAGGACCTCGATCACCAGATCGATGTTTTCCATCTGCTCGGCCGCTTCCCGCTTGGCCGCGTTCATGTGGCCAGGGAACCATTGAATAGACATACTATTGCTCTCTTAATCTTTCGTCCAAGGCGCTATTTTACGCTGTGCGTCGACATAAACGGTGACACAACCGGTGCGGCGCCGCCACAACGCCGCTTTCCATCGCGCCCGCCGTTGAGCTAATGCAACACGGATGACCTATTCCACGCGCACACTGCCCTCTTGCCTGAACACGACGGAGACGGACATGCGTACACGGGAAAAACTGAAGCGGTCGCCGGCACGCTGGTATGGCGTGCTGATGCTGTGCGGCGCCATCATGGTGTCGGCGCTGGTCGAGCGCTTGCCCCTGCTTCCCTACTGATCCGTCCGGCCCTGCGCATCCGCTCTGCAGTCGGCCGGCGGCAGCGGCGCCTGCGGATCGACGCGCGCCAGCCGCGCCCTGGCCGCGGCGCGGTCCTTCGCATACTCGGCCAGGTAGCGGCTGCGCTCCTCGCTCTGCCACTCGGTATCCGGCACGCCGTCCAGCGAACGGGTGCGGCTGGCAAAGACCTTTCCCTCCAGGCGCGGCAACAGCAGGCGGTCGGGGTCAAGATTCTCGCGCAGCAGATAGCCTTCGACGTCGCGCAGCAGCAGCGGCAGGCGCGGCGCGCCGTCGTGCAGCAGCTTGCCGTGCACCCTGAGCAGCACCTGCTGCGCGCCCTGCCCCAGCACCTCGTTGAAGGTGGCCAGCGCGAATGGCCGGCCGTCCGCATCGTCGACGCGGCCCGTGACCACGTAGCGCCCGGGCAGGCGCACGTCCAGCGGCAGCGCGAACTGCAGCGCGCCGCCGTCGATCGCCTCGCGCGGCGCGGCGCTCCAGCTGGCCGGCGACTGCGGCGAGTAGATGACGTCGAACAGCACGAAGCCTTCGCGGCCGCCGGCCTGGTAGCGCACCTCGAGCCGGATGGTGCCGTGAAAGCCGGCCAGCGCCGTCTGCGCCGGCGCGAATGTCCCGCTCCAGGCGCCGCCCTCGTCGGCGAACGGCACGGCGACCCGCGGCGCCGCACGGCTCTGCCCATAGGTCATGCCCTGGGCCAGCGCGCGGGTGACGACCAGCGGCAGCGGCTGGCCGCCCGCGTCCAGCGCGCGCAGCGAGAAGCGGCCCTCTTCGCCGGCCGCCAGGTAGACCCGCGACTGCGCGCTCTGCAGCTGGATCTCGGGATGGCTGTCGCCGCCCTCGGCCCGCATCGGATTGGTCTCGAGCAGCGGCTGGTTGGGGTACAGCTGGTCGGGATGGTGGCCGGCCGGCCGCGACTCGTGCGGATAGCGCGAATGCGCCAGGTAGCTGCAATAGGTGTGGTCGGTCAGGCGCACCTGCTCGACCAGCTGGCGCCGGCGCGCGGCCTGCTCTGCCTGCGGGGGCGCGGCCGGCGGCGCGGCGATGGACGGGGCGGACGGCGTGGCCGGCGCGGACGGCGCCGCGTCGGACCCCGCCTCGCCGCGGTCCACCAGGACCATCAGCCCCAGGCCGATGCAGGCCGCCACGCCCGCCGCGGCCGGCCAGCGCCAACGCCGCTCCATGCCGGCCCCCTAGTTGGCGGTATTGACCATGGCCTCGCGCACGACCCCGATGATGCCCTCCCAGTTGCCGTCGCCATAGTGGTCGACGCTTTCGCGGTCGTCGCGGAAGGCCACCGAGTGCCAGCTCCACTTGACGCTGCCGCCCTGGTTCGGTTCGGTGCCATAGCGCAGGTCGTCGCAGAACCAGTCGCCCGGATTGCAGAGCGAGCGCCCGGAATTGCCGGCCGCGCCGCCGCTGCTGTGGTAGGCCACGACCTCGTCGTCCTGGCCCGGCAGCAGGAACGAGTACAGGGTGCCGCGCGCGCCGGCGTAGCGGTAGAACCAGATGTTGCGGGTGTCGTTGTGGTTGTACATCGCGCGCGCCGTGCCGGTGCGCAGGTCTTGCACCAGCGGCTCGGAGGTGGTCCAGGCGCCGGCATTGGCAATCTCGGAGCCGCCCGCGGCGCCCGACGCCACCCTGACCCACTTGATGTTCCAGCCGCCCTGCACGCCGCCCGCGTCGCCGCAGACGCCGGCCGCATTCGGCGTGGCGTTCTTGATGCCGCGCGTGGTGCCGCCGAAGTTGGCCAGGGTGTACCCCAGCAGCAGCTCGCCCGCGCTGTAGGCCGCGATATAGCACCAGTTCTGGCCGGTGCAGAAGCAGTCGAGCGCGTCGCGCACGCGCACGCTCTGCGACGAGATGCTGCTGTAGCCGTCCCAGTTGACGGCCTTCTTGTTGACGCCGGCAGGTGTGGTGTCCGGCCCCCAGTAGCGGAAGTCGGCGTAATTGCCGGGCGTGCCGCCGCTGGTGCGGCCGTTGATCCAGAGGGTGTAATTGGCGGCATGCGCGCCCGCGACCTCGGCCAATCCCGCAGCCGCCAGCAGGCAGAGCGCACACAGGGTGTGCTTCTTGTTCGTCTTGTTGTTCACGGTGGACTCCTCCAAGCCCGGCATGCGCCGGTCATGGGTTAGTGCGTGAAATGCGCCGCTGAGTTCCGTGAAGCGGCGCCGACACCTTATTCGAGGTCGGCCATCACCTTCAGGTGCGCCACCACGCTGCGCCCCAGCGCCGACAGGTCGTAGCCGCCTTCCAGGCAACTCACCACGCGCCCGCCGGCGTGTTCCTTGGCCACCGCCATGATCTGGCGCGTGATCCAGGCATAGTCGGCTTCCACCAGGCCCATGCCGCCCATGTCGTCGTCGCGGTGGCCGTCGAAGCCGGCCGAGATGAAGATCATCTGCGGCTTGAAGGCGTGCAGCGCCGGCAGCCAGTGCTCCTGCACCAGCGCGCGCACCGCGTCGCCGGCGCAGTGCGCGGGCACCGGCAGGTTGACGCGGTTGGCCGTGACCGGTTCGACCTCGCTGTAGGGATAGAAGGGATGCTGGAAGAAGCTGGCCATCAGCACGCGCGGCTCGTCGCGGAAGGCGTCGGCGGTGCCGTTGCCGTGGTGGACGTCGAAGTCGACGATGGCCACGCGGTCCAATCCGTGGGCCTCGAGCGCGTGCCGCGCCGCGATCGCGACATTGTTGAACAGGCAAAACCCCATCGGCTCGGTCGGCGTGGCATGGTGGCCGGGCGGGCGCACCGAGCAGAAGGCGTTCGAGACGCTGCCCTTGATGACGTCGTCGGTGGCGGCCACCGCGGCGCCGGCCGCGCGCAGTGCCGCCCGGTAGCTGTAATGACAGAGCGAGGTGTCTCCGTCGAGCGGGTAATAGTCGCCGGGCGTGGCCGGCACGTGGTCGCGCACCAGCGCCAGCGCCCCTGGCGTATGGTTGCGCAGCACCTGCTCGAGCTCGGCGAGCGGCGCGCTGCGCTGCTCGATCAGTCCGTCCAGCCGGGCCAGGATCAGCTGGTCGTCGATCGCCTGCAGGCGGGCCGGGGATTCGGGGTGCCAGTTGCCCATTTCATGCTGCAGGCAGTCCGGGTGGCTGTAAATCGCTGTACTCATGGTGCTCTCGTCTCCGACTATGCTCATCCATTCACACCCTGCGCCGCCGTTCTCGCATAGAATCCTCTGGAACGGCTGGCGGTCGCCAGGGCATGAAGCTTGCCAATGGCGCTAATCTACCACGGCAAGCCGCGGCCCCGCTCGGCCGGCGCCATGGGCGCCCACCGAACGGCGCATCGACCGCATCGACCAACCCACGGAAAATCCATGTTCAATCAACTGCACGCCGCCGCACGCCAGGTCAACCAAGTCGTGGTCGGCAAGGAGCAGCAGGTGCGCCTGGCCCTGACCTGCCTGCTGGCCGGCGGCCACCTGCTGCTGGACGACCTGCCGGGCGTGGGCAAGACCACCCTGGCGCATGCGCTGGCGATCTCGCTCGGCCTGCGCTTCAACCGGGTCCAGTTCACCAGCGACCTGTTGCCGGCCGACGTGGCCGGCATTTCAGTCTACGAGCGCGACAAGAGCGAGTTCGTGTTCCATCCGGGCCCGATCTTTACCCAGGTGCTGCTGGCCGACGAGATCAACCGCGCCACGCCCAAGACCCAGTCCGGCCTGCTCGAGGCGATGGAAGAACGCCAGGTGTCGGCCGACGGCGTCACGCGGCCGCTGCCCGAGCCGTTCTTCGTGATCGCGACCCAGAACCCGGCCAACCAGGTCGGCGTGTTCCCGCTGCCCGAATCGCAGCTCGACCGCTTCCTGATGTGCCTGAGCCTGGGCTACCCGGACGCCGCCGCCGAGCGCGCGCTGTTGATGGGAGAAGACCGGCGCAGCATGCTGAAAACACTCCAGCCGGCCATGCTGCCCGAGGAGCTGGCGCAGGCCCGGCGCCAGCTGCGCGAGATCCACGCGTCAAGCAACCTGGTCACCTATGTGCAGGCGCTGGCCCATGCGTCGCGCCAGAATGGCCTGTTCGCCGAAGGCCTGTCGCCGCGCGCCGCGATCGCCCTGCTGCAGGCCGGGCGCGCCTGGGCCGCGCTGGAAGGCCGCGACCACGTGATCCCGGAAGACATCCAGGCCGTGCTGGTGCCGGTCTGCGCGCACCGCCTGCGGCCCCTGCGCGCCGCCCACGGCACCGCGCTGGCCAGCCGCGACCTGGTGCTGCAGTTGCAGAAGGCGGTGCCGGTCTGATGGCGCAGGCGCTGCAGAAGGCCGGGGGGCTGCGCGCCCGGCTGCGCCGCGCGACCGGCGCCTGGCTGCCGCGCGCCGGCAGGCTGGACGCCGGCGAGGTGGTGCTCAGGCAGCGCCGCGTGTTCATCGTGCCGAGCCGGGCCGGCCTGGGTTTCGCCGTGCTGCTGGCGGTGCTGCTGATCGGCTCGGTCAATTACGCGCTGGGCCTGGGCTTCGCCCTGACCTTTCTCGCGCTGTCGTGCGCGCTGGTCGACATGGTCGCCACCTACCGCAACCTGGCGCACCTGGCCCTGCAGCAGGGCCGGATCGCGCCCGTGTTCGCCGGCCAGGAAGCCCAGTTCGAGCTGCAGGTCTTCAACCGCACGCGCCTGGCGCGCTACGCCGTGCGGGCCGACTTTGCCGACGCCGCCAATGTCGACGATATGCGCCACGTGGCCGACATCGCGCCCGGCGCCCACGCGATCCTGGCCCTGTCGGTGCCGACCCTGCGGCGCGGCTGGCTGGCGCCGGCCCGGGTCAGGCTGTCGACGCGCTTTCCGCTCGGCCTGTTCACCGCCTGGAGCTACTGGCGCCCGGCCGCGCGCGCCCTGGTCTATCCGCGCCCCGAGGACGGCGCGCCAAGCCTGCCGCTGGGCGGGGGCAGCGGCAGCAGCCTGCGCGCCGCCGGCCACGACGATTTCGCCGGCGTGCGCAACTACCAGGCGGGCGACTCGCCGCGCCAGCTGGCATGGCGCCAGATCGCCCGGCTCGATCCGCAATTCGGCGGCGCCTTGGTGTCGAAGCATTTCGAGGGTGGCGGTGGCGACGAGCTGGTGCTCGACTTCGACGCCCTGCCCGCCACGCTCGACCTCGAGCTGCGCCTGTCGCGCCTGACGCGCTGGGTGCTGGAGGCGGAAAGCCGCGCCCTGCCCTATGCCTTCCGCCTCGGCGCGCTGCGCTTGCCCGCCGCCCTGGGCGCTGCGCACCAGGCGGCCTGCCTGCGCGCGCTGGCGCTCCATGGGATGAACGAGGGGCTCGCGCACGACAACGGGGGCGCGCCATGAAGCTGTTCGCCACCCCGCTCACCCGCGACAAGGCCGACACCCTGCTGCTGCTGGGCAGCGCGGTGCTGGTGCTGGCGCCGCATACCCTGCACCTGCCGCTGTGGGTCTCGCTGCTGTGCGGCGCCACCCTGGCCTGGCGCGCCGCGATCACCCTGCGCGGCAAGCGCATGCCGCCGGCCCTGGTGCTGCTGCCGGTGGCGGTGGCCGCGATGGCCGGCGTGCAGTTCAGCTACGAGACCCTGCTCGGAAAAGATGCCGGGGTGGCGATGCTGGTCCTGCTGGTCGCCTTCAAGATGCTCGAGATGCATGCGCGGCGCGACCTGTTCGTCGTGATCTTCCTGTGCTTCTTCCTGGTGCTGACCAATTTCTTCTATTCGCAGGGCATCGGCACCGCCCTGCTGACGGTGGCCTCGGTGCTGCTCCTGCTGGCCACGCAGCTGTCTTTCCAGTTCGCAGACAGGGTGCCGCCGCTGCGCACCCGCCTGGCGATGGCCGGCCGCATGCTGGCCTTCGCCCTGCCGATCGCGGTCGTGCTGTTCGTGGTCTTCCCGCGCATCCACGGCCCGCTGTGGACCATGCCGGGCGATGGCGGCGGCGGTTCGCGCTCCGGCCTGTCCGACACGATGGCGCCGGGCCAGATGTCGAACCTGGCCTTGTCCGAGGAGACGGCCTTCCGCGTGCGCTTCCTGACGCCGCCCCCGGCGCAGAACCAGCTCTACTGGCGCGGCCCGGTGCTCGATTTCTTCGACGGCCTGACCTGGTCGCGCGGCGCCAGCCAGGCCTCCGGCCGCGACCTGCACCTGGCGGTGCGCGGCGACGCGGTCGACTACGAGGTGACGCTGGAACCCTCGCAGTCGCGCTGGGTGTTTACGCTGGAGATGCCGGGCGAGCTGCCGCAGGTGGCGGGCCACGGACTACGCCTCTCGCCGCAGTTCGAGCTGACGGCGAACGACGTGCTCTCGACCCGGGTGCGCTATCGCGCCAGCTCGCATCTGCAATTCGCGTTGCAGGGCGGGCCGGCCCTGGACGACGCCGGGCGCTGGCTGCTGCTGCCGTATGGCTTCAACCCGCGCGCGCTGGCCGCCGGGCGCGCGCTGCGCCGGCTTCCCGATCCGGCGCAACGGGTCGAAGCCGTGCTGGCGCAGTTCCGCGAGCAACCGTTCGAATACACGCTGGCGCCGCCGCTGCTGGGCCGGCATACGGTCGACGAATTCCTGTACGCCACCCGCTCCGGCTTTTGCGAACACTATTCGGGGGCCTTCGTGTTCCTGATGCGCGCGGCCGGCGTGCCGGCGCGGGTGGTGACCGGCTACCAGGGCGGCGAGATCAATCCGCTCGACGGCTTCATGACGGTGCGCCAGTCCGATGCCCATGCCTGGGCCGAGGTCTGGATCGCGGGGATCGGCTGGCAGCGGATCGACCCGACCGCGGCGGTGGCGCCCGAGCGCGTGCGGCGCGGCCTGGACGCCTCGGTGCCGCGCCCGGCCCCGTTCGGCATCGAGGCGCTGCGCGGCATGAATCCGTTCCAGGGCGGCGCCAATGCCTGGCTGGCCCAGCTGCGCAACGCCGTCGGCGCCGTCAACAATGGCTGGAACCAGTGGGTGCTCAACTATACGCCGGAGCGCCAGCGCGACGTCGTGCGCGACTTGCAGCGATCACTGTCCGGCTGGCCTTTTATCGCTCTGCTAACGTCCATTGCCCTCGGCATCGCCTTGCTGGTCTTTTTGCGCCGCCGCCGGGAAATCCACCCGGTCGATGCTCTATACTCGACCCTGTGCAAGCGTCTCGGCCAGCTGGGCCTGGCGCGCGCGCACGACGAAGGACCGAGCGCCTACGCGGCGCGGGTCGCCGGCGACAGCCGGCTGGCGCCCCACGCGCGCGCGGCGGCGCAGGAATTCCTGCACCGTTACAGCGCCTGGCGCTACGCGCCCCCGTCCACCGATCCCCGGCTTACCGCCACCTTGAAACGCTTATTGTCGCAAGTCAGATGAAATCGATAGCAATCCTGTTTTCCGCGCTCGCGCTTGCCGCCGGCGCGCATGGCGATGCCCTCGCCGCCCCCCAGACCACCGCAACGCAAGCCGCCATCACGCTGGCGGCCGACCAGGACCCGGAACACGTGAACTTCGTCGAATGGTTGCCGGTGCGTGAGTTTATTGAAGAAATGGTTACGCACCACGGTTTCGAGCGCGAGGCGCTGCGCACCCTGTTCGGCCAGGTCCGTTTCATCGACCGCGCCGTGCAGCTGGTCAAGCCGGCGCCGCCGGGCAAGCCGAAAAACTGGCAAGCCTACAGCGCGCGCTTCATCGAGCCGATCCGCATCCGCGCCGGCGTGCGCTTCTGGAACGAGAACGCCGACGCGCTGGCGCGCGCCGAGGCGGCCTATGGCGTGCCGGCCGAGATCATCGTCGGCATCATCGGCATCGAGACCATTTATGGCCGCGATACCGGCACCTTCCGCGTGCTGGACAGCCTGACCACCCTCGCCTTCGCCTATCCGGAAGCGCCGAACCAGGCCGCGCGCAAGGCGTTCTTCCGCGAGGAGCTGGCCAATACCCTGGTGCTGGCGCGCGAGCGCGGCTACGAGCCTTTCTCGCTGCTGGGCTCGTTTGCCGGCGCGGTCGGGATGCCGCAGTTCATGCCCAGCAATATTCTCAAATACGGCGTCGACTTCGACAGCGACGGCCGGGTCGACCTGCGCGGTTCGGCGACCGATGCGATCGGCAGCGTGGCCAATTTCCTGGTCCAGCATGGCTGGAATGCCGAGCACCGCGGCCCCACCGTGTACGCGGCCGACGTCTCGCCGACGCGCGCCTGGGAAGGCTTGCTCGGGCGCGGCCTGAGCGCCACCCTGCGCCCGGCGGAACTGCGCGAGGCGGGCGTGGTGACGGGAACGACGCTGCCGGGCGACCGCCTGTATGGGCTGATCGACCTGCAGAACGGCGCCGAGGCAACGGAATACTGGGTGGCTAACGATAACTTCTATGCCATTACCAAATACAATCGTAGTTATTTCTATGCCATGTCGGTTGTCGACCTGGGACGCGCGGTCAAGGCGGCACGGCCCGGCTGAGTCTTTCCGAACGGGAAACTTTGTAATCTTTTGTAACAGGTTTCCCGCTTTCTTCTTCCGTTGTGCGTAGGCATTCTCCTACATACCCCCAGGGGTATCCGCCGCCAACATTGTTGTGTCGGTTACAAAAATGGCATGCGTGGCAACATACCCCCCTGTTTCTTTCCAATTCGTCAGCAAATATCGTACCGTGCGGCATCAAGTGCTGGATGCCCGTACACTAATAATTAAATAAAAAACAATATATTTCTGCGGTGACTTTGTGAGAGAATTGCATTGCGGCTATTGTTGCATTGAGACAACGACATCCGAGGTGAGAGAACAATTCCGACTTGCTCATGAGTATCGGAATAAAAATAGTTGTACAATTGAATAGAAAATTACGAAATTAAACTTCCGGAATCGAACGCCGCCAGCGACTCCGTTTCAACCCCAGATAGGAATTTGAATCATGACTAACCAAGTCGGCATTGATATGAACAGCGATTCGGAAGGCGACGAGCTGCTCCAGTACAACCCGAACCGCCTTCTCGACACCCTGATCGAGAACCTGCGCCTGAAGAACGACGCAGCCCTGTCGCGCGCCCTCGAAGTCGCCCCGCCGGTGATCTCGAAGATCCGCCACCACCGCCTTCCGGTCGGCGCTTCGCTGCTGATCCGCATGCACGAAGTGAGCGACCTGTCGATCCGCGACCTGCGCTACCTGATGGGCGACCGCCGTGCGAAGTTCCGCATCAGCGACAAGCAGTTCAAGCCGAAGGAAGGCGCGGTTCCGGCAGCGAAGGACTGAGAAGCCGCACGGCGCCGCCAGGCGCCCGGGTTTCTCGCTGCAGGGAACAGGCGGCGCCTTGCGCGCCGCCGGATCAGTAGTGCGTACGCCCGCGCGGGCGTACGAGCCGCCGCATTGGCGGACGACCGGTTATCGTCGGCGACACGCCCGTCGAACGGTCTATGCAGTCCCAGCGACTGATACAACGAGGCCGCCTGTGACCCAGGCGGCCTTTTTCATTGCGCGGCGCCGTCAGGCGGGAAAGACGCCGGTCGACAGGTAGCGGTCGCCGCGGTCGCACACCACGAACACGATGGTCGCGTTTTCCACGGTCTGGGCGATGCGCAGCGCCACTTCGCAGGCGCCGGCGGCCGAGATGCCGCAGAAGATGCCCTCCTCGGCCGCCAGCCGACGCGCCATCTGTTCGGCCGAGGCCTGGTTCACGCTCTCGACCTGGTCGACGCGCGCCGCCTCGAAGATCTTCGGCAGGTAGGCTTCGGGCCATTTGCGGATACCCGGGATCGACGAGCCTTCTTCGGGCTGGGCGCCGATGATGCGGACGGCCTCGTTCTGTTCCTTCAGGTAGCGCGACACGCCCATGATGGTGCCGGTGGTGCCCATGGCGCTGACGAAGTGCGTGATGCGGCCTTCGGTGTCGCGCCAGATTTCGGGACCGGTGGTCTCGTAGTGCGCGCGCGGATTGTCGAAGTTGGCGAACTGGTCGAGGATGATGCCCTGGCCGCCCTGGCGCATCTGCTCGGCCATGTCGCGCGCGTATTCCATGCCGCCCGACTTCGGCGTCAGGATGATTTGCGCGCCATACGCGGCCATGCTCTGGCGGCGCTCGACCGACAGGTTGTCGGGCATCAGGAGGATCATCTTGTAGCCGAGGATCGCGGCCGCCATCGCCAGCGCGATGCCGGTATTGCCGCTGGTGGCTTCGATCAGCGTGTCGCCCGGCTTGATCTGGCCGCGCTGCTCCGCGCCGCGCAGCATCGACATGGCGGCGCGGTCCTTCACCGAGCCGGCCGGGTTATTGCCTTCCAGCTTGCCCAGGATGATGTTGTTGCGGGCCGCGATGTCGGCGCCAGGCAGGCGCTGCAGCTGCACGAGCGGCGTATTGCCGATCGTGGCTTCGATGGTCTTGTAAGCCATTGCTTTCTCTATTCCTTGCGAAACCAAAGTGTCATTTTAATCCGAGAAGCAATACGACGTCGGGAGCGGCTCCGCTCCCGCGCCGCATGATCTGGCTGCCAACCCTAGCGGCACCGCTCCCGTGCCGAATGATCTGGCTGCCAACCATCACCGCGTCGGCGGCGTAGCCGCCAACCCTACCGCAGCGGCAAGGGATAAGTGGCCGGGCTGACGTTGCCGTCCTTGTCGACCGCCTGCACGCCGAAGAACACATTGTCCTTCGACAGGTCGACTGTCGCCTCGGTGACGTTGCCGACCCACTTCGAACCTTCCCAGGCCGCAGCGGTGGTGTCGCGCCACACGAGGCGGTAGCCGGCCAGGTCGGGTTCAGGACTGGCCTTCCACACCAGGGTCGAATCGTTGGTCAGACCCGCGGTGCGCAGCCTGACCTCCTGCGGCGCGCCCGGCGCCAGCGCCAGCGACGCCATGGCGGCGCCATTGACGCGGGTCACGTTGGCGACATAACGGAAGTCGACGTGCTCGAGCGTGTCGCCATACGCCTTGCCGTTCTCGGTGCGCAGGTCCTGGTGCTGGTGGTCGAAGTTCTCGGCCGGTTCGGTAAAGCGCAGCGCGGCGTAGCCCTGCTCCAGGAACGGCATGTGGTCGCCGCCGCGCAGGTAGCGGTCGTGGCGCTGGATGACGCTGACCTTGAAGCCCTTCACGTAGCGCTCGCCCTGCTCCTTGGTGTGGCGCGCGAGCTGGCGCGAGATCGAATCGTTCTCGCCGCCGGTAGCCACCAGCTGGCGCACGGCCTCGCTCATTTCCTTGGTCGCCGGGATGCTCTGGGCGAACAGGCGCACCGACTTGTCGTCGACCTTGCCGTCGTCGCCGCGCGAGCTGCCGATGATGTCGTTGGTGAACATGCCGGCCACGTTCCAGCCCTTTTCGCGCGCCTGGGTCGCCCAGTGGCGCGCACCGATCAGGCCCTGCTCCTCGGCCGCGACGGCCATGAACACGAGCGTGGCATCGAACTTGTACTTGGCCATCACGCACGCCAGTTCCATGATGGCGGCGGTGCCCGAGGCGTCGTCGTTGGCGCCCGGCGCGTCCGACGTGAAGTCCATCACGTCCGAGGCGCGCGAATCGTAGTGGCCGCTGACCACATACAGGCGGTCCTTCGAGGCGGCCTGCGTGCCCGGCAGGGTCGCGACCACGTTGACGATCTCGGTCGGTTTCGAGATGCGGCTTGACACCGGCGCCATGTGGCTGTCGAAGGCCACCTGCAGCGGCGTGCCGGCGCCGCAGCGCTCGAGCTCGGCCTTGATCCAGCGCCGCGCGGCGCCAATGCCGCGCGTCTCGGATGCGGTTTCCGACATCGTGTGGCGGGTGCCGAAGCTGACCAGCTTGCGGATATGGCTTTCGATGCGCTGTTGCGAAATTTCGCCCAGGATCTTGTTGATTTGCGCTTGCTGGGCGGTGATGTTCGGCTGGGCCGGGGTGGCGGCACAGGCGCCGGCCGAAGCGGCCAGCAGGGCCGCCAGCAAGGCGGTGGAAACACGGGCGTGAGGCATGGTGTCCTTTTCTGGTATGGATGTGCAAGCTGTAACAGTTGAGCTTGCACATCTTGCCACGCGCCCGCGCGGATGTCAGTCAATACATGGCGTCGAGCGGTATTACGTCGTGGCTATGGCAGCCGCCTTGGCGTCGGCGCTCTGGCTCGGCTTGGCGTCGTTCGCGGCAGGCTTGGGCGCGGCGCCGTCCTTGCCCTTGCCGTTGACCACCAGGCCGGCCTCGGACAGCTTGGCCGCCTTCTTGTCGCCCAGGCCCTTGACGCGTCCCTGCAGGTCGGCCCAGTCCTTGAATTCGCCCTTGGCGCGTTCGTCCAGGATGGCCTTGGACATGCTCGGCCCCACGCCCTTCACGCCATCGAGCGCCACGGCGTCGGCCTTGTTGACGTCCACCTGGGCGAAGGCCAGGCCGGTCGAGACGACCAGCGCGGCGACCGCGAGCATCAGATTCTTGATCATTGCATGTTCTCCGTAAGTTGGATACGCCCGACGGCGGCGCCGCCGGCGTTCACTTAGACGGATGACCCCGGCTATCGTTGGGGTCAGCGGACTGAGCGCGATCAAGTCAGGCGCGGTTTCTAGCCGAACAGCTCCTCGCGGGTCACGGTCGCCGTGCCCAGCTTGCCGACCACGATGCCGCCGGCGCGGTTGGCCGTCACAAGGGCCTCGGCCAGCGGCGCCCCGGCGCCGAGCATGGTGGCCAGGGTGGCGATCACGGTGTCGCCCGCGCCCGAGACGTCGAACACCTCGCGCGCGTCGGCGTGCACGTGCAGCACCTCGTCCTTCGTGAACAGGCTCATGCCCTCTTCGGAGCGGGTCAGCAGCAGTGCGTCCAGGCTCAGCTCTTCGCGCAGCTTCTGCGCTTTCTCGAGCAATTGTTCTTCGGTTTTCCAGCCACCCACCACGCGCTGCAGCTCGGAGCGGTTCGGGGTCAGGATGCTCGCGCCGCGATACGGCGTGAAGTCGTCGCCCTTCGGATCGACCAGCACGATCTTGCCGGCGGCGCGGGCCAGCGCGATCATCTCGGCCACATTGACCAGGGCGCCCTTGTTGTAGTCGGACAGGAGGATCACGTCGTAGTCGGGCAGCAGCGCCTTGAACTGACTGAGCTTGTCGCGCAGCACGTTCTCGGTCGGCGCATCCTCGAAGTCGATGCGCACCATCTGCTGCTGGCGGCCGATTACGCGCAGCTTGATGATGGTCGAGATCGCCTCGTCACGCTTCAGGTAGCTGTGAATGCCGCCATCCTGCAGCAATTGCTCCATCTGGTCGCCCGCCTCGTCGGCGCCGGCCACGCCCAGGAGGCCCGTGTGGGCGCCGAGGGCGGCGGCGTTGCGCGCCACGTTGGCGGCGCCGCCCAGGCGCTCCTCGCGCTTCTCGATGCGCACCACCGGCACCGGGGCCTCGGGAGAGATCCGGGAAACGTCGCCGAACCAGTAGCGGTCAAGCATGACGTCGCCCACCACCAGCAGGCGCACGGTAGACAGTTGCGGGGCCGCCTGCCGGCGGAAGTCGTCGGCCGCCAGCAGGCGGCTCGGGGTCGGGTTGTCCATGGTGCTCAGTTCATGACGTTCAGTTCTTCGGTGCGGCGCGGCGGGTAGGAATCCCAGCGGTTGCACCCCGGGCAGTGCCAGTAGAACTGGCGCGCCTTGAAGCCGCAGTGGCTGCACTGGTAGCGCGCCAGCTTCTGGGTATAGCGCTGCACCAGGTTCTTGACCATCGACAGCTCTTCCCAGATATTCGCCGGCGCATCCATCAGCCGCGCTTCCAGCAGTTTATCCAGGCCCAGCAGGGTTGGATTGCGGCGCAGCTCCTCGACCACCAGTTCCTTGGCCGCCTGCACGCCATCGAGCTCGATGACGGCCTTGAACACGACTTCGATCAGGTCGATCGACGACGCCTCGGCCAGGTAGGACTTGAGCAGGTTGACGCCTTCCTGCGGGCGGCCCACCTTGCGGTAGCCGTCCATCAGGCGGGCGGCCACCAGGGCCACGTGCGGCACGCTCTGCTGCTCGACGCGGCGCCAGGTCTTGAGCGCCTCTTCGACGTCGCCCTGGGCCAGCTGCGCGTCGCCGCGCAGGATGGTGGCGCGCACGCTGTGGCGGTCGGCTTCCAGGGCCTTGTCGAGCAATTGCATGGCGTCGCTCGGCGCCGTGTGCACCAGCGCGTCCTGGGCCAGTTCGCAATAGAACTGGGCAATTTCCTTCTGGCGCGATCCGGCGCCCGACTCCTGCAGGCCTTCGGCCGCCACGATGGCGCGCCGCCATTCCTTCTCGCGCTGGTAGATCTCGAGCAGCGAGCGGCGCGCCTTGACCGCATACGAGGTGTCGACCAGCTGGTGGAAGGTTTCCTCGGCCCGGTCCAGCAGGCCGGCCTTCAGGTAGTCGATCCCGAGCTCGTACTGCGCATGCGCCTTGTCCTCGGGCGGCAGGTCGGGCCGCGCCAGCAGGTTCTGGTGCACCCGGATCGCGCGCTCGGTTTCGCCGCGGCGGCGGAACAGGTTACCGAGGGCAAAATGCATGTCGGCCGATTCGGGGTCGAGCTTGACGATCTCGATGAAGGAATCGATGGCTTTATCCGGCTGGTCGTTCAGCAGGTGGTTGAGGCCCTTGAAATAGCCGCGCGGCAAAGTACGCGATTCGGAGACCAGCTCGTTGATGTCGACCCGGGCGGCAAGCCAGCCGAGGCCAAAAAAGAATGGGATGCCAAGCAGCATCCAGAGTTCAAATTCCATGGATTTCTTGTTTTGTTATTGTTCAGGGCCGGGGCGCCGGCGGGGTCACGCTGTCCGGCGCCGGCGGCGCGGTGCCGGTGCCGGCGGCGCTTTGCAGGGACTGGATGGTGATCTTGTGCAGCCACTTCTCGCGGCGCTGGCGGAACACGGTCGGGGTCAGCGCCAGGATGCCGAGGGCGGCGCCGGCAACGAAAAAGGCCAGCAGCATGAGCACCAGCGGGCCGCGCAATTCGTATTGCAGGAAGAAGTGCAGGTCGACTTCCTGGGTGTTCTTCAGGGCAAAGCCGAAGAAGAGGATGAACAGGACGATACCGACGATGGTCGAGACGAATTTCATCAGCAGGTTCCGCTGGAGAATGGTGTGAGGGCGAAGTGTCGCATACTCGTCATGATATTTCAAAATGACACCGGGCGTTGGCTTGGCGGCGACTGGCGGCAGGCGAAAAAAAACGGCACCCTCGCGGATGCCGTTTTTCGGGACTGCCCGACGACTCAATCGTTGATGATCGGCTGCCCGACCATCGCATCCACCCGCTCGCGCAACTGCTTGCCCGGCTTGAAGTGCGGCACCCGCTTTTCAGGCACCATCACCTTGTCGCCGGACTTCGGATTGCGTCCGATGCGCGGGGGGCGGCTGTTGAGCGAGAAGCTGCCGAAACCACGGATCTCGATGCGCTGCCCGGTCGCCAGGGCGTTGGTCATCGCATCGAGGATGGTCTTGACAGCGAACTCCGCATCCTTCGCCACCAGCTGGGAATAACGCTCAGCCAGACGGTTGATCAGCTCGGATTTGGTCATCTGCCGCTCCAGTCAGGGGTTAGCCTGATTAGTTTTTGTTGTCGAACTTGGCTTTGAGCAGCGCGCCCAGGCTGGTGGTGCCCGTAGCTGCGCTGTTGTCGTTGGCCAGTTTGCTCATTGCTTCTTGGGTGTCAACATTGTCTTTTGCCTTGATCGACAGCTGGATGCTGCGAGCCTTGCGATCGATGTTGATGACCAGGGCTTCGACGCTGTCGCCCACTTTCAGGTGGGTGCCGGCATCTTCCACGCGGTCACGTGCGATTTCCGAAGCGCGCAGGTAGCCTTCGACTTCTTCACTCAGAGCGATGACGGCGCCTTTTGGCTCAACCGATTTCACGGTGCCGGTGACCAGGGTGCCCTTGTCGTTCCGCGAAGCGAAGTTGTTGAACGGGTCGCCTTCCAGCTGCTTCACGCCCAGCGAAACACGCTCGCGCTCGACGTCGATTGCCAGGACCACGGCTTCCAGCTCGTCGCCCTTCTTGAAGCGACGCACGGCTTCTTCGCCGGCTTCGGTCCAGGACAGGTCCGACAGGTGGACCAGGCCATCGATGTTGCCTGGCAGGCCGATGAAGACGCCGAAGTCGGTGATCGACTTGATCGAACCCTTGACCTTGTCGCCCTTCTTGTGGGTCATGCCGAAGTCGTCCCATGGGTTCGCCTTGCACTGCTTCATGCCCAGCGAGATACGGCGACGCTCTTCGTCGATTTCCAGGACCATGACTTCCACTTCGTCGCCCAGCTGGACAACCTTGTTTGGCGCCACGTTCTTGTTGGTCCAGTCCATTTCCGACACGTGGACCAGGCCTTCGATGCCTTGTTCCACTTCGACGAACGCGCCGTAGTCGGTCAGGTTGGTGACTTTACCGAACAGGCGGGTGCCTTGTGGGTAACGACGCGACAGACCGGTCCATGGATCGTCGCCCAGTTGCTTGACGCCCAGCGAAACGCGGTTCTTTTCCTGATCGTACTTGAGGACCTTGGCGGTGATCTCTTGGCCAACCGACAGGACTTCCGACGGGTGACGCACACGACGCCATGCCAGGTCGGTGATGTGCAGCAGGCCGTCGATGCCGCCCAGGTCGACGAACGCACCGTAGTCGGTGATGTTCTTGACGACGCCGGTGACCACGGTGCCTTCTTTCAGGGTTTCCATCAGCTTCTGGCGCTCTTCGCCCATCGATGCTTCGATGACGGCGCGGCGCGACAGCACGACGTTGTTACGCTTGCGGTCCAGCTTGATGACCTTGAATTCGAGGGTCTTGCCTTCGAATGGGGTGGTGTCCTTGACTGGACGGGTGTCAACCAGCGAACCCGGCAGGAAGGCGCGGATGCCATTGGTCAGGACGGTCAGGCCGCCTTTGACTTTACCGTTGACGGTACCGGTGACGATTTCGCCCGATTCCATCGCTTTTTCCAGTGCCAGCCACGACGCCAGGCGCTTGGCCTTGTCGCGCGACAGGATGGTGTCGCCGAAGCCGTTTTCCAGCGACTCGATAGCCACGGAAACGAAATCGCCGATCTGAACTTCCAGTTCGCCCTGGTCGTTCTTGAATTCTTCAACCGGGATGAACGCTTCCGACTTCAGGCCGGCGTTGACGATCACGAAGTTGTGATCCAGGCGCACGACTTCAGCCGAAATGACTTCGCCCGAACGCATGTCTTGGCGTTGCAGCGATTCCTCGAAGAGGGCTGCGAAGCTTTCCATACCGGTATCTTGAGTTGCAGTAGACATAAAAGGAGTGATATTTCATGTTAACCAGCAGGCCGACAATATGCGGACTGAACTGGGTTAGGGTTAAAACACGCCTGCAACATAAAAGCGCGTTGCAGACACCAAAGGACGGCGGCCCTGGCCGACGACACCGTTAAACGGCGCCACCAGCCCAAAGACCGTCGCCCCCCGCGAAGGCTGGAACCCAAGTTTACTTGCCTACCACGGCGATGACTCGAGCCAACGGTATGCATCGAACTGTGATTCCCGCCTGCGCGGGAATGACGTTTTGATGCCAACGGCTTACGCCGAAAGCATCGATACGCCATTCAAAGTCTTTAAAAAACTCTTCTTGATTACTTTTGCGCGTACCAAGCCAACACTTGGTCCACTGCCTGATCCACACCCATCTCGGACGTGTCCAGCAGATGCGCATCGCTTGCCGGGGCCAGGGGAGCGACCGCACGATTGGTGTCGCGCTCGTCCCTCGCCTGCAAATCTGCCAGGAGGTCGTTCATATTAGCAGAAAACCCTTTGTCAATCAATTGCTTATACCGGCGTTGCGCACGCGCCTCAACACTTGCGGTCAAGAACACCTTCAGCTTGGCGGTGGGGAAGATCACGGTGCCCATATCGCGCCCGTCGGCCACCAGGCCCGGCGTCTGGCGAAAGCCCAGTTGCAGCCCGAACAGCGCCTGGCGTACGGCCGGCAGCGCCGCGATCCTGGACGCCATATTGCCCACCTCCTCGGCCCGGATCGCGTGCGTCACGTCTTCGTGCGCCAGGTAGATATGCTCTCCCTGGAACCGCGCCGGCAGGTGCTCGGCCAGCTTGGCGATCGCGTGCTCGTCGCGCGGCTCGACCCCGCGCCGCAGCGCCTGCAGCGCCGTCAGGCGGTACAGCGCGCCCGAGTCGAGCAAATGGAAGCTCAGGCGCTCGGCGACCCGGCTGGCGACCGTTCCCTTGCCGGAGGCGGTGGGGCCGTCGATGGTGATGACTGGAACGTGAGAGTTGGGCATAGGCTCGTAGGGTGGGCGGGTCGCGACCTGGTCCGCCGGACCAGGTCGCCCCACGCGAAGGTTAGAACAGCTCGTTGCGGGCAATGCCCGCGAACGCCTCGAAATAATCGGGGAAGGTCTTGGCGACGCACTTCGGATCGTTGATGCGCATCGCGTTGCCGCGGCGCGCCTTGCCGTCCAGCGAAGCGAGCGAGAAGCACATCGCCATGCGGTGGTCGTCGTAGGTGTCGATCGTGGCCGGCTTGAGTTCTTCCGGCGGGGTGATGCGGATGTAGTCGGGCCCCTCCTCCACCTCGGCGCCGACCTTGCGCAGTTCGGTGGCCATGGCCGCCAGGCGATCGGTTTCCTTCACGCGCCAGCTGGCGATATTGCGCAGGGTGCTCGGGCCGTCGGCGTACAGCGCCGCCACCGCGATCGTCATCGCCGCGTCCGGGATATGGTTGAAGTCGGCGTCGATGGCCTTGAGCACGCCGTTCGAGCGCGCTTCGATCCAGTTGTCGCCGCGGGTGACGATGGCGCCCATGCGCTCGAGCGCATCGGCGAAGCGCACGTCGCCCTGGATGCTGTGTTCGCCCACGCCCTCCACCCGCACCGGACCGCCGGCGATCGCGCCGGCCGCCAGGAAATACGACGCCGACGACGCGTCGCCCTCGACGTGGATCGTGCCGGGACTGCGGTAGCGCTGGCCGGGATGCACGGTGAACGAGGCCCAGCCGTTCTGCTCGACCTCGACGCCGAAGCGGCGCATCAGGTTCAGGGTGATCTCGATGTAGGGCTTCGAGATCAGTTCGCCCACCACGTCGATCGACACCGCATGGGTCGTGGCCATCAGCGGCGCCGCCATCAGGAGCGCGGTCAGGAACTGGCTCGACACATTGCCGCGCACGGCGATGCGCTGCGGGTTGACGCGGCCGCGCCGGATGCGCAGCGGCGGGAAGCCCGGCTCGCCCGTGTACTCGATCTGGGCGCCGACCTCGTTCAGCGCATCGACCAGGTCGCCGATCGGGCGCTCGTGCATGCGCGAGACGCCGTGCAGCGTATAGTCGCCGCCGATCACGGCCAGGGCGGCGGTCAGCGGACGGATCGCGGTGCCGGCATTGCCCATGAACAGGTCGGCTTCATGGTTCGGCAGCACGCCGCCATTGCCGTGCACGACCACGGTGCGCTCGTCGACCTCGTCCCACTGAATACCCAGCGCGCGCAGCGCGCCCAGCATCACCATGGTGTCGTCCGAGGCCAGCAGGTCGTGGATCGTGGTCGCGCCCTCGGACAGCGCCGCCAGCAGCAGCGTGCGGTTCGAGATGCTCTTGGAACCCGGCAGCCGCACCGCGCCTTGCGCATGAAGCACGGGCTCGAGGTCGATATGCTGCGGATAGTGTTTTTGCTGCGTCATGTGTTTTCCTGATTGGGCGAACGCCGCTCCAGCGCGCCGGCCTCGATGGCCTCTTGCCATTCGCGGCGCGCGCGCTGGGCGGTCGTATAGATTCCTTGCAAGCCGACGCCGTCGGCCGCCGCGAGCATGGCCCGCATCGACGTCAATTGTGCCAGATATGCATCCAGCTCGGACAGCAGCGCGGCGCGGTTGGCCAGGCTGATGTCGCGCCACATCTCGGGCGACGAGCCGGCGATGCGCGTGAAGTCGCGAAAGCCGCTGGCGGCGTACTGGAACAGCAGGTCCGCATGCGGCCTGGCGGCGATGTCGTCCACCAGCGCATAGGCCAGCAAGTGCGGCAGATGGCTGACGGCGGCGAACACGCGGTCATGGTCTTGCGGGCTGAGCGTGTGGATCACGGCGCCGCAGGCGCGCCAGGCGCCGGCGACCCGCTCGACGTCGGACGGCGCATTCTCCGGCAGCGGCGTCAGCACGCACTTCTTGCCCTGGTACAGCCCGGCCAGCGCGGCCTCGGGACCGTTCGATTCGCTGCCCGCGATCGGGTGGCCCGGCACGAACTGGCGCACGCGCTCCCCCAGCACCACGCGCGCGGCCGCGACCACGTCGCACTTGGTGCTGCCGGCGTCGGTCACGACCGTCCCCGGCTCGAGGTGCGGCAGCAGCGCTTCCAGGATCGGGCCGGTCTGGGCCACCGGCGCGGCCAGCAGCACCAGGTCGGCGCCGCGCAGCGCGTCGGCATGGTCGCCAGTCACCCGGTCGACGATGCCCAGTTCGAGTGCGCGCGCCAGCGCTTCCGGATGCCGGCCGATGCCGACCACCTCGCCCACCATGCCGGCGCGTTTGAGCGCCAGCGCGAACGAACCGCCGATCAGGCCGACGCCGACGATAACGACTTTGGTGAGCATTCAGCCTCGCGCGCTCGCGCTCTCCGTCGCGAGCGCTCGCTTGAGCGCGTCGATGAAGGCCGCGTTTTCTTGCGGCAGGCCGATCGAGATGCGCAGCCACTGCGGCAGGCCATAGGCGCCGACCGGACGCACGATCACGCCCTGCCTGAGCAGCGCCAGGTTCACGCGCGCGCCGGCGTCGTCGTCGGCGCCGACCTTGACCAGCACGAAGTTGCCGAACGACGGCACGTATTCGAGCTTGAGCTCGTCGAACGCGGCGACCAGCTGCCGGTAGCCGTCGGCATTGTTCTGCGCGCCCTTGGCCAGGAATGCCTTGTCGTTCAGCGCGGCGATCGCGGCGGCCTGCGCCAGCGAGTTGACGTTGAACGGCTGGCGGATGCGGTTCATCAGGTCCGTCACTTCCGGCTGGGCGATGGCAAAGCCCACGCGCAGGCCGGCCAGGCCGTAGGCCTTGGAGAAGGTGCGCGAGACGATCAGGTTCGGGTATTTGCGCACCCAGGCGCTCGACTCGAACTGGTGCTGCGGCGCCAGGTATTCGTTATACGCTTCGTCGAGCACCACGATCACGTTGGCCGGAACCTTCTGCAGGAAGGCTTCGACCTGGTCGGCCGGGATGAAGGTGCCGGTCGGGTTGTTCGGGTTGGCGACGTAGACCAGGCGCGTGTCCGCATCGATCGCGGCGGCCATCGCATCCAGGTCGTGGCCGTAGTTCACGCTCGGCACCACGATGGCGCGTCCGCCCACGCCCTGCGTGGCCAGCGCGTACACCGCGAACGAATACTGCGAATAGACCACCGCCTCGCCCTTTTGCACAAAGGCGTGGGCGGCGATCTCCAGGATGTCGTTGCTGCCGTTGCCGAGGGTAATCCACTCGAGCGGCACGTCGTAGCGCCGCGACAGCGCGGTCTTGAGCTCGAAGCCGTTGGCGTCCGGGTAGCGGCCGAGATCGGCGGCGGCTTCGAGCATCGCGGCGCGGCTCGATTCCGGCAGGCCGAACGGGTTCTCGTTGGACGCCAGCTTGACGATCGCCGCTTCGTCGAGACCGAACTCGCGGGCGACTTCGGCGATGGGTTTGCCGGCCTGGTAAGGGGCGATGGCGCGGACATACTCGGGACCGAACTGCGCAGGACCAAATTTCGACATGGGGTTTCTCTCTGATGGTTAAAGGCTTTGCGGGTACGAGCCCAGCACCTTGAAGAAGGCGGCGTTGTCCTTCAGTTCCTCGAGCGCGCGCGCGACCGGGGCGTCGTGCACATGGCCCTCGATGTCGACGTAGAAGTAATACTCCCAGGTGCCGATGCGCGCCGGGCGCGATTCGAAGCGGGTCATCGACACGCCATGCTTTTCGAGCGGCGCCAGCAGGTTGTAGACGGCGCCGGCCTTGTTCGGCACGGCCAGCACGATGCCGGTGCGGTCGCGGCCAGAAGGACCGGTCTGCAGCTGGCCGATCACCACGAAGCGCGTGCGGTTGTGCGGATCGTCCTGGATGTGGGCCTGGACCACGCCCAGCTGATACTGCTCGCCCGCCATCTCGCTGGCGATCGCGGCGACCGTCGGATCCTGGCTCGCCAGCACGGCCGCCTCGGCGTTCGAGGCCACGGCGCGGCGCTCGAGGTGCGGGTGGTGCAGGTTGAGCCAGACCTGGCACTGGGCCAGCGCCTGCGAATGCGCGCAGATGGTCTTCACGCCGTCCATCGAACCGGTCTTGCTCATCAGGCTGTGGTGCACGGCGATCGACACCTCGCCGCTGATGATGGTGGTGGTCGCCAGGAGCAGGTCGAGCGACCGGTTGATCGCGCCTTCGGACGAGTTCTCGACCGGGACCACGCCGAAATCGGCAGTGCCGGCCTCGGTGGCGCGGAACACCTCGTCGATCGACACGCACGGCAGCGTCTCGATGGCGGTGCCGAACTGCTGGAACACGGCCTGCTCGCTGAAGGTGCCGGTCGGGCCCAGATAGGCGACCGTCACGCGCTTTTCGAGCGCGCGGCAGGACGACATGATCTCGCGGAAGATGGTTTGCACGTCCTTGTCCTTGAGCGGACCGGGATTGCGCTCGGCGACGCCGCGCAGCACCTGGGCTTCGCGCTCGGGACGGAATACGGGGGCGTTGGTTTCGGCCTTGACGTGGCCGACCTCTTGCGCGACCTTGCCGCGCTCGCTCAACAGCGAGAGGATTTGCGCGTCGATCGCATCGATGCGTTCGCGCAGGGGTTTGAGTTTGTCTGTCATCGTTATGCTGTGTGGTCGATTGGTTCGCCTGACCGGTGCTGCACGCCTGAAAGCCCCGGCATGCCGGGGCGAGTCTCAACGACCGGCGAACTCGTTCAAGTAATCGACGAGGGCCTGTACGCCCTCGATCGGCATCGCGTTGTAGATCGATGCCCGCATGCCGCCGACGGACTTGTGGCCCTTCAGTTGCAGCAGACCGCGCGCTTGTGCGCCGGCCAGGAATGATTGGTTCAGCGATTCGTCGCGCAGGTAGAACGGCACGTTCATGCGCGAACGGAACTCGGGCGCCACGCGATTGCTGTAGAAATCGTCGCGATCGAGCGCCTCGTACAACAGCTTCGCCTTCTCGATGTTGCGCGCCTCCATCGCCGCCACGCCGCCGTTGGCCTTGAGCCAGGCGAACACCAGGCCCGCGATATAGATCGCATAGGTCGGCGGCGTGTTGTACAGCGAATCATGCTCGGCGCAGGTCTTCCAGTGGAAGGCCGACGGGCACTGCGGCGACGCATGGTCCAGCAGGTCGTCGCGCACGATCACCAGGGTCAGGCCGGCCGGCCCGATATTCTTCTGGGCGCCGGCAAAGATCACGCCGTATTTCGAGACGTCGATCTTGCGCGACAGGATGTGCGAGGACATGTCGGCCACGATCGGCATATCGGGGTCGCTCATTGGATCCATCCTGGGCGCGTCCGGGTATTCGACGCCGTCGATGGTCTCGTTGGTGCAGATGTGCAGGTAGGCGGCGTCCGGCGACAGGCGCCAGGAATCGCGCGGCGGGACCCGGGCAAACCCTTCCGCCTCGCTCGAGGCGGCGACGTTCACGCGCGCATAGCGCGCCGCTTCCTTGATCGACTTGCCCGACCACGAACCGGTGTGGACGAAGTCGATCACCGGGTCTTGGCGGCGCCCGGCCAGGTTGAGCGGCACGATGGCGTTCTGGCCCAGCCCCCCGCCCTGCTGGAACAGGATTTTGTAGTTGGCCGGCACGTCCAGCAGCTCGCGCAGGTCGTCCAGCGCCTGGCGGTGGATGCTGGAAAATTCTGGACCGCGATGGCTCATCTCCATCACCGACATGCCGCTGCCGTGCCAGTCGAGCATCTCGCTCGCCGCCTGCTGCAGCACTTCTTTCGGAAGGACGGCGGGGCCGGCCGAGAAGTTGAAGATCTGGGTCATGCGGTCCTTTCTATGGTTTATTTGGCCTGGGCGTTCTGCATCACTTCCAGCATCAGGCCGTTCAGGCGCGGCGCGACGATCTTCTGGCCCGCCGCCATGCTTTCGGCGGCCAGGCGCGGGGACAGGGCCAGCATCTTCTGGCCCAGCGGGGTGCGGTAGAAGGCAGCCAGTTCCTTCAGTTCGGCGACGCTGTAATTGCGGGCGTACAGCGGGCCGATCTCGGCCATCATCTCGTCGACCAGCGCCGGATCGCGGAACATGCGGTTGATCGCCTCGATGGCGCCCGGCAGCACCTGCTCGACCCTGGCCATGGCCGCCTGCTTCTTCTCGTCGCTGGCGGTCGGATCGGCATTGATCACGGCCGTCATCTGCGAACGCATCATCTGCGGCAGCGCCGTCTCCATCTCGGTGAACGAGGCCAGCATCATCTTGCGCACGTCCATCGCTGCCAGCAGTTCCTTGACGGCGGCGCGCTCTTGCTCGCTGCCCTGGGCGGCAGCGGCCGGCGCGGCGTCTTGCGCGAAAACGAGCGAAGGAACGCCGGCGAAGGCGGCGGCGCAGGTCACGGCGAGCAGGATGTTCTTCATTGGTTTTCCAGGCGGGCGCTGGCGCCCATTGCATTGAACGGAGGGTGCAAGCGCGTGCAGTTTCCACGCACGCGCTTGCACCCGGGCGCCATCATTCCGGCGCCGGTTCGAGCTCGACTTCTTCGAGGTCGGTCTCGACGATGCGCTGCAGGCCGGACAGCTTGGTGCCATCTTCCACCGCGATCAGGGTCACGCCCTGGGTCGCGCGGCCCATCTCGCGGATTTCGGACACACGCGTGCGGATCAGCACGCCGCCAGTCGTGATCAGCATGATCTCGTCGCTCGGCTCGACCAGGGTCGCGGCCACCACTTTACCGTTACGCTCGCTGGTCTGGATCGCGATCATGCCCTTGGTGCCGCGGCCGTGGCGGGTGTACTCCGTGATCGGGGTACGCTTGCCGAAGCCGTTCTCGGTGGCGGTGAGGACGGTCTGCTCTTCGCTCTCGGCCACCAGCAGCGCGATGACCTGCTGGCCTTCTTCCAGGTTCATGCCGCGCACGCCGCGCGCGGTGCGGCCCATCGGACGCACGTCGTTCTCGTCGAAGCGCACGGCCTTGCCGGCGTCGGAGAACAGCATCACGTCGTGCTTGCCGTCGGTGAGCGCGGCGCCGACCAGCACGTCGCCTTCGTCCAGGTCGACCGCGATGATGCCAGCCTTGCGCGGGTTCGAAAAGTCGCGCAGCGGCGTCTTCTTGACCGTGCCCAGCGAGGTCGACATGAAGACGTAATGGTCTTCGGGGAAGGTGCGGTTCTCGCCCTGCAGCGGCAGCACGACGGTGATCTTCTCGTTGTCCTGCAGCGGGAACATGTTGACGATCGGCTTGCCGCGCGAATTGCGCGAGCCTTGCGGCACTTCCCACACCTTGAGCCAGTACATCCGGCCACGGTTGCTGAAGCACAGCATGTAGTCGTGCGTATTGGCGATGAACAGCTGGTCGATCCAGTCTTCGTCCTTGGTCGCCGTCGCCTGCTTGCCGCGGCCGCCGCGCTTCTGGGCGCGGTATTCGGAGATCGGCTGCGCCTTCATGTAGCCGGAGTGCGACAGGGTCACCACCATGTCCTGCGGGGTGATCAGGTCTTCGGTCTCGAGGTCGCTGGCATTGTGCTCGATGGACGAGCGGCGGGTGTCCTTGCCGTTGTCGGCGTACTCGGCCTTGATGGCGGCCATCTCGTCGACGATGATCGTGGTGACGCGCTCCGGCTTGGACAGGATGTCGAGCAGGTCGGCGATGTGGGACATCACTTCCTTGTACTCGTTGACGATCTTGTCCTGCTCGAGGCCCGTCAGGCGCTGCAGGCGCATCTGCAGGATCTCTTGCGCCTGCTCGTCCGACAGCTTGTACATGCCGTTCTGCTGCATGCCGTAGTGCTTCGGCAGGTGCTCGGGACGGAACGCCGCGATGCCGCCGGATTCGCCCAGTTCGGTACGGTTAAGCATCTCGCGCACCAGCGACGAATCCCAGGCGCGCTCCATCAGCTCGACCTTGGCGACCGGCGGGGTCGGCGCGGCCTTGATGATGGCGATGAAGTCGTCGATATTGGCCAGCGCGACGGCCAGGCCCTCGAGCATGTGGCCGCGGTCGCGCGCCTTGCGCAGCTCGAACACGGTGCGGCGGGTGACCACTTCGCGCCGGTGCGACAGGAAGCACTCGAGCATCTGCTTGAGGTTCAGCAACTTCGGCTGGCCATTGACCAGCGCCACCATATTCATGCCGAAGGTGTCTTGCAGCTGGGTCTGCTTGTACAGATTGTTCAGCACGACTTCTGGCACTTCGCCGCGCTTGAGTTCGATCACCACGCGCATGCCCGATTTGTCGGACTCGTCGCGGATGTCGGAAATGCCTTCGAGCTTCTTGTCGCGCACGTTTTCGGCGATGCGCTCGAGCAGCGACTTCTTGTTGACCTGGTATGGCAGCTCGTCGACGATGATCGCGGTGCGGTTGCCGTCGCGGCCCACTTCCTCGAAGTGGGTCTTGGCGCGCATCACCACGCGGCCGCGGCCGGTGCGATAACCGTCGCGCACGCCCGAGACGCCATAGATGATGCCGGCGGTCGGGAAGTCCGGCGCCGGGATCAGTTCGATCAGCTCGTCGATGGTGCAGTCGGGATTGCGCAGCACGTGCATCGCGCCGGCGATCACTTCGGACAGGTTGTGCGGCGGGATATTGGTCGCCATGCCGACCGCGATGCCGGACGAACCGTTGATCAGCAGGTTCGGGATGCGGGTCGGCAACACCGTCGGCTCTTTTTCCTTGCCGTCGTAGTTAGGCTGGAAATCGACGGTGTCCTTGTCGATGTCGGCCAGGATCTCGCCGGCGATGCGGTCGAGGCGGCATTCGGTGTAACGCATCGCCGCGGCGCTGTCGCCGTCGATCGAGCCGAAGTTGCCCTGGCCATCGACCAGGGTGTAGCGCAGCGAGAAGTCCTGGGCCATGCGGACCAGGGTGTCGTAGATCGACGAGTCGCCGTGCGGGTGGAACTTACCCATCGTGTCGCCGACCACGCGCGCGCACTTGAGATAGGGACGGTTCCACACGTTGTTCATCTCGTGCATCGCGTAGAGCACGCGGCGGTGCACCGGCTTCAGGCCGTCCCGTACGTCCGGCAGCGCACGGCCCACGATCACGCTCATGGCGTAATCGAGGTAGCTCTTGCGCATCTCTTCTTCGAGGGAAATCGGGACTGTTTCTTTTGCGAATTGATCCATTGGGCGGGTCGACTGCTTTCAGGCGATGGTTATAAGTTGCAACGGAGGATTCTACCATGCGGCAGATGGCCGTTGCTCAATTCCGGCCGGCCTGCTCCGGACGCTGGAAATCGCCGATGGAACGGCGGGATGCGCGAAATTTCGCGGATTGTCGTTGCCGGTCGGCTACGCATGAAGAAATGTTGCGGGGAAACAACGTCAAGCGATTAATGCTCATTGTTTGATTTGGGTGCAGTCGTGCGATTTTGGTGCATGTGGCAAAATGGACAGGAAGTCAATTGCTTGTTTCACAATACGAAACAGACGGGTGCGACCGCCATGTTAATCTTATGACCACATCGAGCCTGTCTGAATCGCTACGGAATTAACCGAAAAGGAAAAGAATATGAAGAAACTGATCACTGTCCTGCTCGCAGCGTCGGCCGCAATCGCGGGCGTCGCCTCTGCCCAAAGCGCCCCACCCTACGCACCGCTGACCACCGACATCCAGGCCCGGACCCCTTACAGCGCCTATGTACAAGACGCCCGCGGCGTGATCGCGCGCAATCCTTTCGGCCTGTGCTGGCGCACCGGCTACTGGACCCCGGCCGACGCGGTCCCAGGTTGCGATGCACCGCTGTGCGTCGAGCCAGAGAAACTTGAAAACGGCAAGTGCGTCGCGCCGCCGCCAGTGGCAGCGCCTGCGCCGGCTCCTGCGCCAGCGCCAGTGGCCGCACCGGTGCCGACCTCGGAAAAAGTCAGCTACTCGGCCGACGCCTTCTTCGACTTCGACAAGGCGATCCTGAAGCCGGCCGGCAAGGCCTCGCTGGATGAGCTGAGCGCCAAGCTGGGCGACATGAACCTGGAAGTCATCATCGCCGTCGGCCACACCGACTCGATCGGCACCGATGCCTACAACCAGAAGCTGTCGATCCGTCGCGCCGAAGCCGTCAAGGCCTACCTGAAAGGCAAAGGCATCGAAGAGACCCGCATCTACACCGAAGGCAAGGGCGAAAGCCAGCCGAAGGCGGACAACAAGACCGCCGAAGGCCGCGCACAGAACCGTCGCGTGGAAATCGAAGTCGTCGGTACCCGTACCGTCAACAAGTAATCCAGGCTGACGCCTTCGAAACCCCGCTGCGGCGGGGTTTTTTCATTGGTGAGCCGTTCCCCTGCACCAAATCCGCTATTATTCGGGCCATGACGACGACAAACGCAGACCCATTAGAAATCCAGAAGTTCAGCGAACTGGCCCACCGCTGGTGGGACCCGACCTCCGAATTCCGTCCGCTGCACGAAATCAACCCCTTGCGCCTCGAGTGGATCAATGCGCGCGCGCCACTGAGCGGCAAGAACGTGATCGACATCGGTTGCGGCGGCGGCGTGCTGTCCGAATCGATGGCGCGCAAGGGCGCCAAGGTCACCGGCATCGACCTGTCCAAGAAGGCGCTCAAGGTCGCCGACCTGCATAGCCTGGAATCGGGCGTGGAAGTGCGCTACAAGCACATCGCGGCCGAAGAGATGGCCGAACAGGAAGCCGGCCAGTTCGACGTCGTCACCTGCATGGAAATGCTGGAGCATGTACCCGACCCGGCCTCGATCGTGCGCGCCGCCGCCAAGCTGGTCAAGCCGGGCGGCCATGTGTTCTTTTCGACCCTGAACCGCAATCCGAAGTCCTACCTGTTCGCCGTGATCGGCGCCGAGTACGTGCTGCGCATGCTGCCGCGCGGCACCCACGACTACGCCAAGTTCATCACGCCCGCCGAGCTGGCCCAGTTCGTGCGCCAGGCCGGCCTGCAGGTCGACAGCCTGAAGGGCCTGACCTACAACCCGCTGACCAAAATCTATTCGCTGAACAACGACACCGACGTGAACTACATGGTGGCGTGCAGCAAACCGCTCTGAACGACATGAACTTTCCGACCGTGATGCCGGCACCGCGTGCCATCCTGTTCGACCTCGACGGCACCCTGGCCGATACGGCGCCCGACCTCGCCGCGGCCGTGAACTGGCTGCGCCTCGAGCGCGGCCTGGACCCGACCCCCTATGAGGTGCTGCGCCCGACCGCATCGAGCGGCGCGCGCGGCATGATCGGCGCCGCCTTCGGCCTAGCGCCGGGCGACGAGGGCTACGAGGAACTGCGCCTGGCCTGGTTCAACCGCTACCAGTCGGCGATGTCGCTGCATACGACGCTGTTCGACGGCATCCCCGAGCTGCTGGACGGCATCACGGACGCCGGCATGGTCTGGGGCATCGTCACCAACAAGCCGTCGCGCTTCACCGATCCGCTGGTGCCGCAGATCGCGCTGGCGCACGCCGGCTGCATCGTCTCGGGCGACACCACGGGCTTCGCCAAACCCCACCCCGCCCCGCTGCTGGAAGGCGCGCGCCGCCTCGGCCTTGCACCAGAACAGTGCTGGTACGTGGGTGACGACCTGCGCGACATCGAAGCCGGGCGCGCCGCCGGCATGGTCACCGTCGCCTGCGCCTGGGGCTATTGCGGCGCGATCGAACCGTCGACCTGGGGCGCGGATTACCTGCTCGACACGCCGGCCGCGCTGCTGGCGCTGCTGGGCCAGGTATCCGAAGCGGCGCGCCAGGCCGAGCGCGCCGCCTGAAGCTGACCTCCACCTCCGGACGGCGCCCATTCGCGGCGCCGTTTTTCTTTGGCGCTGTGCTTACATCTATTTACGATTGATACAGCGACACGTCTATCTCTGCGTCGGGCTCGCCAGTAATCTACTCCCATACGAACACGCCAACACTCGGAGCAGATCATGGAAAACACCACTACCAACCGCATCCACCCAATGATGGCCGCTGCCGCCGCGTCGGTCATCATCGTGAGCCTGACTGGCGCCGCCGCGATCACCGGCCTGCTGCCGACGTCGAAGAGCGCGCCAGAGGCAGGCATGCCGCTGGCAGCCGCCGCGCCATACGCCATGCCGCAGGCCGGCATGCAGGCGCCGATGAACGGCTACGCTGCCCAGCCTGGCCAGATGGCGCCGATGGCGGCCAACGGTCAGCAGATGGTCCCGGCAATGGTGCCCGCGATGGTCCCGGCCCAGCAGGTGGCGTATGCCCAGCCGGTCGCCCAGGTGCAGCCGCAGCCGACCGTGATCGTCAAGGAGAAGCCGGTGGTGAAGGTGGTCGAGCGAACCCGCGTCGTGCACGCCAAGCCGCAGCCGGTGCGCTACGAAGAGCCGCGCTACTCCCAGCCGGCCCCTGCCCCGGCCCAACCGAACTACGTCGGCATCGGCACCGGCGCCGTCATCGGCGGCCTGATCGGCAACCAGATCGGCGGCGGCAATGGCAAGAAGCTGGCCACCGTGGCCGGCGTGATCGGCGGCGGCATCATCGGCAATGAAATCGCCAACCGCAACGGCCGCTAAGCAAGCGAAGCAAGTACTGACTTATCCTCTCTGTCCCTTGGCAGCGGACGCTTCAGTCTGCGGCATTTTTTTGAACACGTCGACGATGATATCGGTCGGGAACATGTGCAGCACTGGAATCGCGCGCAGGATCGCCATCTACTGGATGGAGAGCGACACGGCCGGCACGTTGCCGGCGCAGCGCAGCCGCTCGAGCAAGCCCTTGGCGCGCAGCGCCGGCATGCCAGCTGCCTCGGCCAGTTCAGGTGATTTTGGAATGCGTCGCGGTAAACTGACTCGGCTTTACGACAGCAGACTTTAAGCAGGCGCTAAGGGAACAAGCCTGTACATCATCCGCGCTTGGAGTACAATAGGGTTTCTTGACGTCTGGGGGCGACCTGGTTTCGACGTGGGTTGCAAAGCAGCGCAGGGCATACCGAGGACTGGTTACCTCGTAAATACATCCAGAAATCAATAACTGCAAACGATAACTCGTACGCACAAGCAGCTTAATTGCTGCTAGCTCTACAACACCTCGCCTCTGGGGTGAGTCGCAAGACTAGTAGAGTCATTTACAGAGGCTAGGACTCAACCGGGTTACTTGGTTGCTTCCGAAATTTAAGGTAACTCGCTTGTACAAAGGGTGCACATCCCCGTTGTACAGGTCAAATCAAATGATAGTGCTAAGTATGTAGAACTGTCTGTAGAGTGCTTGCGGACGCGGGTTCGATTCCCGCCGCCTCCACCAAAAATTCCGCTAACCCGCTGCTTTGTCAGCGGGTTTTCTTTTTGCTATCCGCTGCTTCGTCAGCGGGTTTTCTTTTTGCTATCCGCTGCTTCGTCAGCGGGTTTTCTTTTTGCTGACCGCTGCTTCGTCAGCGGGTTTTCTTTTTCCTGCCCTGCCGGCCCTGGCCTGTCGCCGCAAGCGAGCGCCCCAGGACGACCACACCGGCAACGGACACGCCGCATCAACCCGGGCCTTGCCCCTAAGCCGTCGGCCCCGGATCCGTCCCCGGCGGTATCAGCAGCTCTTTCAGCAGCGCCTCGTTAAAGGCCGGCAGATCGCCGGGATGTCGGCTGGTGATCAATTTGTCGTCAATCACCACCGGATCGTCGGTCCACTCGGCCCCGGCGTTCAACAGGTCGCGGCGCAACGATGGCCAGCTGGTCATGTGCTTGGCCTGCGCCACGCCCGCGTCGATCAGCGTCCACGGCCCGTGGCAGATCGCGGCGATCGGCTTTTCCTTCTCTTCGTCTCCGAAGGCGCGGATGAACGCGATGGCCTCTTCGCTCAGGCGCAGCTGATCGGGATTGGCCACCCCGCCCGGCAGCACGAGCGCATCGAAGTCCACCGTCCGCGCGTCACGCACGTGCATCTCCACCTTGAATTTATCAGCTGGCACCAGGTCGTTGAACGCCTGGACCTCGTCCCCGACGTTCTTCGGCGACACCAGCACTACCGTGGCCCCACGTTCCTCCAGAAAACGTCGTGGTGACGTGTATTCGACCTGTTCCACACCGTCCGTCATCAGCATGGCAACGCGCGTTCCCTGCAAGGGTAAATCCTGATTTTCCATATGGCCTCCATGCCGAAAGCGAACGGTGAGCGACATCGACGGGATCGAATACAGGCGGCCCGACCGGCTCCGCGCGCCGGCGGCATCGCCCCCTACTTGAGCCCCAGCACGCGCATTCGCGTGCGCAGTCGCCGTACCTCGTCGCTCAGGTCGATCACCAGCGCCGCGATCTGCTCGTTGGCGTCGAAGTCGCGCTCGATGCTGAGCAGGCGCCGCACGCGGTCCAGGTCGCTACTGCCGAAACGCAGGCTCGTCACCTGCAGCACCGGCTCGCCGCCCAGCACGCCGGCCTGCACGTGGCGCACCACCCACTCCGGTTCCACGTTCGCCGCCCGCGCCAGTTCGTCCAGGCTCAGGGCCATCTCTTCCAGCAGCACGCCGGTCAGGGTCTGTGGCTGTCGCATCGTTCAGGCTCCCATGTCTGCACGCGGATTGAAAGACATCTCGCGCGCCATCTGTTCGTACAGCTCTTTCGCGCGCGCGGTATTGGCCGGGGGCAGTACCACCTCGAGGATCAGGTACAGGTCGCCCGGCGTGGCGGCCGGGATCCCGCGCGCCTTCAGGCGCAGCTTGCGGCCCGTTTGCGAGCCCGCGGGAACCGACACCTCGACCGTCCCGGAGGGCGTCGGCACCGGTATTTTCGCGCCCAGCGCCGCTTCCCACGGCGCCACCGGCACGGTCTCGTACACGTTCGCGCCCTCCACCCGGTAGCGCGGGTCTTCCCTAAATTGGATTTCCAGGTACAGGTCGCCGGCCGGACCGCCCCCGACCCCGGGCTGGCCCTGCCCCGCCAGCCGCAACTGCTGGCCGGGGGTGACGCCCTTCGGAATGCTCACGCTCAGGGTCTTTTCCTGCATCGTCACCTGGCCCTGCGCGTCCTGCACCGGCACGCGCAGGCTGATGTTGCGCGTCGCGCCGGTATAGGCGTCGCGCAGGTCGATCGTGATGGCGGCATGGATGTCTTCGCCGCGCATCTGGAAGCCCGCGCCGCCAAAGCCCCCGCCCGCGCCGCCGCCCGCACGGCCACGGCGCCCCATGTGCGCAAACAGGTCGGCGAGGAAGTCGTCGGTGCCGGCGCCGGCGTCGGAGAAGTCGTACTGCGAGGCCCAGTCCGGCGGCGGCCGGAATCCGTCGCCGGTCTGCCGGCCGCGGCGGCCCAGGTCGTCGTAGGCCGCCCGCTTTTCGGCGTCGCCCAGCACGTCGTAGGCTTCGTTGATTTCCTTGGTCTTCTCGGTCGCGTCCTTGTGCTTGCTGACGTCCGGATGGTACTGGCGCACGAGCTTGCGGTAGGCCTTCTTGATGTCCTCCGGGGACGCGTCCTTGTCGACCTTTAAGGTCTTGTAATAGTCCTTGTACTCCACGCGCACCTCCGCAAAGGTTTTCGTCATCGTACGCGCCTGCTCCCCCGGACAGCGCACGGTTACCGGGGATCGGGTCCGTCGCCGCGCCACTGCCGAATCTTGCATGAGTGCTATTTTTTTAAAGCTTGGTCGAGAGAGCAAACCACGCCCACGGAGGGGCAAGGCGTGTCGGACGGACCGGGCCAGCGCCATCCTCGTGCACGCGGGTTTGTTTCTTGTCTTCAAGCCATTCTTGCGTTACCATGGCGGCCGCCCTTGGGGAGTAGCCTACTTCCGCAACGGAAGTTTCCGCATCAACATACTTGACGTTTCCACGTCATGGTCCGGAAGCCTTCTGGTTGGCAAGACCATTGGCATGTCTGCGCGACGATCGGGCCGCGCGGCATGCCTTGTGTCGTGCCCGATCGGAAAGCTGTCATGACCCTCGCTGCAATCATCATTCTCGCCCTTGCCATGTCCACCGACGCCTTCGCCGTCGCGATCGCCATGGGTTCCCGACGCGCCCACGTCCTGTTCAAGGACGCCCTGAAGGTCGGCATTCTGTTTGGCATCATCGAGGGCGTCACGCCGCTGATCGGCTGGGCGCTCGGCAGCATTGCCGCGTCCTACGTCGAGAACTGGGACCACTGGATCGCCTTCGCCCTGCTCGGCGGCCTGGGCGTGCGCATGATCATTGAGGGATGCAGCGAACCGGATGCGGACGCGGACGATCCTGCCCGCCCGTTCTGGCTGCTGGCCCTGACCGGCTTCGCCACCAGCATTGATGCGCTGGTGGTCGGCGTCGGCCTGGCCTTTGCCGACACCGGCATCCTGTGGCCGGCGCTGGCAATCGGGCTGGCGACCCTGACGATGGTGACGCTGGGATTACTGATCGGCCGCCGCATCGGCGCCGTGGTGGGCAAGCGCGCCGAGATCTTCGGCGGCCTGGTATTGATCGCGGTGGGCAGCGTCACGCTGTACGAACACCTGCAGTGACGCCGCCGCGGCAGGGTCAGGACGTCGGACCCGGGTCGCTGCCCGCCTGCTGCAGCACCATCAGCTGTTTCTGGATCGCTTCGTTGAACGCCGGGATGTCGTCCGGCTTGCGGCTGGTGATCAGCTTGCCGTCGACGACGACTTCCTGATCGGACCATTCGGCGCCGGCGTTGCGCAGGTCGTGCTGCAGCGACGGCCAGCTGGTCAGGTGCTTCGACTCGGCCACGCCGGCGTCGATCAGCGGCCACGGGCCATGGCAGATCGCGGCGATCGGCTTGTCCTCGTCGCCGAAGGCCTTGATGAACGCGATCGATTCAGGGCTCAGGCGCAGGGTGTCCGGATTGGCCACGCCGCCCGGCAGCAGCAGCAGGTCGTAGTCGCCCGATTTGGCGTCCTGCACGCTCAGTTCGACCTTGAATTTCTGGTCCGGCGTCAGTTGATCGAAACCCTGGATCTCCTCGCCCACTTTCTTCGGCGAGACCAGGGTCACCTTCACGCCGAGCTCCTCGAGGAAGCGGCGCGGCGCCGTATACTCGACCTGCTCGACGCCGTCGGTCATCAGGACCGCGACGCGCCGGCCCTGCAGGGACTGGGTGGCTGCCGGTTCCACGTGGTCCGCCGGCTGCATGTTTTCTGCTTGTTGCATATGACCTCCTTATCGATGCCGTTGATTCGCAATGCGATTGATTCGCGATGCGGTTGACTGGCATTGATTGTAGATCTATCAACGCGCCGGCGGCGCGCGCATGCCTGCCGGCATTCAATTACTCGGCCGGCCCGATTGAATCGAGCAGATAACATACGTCGTCGCGGTCGCGCCGCCCGGCCCGGGGGCACAGGAATCCATCCAGTCCCAGGCGCACCGCGCCGTCCAGGCAGGCGCCGCCGACGTCCTCGCGCCGCAGCACCACCTGCAGTTCGCGGAACGGCACCTCGATCGCGAAGCGGTCCAGCAAGGCGGCCAGCGCCCGTGCCCCTTCGGCGCCGGGCAGGAAACGCTCGAAGGCGCGCGCATCCAACGGCCCCAGCCGGATGCGGATACCCAGCTCGGGCCGCAACAGGCGCGCTCCCGCGGTCGCGCCCTCCCCCAGCACGCAGTTGCTGCTCGCGAGCCGCGTGCGCTGCCCCGGCTCGAGCACGTCCCAGCGTCCGGTAAATTGTTCGACCCGCACCGGCACCCGGAAGTACGCTCTCAGCACGCCCGCGATCGACTCCGCGCCGACCACCCGGCTGCGCAGCGCCGCCGCGAACCGGGCCAGGCTGGCCGCCTCCACGCCGGGCATGGCGTCCTCGCGCGACGGCACCCCTGCCAGCGCCAGCAGCAGCGGCAGGAAACGGTCGACCCCGGGTTCCATCGGATGGCGTACCCGGTACTTGCACCAGGCCCGGTAGAACAGTCCCACCTGGCGGCTCGACAACAGGTCGAGGAAGGCGCGCGGCCCCTCGTCGCGCACGGCGAGCTCCCAGGCCGCGAAACGTTCGGTGTAATGCAGCGGCAAGGTCCCCATCACGCCCAATAAACCCATCAGCGTGGGCGTGACGCTCACCGCCGGCACGCCCTCGGTGGTGGGCACGATGGCCTCGATCTCGCTGGCCGGAAAGGCCAGCCCCAGGCTGTTGCGAAAGCGGATCAGGCCGCCCAGGGCATGCTCGGGTGCGATGCCCTGGTGCGCCAGCCAGCTCACCAGCAGCCGCACGGCCTGGAAGAATTCGTAGCGTTGCGGCTGCCGCAACAGGTCGACGATGGCGCCGGTGCGCCGCGCGGCGCTCCCGCCGGCAGTCACGCCGCCGCTCATACCAGCGCCAGGCTGCCGTTGCGGGGCTCGCATCGCAGCAACTCCTTGTCGCTCTGCGCCGACACCAGCACCAGCCGGGTAAAGCTGTTCAGGTGCACGTACAGGCCCAGGAAGCGGCTCACGACCTGCGCGAACACGAACAGGCTGCTGCCGGCGAAGGCTTCCTCGTCCACCGTCATGCGCACGTCGATGCCGTGCACCAGGCTCGCGCCATGACGGTTGCGCAGCCAGGCGGTGGCCGGGCTCGATGCCATCGCGCTGACGCCGGCGATCTGGCGCTGCGAGGCGCCAGAGCGCGGCAGGTCGTACAGGGCCAGCGTCTCGCGGAAGGCGTCGAGGTCGGCCAGCGACCGGTGGTTCAGGGCCAGTTGCGTCACCAGGCGCCAGTGGGTGCCGTTGCGGTTGCCGAAGCGCAGCGGTGCAGAGGGCTTACGCAGCAGGCGGATCGGCAGGCCGCCCGTCGCGGTCTCGCTGGCCAGGTCGCCGCCCGGCGCCTTGATGCCGACGCCGCAGGCGGCCGCGCCGTTGCTGCAGGTCAGGTCGATCGAGGCCACGCTGGCATCCTCCCCCAGCCGCGAAAAATCGTCGTCGGTGAAAGCGATCTTCATGCGGTGACGGCTGTCGCCGCTGTCGTCGCGGCGCGCGAACCAGTAGCGCCGGCCATGCTCGCCGGCGGCGCCCCCTTCGCCGTGGCGCAGTCCGTAATAGGGACGGTATTCCACGCTGGCGGCCTTGCCGTCCTCGGTCCTGAGCACGTGCACGGCGTCGATCGCATACACCTCGACGCCCTCCTCGTGCCGGCTCGGCGCCACGTCGTACATCGCCGAACGGTGCGTGATGCGCACCGGCGCCGCCGCCTGCCGGAACAAATTCACCACCGGCACGCAGCCGGTGAGCAGGTTGGCGGCAGACAGCGCGCGCAGGATGCGCGCCGGGCCGGCTTCGGCATGCATGCCGGAGAGCAGGAAATGCAGGGTGAAGCGGCACGCGCCGGCCGGCAGCAGCGGCGCCAGCCGGGCCAGGTCGACGTCCAGGAAGTGGAATTTATCGGGGAAGGCGAAGTACTCGGTCAGCAGCCGGTAGGCGGGATGGGCGTGCTCCGGTTCCGGCACCAGCGCCTCGTCGGGCTCCAGGCCGCCCAGTTGCAGCGCCGCGCCGTCCAGGCGGCGCCAGCCCTCCATGCCTTCGGCCTCGAGCCAGGTCTCGACCACGTTCATGCCCAGGGCGTCGATCAGCGCCGCCGACAGCAGGGCGTCGCCGTCGACGTACAGGCGCAGGCGCGGCAGGCCGCGACCATGCAGCATGCGCGCCGGCGCCACGCTGTCGAAGGCGATGCCGATGCGCGCGCCCGCGCGCGGCGGCAGCCGGATGCGCGGCGGGACGTGGGCCACCGGCTCGAACCAGGCGCGCGCCACCTTCACCGGCGCCAGCGCCAGTTCGGCCGTGGTGCGAAAGGTGCACGGCGCGCCGCGCGCCCTGAGCGAACTCATCTCGGTGCCGCGCGGCACCGCCTGCACGTGCTCGATCTTGCCGGCCCGGGCCTGCGGATCGCCGCCGTCCACCTGCGCGATCGAGCAGCTCGGCAACCCGTGCAGGAAGTGCGGATACAGGCTGTCCAGCAGGGCTTCGGTCAGCTCCGGATAGTCGTCGTCGAGCTTTTTCGCGGTGCGCGCGTTGAGCAGCGCGCAGGCCTGGATCAGGCGCCGGATGTGGGGGTCTTCGCTGCCCTCCGGCCCCAGCCCCAGCTCGGCGGCCAGCCGCGGGTACTGGTGGGCGAGCTCGCGGCCGACGGTGTTCAGGTAGACCAGTTCGCGCTCGTAGTACGGCAACAGTTCTTCCATGAAGACCTCCTCGGGCTATCGCTCTACGGTGGTGCAGATCGCGGCAAGTTGTATTGCGTATGCGCAACATTAACGATGGGATAAAACTTGGTGCGATCAACAGATCTCTCCCTGGCCTGCCCTGCCGGGACAGGCGCTTACACCGGTCTTGACAATAAATCAGTAAAATCACGGGTCCATCGTCCCCCTACCCGCATCATGACCGCCACCCACGCCACCAGCACCGTCGCCGCCACGCCCGTCCGCACCGAGATCGTCACCCTGTGGCGCCTGTCGTGGCCGGTGCTGGTCGGCCAGCTGGCGACGGTCGGCATGGGCGTGGTCGACGTCGCCCTCACCGGCCACGTCAGCGCCGACGAACTGGCGGCGGTGTCGCTGGGCACGGCGGTATGGTCGATCGTGCTGGTGACGGTGATGGGCACCATGATGGCGATTAACACCGTTGTCGCGCACGAGATCGGCGCCGCGCGTCACGACCGGGTGCCGCATTCGGTGCGCCAGGCCATGTGGAAGGGCTTGCTGGTCGGCCTGGTCGGCTGCCTGTTCGCCAACCTGTGCACGCTGCTGTTCGACCACATCGGCATGGACGCCCACGTGGCCGACCGCGCCGCGCTGTTCCTGCACGTGATCAGCGTCGGCATGCCGGCCTTCGGGGTGTACCGCGCGCTGTATGGATACACCACCAGCATCAACCAGACCAAGCCGGTCATGTGGATCGCCATTGCCGGCCTGGTGTTCAATACCGTGCTCGCCTGGGTGCTGGTGTACGGAAAATTCGGCTTCCCGCAGCTGGGCGCGGTCGGCTGCGCGGTCGCCACCGCCGCTGCACTGTGGATGATGCTGGGCGCCATGCTGTGGTGGATCGTGCGCTCGCCGGCGTACCGCCTGACCTACCCCTTCGACCGCTACGAAGGGCCGGATGCGCGCGAGATCGGCGCCCAGCTGCGCCTCGGCCTGCCGATCGGCGTCACCTATTTTGCCGAAGTCAGCGCCTTCGGCCTGATCAGTCTGCTGGTTGCGCGGTATGGCGTGGTGCAGGTGTCGTCGCACCAGATCGCCCTGAACTTCGCCTCGCTGGTGTTCATGGTGCCGCTCAGCTTCGCGATCGGCATGCTCACCCGCGTCGGCCAGGCGATGGGCGAAGGCGACCCGGTGCGTGCGCGCTTCGTCGGCTGGGTCGGCGTGGGCGTCTCGGTCAGCTTCGGCGTGGCGGCCGCGCTCGGCATCGCCCTGTTCCGCTGGGAGATCGCGGCCATGTACACCTCCGACCCGGCGGTGCAGCAGGTGACCGCCAACCTGCTGCTGTTCGCCGCCCTGTTCCAGCTGTCGGACTCGACCCAGGTGGCGACCGCCTCGGCGATCCGCGGCTACCAGGTGACGCGCCCGCCGATGGTGATCCAGCTGCTGTCGTTCTGGGGCCTGTCGCTGCCGCTCGGCTGCATCCTCGGCCTGGCGCCGGCCTGGTTCCCGTGGACCCCGGCCGCGCCGATGGAAGCCACCGGTTTCTGGATCGGCCTGGTGGTGGCGCTGACGGTGGCGGCGGTGTTGCTGACCTGGCAGTTCGAGAAGCTGGCGCGCCAGCGGATCCGCGATGGCGCGATGGCGCAGCCCCGCTGACTCTGGTATCGTCTCGCGATTGCTGTAAATTAATAATCCTCGAGAGACATCATGCGCCCTCTTCTCCTCCTACTGGCCGCGCTCGCGGCCGCTCCCGCCATGGCCGAACGACTGACACTGGACCGCATCTACGGTGAATCTTCGCTGGCCGGCGCCAGCGTGCGCAACCTGCGCGTCTCGCCCGACGGCGAACGCGTGACCTTCCTGCGCCCGCGCGCCGACGACCAGTACCGTCTCGACCTGTGGGAATACAACACCAGGAGCAAGGCGACGCAGCGCCTGGTCGATTCCAAGCAGCTGGTGCCGAACGAGGAATTGTCACTCGAGGAAAAAGCGCGCCGCGAACGCGCGCGCACCGCCGGCCTGTCGGGCATCCTCAACTATTACTGGTCGCCCGACGGCAAGCGGCTGCTGGTGCCGATCGGCGGCGACCTGTATCTCGTGGATGCCGCCAGGCCGGAAGCCGCGCGCAAGGTCGCCTCGGGCAACGTCATCGATCCGAAGATCTCGCCGCGTGGCCGCTACGTGTCGTTCGTGCGCAACCAGAACCTGGTGGTGATCGATCTCGCCACCGGCGCCGAGCGCCAGCTGACCACGGATGGCAAGGGCACCGTGCACAACGGCGAAGCGGAATTCATCGCCCAGGAAGAGATGGACCAGCACACCGGCTACTACTGGGCGCCGGACGATTCGCACATCGCCTACCGCCGCTACGACGAGGCGCCGGTGCCGGTGGTACGCCGCTTCGAGATCTTCGCCGACCGCACCGAAGTGATCGACCAGCACTACCCGGCCGCGGGCGACCCGAACGTGGCGATCGAGCTGATGATCGTCGATCCGGCCACCGGCGCGCAGCGCAAAATCGACCTCGGCCAGGACAAGGACATCTACCTGGTGCGCGCCGACTTCAGCGCCGACGCCAAAACCCTCGTCTACCAGCGCCAGACGCGCGACCAGAAGCGCCTCGACCTGGTGGCGGTCGACGTCGCCACCCTGGCCCAGCGTCCGCTGTTCTCGGAAACCTCCCCTACCTGGGTCGAAGTCCATAACGACCTGCGCTTCCTCAAGAACCGCCAGGCCTTCGTCTGGGCGTCCGAGCGCAGCGGCCGCAAGCACCTGTACCTGTATGACCTGAACGGCAAGCTGCTGCACCCGATCTCGCGCGGCGACTGGGGCGTGGACAATATCCTGGCCGTCGACGAAGGCGCCGGCAAGGTCTATGTGTCGTCGAATCGCGACGCCGTGATCGACAAGCAGACCTATGCGCTGTCGCTGGACGGTCGCGGCGCCGACAAGCCGACCCGCATCACCCAGGGCGACGGCTGGCACGAGGCCTCGTTCGCCGGCAACGGCAAGCTGTTCGTCGACACCTATTCGAACCCGAACACCCCGCCGCAGGTATCGATCCGCCGCGCCGACGGCAGCATGGTCGAGTGGATCGAAAAGAACGAACTCGATGCCGACCATCCGTACACGCGCCACCTCGATGCGCATCTGCCGACCGAATTCGGCACCCTGAAGGCGGCCGATGGCCAGACCCTGCACTATTCGATCATCAAGCCGGCCGGGTTCGATGCGAACAAACGTTACCCGGTATTCCTGTTCACCTATGGCGGCCCGCATTCGCAGCGCGTGACCCGCGCCTGGGGCAATTATTTTGACCAATACATGGCGCAGCAGGGCTTCGTGGTCTTCCGCCTCGACAACCGCGGCTCGGGCCGCCGCGAGCGCCAGTTCACCGATGTGTTGCACAACAACCTGGGCCAGCACGAAGTCGAAGACCAGGTGGCCGGCATCGACTGGCTCGCCAGGCAGAGCTTCGTCGATCCGAAGCGCGTGGGCGTGTTCGGCTGGAGCTATGGCGGGTTCATGACCTTGCGCCTGCTCTCCGCGGCGTCAGGCAAGATCGCGATGGGCGTGTCGGTGGCGCCGGTGACCGACTGGGCGCTGTACGACACCCACTATACCGAGCGCTACGTCGGCGGCACCCCGAAGGGCGATCCGGAAGCTTACCGGCGCAGCGGCGTGTTCGCCCACCTGGACGGCATGCAATCGCGCCTGCTCCTGATCCACGGCATGGCCGACGACAACGTGCTGTTCTCGAACACCACCCTGCTGATCGACGAACTCGTCAAGCGCAATGTGCAGTTCGACCTGATGACCTATCCGGGCGCCAAGCACGGCATGTCGGGTCGCACCAACCAGCGCCACGTGTATGGCCTGATCGAGTCCTACTTCAAGCGGCAGCTGGGCGGCACGCAGCCGAACTGATCGCTGTTTTCCAAAACAAAACGGCCGCGTCGATCGACGCGGCCGTTGTTCATTGCGCTCGAAAAAGCGCGGCGTGGCTTACGGACGTGGCGCTGGACGGGTTGCGCCGTCCACGGCATCCTTCACGCCTTCTTTCGCGTCGCCGTAGGCTTCCTGGGTCTTGCCCTCGGCCTGGTTTGCCAGGCCCTTGGCCTGCTGTTCGGTGCTGCCCACCGCTTTACCGGCGCCTTCCTGAATCTTGCCGCCGATGTCTTTCAGTTTGCCTTCGACTTGGTCTTTGTTCATGGTGTTCTCCTTGAGTAATACATGCCTGGATGGCCATGCGATGACTTCAGAATAGTCCTTTCGCGCCCGCTCATCTGTTCGCGCACGCACATAGTCATGCGACCCCATCCGCGCGACATTTTTATGGCTTGAATGCTAATCTTTTTTTGCAACGCGGCGCGCCGCTCGAGAAGAGAATCCCCATGAATGACACCACTCCCGACACCGTCCCGGCAACCCATGACGCCCCACAAGGCCAGCGCCGGCTGGCGCGCCGTGTGACCCTCGTCAATGGCATCGCAGTGCTGTTCGTCCTTGGCCTGGCCGCCGCCGTGCTGGCGGCCGATGCGCTGCTGCTGGTGTTCGCCTGCGTCCTGTTCGCCATCCTGCTCTATAAACTGAGCGAGATCATGCACCGGCGCTTTCATCTGCAGCGCAAGCTCGCGCTCGGCATCGTCGTGCTGCTGCTCGGCGCCATCATCGGCTTGGGCGGCTGGGCGATGGCGCCGCAGATTTCCGAACAGTCGACCCAGCTGGCGAAGGAAATCCCGGCCGCCATCGAGCGCCTGCAGGGCGAAGTCGAACAGCATCCCCTGCTCAAGCGCGTCGTCGACGAACTGCCGCCGCCGGAAGACATCGTCAAGCAGATGAGTTCGCTGGTGCCGAATGCCGGCCTGTTCTTCACGGGCGTGCTGGGCGCCCTCGGCAACGTCGTCATCATCATTTTCGTCGGCATCTATTTTGCCGCCACGCCGGGTGTGTATACCGGCGGCTTCATCCGCCTGATCCCGCAGCACAGGCGCGGCCGCGCGCGCGAGGTCATCGATGAGATCGGTGATTCGCTGGCCAGCTGGCTGCTCGGCAAGGCGGTGTCGATGCTGATCGTCGGCACCACCACCGCGATCGGCCTCTCCCTGCTGGGCGTGCCGCTGGCGCTGATCCTGGGCATCATCGCCGGCCTGCTCGACTTCATCCCCTACCTCGGCCCGATCATGGCCGGCATCCCGGCGGTGCTGCTGGCACTGTCGATCAGTCCGGAAATGGCGATGTATGCGCTGCTGCTGTTCGCGGCCATCAACATGCTTGAAGGTTATGTGCTGCAGCCAATGATCGAAGCCAAGGCGATCGACCTGCCGCCTGCGCTGGTGATCGTGATGCAGCTGGTCTTCGGCACCCTGTTCGGCTTCGCCGGCGTGGCGCTGGCGACACCGCTGGCCGCAGTGCTGTCGGTGCTGGTCAAGATGCTCTATATAGAAGACGTGCTGGGGGACCGGCCGGCGCAAGGAGCGGCGCCCGGCTGAGGGCGCTGGCCTGGCGTCGCCATCCGGACGCCTGGCGCATCATCCGGGACGCAATTCGGCGGCCAGATAGCAGAACGGCCCGGTCGCGTTCACGACCGGGCCGTTCTGGAAGACGGGCTGGATCAGCGATTGCCTTTGGCGACTTCCTTCATGTCGCCGACTTTCTTCTGGACCTTGCCTTCGGCCTGATTCGACAGGCCTTCGCTCTGCTGCTGGCGGCTGCCGACGGCTTCGCCGATTTTCTGCTGCACCTTGCCGCCAACTTCCTTCGCCTTGCCTTTGACTTGATCCTTGTTCATTGCAGTCTCCTTGCCTGTGACGTGGATGAGCCTTAAGAATAGGTAGAACTTCCAGGCGGTTCTGTTCGACGCTTAACAAACAGGTCGCAACAACTACCCTGGTTTTCTCCAGACGCTGGCCAGCCAGGGCTGCTGGTCGCGCGGCAGGCCGGGCGGACGGTAGTAGTGATGCAGCGCGGTGAAGCCGGCCGCGCGCAGGTAGCGTTCCCAGGTGGGGTAATCATGATAACTGCCGTAGCGCGGGCCGTTCCAGCCTTCCTGGTTGTCGCCGCGCGGATTGGAACTGAACAGCACCCCGCCCGGCTTGAGCGCGGCGTGCAGGTGCGCGAGCACCTGCGGCAAGGCGGCGCTGGGCACATGGAACAGCACCGCGTTGGCGAAAATGCCATCGAATAAGCCTTGAGGCAGATCGAGGTGCAGGAAATCCTGGCGCCAAACCTCGCAGCCGCTGTAAGCGCGCGCCATGGCGACGAAGCGTTCGCTGCCGTCGACGCCGATGGCACGATGGCCCAGCGCGCCGAAGGTCTTGAGGTCGCGCCCCGGGCCGCAGCCCAGGTCGAGGATGGTGTACGGGCGCGGAGCCTCGATCGCGTCCAGCAGGGCGGCGATGTTCTGGCTGACGTCGTGGTCGATCGTGCCGGCGAAGAAGGCATCGGCGTTGCGCTCGTAATGCGCCAGCGTGCGGCGCGCGATCTCGTCGAGCGCGTCGTGCGCGTCGTGCTCCTCCGCGTGCATCTTGTCGTGTTTGTTCTCATGATCCATGACGACAGTATGCCAGCCGGCGGCGAACGGCGCCGTCGCCGCGCGTCGATCGTTGACCAGGGGATGCGAAAGCGGTGCGCCATGCCGCGCAACGGCGTGGCATGGCATGCCAGACCGCCTCAAAAAAAATTCAAGATTTTTTCGAGGCAACCCTAAAGTTCCCGAAACCGCTGCCGTAAAAGAACCAGACAACCGGCAATCCGGCCGGACTTTCATTGTTTTGGTGGCAACATGAACGCAAACGACGCCCTCGCGATGTACGAAAACCTGGCTGGCCTGACCCGTCGGATGTCGGACGCCGCCAAGACCGGGGATTGGAACGAGTTTGCCAGCCTGAACCTGGAAGCCAAGGTCGAAGCCCGCAGCGCCGCCGCCGGCATGCCTGCCCTGGCAGGCGCCCAGCGCCTGCGCAAGATCGACCTGCTCAAGCAGCTGATGGCCAATGACCGCGCGATCCGCGACGTGACCGAGCCATCCGATGGCCGGCTGGACCGCGCGCTGCAGGCGCATTGATTCCCGGTGCATTGATTCCCGGCGAATCCTGAACGAAGGCACCTGCGGGTGCCTTTTTTGTTGGCCTCATCGATCACACGTCCTGCATTACGCACCGTCACCCTGGTGTCGACATCTGCTTCCCGGTCTCGTCCAGATTCGGCTCGACCGGTTCCGGGCTTGTTTTCTTGCGCGCGATACGCTCGCGCAGGCGCGTGATCCAGGGTACGCCGCGCATGGGCTGAAGCTGCCCTGCCCGCTGGCGACGCCGCCGCACCAGCATCAGGAGCGCAGCGCCGGCCAGCACCAGCATGGCGCCAACGGCGCCGGCGATCCAGCCCCAGGGCGTCGACGCCTCCGGTTCGGGCGCCGGACGCCGCCGCGCCGGATGCGGCGTGTTCGGGTTGGCAAGCTGCGGCTTGCCCACCGCCGCCGGACTGGCGCCGAGCGCCACCTGCAATACCTTCACCTTGTCTTCCAGCTGGCCGATCTGTTCGCGCAATTGCGCATTCTTGACATCCAGCGCGGCGCACACGGTCGAACGGTCGATGCCGGGGGCGCAGGCGGCCGGCGCAGGCGGTGCGGCCAGCGCCAGGGGCAGCGCCCTGGGCGGCGGGGTCGGCTTCGCGGCCGGCGCCGGCCGCGCTTCCCGTGGCGGTTCCGGCCTGGGCTCGGCCCCGGATGCGGGTTCCGGCTTCGGCGCCGGCGCGATCTTCGCGACGACCGGCACGGGGGGCGGCGCCGGACGCGACTTGGCCACGACCGGCGCGACCGCGGCCGGCGGCGGCGTGGCGGCCACGACCGGCGTCGCGATCCTGGCCGGCGCCGGCGGCGGGGGATTCGGATCCGGCGCCATCGACAAGGTCACCAGGCGCACGTCGCGCTGGCCGCCATCGGCCAGTTCCAGGTACAGGTGCAGGCGGCTTGACTCGACCGGGGCCAGCGACGTGACGCGCAGGAACTGGCGGCCCTCGCGCTGCGTCACAGTCATATTCAGTGTCGACAGCATGTGCGGCATGCCGATATTGGCGCCGCGGTAGACGTTCGGGTGGGCCAGGCGCACCTGGACCGGGGTCGACGGGGCGGCGAGCATGGTCAGTTCAATGTCCGCCACGAGCGGCTGGCCGATGTACGAAGCGACCTGCGCTTCGCCCAGTTCGGCTGCGCCGGCGAGGCCGGACAGCAGCGTGCAAGTGATGGTCAAGGGGAGGCGGCTAGCCATAAGGAATACCGAAAGAGAAGCCCAAGCGTAATTAACGGACATTGCGATAAACTCTTTAATCCCAGCCCCTTGTAAAACAGGAATGTTTATGGAAAACAGGATTGAGAAGGACAGCTTTGGCCCGATCGACGTGCCTGCCGATCGTCTATGGGGCGCGCAGACCCAGCGCTCGCTCCACCATTTCCACATCTCCACCGAGCGCATGGCGCCCGAGCTGGTCGCGGCGCTGGCCCAGGTCAAGCGTGCGGCGGCGGCGGTCAACCGTTCGCTCGGCAAGCTCTCCAGCGACAAGGCCGACGCCATCATGCGGGCGGCCGACGAAGTGCTCGAGGGCCGCCATCCTGACGAATTCCCGCTCGCCGTCTGGCAGACCGGCTCGGGCACGCAAAGCAATATGAACATGAACGAAGTGCTGGCCAACCGCGGCTCGGAGCTGCTGGGCGGCGCGCGCGGCGAAGGGCGACTGCTGCACCCGAACGACGACGTCAACATGGGCCAATCGTCGAACGACATCTTCCCGACCGCCATGCACGTGGCCGCCGCCTGGGCCCTGGCCAAGAATGTGCTGCCGGCGCTGGCCCAGCTGCGCGGCACCCTGCTGCGCAAATCGCGCGATTTCGAGCCGATCGTCAAGATCGGCCGCACCCACCTGCAGGACGCAACGCCGCTGACCCTGGGCCAGGAATTCTCCGGCTACGTGGCCCAGCTCGACTATGCCGAGCAATTGCTGAAGTCCACCCTGCCGGGCCTCTTGCTGCTGGCCGCCGGCGGCACCGCGGTGGGCACCGGCCTGAACGCCCACCCCGAATTCGCCCCGCGTATTGCGGCCGAGCTCGGCTCGCGCACCGGCCTGTCGTTCAAGACCGCGCCGAACAAGTTCATGGCCCTGGCCGCCCACGACGCCATGGTCGGCGCCCACGGCGCTTTCAAGACCCTGGCCACGGCCCTCATGAAGATCGCCAACGACGTGCGCTGGATGGCGTCCGGCCCCCGCTCCGGCCTGGGGGAGATCACCATTCCCGAGAACGAACCGGGCAGCTCGATCATGCCCGGCAAGGTCAATCCGACCCAGTGCGAAGCGCTCACCATGCTGTGCTGCCAGGTATTCGGCAACGACGTCGCCATCACGGTCGGCGGCTCGCAGGGCAATTTCGAGCTCAATGTGTTCAAGCCCATGATCGTGCATAACTTCTTGCAGAGCGCACGCCTGCTGGCCGACGGCATGCGTTCGTTCGACGAGCATTGCGCCCGGGGCATCGAGCCGAACCGCGCCCGCATCGGCGAGCTGATGGAAAAATCGCTGATGCTGGTGACTGCGCTGGCGCCGCACATCGGGTATGATCGCGCCGCGCAGATCGCCAAGAAGGCATCGACGGACGGCCTGACCTTGCGCCAGGCCGCCCTGCAGAGCGGTTTCGTCGACGAACGGCAGTTCGACCAGTGGATCGTGCCGATCGACATGACGCATCCGGATCCGGTGTAAGCCGGACGACGCTGCGGTGTCGATCGAACGACGGCGTTCCACGTCCACATTAGGCGACCTCATCAATCGTACGCCGCCTTCACCAACCCGAGGATAGAATGCAAAAAATAGTTTTCGATTTGACATCAGAATTCGTCGAGGTCAACCAGCTGCTGAAGCTGGTGGGCCTGGTCGATAGCGGCGGCGCCGGCAAGAACATGGTCGCCAGCGGTGTGGTGTCGGTCGATGGTCGGCAGGAACTCCGCAAAACGGCGAAAATCCGCAGTGGCCAGACCGTCTCGGTCGGTGACCTGCGTATTACCGTGCAGTAAGCTGTTGACGCCCGCGCGCCGGGCTTATAGTGCGAAGAAATAGGGCACCAGAACGGCTGTCTTATGTTTGCGCACTAACAAACAGAGCGGAGCTTCCTTGTTTATATTTTAAGACGTCACTCATACGGCTTAGAGGTGAAGGCGATGGAAAACTCTGAACACACTGCACAAACGCAGGAGCAATTGATTGGCGACCTGCGCCTCGTGATCGAAAACGCGGAAGAACTGCTCAAGAATACCGATCATTATTCCAGCGCCCTGTACCAGAATGCGCGCGCCAAGCTGTCGCTCGCCCTCGAAGCGGCGAATGAAGAACTGTCACGCTTCGAGGATGCCCAACTCGAGCGCATGATGGCCGCTACCCGCGCCGCCAATGACCGCTACCAGGACCGGTCGGGCGAGGAGCGCATCCTGCGCGCATTCCACTAAACGACGACAGCAAAAACCCGGCATGCAAGCCGGGTTTCAAAAGGCAAGACACAATCCCATGTGATCTTCGACCTGGCTTTTGCGCTCAAGTTCGTGCCTTCTGCATCGATCAGCGCCGATCGCTCAGGCGCTGGATTCACGCCTTTGTGTTCAAGCTTTGGTATTGATCGTATTGCCCAGGTGTGGTGGCAGGTTTTGCGGCTGTGGCAGCGCGTCGAGCAGCTGGGCGGCCGATGCCGCCTGGATGTCCATGGATTTCTTGAGCATGGAAACGCCGACTTCCTGACGGATACCGGTTTCGGCCATGCTGGTTGCAAGCTTTGCAATGTTCGTGACGTCCATACACCTCTCCAGAAAAAGACACGTCAGTCTTTAACGGCCGCTTCGCCCCGAACTTGAGGCTGCGACTTTAACCATCCGCAAACCCATTCCACCACCTGCCCCAGGTCGTTCAAGTCGAGCCAGGCGAGTCCGGCGTGCGCATCGACGGGCCGCGCCGCGTCCGAGATCACGCCCAGGATCGTGACATCGTCCTGGAACAGCGGCGGCTTGCCCAGACCCGGGCGGTGCACCTCCAGCTTGGGCAGGGATGTCCATTTATAGCCTTCGACCAGGGTCAGGTCGGCCGGCGACAGCCGCGCCAGCAACTCGTCCAGCCCCGGCTCCGGCTCGGCGCGCAGTTCGCGCATGATGGCAATGCGGTAAGGCGACGCGATCATCACCTCGGCCGCCCCGGCCAGGCGCAGGCGCGCGCTGTCCTTGCGCGGCGGTTCGAGTTCGATGTCGTGGTGGCTGTGCTTGACGATGTTGACCCGCAAGCCGTCCTGCGCCAGGCGCGCGACCAGCCCTTCCAGCAAGGTGGTCTTGCCGCTGCCCGACCAGCCCACCACGCCCAGGACCGGGCCGGCCCCCTGCCGTTGCGCCGTTGGCGGCGCTTCAGTACGCGACACGGTAGCGGGTCCCCCTGTAGTTCATCACCGCCGCCTTCGGCATCAGGCGCTCGAGCACCAGTCCGGGCGCCACTTCCTCGCCTTCGCGGCGCAGCATCTTATCGACCAGCAACAAGCTCTCGCCCGGTGTCGGCGAATAGATGTAGCCGCCGAAGCTCAGTTGCGGGATCTCGCGCCTGACCGCCTCGGGCAATTGCTGCAGGGTACGCAGGTTGTCGTCGCCGGCCGGCACGGCCGCCGCCACGGGCGCCGGTGTTGGCGCCGGTGTCGACGCCGGCTCCGGCGCCGGTTCTGACGCCTTGCGCGCCGGCGCGGCCCGCGTTGAAGAAGCCGGCGCTTCGGCCACGCCCCTTGTCTGCGCCGGCTTCGCGGCCACCGGCGCGGCTGCGCGCGGCGCCGGCGCTGGAGCGGCGGTCGGCGCAGGAGCAGGATCAGGAGCGGATGCAGGTGCGGGCGCAGACACCGGCGCCGGCACGGCCACCGGCGCCGCCGCCAGCCGCACCGGCTGCTCGCCCCCGTGGCGTACCCACAGCAACGCGGCGGCCGCCACCAGCACGCCCAGGCCGAGGCCGATCACGAGATGGCGCCGGTTCCCGCCCTGGGCGCGATCCGGCGCCGCATACATCGGCGGCGGCGCATGGATGGTCGGGGCATTGCCCAGCTGGCGTTCGGCCTGGGCCTTCTTGAGTGCTTCGAGGATGTACGACATATCAGTTTCCCGTCGCCGGACCGGCCACCAGGCGCGGCTCGGCCACGCCCGACAGCTGGTTCAGACGCATATAGGTGCGCGGCCCGGCCACGCCGTCCGCCTTCAGGTCCTGGGCCGCCTGGAAGGCGCGCAGCCATTCCTGGGTGCGCGCCGCCAGCGGCTGGTCGAGCGGCGGCGCGGTGGTCTTGTTCAGGCCCGCCAGGCGCTGGGCGATCCAGTCGACGTCGGGGCCACGGTCGCCCTGTCCCACGACGTCGCGAAACGCGCCCGGCATGCGCCAGAACGTCGTGAACTCGCCGCCGAAGCGCGAGACGAAGGCGGGAATGGCGACCCGCGCGCGGCGCCCATCCGCGGCGAGCAGCACGCTGTCTTCGTCCATCCCGACCAGCACCGCATACCCGGTGCGCGGACCATCGTGCAGGGTGACCACGGCCGGGCGGTCCAGCAGGCGCAGTTCGTACAGGCCGCCGCGGCCCTGGTGACAGCGCAGGTTGGCGCGCTGCGCCGCCTCGCAGATCGCCTTCGGGCTGGCGCCGGCAATGCCGGCGAACGACGGCCCCCACAGGGCCGCCAGCGCGCGCAGCGCATCGGTCTCGTTCTTGCCGACCGCGAAATCGGCGCCGGCCACGGGCGCCCCCTCCATCGACGGCGGCGCCGGCCTGGCCGCCACCTGCTGCACGGCCGCCGCCCCCGCTTGCGCGGCGGCCGGCTGCGCCTGGTGCGGCAGCATCTGCCAGGCCGCGGCGCTGATCGCCACGCCGGCCAGCGCCCCGCCCGCCAGCAGCGGCCAGCGCAGCGGCTTGCGTGGGGCCGGCTCGCCGGCAAACACTTCCTCGGCCGACCTGAGCAGGATGGCGCGCGTGACTTGCGGGCTGTTCTCGACATAGGCGCCGAGCAGCGCGCGGTCGCACAGCAGGTTGATCCGGCGCGGCACGCCATGCGTCAGGCGGTGTACCTGCGGCGTCAGGCCCGGCGGGAACGGCATCCCGACCGCCCCCGACACCGCCAGCCGGTGCGCGATATAGGCCCCGGTTTCCTGCTCGGACAGCGGCCCCAGGTGATAGCGCGCGATCACGCGCTGCGCCAGCTGCTCCAGCTCCGGCCGCGCCAGCATGGTGCGCAGCTCGGGCTGGCCGATCAGGATGATCTGCAGCAGCTTGCGCTCGCTGGTCTCGAGATTGGTCAACAGGCGCAACTGTTCGAGCACCTCGCTCGACAGGTTCTGGGCCTCGTCGATCACGAGCACATTGTTCAGCCCCTGGGCATGCGATTCGAGCAGGTAGCGGTTGATCGCATCGACGTACGATTTGACGCCGCTCACCCCGGACGGCAGCGCGATGCGCAGCTCGTCGCAAATCGTCTGCAACAGCTCTTCGGCGTTCAGGCGCGGATTGAAGATATAGGCCAGCCGGCAATCCTCGGGAATCTGCTCGATGAAGCAGCGGCACACGGTGGTCTTGCCGGCGCCGATCTCGCCGGTCAGCAGGACGAAGCCGCCGCCGCTGCCGACGCCGTACAGCAGGTGGGCCAGCGCCTCGCGGTGCCGTTCGCTCATGAACAGGTAGCGCGGATCGGGCGCGATCGAGAACGGGGCGTGCTTCAGCTGGAAATAATGGTTGTACATGCGTTGGAACGGACGATGTGGCGTGCGCGGCTAGCGGCCCGGAGGCTGCGGCTTGAACTTCGCGCAGTATATTTTGCTTTTGTCATTGGCGTAGGCGATCGTGCTGCCCGGGTTGGACTTGCGCAAAGGGTGGCGCGAGGCGTCCACCGGCTTGAAGGCGACGCCGACGGCGGCGCGCACCGATTTCTCGAGCTCCTCGGGCGTGCTGTCGAGGACGGCGGCCACGAACACCAGGTTGCTGGTGTCGTCGCTGACCATCACCTCGCTCACCTGGGCGCCCCACAGCGACGCCTCGGTTCGGAACCACCAGGCGCCGCCCTCGCGCTTGTAGGCCGGGCCGAAGGCCTGGGTCAGGTAGGCGTGGAAATAGGCATTGTCCAGCTGGCTACGGCACAGCAGCGCGCTGCCGATCACGGGACCGAAGGTCGACGGCGCCGCCATGGCGCCGGAGCAAGCGAGCCCGGCCAGCAGCGGCAAGGCGCGCAGCAGCGGCCGGACGGCGCCCGACGATCTTGCTGCCCGCGCTGAAGGCGGGCCAGGGTCACGTTTCACGACAAGCTTCTCCTTCGACGATCTCGACATTATGACATTCCATGCCGGACATGGGACCGGGGATTGGCGCAAACGCCGCGCGGTTCGTCGCGTACGGGCGCAGCCGGTCGCCCCAAACCACCGCTTCGTCGGATTCATCGTGCAGCGCGCACGGGCCCGGCATATCGTTCAGTCTCCCGTCGACTCCGAACCAGGAACACCATGCACATCGTCCTGAAAACCGCCCTGACCGCCTTCGCCGCCGGCGCCACCCTCCTCGCGATCGGCGACAGCCAGGCCGGCACGCCCGACAGGCGCATCACCGAGCAGCGCAGCGTCGGCGCCTTCAGCGCCATCGAACTGTCCGGCCCCTACGACGTCACGATCGACGCCCAGGGTCGCTCCGGCCTGCGCCTGTCGGGCGAGCGGGAGCAGCTCGACGGGGTCGAGGTCTTCGTGCGCGGCGACACCCTGGTCGTGCGCCCGCTGGAACGCCGCTCGTTCCAGTTCGGCTTCAGCCAGCGGCGCCAGGCCGTCACGATCGACATCGGCACGCCGCAGCTCGAGCGGCTTGCCATGTCGGGCAGCGGCGACGTCACGCTGGCCCAGGTCAACGGCGAGCGCGTCGCGCTGCAGGTCGACGGCCCTGGCGACCTGCAGGTCTCGGGCGCGGTGCGCGAGCTCGCACTGCGGGTGAGCGGCAGCGGCGACACCGACCTGCAGCGCCTGCGCGCCGGCAAGGTGGAACTGGCCATGAGCGGTCCCGGCGACGTCTGGCTCGCCAACGTCGACCACGACTTGCAGGCCAGCCTGACGGGCTCGGGCGACCTGGACGCCGACGGCCTGCGCCTGGCGCGCCTGGATGCGCGCGTGACCGGCCCCGGCGGATTGCGGCTGCGCGGCAGCAGTCTCGAGGTGCGCGCCGAGCTCACCGGCTCGGGCGACTTCGACGCCTGCGACCTGGCCGCCGGCCGCGTCAGCATCCAGCAGCGTGGGCCGGGCGACGCCTGCGTCGGCGGCGCCATTACCCACCTCGACGCCGCGGTGAGCGGTTCCGGCGATTTCACGGCGCGCGGCTTGCGCGCGCAAGCCGCCGCCCTGCGCCTGGACGGTCCGGGCGACGTCACCCTCGGCGGCACAGTGGCCGATCTGAAGGCCGAACTGACGGGCTCGGGCGACCTCGACGGCAGCGCGCTGGCGGCGGGCAAGGCCGCCATCAAGAGCCGCGGCCCCGGCGACGTCGCACTGGCCCGGGTATCCGACGTGCTGGAAGCCGAGCTGCGCGACTCGGGCGGCCTGAAGGCCGAGATCGACGGCAAGCGCCTGGTGCTGACGTCGAGCGGCCCGGGCGGCGCCGACATCGGCGGACGGGTCGACCTGGTGCGGGTGCGACTGAACGGCTCGGGCGCGCTGGACGGCACCCGTCTGACGGCCGGGCGCGCCGACATCGCCGTCCACGGGCCCGGCGCCGCCAGGGTCCATGTGCTGCGCGACGCAAACCACCACGGCGACAGGGACGCTGCCGCGAAGGACGCGCCGGCCCGGTTGCTGGTGGTGCAGCGCAGCGGCAGCACGACCACGGCCGAGTGAGCTTGACGCGGCGCGCGCCTCGCACCGATCGAGGCCGGCCGCATCGCCGAAAGCAATACCAGTTGAGATACCAATCCCGCCAACCGTCCCTGTTGAGGCCGGGATTATAAGCGCAGACTATCGCGCGATAGTGGTCCGCATCGACGCATACCAGTTAAATACCTGTTGACATCCAGATAGGGCCTGCATATAGTGCCCTGACCCTATTTCTCCCACCTACCATGATCGACTATCTCATCGGCGTCGACGGCGGCGGCACCAATACCCGCGTACGCCTGGCCGGGCGCGACGGCGCCGAGCTGGCGACCGGCCGCAGCGGCGCTTCCGGCCTGGTCCACGGCATCGACAATGCCTGGCGCGCGGTCGAGGACGCCACCGCCAGGGCCTTTGCCGCGCTCGGCATCGACGCGATTCCCCGCCAGTCATGCGCCATCGGCCTGGGCCTGGCGGGCGTGCACAACAAGAAATGGGCGGCCGCTTTCCGCGCCGCCAATCCGGGCTACGCCGCACTCAGGCTCGACACCGACGGCTTCACGACCCTGATAGGCGCCCATGGAGGCCGCCCGGGCGCCATCGTCGCGATCGGCACCGGCAGCGTGGGCGAAACCCTGCGGGCGGACGGCACGCGGGTCGAGGTCGGCGGCTGGGGCTTTCCGTCTGGTGACGAGGCCAGCGGCGGCTGGATGGGCCTGCGCGCGATTGCCCACGTCCAGCAGGTGCTCGACGGCCGGGCCGAGGGCGGCGCGCTGGCGCGCGACATCATCAAAGCCTGCGGCGGCGGGCGCGACGCGATCCAGGTCTGGCTCGGCAAGGCCAGCCAGACCGATTACGCGAGCCTGGCGCGCTTCGTGGTGGAGCATGGCGAGCACGACCCGGTCGCCGGCGCGATCCTCGAGCAGGCCGGCCGCGAAGTGGCCACGATGGCGCAGGCGCTCGACCCGTCCGGCACCCTGCCGCTGGCGCTGTGCGGCGGCCTGGGCGACGTCCTGCGCCCGTACCTGCCGGCCGCGACGCTGGCGCGCTGCAGGGCGCCCCATGGCGATTCGGCCCTGGGCGCGCTGCGCATGATCGAACTGCACCTGAAGGACACCCCGGCATGACTGGCTCAATCAACGGCAACATCCTCACGCCCGACGGCTGGGTACGCGGCACGCTGCGCTACGGCGAGCGCATCGACGCCATCGACGGCAGCCCGGGCGACCCGAACGCCAACGGCGACGACTACATTTTGCCCGGCTTCATCGACGTGCACGTGCACGGCGGCGCCGGACGCGACATGATGGAAGGCGGCGACGCCCCGCACGTGATCGCCGCCCTGCACGCCAGGCACGGCACCACCAGCCTGCTGGCCACCACCATGACCGCGCCGGTCGAGGACATCGACCGCGCCCTCGCCGCCATCGGCCGCGCCTGCGCCGCGCGCGGCAAGGGAGAAGCGCGCATCCTGGGCGTGCACCTGGAAGGCCCGTACATCAATGCGGGCAAGCTGGGCGCCCAGCCGCCGTTCGCGCGCGAAGCCAGCCTCGCTGAAGTGAAACGCTTCGACGCCCAGGCGCCGATGAAGCTCATCACGGTGGCGCCCGAGATCGACGGCCACATGGAGCTGGTGCGCCTGCTGACCGAGGCCGGCATCCGGGTCCAGGTCGGCCACACCAACGGCAACTACGAGGTCGGCGTGGCCGCGCTCGAACACGGCGCGGCGGGCTTTACCCACCTGTTCAACGCCATGCCTGGCCTGCACCACCGCGATCCCGGCATGGTCGGCGCGGCGCTGGCGCATGCCGAATACGCCGAGATCATCCCCGACCTGCTGCACGTGCATCCGGGCGCGATCAGGACCGCGCTGCGCTGCATTCCCAAGCTGTTCTGCGTGACCGATTCGACCGCCGCCGCCGGCATGCCCGATGGCGAATACATGCTGGGCCGCCAGGTGGTCCATAAATGCATGGGCGGCGTGCGCCTGGGCGACGGCACCCTGGCCGGCAGCACGCTCACCATGGACCAGGCGCTGCGCAACCTGGTGAGCATCGGCCTGCCCCTCGCCGAGGCCAGCCTGCGCGTGTCCACCAACGCCGCCGACTACCTCGGCGAAACCCAGCGCGGCCGCCTGGCGCCGGGCTGCCATGCCGACTTCGTGGTCCTCGACCGCGACCTGAACATCAAAGCCGTCCATATCGAAGGAGAAGTCCTGTGAGCACCGCTACCGCTTCCGCAGTCACCCAGCCCGCCCCGTCGCTCATGCTGCAGGAGGCCTTGTCGGCCGCCGATTGCATCGCCCACCAGCTGACCCAGGACGTGGAGCGCTACGCGGAGCTGGGGGCGACGCTGCGCGCGGCGCCGCTGCACAGCGCGGTGACCGTGGCGCGCGGCAGCTCGGACCACGCGTCGAACTACCTGGCCTACCTGATCATGGCGCGCATGGGCCGCCTGGTGACGTCGCTGCCGATGTCGCTCATCACCCTGTACAAGTCGCCGATCGTCGCACGCGACACGCTGGCGGTGGCGATCTCGCAGTCGGGCCAGAGCCCCGACGTGGTCGAGCCGATCCGTTATTTTCGCGCTGGCGGCGCCACCACCGTGGCCCTGGTCAACGACCCCGCGTCGCCGCTCGGCGACGCCGCCGAATGGACCATGCCGCTGCATGCCGGCCCCGAGAAAAGCGTGGCCGCGACCAAGAGCTTCATCGCCAGCCTGGTGGCCGGCGCGCGCCTGGTCGCCAACTGGCAGGACAGCAAGGAGCTCAAGGACGGCGTCAACGCCCTGCCCGACGCGCTGCGCGCCGCCGCCGAGGTGGACTGGTCGGCCGCGATCGAGGTGCTGGCGCCGGCCCGCAACATCATGGTGGTAGGCCGCGGCATCAGCTTCCCGCTGGCGCTCGAATCCTCGCTCAAGTTCAAGGAAACCTCGGCGCTGCAGGCCGAGGCGTTCTCGGGCGCCGAGATCAAGCACGGCCCGATGGCCCTGATCGAGGAAGGCTATCCGCTGCTGGTCTACGCCACGCGCGGCCCGACCCAGGCCGGCCTGGTGGCCCTGGCCGACGAGATGCGCGCGCGGGGCGCGCGCGTGCTGCTGGCCGCGCCGGCCGACGTCGCCAGCCGCGACCTGCTGCTTCCCACCGCGGCCATCCCCGACCTCGACCCGATCACCGCGGTGCAAGCCTTTTATACGATGGCGGCCAAGCTGTCGGCCGCGCGCGGCATGAACCCGGACCAGCCGCGCCACCTGAGCAAGGTCACCAGGACCAACTGACCACAAGATCCATGACCAGTACCATGAGCGATTACCTCGACCTCGCCGGCCAATTGATGATGGTGCGCCTGTTCGGCACCGAACTCGATGCCGACACCGACGCCTTCCTGCGCACGCACAAGATCGGAGGCGTGTGCCTGTTCCGCCAGAACATGGTGGACGCCGACCAGCTGACCCGCTTCACCGGCGCCCTGGCGGGCGCCATCGGCCCACGGGCCCTGGTCGCGCTCGACCAGGAAGGCGGCGCCGTGGTGCGCTCGACCTGGGTGCCGGCGCCGCCGAGCGCCATGGCCCTGGGCGCCGCGAACGATCCGCAGCTGGCGCGCGAGGTCGGCGCCGCGGTGGCGCGCGCGGTACGCGCGCTGGGCTTCAACTGGAACTTCGCGCCGGTACTGGACCTGAACAACAACCCGCACAACCCCGTCATCGCCGAGCGCTCGTTCGGCGCCGATCCATTGCTTGCAACTCGCCTTGCCCTGGCCTGGATGGAAGGCAGCGAGAGCGAAGGCGTGGCCTGCTGCGTCAAGCACTTCCCCGGCCACGGCGACACCCACGTCGATTCGCACCGCGACCTGCCGCGCGTGGACAAGCCGCGCGAGGAGCTGGAACGCTTCGAGTTCGCGCCGTTCCGTATCGCCGCCAGGGCGGCAACGCCGGCGCCGGCGGTGATGACGGCGCACATCGTCTATCCCGCCCTGGACCCGGTCAATCCGGCCACGATGTCGCGCGCCATCCTCACCGGCGTGCTGCGCGAGGAATTCGGCTACGACGGCGTGATCATCACCGACGGCATGGACATGCATGCGATCGCGCACCGCTACGGCGCCGGCCAGGCCGCCGTCAACGCGCTGGCGGCGGGCGCCGACATGGTGATGGCGATCGGCACCCGCGACACGCAAATCGAGACCGTGCACGCGATCGCCGGGGCGATCCGCGACGGCGTGCTGCCGCTGCCGGACGTCGAGGCGAAACTGGCGCGCCTCGGAAAGCTGGCCGACGCGCATCCCGCGCGCGCCGTCGCCTACGCCCGCGAACAGGATGACCGCGCGCTGATGGCGCGCGCCTGGCGCGCCGGCCTGACCGCGCTCGGCCAGCCGCAACGGCCCGCGCGCGGCAGCCGCGTGCGCCTGGTCGCACGCGCCGACGTGGTCAGCGACGGCATCGCGGAAGCCGGGGTGCCGGCGGAGCGCATCGCCCAAGCGCTGGGCATCCTGTATGACGTTGACCTCGTCACCTTCGCCGACAGCGAAAGCTTCGACTGGTCGGTTCTACCGCAGGACGGGCGCTTCACGATCCTGGCCTCGACTTCGCGCCGCCGCTATGGCCCGAACGCGCGCGCCGGTTGGCGTCCCGACCTGCACCTGGCCCTGTGGAATCCCTACCAGGCGCTGGACTTCCCGGCCCCGGCCCTGATGAGCTATGGTTTCGCCGCGCCCGCCCTGGAGGCGGCGGTGGCCTGGCTGGCCGGCGAGATCGATGCGCCGGGCACGTGCCCGGTGCCAGGGTTCGAACGGCAATGACACGAAGGTGACCGCGGCGAGGTAACGCGATGTAACGACGCTGGGCGTACGGGCGAGCTCTGCGGCACAATTGGCAGGCCAGAAAATTGCCGATATATGGGACAATGCACGTTTGTCCAAGATTGGCATTTTTGCTATATTGCGGAAAAAATGTCGCGCAAGCGCGTTTCGTCGAAATTTTGTCTAGATAGAAGGATACCCAATGTCCCAACTCCGTCTTGCCCGCCTCTGCCTGATGCTGGCCGCCGTCGGCCTCTCGGCCCCGGCCCTCACCACCGCCGTCCATGCGCAAGAGAAGCCCGCCGCCGAAGCGCCGAAGGACACCGTCCGCCCAGAGCTGTTCAAGCTGCTCGACCCGGCCGCGATCAAGCCGCTGATGGACGCCAAGAATTACGCCGAAGTGCAGAGCCGCGTACAGCAGGCCGAAGCCTTCCCGAACCGCACCCCGTACGAAGACTACGTCGTCAACCGCATGAAGCTGTCGCTGGGCTCGGCGACCAACAACAACGCGATCGCCATGCCGGCACTGGAAGCCGTGATCAATTCCGGCCGCCTGCAAGGCCAGGAACAGGCCGATTTCATCCTGGCCCTGGGCAATATGCACTACAACGCCAAGGACTATCCGAAGGCGATCGAGTGGTTCAAGCGCTACCAGAAAGAAAGCGCAACCCCTGAAAAAGTCACGCCTTCCCTGATCCGCGCCCACTACCTGGGCGGCGACTTCGCCAGCGCCAAGGCGGCCCTGCTGCCGGCGATCGAAGCGACCGAAAAAGCCGGCCAGAAGCCGAGCGAGGAAGACCTGCGCCTGCTGGCCTCGTCGGCCAACAAGGTCAAGGATGACGCCGGCTACCTGACCGCGCTCGAAAAACTGGTCGCCCACTACCCGAACGACGACTTCTGGACCGACGTCCTGAACCGCGGCGTGGCGCGCAAGCCCGGCTTCGATGCGCAGACCAACATGATCAACGTGTACCGCCTGGAAGCGGCCACCGTCAAGAAGATGGCGCCGGAAGAATACGTCGACCTGGCCGAACTGTCGCTGCGCGACGGCTTCCCGACCGAAGCCAAGAAAGCCATGGATGCCGGCTACGCCGCCGGCGTGCTGGGCCAGGGTTCGAACGCCAAGGCCCACGCCGCCCTGCGCGACAAGGCGACCAAGGGCGCGGCCGACGATGCCAAGAACATCGCCGCCGGCGAAGCCTCGGCCACCAAGGCCAAGACCGGCGCTGGCCTCGTCAACCTGGGCTGGGCCTACGCCACCATGGACCAGGGCGACAAGGGTGTCGGCTTCATCCAGCAAGGCATCGCTAAGGGCGGCCTGAAGAACCCCGAAGAAGCCAAGCTGCGCCTGGGCATGGCGCAGGCGCTGGCCGGCAAGAAAGCCGAAGCCATCCAGACCTTCGAAACCGTCAAGGGCGGCGGCGGCGCGGGCGACCTGGCGAAGTACTGGATCGTTCACCTGAAACAGTCGTAATCGCCGCGCTGCGCGACGACCCCGCGAAGGCGGGCCGGGCTCGATGCCCGGCCCGCTTTTTTCATGGCGCTGTACTCGCTAGCTGTGGATGAGCACTGAACTGCTGAGCTGACCCGCGGTCCAATCCCGGTCGTCATCGATCGGGAGCGTACGATGAAAGCGCCGCAGTTTGCGCAGCTGTTCGCCCAGCTGCCAAAGCTGAACCAGCCGCAGCGTCAGAAGGTGCTCGCTGCCCTGCATCCCGCAGCCGGGCTGGACCGGGTGACCGCCCTCATCGGCGCGATCCGGTCAACCGGGCGGCGCTGTCCAGACTGCGCCTGCGAGCGCTGCCACCGGCATGGCCAGGCCAACGGCCTGCAACGCTACCGCTGCTGCGCGTGCGGCCGCACCTTCAACGACCTCACTGGCACGCCGCTGGCGCGGCTCAGGCTCAAGGGAAAGTGGGTCGACTATCTGGAAGCGGTGCTCGACTCCCGCTCGGTTCGCTCTGCGGCCAAGCGTGTTGGCGTGCACCGCAACACGGCCTTTCGCTGGCGTCATCGCTTTCTTGAGCGGGCCAAGGACGATCGCCCGGCACGGCTCGGCGGCATCGTCGAGGCCGACGAGATGTTCCTGCTCGAATCGCAAAAGGGTTCACGCAAGCTCGATCGCCAGCCGCGCAAGCGCGGCGGCAGGGCCGCCCTGCGCGGGATCTCGCATTACCTTGACTGCATCCTGGTGGCGCGCGACCGCAGCGGCCAGACCATCGACGCCGTTACCGGACGCGGCGCCCTGAAAGCGGCGCAGCTGGTCAGGCACCTGCTGCCGAAACTCGATCGCCAGGCGCTGCTGGTGACGGACGCCAACGCCGCCTATGCCGCCTTCGCCCGTGCCCATGGCGTTGCGCATCAAGCGGTCAATGTCAGTGCCGGCGAACGGGTCCGCAAGGGTGCCGAGGGCGCCATCCATGTTCAACATGTCAACGCCTATCACCGGCGCTTCAAGGAATGGCTGGCGCGCTTCCATGGCGTGGCGTCGCGCCGGCTACCCAACTACCTGGGCTGGCATTGGGCGCTCGATGGCGGACGGGTACCATCTGTCAAGCAATTGCTGCGCATCGCATTCGGGGTCATCAACAGCTGATGGGTACAGCGCCTTTTTCATGGGCGGTTCACGCCGGCGCCGGATGACCCGGATTTCGCCCGCCCAACGTGCGGCCCCGAACATTGACGTCGCGCCTGCCGGTCCGATAATTATCTTATTTACATCGGAGACGGCATGACGACGGTACGCAAGGGCCAGGCGCCCGCCAAGCTGGGACGCGACGAATTCCACCTGCGCTTTCGCAGGGCGTTCCAGGACCCCGGCTACGAAGCGCTCGACCGCGAGCTGGCGGCGATCGAGGACGTGGCCTGGGATGCGTACCACGAAGGCCGCAAGGCCCCGCACACGGTCAAGGCCGGCCCCGGATTCCTCGATCCCGGCTACGATCTGTCGGTCGAATGGAAGGAGGCGCGCGACCGGCTGATCGGCGCCGAGCAGCGCCAGAAGGACCCCGCGTCGCGCAACCGCATTCTCCTCATCAACGCCTCGGCCCGCAACGACGGCACCTGTCCCGGCGAAATCTCGAAGAGCTGGCGCATGACGCAGATGGCGAAAGAGGTCTTGATGGAACAGGGTTTCGAGGCCGACGTGCTCGACCTCTCCCTGCTCAATTCGGACTACGACCGCCACATCCACCCCTGCAAGGGCTGCGTGTCGACCGCGATGCCGCTGTGCCACTGGCCGTGCAGCTGCTACCCGAACCACGCCGAGCGCCAGGTGGGCGACTGGATGAACGAGATCTACGAGCGCTGGGTGCTGGCCCATGGCGTCATCATCATCACCCCGGTCTACTGGTACCAGACCCCTGCGGTGCTGAAACTGATGATCGACCGCCTGGTGTGCGCCGACGGCGGCAATCCCGACCCGACCTCGACCCACGGCAAGCACGCCGAGGAAGCCAAGCAGATCGAGCGTGACGGCTGGGATTATCCGAAACACCTGGCCGGCCGCGCCTTTGGCCTGCTGGTGCACGGCGACGTGGCCGGCATCGAGGGCACGCGGCGCTCGCTGTCGGACTGGCTCGAGTGGATGGGCTTGATCAACTCGGGCAGCTTCGGCCAGCTCGACCGCTACATCGGCTATTACGAATCGTATGCCGACAGCCACGAGACGTTCGACCGCGACGCCGCGGTGCAGGAAGAGACGCGCAACGTGGCGCGCGCGGTGGCCACCGCCGTGCGCGAGGTGCGCGCGGGGCGGGTCGCCGTGGTCAGCCAGCCCTTGAAGGATCCACGCCCGAAGTGATCCGGCGACTGACCGGGCGGACGTGCTGCGGTATCATTGCCTGTCCGTCCACCCTGCCAGCCGCATGAATCCCCTCGTCCAACTGATGCACGACGCCGCCAAGGCCGGCCTCGCCGCCGGCGCCGGCAAGCTGCCGCTCTACCAGCAATTGCAGCGCGCGCTGCGCCAGGCGATCGACCACGGCATCTACGGCCCCTCGAGCGCCCTGCCCGCCGAGCGCCAGCTGGCGCTGGAACTGGGCATCTCGCGCATCACGGTGCGCAAGGCGATCGACAGCCTGGTCGAGGACGGCCTGCTGGTGCGGCGCGCCGGCTCCGGCAATTTTCTCAACACGCGCATCGAAAAGAATTTCGCCAAGCTCAGTTCGTTCTCCGAAGACATGCGCGCCCGTGGACGGGTGCCGAGAAGCAGCTGGCTCAAGCGTTCGGAAGGCCTGGTCACGCCCGAGGAAGCGCTGCGCCTGCGGCTTTCTCCGGGCACGCCGGTGTACCGCTTCCACCGCCTGCGCTACGCCGACGATGCGCCGATGTGCCTGGAGTACGCGACCATCGCCGCCTTTGCCCTGCCTTCGCTCGACGCGGTGGGCGACTCGATGTACGAGGCGCTCGAGGCGGCCGGCAACCGTCCGGTGCGCGCGCTGCAGCGCCTGTCGGCCCTGCTGCTGGGTGCCGAGCAGGCGCGCCTGCTCGATGCGCGCGAGGGCGACGCCGGCCTGTGCGTGGAACGCCTGGGGTTCCTGCGCGACGGGCGTGCGGTGGAGTTCTGCCGTTCTTATTTCCGTGGCGATACGTATGATTTCGTGGCCGAGCTCAACGCGAGCCCGAGCCCGACGTCGATGTGAACGATGTGGGGTGTTCGACGGAGGTCGACAATCCTTCATCGAACGGCGCAAGGCTGTCCTTGCGCCGTTCGATCGGCAGGCAGCGCCGCCGTCTGCGGCTCAGGCCCGCTTTGCCTTGCGGCGGCGCACGGCGCCCATCAGGCCGAAGCCGGCGAGCATGGTCGCCAGGGTGGCCGGTTCCGGGATTTCGGCAAATGGCGTGTAGTCATACGTGACCTGCACCGCGCCGGAAGCGAGCGTGTCGAATCCGGTGATCACGTTGCCAGGCCCTTGCGCGAACGAGGTGCCCAGCGCGCTCAGGCCAAGCTCGATGAAACCGTTACCCGAGAACAGGGCGATATCGCTGGCGCTACTGCTCAGGAACGATGCGGCACTGCTCGCCTCGATCGTACCGGTGTGGATACCGGAGGTGCCGCCGTAGTCGACAACACGGTCGTAGCGCGCGAGGCGGTAAACCTGGTTGAATACCGGGTTCGCCACACCCAGCGTGCTGCCGTCCGGGCGGGTCAGCGTCATGGTCGAACTCAGGGTCAGGGTGACGTTCGCCGCACTGCTGCCGCGATTTTCGGCGAAACCGGCGCCGCTGACCAGGCCGTTCAGGTCGAACGTGATCGCATTGAGGGCGCCAAGCTTCGTGTTGAACTTGCTGAAACGCAGTGCCTCGGACCAGTCCGTTTCGGTCATTCCGATACTGTTGCTGAAGCTGATCACGGCGGCCTGGGCGCCCGCGACGGGAAGCAGGACAGCGGCAAGGGCCAGGGCGGCGAAAGTCTTTTTCAAATTAGTCTCACTGGTGGGGTTAGACGCTGCGTACATACAGCATCGGCCATCAGACAAGCATAATTCGTGCCGAAATTAAATACTTGATTGCAATCAACAACTTACCGCGTTCAAGCATTGCTGACGGGCGCCCTGTGTAAAAACCTCCGACACGCCATCACCGGCCAGGGGCCAGCGCACCGGATCAGACCGCGGTGAATCCGCCGTCGACCACCATCTCATGACCATTGACGTACGACGCCATGTCCGAGCACAGCCACAGGGCGGCCTGCGCCACCTCGCCCGCCTCGGCGAAGCGCCCCATCGGATGCGCCGCCTTGAGCTTTTTCTCGATGCCCGGATCGCGCTCGAACGCGCGCGCGAGCATCGGCGTCTTGACCGCAGCCGGGCACAGCACGTTGACGCGGATTCCCTCGCGCGCATATTCGGCGGCGGCGCTCTTGGTCAGGCCGACCACCGCGTGCTTGCTGGCGCCATAGATCGCATGGTTCGGGCTGCCGACCAGGCCGGCGACGCCGGCCATGTTGACGATCGCGCCGTGTCCCTGCTTGAGCATCTGGCGCAGCTGGTATTTCATGCACAGCCAGACGCCCTTGACGTTGACGTTCATGATGCGGTCGAACTGCTCGTCGTCGGCCTCGGCCAGCGGCTGGCGTTCTTCCTCTACCGCGGCATTGTTGATCGCGAAGTCGAGGCGGCCGTAGTAATTGATGGTCTTGTCGACCAGGGCTTCTACATCGCCGGCACGGGTGACGTTGCTTTGCACGAACAGCGCCTTGCCGCCGTTTTCGACGATCATCGCCGCGGTGGCGTGTCCACCGTCGATCGCGACGTCGGCCACCACCACACAGGCGCCGGCGCGGCCGAACGCCAGGGCAATGGCGCGACCGATTCCACTGGCGGCCCCGGTGACCAAAACGACCTTGCCGGTGAACGATAAACCGCTCGCCGGCTGCTGCTTGTTGATGGCCTTCATGATGCTCCCTGGATGAAACTTTTGCTTCCGAAAAGAAACATTTTAACGCATGGCTTCGTGTATTGTCACAATCCAAAGAGTTTTTGTTGGGAAACTGTTGTACTTACGGCATAGTGACTATCGGTTTCGCCTTGCCGCCCGCCTTGGCGTGGTCGCCCGCCATGAATACCGCTAGTTTACCCGGATCGATCGCCTTGCGAAACGCCGCATTCAACTGGGGCAGCGTCACCGCCTGCATCTTGCGTTCGAGCTCGGCCGATGCCTCGAAGGTCTTGCCGCGATACAGGAACGAGGTCCAGCCAGACGCCAGCGCGCCGTCGTTCGAACGCGCCTGCAGGCGCTGCTGCATCAGCCCCGACTTGGCGCCGGCCAGTTCTTCGGCAGTGAAGCCCTTCTCGAGCGCGCGCGCCAGCTCGGCGCGCACCGCCGCATCGAGCCTGGCCAGGTTCTGCGGCGCCGCGATCGCATTGATCGTGAAGCTGCCCGCGCGGTCCAGGGTGCCCGGCGACACGTCCGAGCCGCCGCCATACGACAGGCCATCCTGCTGGCGGATGCGGTCCATCAGGCGCGACTTGAGACCGCCGTCGCCGAAGATGTAGTTGGCGAGCAGCAAGGCGGGATAGTCCGCATCGTCGACGTTCAGATCCAGGTTCAATCGCGCGATGTAAAAGCCGTTTTCCTTGTCCGGGGTATCCAGCGTGCGCGCCACCGGGGCCACGTCGGCATGCGCGACCAGCACCGGCGCGTGCGGCTGCGGTGCGCGCCAGGCGCCGAACAGGGTATTGACCAGCGGCGTGATTTCCTTCGGATCGAAGTCGCCCACGATGGCCATCTCGGCCGGATTGGCGCCGTAGAACCCCGCGTGGAAGGCCTTGACGTCCTCCAGACGCGCCGCCCTGGCTTCTTCGAGCTGTTCTTCCAGGCTCGGCGAATAACGGATGTCGCCGCGCGGATAGCGGTTGAAGTGCTGGGCCATGGCGCGCACGGCCGCGCTTTGCGGCTCGTTGCGCCCTGCTTCGATGCCGACGATCAGTTGCTGGCGCAATTGCTCGAATTCGGATTCAGGGAATGCCGGCTCCTTGAGCACGTGGGCCACCAGCTTGAGCGCCTCGGGCAGGTGTTCGCGCGTGGTCTGGAAATGGGCGGGGCCGCCGGCGATCTTGAGCTTGTCGAAGGCGTCGGCCAGTTCGGCGCGCGTGTAGCGGGTGGTGCCGCGCATCAGCATCAGGTTCGTGAGGGCCTGGGTCGTGCCTTTGCCGAACAGGCTTTTCTCGTCGCCGAAGTGCTGGCGCAGGTCGACCGTCACGGTCTCGCCGCGGTTCTTTTTCGGCAGCAGGGCCAGCTTGACGCCGCCGGCGGTCGTCAAGGTGGTGCGCTTCATGATGTTCTGCTGGCTCGGATCGAAATTCTCCGCCACCAGGTTCGAGGCGGCCGGCTTGAAGTCCTTCAGCGCTTCGAGCACCGTGGGCGTCGGCGGCAGTTCGGCGCGCTTCGACGCTTCTTCGGGGATGAAGGTGCCGACCGTGCGGTTGGTGCGCAGGTAATAACGTCCGGCGCTGGCGGCAACCTGTTCGGCCGACATCTTTTGCACGCGCTCGCGGCCCACGAAATACATGCGCCAGTCGCCCAGGGCGATCGGTTCGGACAGGGCCACGCCCACCGCCTGCGGATTGTTCAGGCTGCGCTCGATCGTGTTCAGCCACGCGCGGCGCACCCGTTCCAGTTCCTCGGCGGTGGGCGGCTTGGCGGCCAGTTCCTCGACCGCCTGGATCAGCGCCTCGCGCACCGGCTCGATCGGCTCGCCCAGCTTGACGACGGCGCCGAAGAATTGCAGGCCCGGCGCGTAGCCGGTCTGGCCGAAGCTGAACACCTGGCTCGCCTTACCGGTCTCGACCAGCAGCTTGTGCAGGCGGCCGTTCGGCGCGTCGCCCATGATCTCCGAAGCGAAGCCGAGTGCCTCGGCCTCGGGATGCAGGTCGGACGGGATCTTGTAGCCGACCGCCACGAACTGCATGTCGCCCTGGCGCCGCACGGCGAAGCTGCGCTCGCCGTCCTGGGTCGGCTCCACCGTCCAGAACGCCGGCAAGCTGCGCGTCGGTTTCGGGATCGCACCGAACAGGCGGTTGATCCTGGCCAGGGTGGCGCGCTCGTCGAACTGGCCGGCCACCAGCAGCACCGCATTGTCGGGCTGGTAATAGGTGCGATAGAAATTCTGCAGGTTCTCGATGCGCACGTTCTCGATGTCGCTGCGGTTGCCGATGGTCGAGCGGCCATAGCTGTGCCAGTCGTAGGCGACGCTCTGCATGCGCTTGAACAGCACGTTGCCGGGCTCGTTCTCGCCGGCTTCGTACTCGTTGCGCACCACGGTCATCTCGGACGCGAGATCCTTGCTTGATACGAAGGAATTGACCATGCGGTCGGCTTCCATCTGCAAGGCCCAGTCCAGGTTTTCCTTTGACGCCTGGAACACCTCGTAGTAATTGGTGCGGTCGAGCGAGGTGGTGCCGTTGAACTGCATGCCGCGCTCGGAGAACTGCCTGGTGATGTCGCGGTTGTTCTTCGCGCCCTTGAACAGCAGGTGCTCGAGCAGGTGGGCCATGCCGGTCTCGCCGTAGTTCTCGTGGCGCGAGCCCACCAGGTAGGTAACGTTCACGGTCACGGTCGGGCGCGAGGCGTCCGGGAACAGCAGCACCTTGAGGCCGTTGGCCAGGCGGTATTCGGTGATGCCTTCGACCGAGGGGCCGAGCGTGACGCCCTTGGGCAGGGGCGCGCCGGACGCGGGCTTGGCGGCGGGCGCTGTGGCGGGTAGCGTGGCAGGCGTGGCGGCGGATGCCGGTACGAACATGAGCAGGGCCAGGCAGCCCGCTGCTACATGCGCGGCCATCCCGCGCAGCTGAAATCTCGAATCCATGGTATCCCGTCTACTCGGCGGGACGCCAGCCGTCCCGCCTGCCCCAGGATGGTAGCAGAGGGACGCCTTTTCTGTGGCCTGGCACCTTCCCAGTTGACAGGGCTTGCCGACAGGCAGCTATTGGCGTACGCGGCGCTCGTGCGATTGCTGCCAGGAGCCGATGCGCGACAGCTCGCTCATTTCCTCGGCCAGGAATTCGAGCAGGTCGTCGGCGCTGACGATGCCGCTCAGGTTGCCCTGGGCGTCCACCACCGGCACCCGGCGGATGCCGCGCAGGCGCATGTGCTCGATGGTTTCGTAGACGTCGTCGGCCTCGCCGGCGGTGAGCAGGTCGTCGCTCATGATGTCGCCGGCCAGCAGGCTGGCCGGATCGAGGCCGGGAGCGATCACGGCCAGCACGATGTCGCGGTCGGTCAGGATGCCGACCGGGACGTTTCCGCCGCCGTCGGTATCGATCACGACCAGGTCGCCGACGTGGTGGCGCCGCATGAGCATGGCGACGCCCTGGACGGTCTCGTCGCGCGTGCAGGAAATGGTGTCGGTGGTACAGATTTCGCCGATGCGCATGATGCCCCTCCTCGTTGTCGCTTGAGGATAGTGGCCGGAAACAAAACTGGCGCTTTGATTTCGATCAAAGCGCCAGTGTCGGCAAGCTTGCGGCAAGGCTCAGGCGCCGCCCGGCTTCTTTTCGCCCGGCAGGGGCACGAAACAGGCGTCGACCACCTGCATATCGTTGTCCTTGGCGAAACTGACGACGAAGTGGTAGGCCAGCGGCTCGATCTTTTGCAGGGTGCGGTTGACCACGACGGCCTTGGTGCCGTTGACCACGGTCGGGTAGACGTAGGGGGAAAACTTCAGGTGGGCGTTGGGACCGCCGGCGCCGGGGCAATAGCAGGACATGACGCCGCACAGCCGCTCGGCCCAGTCGCTGGGCCGGAACGTCTTGCCGTTGTTCGTGATGCCCAAGATAAAAAACTCGCCAGTGAGTTCTGCGTCCTTGGGTGGCGCTTGGTCGGTCATAGTCCTACGGGCTCAGACAGGAAATACTGCGTGGGTGAGAGCAAATTCAGCTCAGTGCAATACGGCTTTGCCAGGGTCCTGAATTGGACGTTCGTTGAACGAATCTTCAATTCAGGACACCAGGTTCAGGCAGTATTATATCTTATAGAAGACTTGAGGACGAGGCCATGCGCGCCACACTGCCCGCATGGCCGGCCGCCTCAGCGCAGCCAGGCCACGCTCGACGTCAAGAGCAGCAGGATCATCCACAAGATCAGGGCGCGCCACACCAGTCCGACCGTGCTCTGCAGGGCGCGGACGTTCGGCTCCTCGCCCGGCATGACGTCCACGTCGCTTTCGCTCAAGTCCACCGTGGCGGCGTCCGCCGGCAGCCATTGTGGCGCATTTTCGACCGGTGTGCCGAGGCGCACGCCCATCGCCCCGCCGCCGGCCGAGAGGATGATGCCGCGCGCCTCGTCGGCCCAGCGGTTGGCGAAGTTGCGCCAGGCATAGATGGCGTCCTCGAAATTGCCGACCACGGCAAAGGCCACCGCCGTCAGCCGCACCGGCACCCAGTCGATCCAGTAGAACGCCCTGGCGGCGAACTGGCCGAAGGCTTCGTTGCGCATGTGGTCGGGTTCGTTCCAGGCGCGCGACAGGTATTCGGACACGCGGTACATCACGGCGCCCGCCGGCCCCAGCGGCATCAGGAACCAGAAGAACACGCCGAACACGTTGCGATGGGTCGTGATCAAGGCCTTCTCGACCGCGATGCGGGTGATTTCGGTGGCGTCCATCCCGACGGTGTCCAGCCGCGTCCATTCGGCCAGGAGGGCGCGTGCCCGCGGCTCATCCCCGGAGCTCAGCGCGAACTGGATCGAGGTGAAGTAATGGCTGTAGTGACGGAAACCGAGGGTCAGGTAGACGATCAGGACATTCCACGCAAAGGCCAGGAACACCAGGTTGTAGTGCATGAAGAACCAGTAGACGAGCCAGGTCGGCAGCATCAGCGCGGTCATCATCAGGAACCAGCCCATGCGCCCATTCTTTTGCTCACCGGCGTTGAACCAGGTCTCGATACGCACGGCGAGCGACTTGACGCCGCGATACACCTGGTTATCGGCGCGCAGCGGTTTTAGTTGCTCGATGAGCAGTGCGCACAGGATGGAAAAGAATGTCATTCAGGAACCCTTTTTTGTTATGGCAAACCAACTGCCCCGTTACGATAACGGAGAAGCCTGCCAGAATCAAATCGGGACCGGTCCTCGGGCTTTACGCGCGCAGGAAATGAAAGAGGTTGCGCAGCATGGCGGCCGTGGCGCCCCAGATGAAGTATTGCTCATACGGCATCGTGTAGAAGGCGCGCCTCCCCGCTCCTTGCGGCAGTTCGAATACCCGGCGCTGGTGGTTCAGGCCATCCATCAGGAAGCCGAGCGGCACTTCGAACGCTTCGGCCACCTCACCCGGATCGGGCTGCAGTTCGAATGGCGGCTGGACCAGGGCCACCACCGGCGTCACGCGATAGGCGCTGACGGTGGTGTAATCGGGCAGCACACCGATGATCTCGATATGACGGCGGTGCAGGCCGACCTCTTCCTCGGTTTCGCGCAGCGCCGTCTCGATCGGCGACGAATCGAGTTCTTCGGCCCGGCCACCGGGAAAACTGATCTGGCCGGCATGGCTGGACAAATGGTCGGTCCGTAGCGTCAGCAGCACGGTCACCCCCTCGGGGCGCGCCACCAGCGGCACCAGCACGGATGCACGGCGCAGCGTGGCGCCCGTCATGCCGCGGCCCTCGTCCGACACTTCCTCTTCCCATGGCAGCGTTTGCGCAAAGCGTGCGCGCAACGCGGCCGGGATCAGGCGCTCGGGCGCCACCGGCGCTTCACCGGCCAGGCCAGTAACCGGCAACTGGGTCGGGTCGAAAACGAATTTGGGCAAACTGAATCCTTTGCAATATTCCGCCGGAATAGAAAAAGGCATCCTCGCGGATGCCTTTTTCTGAGCAAGAATGCTATTACTCAGCAGCAGCGACGGTCTTGACGCGACGCTGTGGCAGTTTTTCTTTGATACGCGCCGATTTGCCCGAACGCTCACGCAGGTAGTACAGCTTCGCACGACGGACGTCACCACGACGCTTCACTTCGATCGAAGCGATCAGCGGCGAGTACAGCTGGAACGTACGCTCGACGCCTTCACCGGACGAGATCTTGCGAACGATGAAGTTCGAGTTCAGGCCACGGTTACGACGCGAAATCACGACGCCTTCGTATGCCTGAGCGCGCTTGCGGCTGCCTTCGACGACGTTGACGTTGACGATAACGGTGTCGCCAGGTGCGAAATCAGGGATCTCACGGCCGAGGCGCGCGATTTCTTCTTGCTCGAGTTGTTGAATCAGATTCATTTTTATGACTCCAAAAACCATCTTGCTGGCACTACCTTCGCCCAGTAGAGGATGGGGTTGAACGACGGACAACGCGTCCGCCGTTGCATATGCCATGTTGCCGGCACATATTCTTACACTGCAGGATTTTCCAACCCTGCCAGGAACTGTTCGTCTTTCTTGCTCAGCTGGCCGGCGGCGCGCGCCTTGTCCAGCAGATCGGGCCGCTTCGACGCGGTCGCTTCCAGCATGCGCTGGCGGCGCCACTTGACGATCTCGGCGTGGTTGCCGCCCATCAGGACCGGCGGCACCGGCATATCTTCATACACTTCCGGCCGCGTGTAATGCGGCGAATCGAGCAGGCCGTTGACGAAGCTGTCTTCGACCGCCGAGGCATCGTCGCCCAGCACGCCGGGAATCAGGCGCACCACCGCATCCATCAAGGCCATGGCCGGTAATTCACCGCCCGACAGCACGAAGTCGCCGAGAGAGATTTCCTCATCGACACAGCGGTCCAGCAGGCGCTGGTCTACCGCTTCATAGCGGCCGCACAGGATCACCAGGCCGGGCTCGTCCTTGAGCGCCATCGCGCGCTCGTGGGTCAGTGGCTTGCCTTGCGGCGACATGAACACCACGCGCGGACTTGGCAGGCCGAGCTCGATTTGTCTTTGCTTTGCTGCATTGATGGTCGCTTCGAGCGGCTTGGCCATCATCACCATGCCGGGGCCGCCGCCATACGGGCGATCGTCCACGGTGCGGTGGCGGTCCTGCGTGAAATCGCGTGGATTCCAGATCTGCAGGCCCCAGCGTCGCTGCTCGAAAGCGCGCCGGGTGACTCCCGACTGCGTCAATGCGGCGAACATTTCAGGGAACAAGCTGACGACGTCAAACTGCATCGCGCTTTGCTCCTCTACCGGATGGGCTCAAAAATCGAGGCCCCAGTCCAGGGTAATCAGTTGTTGCTCGAGGCTGACGGTCTTGACGAACTGGTCCACGAACGGCACGAGGCGCTCTTGCGCCTTGCCTTCGGCAGCTGGATCAGCGACCGGAGTGATGCGCAAGATCGATTGCGCGCCGTTGTGCATCATGTCGGTCACCTTGCCCAGGGCTTCACCCTGCAGGTTGACCACATCCAGGCCGATCAGGTCGGACCAGTAATACTCGCCCTCTTCGAGCGCTGGAAACTCGCTGCGCGCGACCTGCACCGTGGCGCCCTTGAGCGCCTCGGCCGCATCGCGGTCACGCATGTCGACCAGGGTGGCGACAACATCGCCACCGTGCAGCTTTGCACTCCGTACCGTGACGGCGTGCAGGGTCGGCTTGTCGAGCCACCAGGTTTTCACGCTCAGCAGCGCATCGGCCTCGGGCGAATGCGGGGAGACACGGATGCCGCCCACAATGCCATACGCACCGGAAACATAACCGACCGGAGTCAGGTCATCGGGGATGTGCACCCCGCTCGCCACTGCTGAATCGTTCACTACGAACCTGCTTGCTTATCTGATTAAGCAGCTGGCTTTTGCTGGGCGACCAGGCGAGCGACGGTTGGCGACAGTTGTGCGCCAACGCCTTGCCAGTGAGCCAGACGGTCAGCAGCGATACGCAGGCCGACTTCGGCGCCCGAAGCCATCGGGTTGTAGAAACCGATGCGCTCGATGAAACGACCATCGCGACGGTTACGCGAGTCGGTTGCAACGATGTTGAAGAACGGACGCTTTTTAGCGCCACCACGAGCCAAACGAATAACGACCATAATATTTCCGAAAAAGTTGTTCTGGACGGAGAAAGTCGACGATTATAGCGCGCGACACCGAACAGCAGCAAGCGTTAATGACAACAGGGCCGACTTCACCTTCTGTCGTCCCAGCACAATCAACCATTATCGCCGATTTTTCACCACACCGCCACCGGCCATCCGCCCAAATCCGCAGCTTGTCGCGTGAAACGTGCCATTCGTGCAAATCTCGACCATACTCTTGCTGTCTCGAACTAATGAACAAGATGACATGGCCGCTACGCACAAGAACAAGACCGTCGCCACCCTGCTCGCCCTGCTGCTGGGCGGCTTCGGGGCGCACCGCTTTTACCTGAAGGGCGGCGCCGACCGGCTCGGGTTGCTGCACCTGTGCGCGCTGCCGATCACCGGCATCCTGTACGGCGCGGTCAAGCCACATCCCTTCTACGTGATCCTGCCGCTGCTGGTGTCGTTCATCGCCGGCTTCATCGAGGCGCTGGCGATCGGCCTCACGCCCGACGAGAAATGGGATGCGAAACACAACGCCGGCAGCGGCCGCCAGTCGCGCTCGAACTGGACCTTGCCGCTGCTGCTGGTGATCACGATGATGACCGGCGCCATCGTGCTGATCGGCACGATGGCGCGGCTGTTCGACCTGCTGTTGACCGGCGGGGCCTACGGCTGAGTTAGAACTGCTCGACCTCGAGCGCCAGCACGCCGGCGGCGCCCCCGACGATCGCATGAGACAGGCCAGGCGCCTGCGACAGGATGTGGTCGGCGAAGAAGCGCGCGGTGGCGATCTTGGCGCGATAGAAGGCGGCGTCGCCCTCGCCCGCATCGAGCTTGCCTTGCGCCACCAGCGCCGCGCGCGCCATCTGCCAGCCGCCCAGCACGATGCCGGCCAGCTTCAGGTAAGTCACGCTGCCGGCGAACACCGCGCGCACGTCCGATTTGACGTTGGCGACCACGTAATCGACCGCCTGCTCCAGCGCGGTCGCGCCTTCGCGCAGGCTGCGCGCGATCGCGGCAAAGTCTTCTCCCTGCGCCTCGCCCAGCCGGGCCTCGACCGCGCGGATCTGCGCGACCAGCGACCTGGCCACCGCGCCGCCATCGCGCACCGTCTTGCGGCCCACCAGGTCGTTGGCCTGGATCGCCGTCGTGCCCTCGTAAATGGTGAGGATCTTGGCGTCGCGGTAATGCTGGGCCGCGCCGGTCTCTTCGATGAAGCCCATGCCGCCGTGCACCTGCACGCCGTCGCGCGCGACGTTCTCGCTCATCTCGGTCGACCAGCCCTTGATGACCGGGACCAGGTATTCGTAGACGGCGAGATTGGCCTGGCGCGTCGCCGCATCGGGATGATGGTGGGCCAGGTCCGAGATGCCGGCGCCGACATAGGCCAGCGCGCGCGCCGCTTCGACCTGGGCGCGCATCGACATCAGCATGCGGCGCACGTCCGGGTGGTGGATGATGGCCACCGGGCCGTTTGATCCGGCCACGTCGCGCGACTGGATGCGGTCCTTCGCGAACGCCACCGCCTGCTGGTAGGCGTGCTCGGCAAGGCCGATGCCCTGCATGCCGACGCCGAAGCGGGCCGCGTTCATCATGATGAACATGTATTCGAGGCCGCGGTTTTCTTCGCCCACCAGGGTGCCGATCGCGCCGCCGCCGTCGCCGAACTGCAGCACGGCGGTCGGGCTGGCCTTGATGCCCAGCTTGTGCTCGATCGAGACGCAGTGCACGTCGTTGCGCGCGCCCAGCGAACCATTGTCGTTGATCAGGAATTTCGGCACGATGAACAGCGAGATGCCTTTCACGCCCGGCGGCGCGTCGGGCGTGCGCGCCAGCACCAGATGGACGATGTTCTCGGCCATGTCGTGCTCGCCATAGGTGATGAAGATCTTGGTGCCGAAGAGTTTATAGGTGCCGTCGCCCTGCGGCTCGGCGCGGGTGCGCACGGCGGCCAGGTCGGAGCCGGCCTGCGGCTCGGTCAGGTTCATGGTGCCGGTCCAGCGGCCCGAGATCAGCGGCTCCAGGAAGCGCGCCTTCTGCGCATCGGAGCCGGCGGTGAGCAGCGCCTCGATCGCCCCGTCCGACAGCAGCGCGACCAGCGCGAACGCCAGGTTGGCGCCATGCAGCATTTCCATGCACGGCGTGGCCACCAGCTTGGGCAGCCCCTGGCCGCCGAATTCCTGGGGATGCTGCACGCCCTGCCAGCCGGCGTCGGCGTAGGCGCGGAAGGCTTCCTTGAAGCCCCTGGTCGTGGTGACCTCGCCATCCTTCCAATAGCTCGGCTCCTTGTCGCCGGCATGGTTCAGCGGGGCGATCACTTCACCGCAGAATTTCGCGTTTTCTTCCAGCACCGCTTCCACGGTGTCCGGGGTCGCGTCCTCGCAACCGGGCAGCGCATTGACCTCGGCGAGGTTGGCCAGTTCATTGAGGACGAACTGCATGTCTTTCAGCGGGGCTTTATAGCTCACCTTTGTCTCCTAGAATATTTCGTTTGCCAATAAAAAACGCCGTTCCCACGGCAGGAAGAGAACCCGCGTCTTCAATCGTCAGCTGCACACATCGAACCGTCGTTCCCGCGCAGGCGGGAACCTGAGTTCGTCGAGCAGCCACGAACGCTTGCCATTCAGGCAGCGCATGAAAACTTGGGTTCCCGCCTGCGCGGGAACGACGTTCCAAGGTAGGTTGGTGGAGCAGGCGCTGCAAGTGTGCACGCTCTGCCCCAGTCAGAATTAGCCCAGTTCCTTGACCAGTTCCGGCACGACCTCGAACAGGTCGCCCACCAGGCCGTAGTCGGCGACCGAAAAGATCGGCGCTTCCGGATCCTTGTTGATGGCGACGATGGTCTTCGAGTCCTTCATGCCGGCCAGGTGCTGGATCGCGCCCGAGATGCCCACGGCGATGTACAGGGTCGGGGCGACGATCTTGCCGGTCTGGCCCACCTGCCAGTCGTTCGGCACGAAGCCGGCATCGACCGCGGCGCGTGAGGCGCCCATGGCGGCGCCCAGCTTGTCGGCCAGCGGTTCCAGGATCTTGAAGTTGTCGGCCGAGCCGATGCCGCGGCCACCCGAAACGATCACCTTGGCGGCGGTCAGCTCGGGACGGTCCGACTTGGCCAGCTCGCGGCCGACAAAACTCGAGGTGCCCGCGTCCGCGACGGCCGTCACGTTCTCGATCGCGGCCGAGCCGCCGCCGGCCGCCGCGTCGAAGGCGGTGCCGCGCACGGTGATGACCTTGACCTTGTCGCTCGACTGCACGGTGGCGATGGCGTTGCCGGCGTAGATCGGACGCTCGAAGGTGTCGGGCGAATCGACCTTGGTGATCTCGGAGATCTGCGCCACGTCGAGCCTGGCGGCCACGCGCGGCAGGATGTTCTTGCCGTAGGCGGTGGCCGGGGCCAGGATGTGCGAATACTCGCCAGCCACGGCCAGGATCTGCTCGGCCACGTTCTCGGCCAGGCCGTCGGCGAAGTGCGGTGCGTCGGCGACCAGCACTTTCGAGACGCCGGCGATCTGCGCGGCGGCTTCGGCGGCGGCGCCGCAGTTGCTGCCGGCGACCAGGATGTGAACGTCACCACCGCACTGGGCGGCTGCGGTCACGGTGTGGTGGGTAGCGCCCTTGAGGGAGCCGTTGTCGTGTTCAGCAATGACTAATGCGACCATGTTGATTCCTATGTATTAAGTAACGACAGACGACTCAGATGACTTTGGCTTCAGTGCGCAACTTCTGCACCAGGGTAGCGACGTCCGGCACCTTGACGCCGGCCGAGCGCTTGGCCGGCTCGACGACCTTCAGGGTCTTCAGGCGCGGTGCGACGTCCACGCCCAGGTCTTCCGGCTTGATGGTTTCGAGCGGCTTCTTCTTGGCCTTCATGATGTTCGGCAGCGTCACGTAGCGCGGCTCGTTCAGGCGCAGGTCGGTGGTGATGATCGCCGGCAGGGTCAGCGCCACGGTTTCCAGGCCGCCATCGACTTCGCGGGTCACGGTGACCTTGCCGTCTTCCAGCACGACTTTCGAGGCGAAGGTGGCTTGCGGCCAGCCCAGCAGCGCGGCCAGCATCTGGCCGGTCTGGTTCGAGTCGTCGTCGATCGCCTGCTTGCCCAGGATGATCAGTTGCGGCTGCTCCTTGTCGGCCAGCGCCTTGACGATCTTGGCCACGGCCAGCGGCTCGGTGTCGCCGGCGGTTTCCACCAGGATGCCACGGTCGGCGCCGATCGCCATGCCGGTACGCAGGGTTTCCTGGCACTGGGCCACACCCACGGAGACCGCCACCACTTCGGTCACTTTGCCGCCCTCTTTCAGGCGCGTTGCCTCTTCCAGTGCGATCTCGTCGAACGGGTTCATCGACATCTTGACGTTGGCGACATCGACGCCGCTATTGTCGGACTTGACGCGAACCTTGACGTTGTAGTCGACCACGCGTTTGACGGGTACCAGGACTTTCATGGGGTGCCTTTAAAAATGGGATGGATCGAAATAAGTGGCCTAGATTATATGAGAAATCGACGCTACGGGCCAAATTAAAGCACGATCGTGCGATTTTTAGTTAGAGGAAAACACCTAATCGGTCCATTCCGGCTATTACAGAGGGAGCAGACGGGGCTGAACGCCCCGTCTCAGGGTGTGCGCGCAGCTGCAGCATCGGCAGCCGCCCGTCACATTATTTGCGGCGCATCAGGAAGGTGAACTCGCCATTCTCATGGGTATGAGCCAGCAAGGCATTGCCGGTTTGCTTGGCAAATGCCTGGAAGTCGCGCACGGAGCCGGTGTCGGTGGCAACGATGCGCAGCACCTGGCCGGTTTCCATCTCGGCGAGCGCCTTCTTGGCTTTGAGGATGGGCAGCGGGCAGTTCAGTCCGCGTGCATCCAGGTCTCTCTGGAATTCCATGGTGTCGGTGTCGGTTTCAAAAGTGATATCGCTCATCGCATTACCTGCTTTGATTAAGTGGTCCAACTTCAGTCGCATACTACTCCAATTCGGGCAGTATGACGCACCGCACCAAAATAGTCACACATTGTTGCAAGATTGCAACCACAATGTGAAATGCTTGACCAAATTACATTGAGTGTGTACTGGATGCTCACGAATCGGCACTGCAGCGGTGCATCACGCCCCTCAGATGCGGTCCGAATTGGGGCGAACAATAGTCCAAATGACCATGAAAACAAAGTGTTACGACTTGGTTTACGACTCTGCGTGGCCCATTGTCGCAAACGTAAAAACGTCGTCCCCGCGCAGGCGGGGACCCAAGTTTCATGCGCTGTGTCTACGTAAATCGTAGTGGCTGCGCAAAGGACTTGGGTCCCCGCCTGCGCGGGGACGACGTGTTGAAGCTGACTTCTAAAGGTGGTGCTTGCTGGAGATCAGGCGCGCTCGCCCACCCAGCCCGCCACGCCGGCCAGCGCAGCCGGCAGGCCCGATGGATCGGTGCCGCCCGCTTGCGCCATATCAGGACGGCCGCCGCCCTTGCCGCCCACCTGCTGGGCGACGAAGTTCACCAGTTCGCCGGCCTTGACTTTACCGGTGGCGTCCTTGGTCACGCCCGCGATCAGGCTGACCTTGCCGTCCGCCACGCTGGCCAGCACGATGGCGGCCGTCTGCAGCTTGTCCTTGAGCTTGTCCATGGCTTCGCGCAGGGTGGCGACATCGGCGCCTTCCATCGTTGCCGCCAGCACCTTGATGCCGTTGACGTCGACCGCCTTGCTCATCAACTCGTCGCCCTGGCCGGCCGCCAGCTTCGACTTCAGCGCGGCGACTTCCTTTTCCAGGGTCTTGACCTGATCCTGGACCTGGGCGATGCGGACCGTCAGCTCGTCCGGGCTGGTCTTGAGCGCGCCGGCCGCTTCGATCAACTTGCGGTTGATCGACTGCACCAGGGCCAGGGCGCCCTCACCCGTCACCGCTTCCACGCGGCGGATGCCGGCGGCGACGCCGCCTTCCGACACGATCTTGAACAGGCCGATGTCGCCGGTGCGGGTCACGTGGACGCCGCCGCACAGTTCTTTCGACGAACCGATGTCCAGCACGCGCACGCTGTCGCCGTACTTCTCGCCGAACAGCGCCATCGCGCCATGCTTGACGGCGTCGTCGAACGACATGTTCTGCGCCTGGGTCGGATGATTCTCCAGGATCTCGCGGTTGACGATGGCCTCGACCTTGGCGATCTCGTCGGCGGTCAAGGCTTGCGGGTGGCTGAAGTCGAAGCGGGTCTTGTCCGGATCGACCAGCGAGCCCTTCTGCTGAACGTGGCTGCCCAGCACTTCGCGCAAGGCCTTGTGCATCAGGTGGGTGGCCGAGTGGTTGCGGATGGTGCGCGCGCGCTTGACGGTATCGACCGAGGCGTCGACGGTGTCGCCGACCTTCAGCGCGCCTTCGCGCAGCACGCCGTGGTGGCCGAACACATCGGCCTGGATCTTGAGCGTGTCCTCGACCTCGAAGCGCACGCCGGCGCCGCCCACCGAGCCGCCGATGACGCCCTGGTCGCCGACCTGGCCGCCCGATTCGGCATAGAACGGGGTGGTGTCCAGCACCACGATGCCGGCCTGGCCGGCCTTGAGCTCGTCCACCTTCACGCCGTCGGCGTACAGCGCCAGCACGTGGGTGTTGTGGGCCAGCGATTCGTAGCCGACGAATTTGGTCTTCTCGCCCGCGTACTCGACGTTGGCGGCCATCTTGAACTTGCCGGCGGCGCGCGCCGTCTTCTTCTGCTGCTCCATGGCGGCGGTGAAGCCGGCCTCGTCGAGCGTCACGTTGCGTTCACGGCAGATGTCGGCGGTCAGGTCGAGCGGGAAGCCGTAGGTGTCGTACAGGGTGAACGCGGTGGCGCCGTCGAGGTTCTTCGGATCCCTGGCCAGCTGGGCTTCCAGGATCTTCATGCCGTTTTCCAGGGTCTCGCCGAAACGCTCTTCCTCGGCCTTGAGCACCTGGGCCACACGGTCTTTCGCATCGCGCAGTTCCGGATAGGCTTCACCCATCTCGAGGTCGAGGTCGGCGACCAGCTTGTGGAAGAACGGCTTCGTCTGGCCCAGCTTGTGGCCGTGGCGCAGTGCGCGGCGGATGATGCGGCGCAGGACGTAGCCGTGGCCTTCGCTGCTCGGGATGATGCCGTCGACAATCATGAACGAGGCCGAGCGGATGTGGTCGGCGATGACCTTGAGCGAGTTGTTGCCCAGGTCATCGATGCCGGTCTCGCGCGCCGCGGCGCGGATCAGGTTCTGGAACAGATCGATCTCGTAGTTGCTGTGCACGTGCTGCAGCACGGCGGCCAGGCGCTCCATGCCCATGCCGGTGTCGATCGACGGCTTCGGCAGCGGGGCCATGTTGCCTGCCTCGTCGCGGTTGAACTGCATGAACACCAGGTTCCAGATCTCGATGAAGCGGTCGCCGTCTTCCTCTGGCGAGCCCGGAGGGCCGCCCCAGATGTCGGCGCCATGGTCATAGAAGATCTCGGTGCACGGGCCGCAAGGGCCGGTGTCGGCCATCTGCCAGAAGTTGTCCGAGGCATAGCGCGCGCCCTTGTTGTCGCCGATACGGATGATGCGCTCTTTCGGCACGCCGATCTCGTTGGCCCAGATGTCGTAGGCTTCGTCGTCCTCGAAATAGACGGTGACGGTCAGCTTCTCGGCCGGCAGGCCATAGACCTTCGTCAGCAGTTCCCAGGCATACTGGATCGCCTCGCGCTTGAAATAGTCGCCGAAGCTGAAGTTGCCCAGCATTTCAAAGAAGGTGTGGTGACGTGCGGTGTAGCCGACGTTTTCCAGGTCGTTGTGCTTGCCGCCGGCGCGCACGCAGCGCTGGACCGAGGTCGCGCGCGAATACGGGCGCGAATCCAGGCCCAGGAACACATCCTTGAACTGCACCATCCCGCTATTGGTCAACAGCATGGTCGGGTCATTGCCCGGCACCAGCGAGCTGGAACGCACGATGGAATGGCCTTTGGATTCAAAGAACTTCAGGAACTTTTCGCGAATGTCTGAGGATTTCATGTCTGTTGGAGGGCGGAATGAGGCAGCGTGCCGTATAAAGGAACGATTATAGCTTAGCCGCCGCCGTCAATATCGGTCATGCCGATATTGGCACCTGCCAGCAACAGCGGATTCAGCGCAGCAGCTGCGATACCGCGTGCGCCCTGGGCCCGACCGGCGCCAGCATCGTCTTGGCCGCCTCCTGCAGGATGCGCGCACGCGCCTCGCCAAGCGGATCGGTATCGCGCCGGCGTGCAGCTGCCAGCACCGACTGGCCGACCAGGCCAAGCCAGTGGTTGACGGCCGCCTGCGTGCCTTCGGTGTGCGCAGACAAAGGGATAATGGTGGTCGAGGGTGCCATGCTTGCCGCTTCAAAGAGATCGTCTGTACTTAACGTCTCTCCGGCGCCGGTTCTTGAGGCGATTTAGCAAATATATTGCTGAAATGAAAGTTCTTCAGGCGAAATCCGGGCCGATCAGGTCGATACGGTCGGTGCAGAAGGCGTCCACGCCCCACTCCAGCAAGGTGCGCGCGCGGCCGGGATCGTTGACGGTATAGCAGAACAGGCCGAAGCCGCAGTCTTTCACCGTGCGCGCCATCTCCGGCTCCAGGTGCTGGTGATTGGTGTGGATGGCCACCGCGTCCAGCGCCCGCGCACGGGCTTCCCAATCCGGCCCCAGCGCGCTCATCAGGCAGGCGCGCGGCAGGTGCGGGGCCGCCCGGCGCGCACTGGCCAGCGCCACGTCGCTGAACGAAGACAGCAGCGGAGCCCGGGCCATGTCTCCGGCCGCGAGTTCGGCGGCAAACAGCTCGGCGGCAAGCGCGGCCACGACCGCGCCGGTTTCCGCTTCGAATCCGGACGCCGGCTTGATCTCGATGTTCATCCACACGCCCTGCTCCTTGCACAGGCGCGCGAACTCGGAAAACAGCGGCACCGGCTCACCGGCGAACGCCGGGGCGAACCAGGCGCCGGCATCCATCGCCGCCAGCTCGCCGGCATCGTGCTCGAACACGCTGCCGCTGCCCTTGACCGTGCGGCCCAGGGCGGGATCGTGCGTTACCACCGGCACGCCGTCGCGCGCCAGCATGACGTCGAACTCGATCGCACGAAAGCCGGCCTGCATCCCGCAGCGTAGTCCGGCATACGTATTCTCGGGCGCCAGCGTGCCGCCGCCGCGGTGGGCAAGGACACGGGGGTAAGGCCACATGCGCGCCTCCTTTCGATGCTCAGGCCGGCACGCCGAAACGCCAGGCGAGCCAGGCGAAGGCGCCCAGGTTCAGCGCCACCGTCAGCTGGAACTTGCGCTGGAACGATTGCTTGCTGGTCTTGTGCCGCAGCCATTGCTGTGCAAGCAAGGCGCCGGGCCAGCCACCGACCAGGCCCAGGATCAGCAAGGTGCTTTCCGGCGTGCGCCAGGACTGCGCGCGCGCCGCCGACTTGTCGATCGCGTAGGCGACGAAGCAGGTCAGGCTGGTCATGAGGTAGGCGGCGCCGACCAGCTGCGACATCTCCCAGACCAGGCTGGCGAACAGGTAGACAAGGAGGAAGAGGACGAGCGGCAGGTAGGGCATGCCGACAGCTTACCGCTCCCGGATCGCAAATGTCCACTGGGCAAATGCGGATCGATCGTCGGTGGATACTACCCCTGGGTTCGTCATCGAACAGAACCGGCAAAATCAAACGCCTACGCTGGGCGATCACAGGTATCACATCGCGTAGGAGATGACATGGCTTTTGATTTAGGAAACTTATTGCAGCAATACATTGGCGGCGCCGGCGCCGGCGCCAACAACGGCAAGGCGGCCGACGACTTCGACCAGGTGGCGCAGAACGCGCCCCGCGCCAGCATCGCCCAGGGCATCGCCAGCGCCCTGCGCTCGGACCAGACCCCGCCCTTCCCCCAGATGGTCAGCCAGTTGTTTGGCCAGAGCAATCCCGACCAGCGCGCCGGCATGCTCGACAAGCTGATCGGCGGCACCGGCGGCGGCCTGCTGTCCTCGGTGGCCGGCGGTGCGCTCGGCAAGATCTTCGGCGGCAACACGACCCGCGTGACCCCGGAACAGGCAGCCCAGGTCTCGCCTGAGCAAGTGCAAGAACTGGCTGAAAAAGCGCAACAACAGAACCCCGGCATTGTCGATCGCATGAGCGACTTCTACGCCGAACATCCGACCTTGATCAAGGCCGCCGGCGGCGCCGCGCTGGCGGTCGCGCTTGGCTACATGGCAAACAATATCCGTCAACAATCACCAGCAAAGGAGGGTCCCGTGGGTATCCTAAGCAATATTTTCCACAAAATTTTCCCAGGTAAGAAAGATGCGGCGCCCGCTGCCGCAACGACTTCCGCATCGACTGCCGCTCCAGCCGCCGCGCCGGCAGCCCCAGGCGCCGCGCCGCAGCCGCAAGCCGCTCCTGCGCCAGGCGCACCGGCTGCCGCTCCGGCCGCCCCGGCGCCGGCCGCCGCGCCGATGCAGCAAGTCGACGTCGAGCAGGTCTTGAACGACATGCAGAAGTCGTCCGGCCAGCAGCTGAACTGGCGCACCTCGATCGTCGACCTGCTCAAGTTGCTCGGCCTGGACAGCAGCCTGCAGTCGCGCAAGGAGCTGGCTGCCGAGCTGAACTACACCGGCGACACGGGCGACTCGGCCAAGATGAACGTCTGGCTGCACCGCCAGGTGATGAACAAGCTGGCCGCCAACGGCGGCAAGGTGCCGGCCGACCTGCGCGACTGACCTGCCACGAAGCGCTGGCCGGTTAATCCGCCAGCGTCGTATTGGCCGCCGTCCCGCAAGCGAAGCAGAAGCGCGCGAACGCATTCTTGCGGGCCGAGCAAGCGCCGCAGCGATTGAACAGGCCGATGCCGCAGTGCGGGCAGAAGTCGGTCTTGCCATCCTTGAGGTCGACGGCGCGCTCGCAGCCCGGGCAGACGCCCTTCGCCAGGCGCGCCTGGACCACGTCGTAGCGCATGCCCTCACGCCGCTGGGCGTCGGGCAGCGCCTCGGCCTCTTTCTGGCGCGCCAGGTAACCCTGCAGCCAGGCGATGGCGTAGCGGCCCACGACCACGGTGAGGAGGATGCCGACGACGTAGCGCACGTAGCCGCCATAGCTCGGCAGGTAGGGCACCAGTTCGAAGAAGAAGGTGAACAGGGCGAACAGGATAAAGCCCCAGGCGAACGGCCAGTCTCGTGTCTTGCGCTTGTGCCTGAACAGCCAGCCGGCCGCCAGCAGCAGCGGCAACGTCAATGCCAGGCGATACAGGAACACGCGCAGCTCGCGCGCCTCGACTTCGTCGGCGAAGGCCTGCTGCGCCGGTTCTTGCAGGGCGTCCCAGCGCAGCTTGGCGCGCTCATGGGCCTGGGTGGCGTCCAGCATCGTCTGCTGCTCGCCTTCCACCGCCGCCAGGGCGGCGCGTTCAGCGCGCTCCAGGGCCTCCAGGCCCTGGGTACGCTTGATCAGTTCGGGGTCTTGCTCGGGTCGCGCGGTCGCCTGCCGGGTCGCGAGCCAGTCGTCGAAGGTCGAGCGCGCCGAGCGCGTATTCGACTGCGCCACCGCGTGCTGGTGGCTGGCCTGCTCGAGGCGTGTGCGCGCGCCCTCGATGCGCTCGCGCTGCGCGGCCATCTCGGCGCGCAGCTTGCCAACCTGGGCCGGATTCATGAACTGCTCGACCGTCAGCGGCTCTTCGACGTCGCGCAGCTGCTGCACGACCAGGCCGCCCAGGCCGATCAGGAAGCCGGCGAAGACGAAGGCGACGAGCCACAAGGCCCGCTGCATCCATTGTTCGGTCAGGCGCAAGCCCTTGCTCATGGAGCGCTCCTCGGCGATGCACAAGCCCGCAGCTTGCCATCGACGACGGCGCCGTGCTACCGCTAGTTGTCAGAGGCCCGGGTTGCGCTACCGCCGGTAGCGGGCGGCGATACCCGGGTCAGAAGTAGGACAATCCCAGCGCCTTTTTCACTTCGTCGGTGGTCGCGGCCGCCACTTCGCGCGCCTTGAGGGTGCCTTCCTGCAGCATCTTCATCACCTGGGCCGGATCCTTGGCGAACTCCTCGCGGCGGGCGCGGATCGGCGCCAGCAGGTCTTGCAGGATGCCTTCCAGGCGCTTCTTGACGATGCTGTCGCCCAGGCCGCCGCGCTGGTAGTGCGCCTTCATCTCGGCCAGGCCTTCCTTGTCGGTGTCGAACGCGTCCAGGTAGGTGAAGGCGACGTTGCCCTCGATATGGCCGGGATCCGACACCTTCAGGTGCAGCGGGTCGGTGTACACGTTCTTGACCGCGGCGCGGATCTCGTCGGCGCTCGCGCCCAGATTGATGGTATTGCCGAGCGACTTGCTCATCTTGGCCTTGCCGTCGATGCCCGGCAGGCGGCCGACTTCCGGCACGAAGGCCTTGGCCTCGACCAGGATGTCGCGGCCGACGATGCGGTTGAAGCGGCGCACGATCTCGTTGCACTGCTCGATCATCGGGATCTGGTCTTCGCCCACCGGCACCACGCCGGCCTTGAAGGCGGTGATGTCGGCAGCCTGGCTGGCCGGGTAGGTCAGGAAGCCGGCCGGAATGTCGCGCTCGAAGCCGCGCAGGACGATTTCCGCCTTCACGGTCGGGTTGCGCTCGAGGCGCGCGACGGTCACCAGGTTCAGGTAGTAAAAGGTCAGCTCGGTCAGTTCCGGGATCTGCGACTGGATGAAGATCGTGGTCTTGACCGGGTCGATCCCTACGGCAAGGTAATCGAGCGCCACTTCCAGCACGTTCCGGTGTACCTTACTCAAGTCATCCATGTTGTCGGTCAGCGCCTGCGAATCGGCCAGCATGACGAATTGGCGGTACTGGTGCTGGTAGGTCACGCGATCGCGCAGGCTGCCCACGAAGTGGCCGAGGTGCAGCGGACCGGTCGGACGGTCGCCGGTCAGGATAATCTGGCTCGCCGGAGCAGGAGCGGAAGTTTGTTGCAGGGTCATCGAGATTCCTTGGTAGATGCCTCGATCGTCCTGCGTCAATGAATGAACGCCACCCGAATCGAGGCGGCGTTAGCTGAAATGCACATCATTTCCGGGGCCGCGCGCTAGGAGCGGCGCCACCAGGCAAGAATGAGATGTGCTTTCGGAAAGATCATGGACCGCATGGTTGCAGGTTGACGCGCCGCTGTCAACCGCTACCGGTACCGTGACTCGGCAGGCAGGCTCTCCCCACGCAGTTGAAATGTCGGTAGCGCCGCATTGCCGCTATTTTGTTGCAATAAAATTAAGGAATTAGAACAATCATGAACAAGAGCACGAACAGCCCAGCACACCCCCTCGAACTCTGGGGCGGCCTCGAATGCACGGTCAACCGCGTGCAAGACACCTATTTCAGCCAGCTGGACCGCAACGGCCACAGCGATCGCGCCTGCGACATCGAGCGCTTCTCCGCGCTCGGCATCCGCGCCATCCGCTACCCCATCCTGTGGGAACGCACCGCTCCCGACGGCATCGACGGGGCCGACTGGCGCTGGCCGGACGAGCGCCTGGCCGCCCTGCAAGATGCCGGCATCACCCCGATCGCCGGGCTGATCCACCATGGCAGCGGCCCGCGCCACACGAGCCTGGTCGACCCGGGTTTCGCGCAAGGGTTGGCCGACTACGCCGGCGCCGTCGCCGCGCGCTACCCCTGGCTCGAGTTCTACACCCCGGTCAACGAGATCTGCACCACGGCGCGCTTCGCCGGCCTGTACGGCATCTGGTATCCGCACGGCCGCGACGACCGCACCTTCATCCAGGCCCTGCTCAACCAGTGCCGCGCCACCGTGCTGTCGATGCGCGCCATCCGCGCCGTCAACCCGCACGCGAAACTGGTGCAGACCGACGACCTCGGCAAGACCTACGGCACGCCGGAGCTCAGCCATGTGGCCGAGTTCTACAACGAGCGCCGCTGGCTGGGCTGGGACCTGCTGTGCGGCATGGTCGGACCCGAACACCCGCTGTGGAACTACCTGCTCAAGAGCGGCGCCAGCGCCGACGATATCCTGTGGTTCCGCGACAATCCCTGCCCGCCCGACATCATCGGCGTCAATTACTACGTGACCAGCGAGCGCTGGCTGGATCACCGCCCCGAACGCTTTCCCGCCCAGCACCGCGGCATGGCCGACGGCATCCCCTGCGCCGACATCGAAGCCTCGCGCGTGCTGGCCACGCCGACGCCGGGCATCGCCCCGCTGCTGGCCGAAATCTGGGAACGCTACGGGATCCCGCTGGCCATCACCGAAGCCCACATCGACGCCAACCGCGAAGACCAGATGCGCTGGCTGCTCGAGATCTGGGAAGCGGCCCAGCAGTCGCGCGACAACGGCGTCGATGTGCGCTCCGTCACGGTGTGGGCGCTGCTCGGCTCCTTCGACTGGAACAGCCTGGTGACGCTCGACCGCGGCTACTACGAGCCGGGCCCGCTCGACGTGCGCTCGCCGCTGCCGCGGCCGACCGCGCTGGCCGGGATGATGCGCGAGCTGGCGGACGGCGCGCCGCTGTCGCACCCGGTGCTGCGCGCCCAGGGCTGGTGGCGCCGCCCGGGCCGCTTCTTGTGCCAGCAGCCGGTGGCCACGCCGGCCGCGCTCACCTCGATCGCAGCCGACGGCCACCGCCTGGTGGGCACCGATGCCGCGCCGATCCTGATCCTGGGCGCCACCGGCACCCTGGGCCGGGCGTTCGCCCGCATCTGCGACAAGCGCAACCTGGCCTACCGCCTGCTGTCGCGCCAGGACATGGACATCGCCGACGCCGACTCGGTCGAGCGTGCGCTGGCGCAGCACAAGCCGTGGGCCGTGGTCAATACCTGCGGCTATGTGCGGGTGGACGACGCCGAGCACGAGATGGAGCGCTGCCAGCGCGAGAACACGCACGGCGCCGCCATCCTGGCCGCGGCCTGCGCGCGCCACGGCATCCACCTGACCACCTTCTCGAGCGACCTGGTGTTCGACGGCCGCAACGAGCGTCCCTATGTCGAATCCGACATGCCCAATCCGCTCAATGTCTATGGCCGCACCAAGCTCGATGCCGAACGCGCGGTGCTCGAGAACCATCCGGGCGCACTGGTGGTGCGCACCAGCGCCTTCTTCGGCCCCTGGGACGGCTACAACTTCGTGACCCTGGCGCTCGATGCGCTCGAGCGCGGCGACGCCTTCGTGGCCGCCAGCGACCTGACGGTCTCGCCGACCTACGTCCCCGACCTGGTGCACGCCTGCCTGGACCTGGCGGTGGACCGCGAGGCCGGCATCTGGCACCTGGCCAACCAGGGCGAGCTGACCTGGGCCGCGCTGGCGCGGCGCGCGGCCGAGCTGGCCGGTGTCGATGCGGCGACGCTGGAAGCCAAGCCGGCCGCCGAGTTCGGCTTCACGGCGGCGCGGCCGGCGTATTCCTCGCTGCACAGCGAGCGCGGCGCATTGCTGCCGGCGCTGGACGACGCGCTGCGCCGCTTCGTCGAGCTGCGCAATGCCGACAAGGCCGAACGCTGCGCGCTGCAGCAGGAAGCCGAAGGACGGCGACAGGTGCCCGGGGGCGACAGCCAGGCCGAGGCCGATCCGGTCGCGGCAGTACAGTCTGGAACCTGATGCGGATACAAGATGCGGCGCTGCTGGCGCCACATCTTGACTCACCGGCCGCTCGAGCGAGCATCGCCGGTTTGATACTCCGTAAGTTGCCTGTCCTCCAGCTTGCTAAATTGGCTGCTCCTCCCGCCGGAGCTTGCAATGGCAACCACGAACGTGAAATCCACATCGGGCAGCAGTCCAAACATCGCATTACGAATGAGTCCACAAGCATTGAATGCGATGCGCAATACCGACATGGCTAATCGATGCAGAGAGTCAGCGCCATTTCGAGCGCTCTCGTCGGTGTTCGCCATCGCCATTGCGGCAAGTCTACCTGCGCAGGCGGTGCAGCCAGGCCATGAAGTCATCGGGCAGTGGAAATTTACATCTGTGCTCGATGGTGTAAAGATCACCTCGATTGACGAGCATCAGGCCAAGCAATTACTCGGACGGGTAATGACCATCCAAAACGAGGGAACCAAGTTTGGGAGTGAAAGCTGCGGCCCCCCAAGCCTTGAGAGCAAACGTGTCGAACCAAATGCATACGTACGCCAGGAAGCGCAAATCAACGCCGCCAGATTACGCCTACCCAATCCGGTTACCGTTGTCGATATCGGTTGCACGCAGGTGTTCATCAAAAGGGCCGATGAGGCAGTGATCTTCTGGGACGGCTTTTTTTTCGCTGCAAAGAAGATAAAGTCATCGAGGAACGTTCATCGCTGATTGCTCAACCCGAACATAGGCGTATCCTGACAAACAAAGCTGCGGCACGCCGGTTCCGGCAGCCCAACGCGCATTGATTTATCGGTTTCTTGAATTCTGTCCGGAAAGCTGGAAGAAGCGCATGCCGGTGCAGGGGCGGGCAACACAGGCCAGGCTTGCCAGGCGTGACCGGCGCAACTCACATCGACCGGGATAGGCTCATCGTAAAGCTCTCCACCGTCATTGCCTTGTGGTGCAGGCGGCGTCGCCTGTCAGTCCTGTCTCGGGCGATGGTTGCCGCCTATCGCGCACGGCTATAATCGGCGCTTCCCGACCGCATAACGACAACGAGACATGACACATACACCTCCGTCTCTCTCCCCGCTGCCGAAAGCCCTCGGCCACCTCCGCGTGCTCGACCTGTCGCGCGTGCTGGCGGGACCATGGTGTTCGCAGAACCTGGCCGACCTCGGCGCCGACGTGATCAAGATCGAACGCCCCGGCGCCGGCGACGACACCCGCGCCTGGGGCCCGCCGTACGCCAGGGATGCGCAAGGCAACGACACGCAGGAGGCGGCCTATTACCTGTCGGCCAACCGCGGCAAGCGCTCGCTCACGGTCGATATCGCCAGCAGCGAGGGCCAGGCCCTGCTGCGCGAGCTGGTGCTGCATTGCGACGTGGTGCTCGAAAACTTCAAGGTGGGCCACCTGAAGCGCTATGGCCTCGACTATGCATCGCTCAGGCAGATCAAGCCCGACCTGGTGTACTGCTCGATCACCGGCTTCGGCCAGGACGGCCCCTATGCTCACCGCGCCGGCTACGACTTCCTGATCCAGGGCATGGGCGGCCTGATGTCGGTCACCGGCGAGCGCGACGACCTGCCCGGCGGGGGGCCGCAAAAGGCCGGCGTCGCGCTGACCGACCTGATGACCGGCATGTACGCCACGGTGGCCGTGCTGGCCGCCCTCACCCATCGCGACCGCACGGGCGAGGGCCAGCACATCGACATGGCGCTGCTCGACACGCAGGTGGCGATGCTGGCCAATGTCGGCAGCAATTACCTCAACAGCGGCAAGCCGCCCAGGCGCTGGGGCAACGCCCACGCCAACATCGTGCCCTACCAGACCTTCGCCTGCCTGGATGGCCACATCATCGTCGCCACCGGCAACGACGGCCAGTACCGGAAGTTCGTCGAGGCTGGCGGCCGGCCGGAGCTGGGAGACGATCCGCGCTTCGCCACCAACCCGCTGCGCGTCGAGAACCGCGACCTCCTGGTGCCGCTGCTGGCCGAGATGGTCAAGCTCAAAAAGCGCGACGAATGGATCGCCCTGCTCGAAGAAATGGGTGTACCCTGCGGACCGATCAACGACGTCGGCGAGGTGTTCGCCAACGAGCAGGTGGTGGCGCGCGCGATGGCGATCGACCTGCCGCATCCCAGCGCGGGCCAGGTGAAGCTGGTGCGCAATCCGATCCGGATGTCGGCCCTGCCCGCGACGAGCGCAATCGCCCCGCCCCTGCTGGGCCAGCACACGGCCGAAGTCTTGCGCGAGGTGCTGGGCAGGAGCGAGGAAGAGATCGCCGCCTTGCGCGAGCGCGGCATCGTCTGAATCAATGCAGCTGGTGCTTCAGGTTCGACAGCTCGTCGTGCACGCGCACGATGACGGATTGCACTTGTGGTGACGGACGGGTCGAGGTGCAGACGCGCTTGGCCTCGTCGCCCATGGCTTCCAGATCGTCGATGGCCTGGATCATGCTCGACTGGTCGTTCGACTGCATGACGCTTTGCACGCGCCCGGCTTCCTCGGCGATCTTGTGGATGCAGTCGCGGATTTCGCTGGGAACGCTCTGGTCGCTCTGGCAGACCTGTTCGGCCTGGTTCACCACTTGCTGGACGTTCTTGAAGCGTTGCTGGATTTCGGCGGTTTGCAGCATGATGCCCTCCTGAAAAAGATGTGAAAAAAACCACTGGAGCCTTTCAGCTTAGGATGCATTCGTGGTTTATCAAGCATCGATTTCATCTGTTCCACGGGACAATGGCGGTGCGTTCCGGCCGGCATTCAAGCCGTCTCATTCCAGCGCCGCGCACAGGGTCCCGGCCATGTCCCGACTGCTACCGCCGTCGTCGCCCGGCCGGCCGCGGCAGATAACCGCGTCAGCGCGGGTCAAGGGCTAGAGGTGACCGGCACACAGGGCGTCGGTGCATCCTCGCCCAGCACAAACTGCATGACCTCGGCCGCGCCGCATGTACGGTCGGCCCAGAGCACGAAATGCCCGCCGTGCTCGTCGGTAAATAGCTGAACCGGCCCGGCCTTGCGCAGCGCCTCGATATGGCGCACGGCGGCGCCATACGGCGTCTTCGCATCGCGGCGGCCGTGGATCACCAGCGTCGGCGGCAGGCGCTCGGGCAGGCGCGCAAACCAGGCGTCGCGTGCATAAAAAGGAATCGGAGCGCCGACCAGGTGGCCCGGGATGCCGCTCGAAAACAACAGGCCGGCTTCTTCCTGCTTTACTGCCTCCATGGTGCGTCCTGGCTGCAGATTGTTCTCAGACCCGCTGATGAGGATCACGAGAGGCATCGACGGCGGCAGTTGCGGAAAAGTCCCGAGGCTCGCGGCCTTGCGCCGCACCTCGGCCAGCGCCGCCTTCAACTGCGCGTCCTGGCCGGCGTCGAGCTCCTTGACGATGTCCGGGATGCGGCTCGCGGCATCCGGAAAATCGAGCAGGCCGCCCAGGAAACGCTTCAGGTCCTTTCCTGGCACATTGGCCAGGAGCGTCGACTCGCTCCCGGCGCGCGCCAGCACCCGCCGGTAGAGCGGCTCGAGCGGCTCGCCGATGCGGCGGCCGCATCGCCCCTGGTCGCAGTCGGCCAGCAATGCGCGTCCGACTGCATCGGTCACCAGCGAGCGGCGGCTCAGGTCGGCCGTGGGGTCGTCCTGCAGCGGCACCAGCGAATCGAGCACCAGGCCATCGACCGCGGCGCCCAGCGCCACCGTGCGCAGCACCAGTTGGGTGCCGTACGAAACGCCATACAGATAGGTCTTGCCGTGACGCGGCGTGCGCTCCAGCAGCAATTTGAGGTCGTGGGCGGCATTCGTCAGCGAGAACTGTCGCGTGTAGGCGGGATGCCGGTTCAGGTACCCGAAGCAGGCGCCCCACTCGGCGCCCTCCAGTGCGGCGCCGCCGGGCGAGCCCGGCGCTTCCTCGGCCGGGCACATCCGGGTCGAGAAACCGGTGCCGCGATGGTCCGGCATCACCAGATCGAAGCCGGGGAAGGCGCGGCGCAAGGTCGGCAGCATGCCGTAGAACGAGGCGCCGGATTCGCCGGGGCCGCCGGCGACCAACCAGACCTGACCGCGCGATGCGCCCTGCGCCGGGAACTTGCGCACGAATAACGAGACCGGCGGCGAGACCGACGCCGCGGGGCCGCCAGCCAGTCCGGACGGATCGCCCGGCATTTGCTCGAGCGCGCACAGGCTGCCGCCCAGGGCCGGATCGCTCGCGGCATCGTCGCAAGTCTTGAAAACTGCCGCCTGCGCCAGGCTCGCGCCCAGACATAGCGCGACGCCAGCGATCGTCCGACTCAGGGTCTTCATCTCTGTTCCTGCAATGAAAGAAAGCCAGCCTATGACGGTTGCAGCCAATTGTCCATTAGATATTTACGTTGCATAAATGCACATTTGGACATCATGAAAATATTTTTTCACAAGCTGCATCCATTCCTGCATCTGGCGCGTAGTACCAGCGCCAACATTGCAGCCGTCCAGGCCGCGATGCGCCCCCAACGAATTCAAACAAGCAATTCTTACTGAGGACACATCATGACCCAACCGCACTTCACCAAGCTCGTTCTCGTTTCGTCGATCGCCTTCGCCCTGGCCGCCTGCGGCAGCAGCAGCGACGATCACGCCAAGCCGCCGATCACCACCCCACCGCCGCCCGCCGCCACCGTCGGCGACGTGGTCGCCCTGACCGCCAGCAACCGCCTGGTGTCGTTCGATCGCGCCACGCCGGGCACCATCCGCAGCAACGTGCTCGTGACCGGCCTGCAGAGCGGCGAAAACCTGGTCGGCATCGACGTGCGCCCGGCCGACGGCCTGCTGTATGGCGTCGGCTCGACCGGCCGCCTGTACACGCTGGACGCCGCCACCGGCGCCGCCACCAGCAAGTCGCGCCTCGCCGCCGACGCCGCCGATACCAGCGCGCCGTTCACCGCACTGGCCGGCGCGAGTTTTGGCGTCGATTTCAACCCGATGGCCGACCGCCTGCGCATCGTCAGCGATAGCGGCCAGAGCCTGCGCATCAATGTCGATACCGGCGCCACGACCACCGACGGCAGCATCAACGGCGGCGCGGCCAATACCGCGATCTCGGCCTCGGCCTATACCAACTCGTTCGCCGGCACCGGATCGACCACGCTATACGGCATCGACAGCGCCAATGCGACCTTGTACGTCCAGAACCCGCCGAACGACGGCGCCCTGGCCATGCCGGTCCCGCTGGGCGTCGCCATCGGCGCCGCGAACGGCTTCGACATCGATGCGCGCACGAATATGGGATACATGGTCGCCACCGTTGGCGGCGCGCGCAACCTGTATGGCGTGAACCTGGCAGCCACCAGCGCCCCGGCCAACCTGATCGGCGCGCTCGGCGTGACCGAAGACATCCGCGGGATCGCGCTGCGCGGCGCCGCGGCGCCGGTGGTCCTGGGCCTGGCGGACGACAATCGCCTGCTGGGCTTCAAGGTCGGTTCGCCCGGCACCATCGACACCAGCGTCGCCATCAGCGGCCTGGCGGGAGGCGAAACCCTGGCCGGCATCGACGTGCGGCCGAAGGACGGCATGCTGTACGGCCTGACGAGCGCTGCGCGCCTGGTCACCATCGACCCGGCCACCGGCGCCGCCACCGTCAAGGCGACGCTCGCCGCCGACGCCGCCGACACGACCGCGCCGTACACCGCCATGCAGGGCGCCGCGTTCGCGGTCGACTTCAACCCGGCCGCCGACCGCCTGCGCGTGATCAGCGACAGCGGCCAGAGCCTGCGTATCAATGTCGACACCGGCGCCACCACCACCGACGGCAACATCAACCGCGCCGGCGTGGCGCCACGCGTCGTGGCCGCCGCCTACACCAACAGCATCCCGAACGCGGCCTCGACCCAGCTGTTCGACGTCGACGGCGCGAGTTCGGTGCTGGCGCTGCAGAATCCGCCGAACGACGGCACGCTGGTCGACGTCGGCCCCCTGGGCGTGACGGTGGCGGGCGCTGGCGCGATGGACATCGGCGGCGGCGCGAACGGCCTGGTGCTGGCGGCGCTGCGCACCACGGCCGGTGGCCCGAGCACGCTGTACCGGGTCAATCTGACGAGCGGCGCGGCCACCCCGGTCAATGGCGCGGCGACGCCGGCGACGTCGGTGATCGGCAGCGGCGGGCCAGGCGTGCGCGATATCGCGATCTGGCTGCGCTGATGGAAGCCGGGTGGCGGCCGCATGGTCTTGTCCTGGCCGCCACCCGCCCTTCTTCTTTTATATCCTGACCGCGCGCCCGATGTAGAGTATGGGCCCGGTCGGACGGCCGATCGGTGATCCGGCGGCCGGTTCCAGCGTGATTTCGAACAGCTGGTTCGGCACCACCTTCGGCAGGTTGGCGAGCTTGACCTCGACCGCCTCGCCCGGCTTGACCAGGCCCAGCGACACCGGACCTGACCAGTCGTCGGCCTTGGTCCACAGCTGCAGCGCGCGGTCGGCCGGGACCGCGGTCGTGACCAGCGGTCGCAGGCGCAGCGTGTCGTCGGCCACCAGCTCCAGCACCCAGCCCGGCCCCGCGTTCTGCGGCGCGGCCAGCACCACCATATAGCGCGGCTGCGCCACCTCGAACTGGCGCACGCCGACCACGGCCGCCATGATCGCGGCGGCCGCGAAGCCGCCGGCGGCCAGGGCGCGCCACAGGCCCAGGCGCTCCCACCACCCCGCGCGAACGGGCGCGGGTGCGGCGACCGGCGCCAGGCTGCGCTCGATGCGCGGCCACAGGGCGGGAGGTGGCGCCACCGGCTCGACCAGCGCGCTCAAGGGCAGCAGCCGCTCTTCCCAATAGGCGACGGCGGCGCGCAGCGTGGCGTCCTGCGGCAGCATGGCATCGACTTCGCGGCGCCGTTCGCGCGACAGCGTGCCCAGCACGTATTCGCCGGCCAGCTCGTAGGGGTCGCGGACCGGATTCATACCATGCACTCCCGCAGCGCGCTCAGGCCGCGCTTGATCCAGGCCTTCACGGTCCCCAGCGGCGACTTGAGGCGTTCGGCGATCTCGCTGTGCGAGAAGCCATCGACATACGCATGCAGGATGCTGTTGCGCTTGGCGACATCGAGCCGGTTTAGGCAGTCGTGCAGGCGGCCCATGTCCTGGCGCAGCTCGAAGGCTTCCTGGATGCCGGGATCGAAGGCTTCGCCGCCGAGGGCGTCGAGCGCCGCTTCGTCGACGTGCACCTCGCGCGCGCCGTCGCGCACCGCATCGAGCGCCGCGTGGCGCACCACGGTGTACATCCAGCCGCGCCCCGAGCCGCGCGTGGCGTCGAAGCCGGCGGCGCGGGTCCAGATGCTCACGAAAGCGTCGTGCAGCACGTCCTCGGCCGCCTGGCGCTCGCGCACGATGCGCAGGGCCACGCCCAGCAGGCGCGGACTTTCGCGGTCATACAGGCGACGCAAGGCCTGCCGGTCGCCGCGTGCGCAGGCGGCGAGGTGCGCTTCATAGTCGAAGTGGTCGGGTGCAGTCGTCACGACGGGCCGTTCGCGGGTTGATGGTCCGGGCCCCATGGGCCCTCGCTGAACGGCAATTATAGTTGGACAGGTGACGCAGGCTTGCACATTTGCACGGTCGTGACCAGTCGCCGCCCCGCCGTCGCCAGCGCCGGGGCCGTCAAGCGACCGGGAAAAAACGCCCTGCAGCGGGGCCGGAATGGTGAATGAACCATCTTTGTATTGCGCTGGAGCATGAACGGCACAGCGCCGATCATGTTACACTACCGGTTTTGCGGCATCATTCAATCGCTCGTGCCAGGCAGCATCCGCGATTGGCGTACACGAAGATTGCCCTTGGTAATTCACGACCCTGTCCCCATATCGTGTGCATGCGGACGACCTTGCGCCCATGGCGCAGCCTATGACGCGGCATGCTTGCGGATGACAGGCGCCGCACCGAACGAAGTATCCGCAAACGCAGTACCTGCCAGTCACCGAACATCAAGCCTGCCACGCGCGGGCCTTGTCATTCCCGGCGAAGCGTCCGCGCTGCGCCGCCACGTTCATCCTGACATCGCCTGCTTGCAGGCCGCCTTACCCGCCAGCCCCGGCGCCTCGCGCCAGGCCGGCCCAATATTCGCATTTCCAACCTACAGGAGCCCATCATGGCAAAAGAAGAACTGATCGAACTGAATGGCGTCGTCTCTGAAGTGCTGCCGGATTCGCGCTATCGCGTCGATTGCGACAACGGCCACAAGCTGATCGCCTACACTTCCGGCAAGATGCGCAAGAACCACATCCGCATCATCGCCGGCGACCAGGTCAGCCTGGAACTGTCGCCCTACGACCTGAGCAAGGGCCGCATCACCTTCCGTCATCTCGGCAAGACCGCTGGCGCCGGGCGCCCCCCGGTGAATCGCGCGGCGCGCCGCTGATCGTCGCCAGCGCAGCGCCAGCCGACGCCACGCCTAGCGTGGCGTCGTCACATGGGCGCGCATTTTTCGGCCCAGGCTGGCGAATCGCCTGCCAGGCGGGGTATCATCCGGGACATGCCGATGCCAGGAGCGCCTGCGTACTCGACAGTCGATGATTCGAAGGCATGGTGAGGTGCAAGTGCGGCAACGACGCAATGATGAAGCCACCGCGAACGCCGTGGCGCGCGGCCTGAACATCCTGGCAGTGCGCGATGGCACCCAGGCGCGGCGTTACATGGAACACAAGAGCGTTCCCGCGGCCGTGATCGAGCGCGTGTTACAGCGGCCCGAGCTGTGCCGGCGGATCACGCCGGAACAGGCGGTGTCCGAAGCGATCCTGCCGCTGCCGCGCAACAACCGCTTTCCGAACTGAGCCGCGCCGCCGAGGCGCCCGCCGAGCTGCCCACCGAGTTGCCCACATCATGGCGCAGGGTGGACGGGTACCGGCGCCAGCGTGCGCAGGCGCAGCGCGATCAAGAGGCCGATGCCCAGGATCGCGCCCAATAGCGCCACCACCCCGGGCCAGGCCCAGTGCTCGTACACATAGCCGGTGAACCACCCCACCACGCTCGAGCCGAGATAATAGAAGAACAGGTAGATGCCCGAGGCCAGCGCCTGCGGCGGCTGCGCGCGCCGGCCGACCCAGCTGCTGGTCACCGAATGGGCGGCGAAGAAGCCGAAGGTGGCCACGCCCACGCCCAGCACCACGGCGACGACCGAATCGACCAGGGTCACCAGCAAGCCAGCGATCATCACCCCCATCAGCAGCCACAGCACGTTGCGCCGGCCCAGGCGGTCGCCCAGCTTGCCGGCCCACATCGAACTGAAGATGCCCAGCAGGTAGAGCAGCGACAGCAGCCCGACCGCGCTCTGGCGCAACCCGAACGGCGGCGCCAGGAGGCGGTAGCCGATGTAGTTGTACAGGCTGACGAACGTCCCCATCAGCAGGAAAGGCAGCGCGAACAGCCACGGCAGGCCCGGGTCGCGCAGATGGATGCGCAGGCCCTCGACGAAGCCGGGCCCGCGCGCCGGCCGCGCGCCGCCATGGCGCGACGGTGGCAGGCTGCGCGAGAATTCCCAGGCGGCGTACAGTCCGGCCGCGCCGAGCAGCCCGACCGCTACGCGCCAGGAGGCGACATCGCTGATGAAGGCCGAGATCACCCGCCCGCTCATGCCGCCGAAGGCGCTGCCGCTGATGTACATGCCCATCGACAGGCCGAGCGAGGTCGGCTCGATCTCGTCGCTCAGGTAGGCCATGGCCACGGCCGGCAAGCCGCCCAGCATCAGGCCCATCAGGCCGCGCACGGCGACCAGTTGCGGGTAGCTGGTGGCGAAGGCGCAGGCCAGGGTCAGCACCGCACCGCTGATCATCGAGGCCACCATCACCGTCTTGCGGCCGAAGCGCTCGGCCACGCTGGAAGAACCCAGCAGCGCCAGCGCCAGGGTGGCGGTGGACACCGACAGCACCAGGCTGCTCTCGGCCGGCGACAGCCGGAAGTCGCGGCCCAGCAGCGGCATCAGCGGCTGCACGCAGTACAGCAAGGCGAAGATGGAAAAGCCCCCGAACGCCATCGCGCGGTTGATGCGCCGGAAAGCGGGGCTGCCGGCGGCGATGCGTGCGCCGGGCTTGTTCATGCCGGGCTACTCATGCTCAAGGGTATTCCGGATCCACTTCGGAGCCGGCGTAGTTCTCCAGCTCGGTCATCAGCTGGCCGATGGTCGCGCTCGTCCCGAGCTGCTCCAGCACCGTGCAATGCTTGCGGTAGATGTCGATGCGCTCGGCCACGATGGCCTGGTGGGCCGCCGGGATGCGCGCCAGGAACTCGGCCCAGCCCTGTTCGAAGTCCGGCCGATGCTTGCGCACCGCCTTCACGAAGCGCTCGAACTCGCTCTGGCCGGTGCGCGCCGTGATGCGCGCGCCGCCCTCGACCGCGAAGATGATGGCCAGCGCGATCACGCCCTCCGAGTTCAGGTCCGGGTCCTTGACCGGGCCCTCGTAGTGGTTCTTGCGCAGCCACTCGGCGGCCTTGACGGTCGCCTGGACCTGCTGGCGCTGCCGGACCTGGCCCAGGAAGCGCTCGTAGCCCGACCACGATTCGCCGGGATCGGCGGTGCAGATGTCGACGAACAACTCCTTCAGGCGCCGCTGGGCGTAGACCGGATCGTTGTCGTACTCGCTCACCAGGCTGTCCTCGGGCAGCGCGGCCAGCTCGCGGATCATGCGGAACCCCGCCTGGAAGGCGTGTTCGGCGCCCTCGGCCACCAGGATGTCGAGCGCGTCCAGGTCGCCCTCGTCCTCGCTCTGGATCAGGTGTTCGAGACCCAGCGACACACAGCCGATGCTCAACAGGAGCGCACGCTGAATTCCTTCGGCGGTACGGTCGTTGGTGAATTTCTCGGCCACCATGGCGGTGATCCCGGACAGCTCGTCGGCCAGGATTGCCGCCTCGTCGGGCGTGGCTTCGCCCGGCAGCAGCCTGATCGCGCGGATCAGGCGCGGCGGTTGTTCGATGACGATGGCTGGCAACATGTGGCTGGCGGCTCCCGTCACGAGAAGATGTCCGTGCCCATGCTGCGGCGCGGGCTGCGGCGCGCCATGCTGCGCACCGACGGCACCTGCTTGCGCAGGCGCAGCAGCAGGTCGCGGGTCGAGCGCTGCATGAACTCGGACTCTTCGTCCGGATCGTCGGGCAGAGAGATCTCGGCCATCTCGGCGCTGTGGCGGAATTCGGGGAACAGTTCGAGCAGCGAACGCTCCCAGCCGTCCTCGGTGGCCTTGGCCAGGTCGACCGCCAGCGGCACGATGTCGCTGTCGGCGCTGGTCTGGCCGCTGACGTAGCGGCCTTTCGACAGGATCTCGCCCGCCACTTCCAGGATTTCCTTCGGCGCCAGCGACCACAGGATGGCGAACACGGTCGCGCCATGGTCGGTGGCGGACGCCGCCTCGAGCAGCTCGTTGCGGCGCTCCTCGTCGTCCTGGGCATAGACCACGCCATGCACGTGGTTGAACAGGTTCTCGGCGATGCGCTCGGGATCGTCCTCGATCAGGTTGTCGGGCCAGGTGGCGGCGATGAAGGCCAGGCTGTCGGCCCAGGCCTTGGGCGGCACCAGCATGGTCGCCAGCGAGGTCTTGGCGCCATCGAAGCCCGACAGGTGCAGCGCGGTCACTTGCGGCGGCAGTTCGGTCAGGACCTGGGCCACGGCATAGTCGCCGTGCTCGTCGGCGGCCCTGGAGAACACCTCTTCGGCGTGGTCCAGCGAGCCGGCCAGCACCAGTTCGCCGACCTGGCTGACCAGGGCCGGCAGGTTGGTCTTGTCGGTGTCATCGCTCATCGCGCTCTCCTTCGTCGAACAGCTGGGTGAAGTCGTCGGTGGCGGGGCTGTCTTCCTCGTCGTCGTCGTCGCCGTCGTCGTCGCGGCCGAGCTGCTCGAGCGACTGGTCTTCGTCGTCCCAGCGGTTCTGGTTCTTGAACAGGAAGGCGGTGATGATGGCCTGGCGCGCCAGTTCCGGATAGCTGGCGGTCATGCCTTCATACATGGCGCGGCCGTCCTCGCCGCTGCACTCGGCCATCGCGAACACGCGCGCAGGATCGCCGTCGGCATAGTCGGCCGCTTCGCGCAACAGGCCCTTCGGGTCCAGGAAGCGGATCTTGTCGACCAGCGCGAACGCCATCATGTTGACGTCGTCGATGCCGCCGCCGTCGGCGTATTCGGCCACCAGCGCATTGACCATCATGTCGTAGTTCTTGCGGTTGGGCGGGTCGCCCAGGGTGCCCTCGATCTGGCCTTCCAGCTCACGCGACTGGAAGGAGAATTCGGGATGTACGTTCTTCATGTTCTATCCTGTTGATGGGGCGCGGCGAAGGCCGCGTCCGGTGCGTTGCCGCCGGGTGAAGCGCAGGGCCGGGTCAGTGCGCCGGCAGGTTCACGCCGTTGAGCGCGAACAGCGAGCGCCACAGCTCGAACGCCTCGGCCTCGGCGTCCAGCACGATGCGGTGGTTCACGCTCTGGTTGTATTCCTCGCGCTTGGCGCGGTCCGAGAGGATCTCGTAGGCCTTGGTAACGGCCTTGAAACGCGCTTCCGCGCCCGGCGCCTGGTTACGGTCCGGGTGGTAGCGCATGGCCAGCGAACGGTAGACTTTCTTGATCTCGTCGTCGCTGGCATTCGGCGCGACACCGAGGATCGCATATAAATTTTCCAACAGTAACTCTCCCGGCAACTATCTTAAAGACGCGCAAATAGAGATTATCCTATAGAAAAGGCCCGACGTGGCGCGATAGCCGATGTCCGCCTTGCGACGCGGGCAACCTCAGCCGCGTCCGGGTACGGTAAAATGCCCCCCAACTTACCCTTCCAGAACTATTTCATGAGCAACGACAAGAATACCCCGGCGCCGGTCAATGCACCGTCGTCGAACTTCGTCCGTGCGATCGTCGAATCGGACCTGGCCGCAGGCACCCATCGGCGCGATGGTTTGCCCTCCGTGATCACCCGCTTCCCGCCGGAGCCGAACGGCTACCTGCACATCGGCCACGCGAAATCGATCTGCCTGAACTTCGGCCTGGCGCGCGACTACGCGGGCCTCTGCCACCTGCGCTTCGACGACACCAATCCGGAGAAGGAAGACCAGGAATACGTCGACACCATCATGGACAGCGTCAAGTGGCTCGGCTTCTCGTGGGAGCGCGAGGGCCAGGAACACCTGTACTACGCCAGCGACTACTTCGAGCAGCTGTACAAGATGGCCGAGTACCTGATCGAGAAAGGCTACGCCTACGTCGACAGCCAGAGCGCCGAAGACATGGCAAGGAACCGCGGCAATTTCGGTACCCCGGGCACCAATTCGCCGTTCCGCGACCGCCCGCCGGCCGAATCGCTGCAGCTGTTCCGCGACATGCGTGCCGGCAAGTACAAGGATGGCGAACACATCCTGCGCGCCAAGATGAGCGAGGATGCGATGTCGTCCCCGGTCATGACCAACCGCGACCCGGCCCTGTACCGCATCCGCCATGCGCACCACCACCGCACGGGCGACGCCTGGTGCATCTACCCGATGTACGACTACACGCACCCGATCTCGGATGCGATCGAGAACATCACGCACTCGCTGTGCACCCTGGAATTCCAGGACCACCGCCCGTTCTACGACTGGCTGGTCGGAACCCTGGCCGAAGGCGGTTTCTTCAAGAAGCCGGTGCCGCGCCAGTACGAATTCGCGCGCCTGAACCTGACCTATGTCGTCACCTCCAAGCGCAAGCTGCGCGCGCTGGTCGACGACGGCACCGTGACCGGCTGGGACGACCCGCGCATGCCGACCATCGTCGGCCTGCGCCGCCGCGGCTACACGCCGGAATCGATCCAGCTGTTCTGCGAGCGCATCGGCGTGTCGAAGGCCGACGGCTGGATCGACATGAGCATCCTGGAAGGCGCGCTGCGCGACGACCTGGACCCGAAGGCGCCGCGCGCCATCGCCGTGCTGCGTCCATTGAAGCTGATCGTCGACAACTTCCCGGAAGGCGAGTCGGTGGAATGCTCGTCGCCGGTCCACCCGCACCACCCGGAAATGGGCAAGCGCACCTTCCCGTTCACGCGCGAGCTGTGGATCGAGCAGGAAGACTTCATGGAAAACCCGACCAAGGGTTACTTCCGCTTCACCCCGCCCAGCGGCGACCAGCCGGGCAGCCGCGTGCGCCTGAAATACGGCTACGTCGTCGAGTGCACCGGCTACGACAAGGATGCAGACGGTAACGTGACCGCGGTGCACGTGAAGTACTTCGAGGATTCGAAGTCGGGCACGCCGGGCGCCGACAACTACAAGGTCAAGGGCAATATCACCTGGGTCAGCGCGGCGAGCGCCCTGGCCGCAGAGGTGCGCTTGTACGACCGCCTGTTCCTCGACCCACAGCCGGACGCCGGCGGCAAGGACTTCAAGTCGGCGCTCAATCCGAACGCCCTGGAAACCGTGACCGCCTACCTCGAGCCGGGCATGCAGGACGCCGTGGCCGACCAGCGCTTCCAGTTCGAGCGTCATGGCTATTTCGTGGCGGACCGCGTGGATTCGCAGCCGGGCAAGCCGGTGTTCAATCGCGTGACTACCTTGAAGGATAGCTGGGGCAAGTAAGAACCTATCCCGGTAGGTGGGAGGAAGTTCATGCCGATGCATGGCGAGCGTGAGCAAGGCGCGAGGAGGCCGCATGGCGAGCCATGCAACGACGAGCAACGCAGCGCACGCTTGTCAGGCGCGGCAGGAACGACTCTCACCTACCGGGATAGGTTCTAAGTTCCAGTGTCCTGACGAAGATCCCGTCCCGGCATCGCCGCGGCGGGATTTTTTTTTGCGTCCCGATCAATTCCGGCACGGCTGTTTCGACCTGCATCATCCGTGCACGGGAGGTCCGCATGACCGTCCTCATGCTGCGCCCCGCAGCGTCCCCGATGATGGATGGCGCCGGGTGTCCGACATGCGCCGCGCGCGATGCCGACGCCTTCATCACCAGAGCCCATCTCTTCCAGCGGAGGCATCATGCACGTACGCAACCACACCGGCGCAGGTCGCTGCGCTGCCCCCCGGACCCTGTCTTATCTGCTGTGCTCGCTGGTATTCGCCGGCACGGCCTCGGCGCAACAGCCGCCAGGCCCGGAAGCGGCCAAAAAGCCGCATCACCCAGCCGCCGGCAAGACCGTCTACCGTGTGATCAACCTCGCCGCCGGCGAAGCCATTTCGGCCTCGATCAATGCCAGCGGCCAGGTCGCCTACTCGCTCACGCCCGATATCTTCAGCGCCCCCATCAATGCCTATTTCTACAATGGCAGCAGCTCGCAGAATGTCGGCAGCCTCGACGGGCCGGGCGACTTCGCCCGCGCTACCGGGCTCACCAATTCGGGCAGGGTCGTCGGCGTTTCGACCAACCCGGCCGGCGACACCCGCACGTTCATCTGGAGCAGTTCGGGCGGCATCACCGACATCGGCACCCTGCCCGGCGCCGACGAAGCCCTCGAACCGGTCATCAACAACAAAGGCGTGATTACGGCGATCGCCCACAATACCGCCACCGGCTTCAACCGCGGCTTCCGCTGGAGCGCACTGGGCGGCATCACCGACCTCGGCGTGCTGGCGCCGGGAGCCGCCGAATCGTCCTACCCGCGGGCGATCAACGACGCCGGCATCATCGTCGGCGACTCCTGGGCGTTCGGGAACGACTACCATGCCTTCCTCTGGACCTTCGGCACCGGCATGATCGACATCCACACCAACGCCAGCAACGATTCGACCCCGGTCGGGATCAGCGCCTTCGGCCAGGTGGCCGGCAACTACCACGTCGACGGCGAAGACTGGCGCGGCTACGTCTGGACCTTCGGCACCGGCATGGTGGACATCGCCCCGCCCGCCGTGCGCACCGAGGTCTTCGGCATGACTTCCGGCGGGCGCATCACCGGCCAGATCGGCGACCCGATCATCGGGTCGCGCGCCATGACCTGGACCCAGACCGGCGGCCTGGTCGACCTGGGCACGCTCGGCGGCACCATCTCGTCCGGGCGCGGCGCCAACAACAAGGGGCAAGTGGTCGGCAGCGCCCAGACCGGCGCCGGGCCGGTCCATGCCTATGTCTGGACCGCCAAGGAAGGCATGGTCGACCTGAACACGCGCCTGAAACACGCGCCACCGGGCATCGTGCTGGAAGTCGCCCTGGGCATCTCCGACAACGGCTCCATCGTCGCCGTGGGCAACACCGGCCTGGTGCTGCTCAAGCCAGTGAGCAAGTCGCCCTGCGGCTGTCCGCATAGCGTCGGCCCGATCGTGGCGAGCGACATGGTGGCGGTGGGCGCGCCGTTGACGGCATCGGTCGGCGTCGCCGACGAACGTTCGTCCGCGCGCTATGGCATCAACTGGCACTGGGGCGACGGCAATGCCACGCGCACGGCGAGCATGCCGGCCGCGAACGGCGCCGGCGCCAGCGCCACCCACAGCTATACCCGTCCCGGCATCTACACGATCACGGCGAAGGTCGTCGACGGCGCCGGCGCCAGCGTTGACGTCAGCCGCCAGGTCGTCGCCTACCAGCCCGGCAAGGGGATGGCGGCCGGCGCCGGCGCCTTCATCTCGCCGCTGGCGGCGAGCAAGGCGCCTCGGCGCCACACGGGCAAGGCGCGCTTCAGCTTCATCGCGCCGGCGCTCGACGCCCAGCCGCCAAGCGCGGCCGCCTTCCAGCAAGTGACGCCGGGCGCGCTGCATTTCGATGCCGGCGACCTGGACTTCGTGAGCAAGGACCTCAGGCGGATCGCGGCACAAGGCGCCCAGGGCCGGTTCGAAGGCAGCGGCGCACTCAATGGCAAGGGCGGCTACCGGTTCACGCTGGCCACCACCGCATCGAACGCCGCCGGCGGCCAACCGGGCCGTATCAGCCTCAAGATCTGGCGTCTCGACCCGGCGACGGGCAAGGAAATCGTCGCCTACGATAACAGCCGGGCCGGCAATGGACAGGTGCGCGCGGCCCCGGCCGGCACGACCGGTCGCGATACTGTTTCCGGGAATGGCGCCGGCGATGGCGGCAGCGTCCTGGCCGAGGGCAGCATTGCCCTGTATTAAGCAGCTCTCCCGGTAGGCGGGAGGCGGGCCGGGAGCGCCTGGCAAGCGTGCGCTGTGTTGCTCGTGGTGGCATGGCGCGCCATGCGGCCTCCCCGCGCCGTGCTCACGCCCGCCATGCATCGCTTACGCGCATGTCGCCTACTCGCATGTCGACATGCACTTGCTCCCACCTGCCGCCTGACCTGCCTACCCCTCGCCTGCCTACCCCTCGCCTGCCTACCCTTGACGCGCTTGCGCCTGACCGGCGCCACTGACTGCGCCGCGGCGGGCGCCACGAGCGGCGCCACGGCCGCAGCCTCGCACCTGGCTACCTGGGTTCGGCCAAGCCGAGCGACCATTTCACGGTAAATCTGAAAGGCAAGACGGCCAGCAACGCCAGCAATCATGGCCTGAGCTTCAACTGATTACCGCTGTCTATTTGCCAGCCCGAAGGCGCTGCGGCCCATGGCCGCGGCGCTTTTTTCCGGGAAACTGCGATCTCCTGCAACCTGCGACCCACGTCCGCGGCCTGCATCGCCAGACGTCGTGTTTTTGCAAAAACCTAGTAAACCTGATAGCTACTGTGTCACCAGACATTGCTTAGCGTATTGATCGTAGGTGTTGACGCCAGGCGCGGATGCCCGTCACCCCGCATTTTCGAGACCACCGCATGCCTTCAGATCGATCTCCCGGGATGTTCGCGCCGGTAACCCTTGTGAGGGGGTTGCTGCTGTCGCTGGCGTTCGGCGCCGCCGCCCACTTTGCCACGTCCGAGGCGATCGAGAGCGATGCCCACGCGCGTTTTCGCAGCATGGCGCGCGCCTCTCAATACACGATCGACGCCCGCATCAAGAGTTATGGCGATGTATTGCGCGGCGCTGCGGGACTGTTCCGTGCAGCTCCCGACACCACTGCCGACCAGTTTCGCCAGTACGTGGAGCATCTGGACATCAAGCGCAACTTCCCGGGTATCGAAGTCATCAATTACGCGCGCACCGTCCACGCGCCAGCCCTGCCGGCGCTGAACGAAGAGCTGCGCGCACGCCTGGCGCGGCGCGGCGTGCACTACGAGCCGCTGACGGCCCAGCCCGACCGCAATACCTATACGGTGCTGGTCTATATCGAACCCCTGCTGCCGCTCTCGCTCACCAAGCTGGGCATGGACCTGGAAGCACGCGGCACGATCCGGCGCGTGCTGGCCAGCGCGCGCGATTCCGGTTTGCCGAGCGCCTCGGGCACCCGCATCGAACTATTTTCGGGTCCCAACCAGAACGGTTTGGCCCTGCGCCTGCCGGTATACCGCAGCGGCATGCCGATCGACACGGTGGAGGGGCGGCGCCTGGCCTATATCGGTTCGGTCGGCATCGGTTTCGGCGTGGCGCGCCTGGTGGGCGGGGTACTCGACGAATTTCCGATCCGGGGCGCGCGCCTGATCCTGACCGAGCTGACCACGGTGACGCCCGAGCCCGGAGAGACGCCGCCACGCGCCCTGCTGTACGACAGCCTGGCCAGCACCGCGCACCCCAACCCGGCGCCACCGTTGGACGACGACAGCGTGTTCGCGACCAGCCTGCCGATCGAATTCAACCAACGCATCTGGCGCGCCGACTTCAGCATCCCGAAATCGGTGCTGTACACGCGCTTCGATCTGTACTACCCGTGGCTGGCCGCGTTCGCCGCGGGCATCAGCACCGCCCTGCTCTACGCACTGTTCCAGACCCTGGCCTCGTCGCGCCGCAACGCCCTGCGCATGGCCGAGGAAATGACGCGCGAGCTGCGCGCGAGCCAGGCCAAGCTGCAGGCCAGCCACGAAAAGCTGCGCCTGCTGGCGGCGCACGCCGAGCAGATCAAAGGAAGGCGAGCGCAAGCGCATCGCGCGCGAGATCCACGACGACCTGGCGCAAAACCTGCTGGCGCTGAAGATCGAGGCCGAGCTGCTGGCCAACCGAACCCGCAGCGGCCACCGGCGCCTGCACGCACGCGCCGAAGCTACCGTGCGCCAGATCGACGTCACCATCCGCAGCGTGCGCCAGATCATCAACGACCTGCGTCCCAACGTGCTGGACCTGGGCCTGTCGGCGGCGGTCGACTGGCAGGTGGCCGATTTCGCGCGCCGCACCGGCATCGAGTGCGAGCTGGTCGACGACGACGGCGAGCACCGCATCGACGACCACAGCGCCACCGCCTTCTTCCGCATCCTGCAGGAATCCCTCAACAACGTGGCGCGCCATGCGCGCGCGACCAGAGTCAGGATCGCCTTGCAGCAGCAGGCAGACATGCTGACCATGACGATCCGCGACAACGGCGTCGGCATGCAGCCGGGAAGCCGCAACCGCCACGGCTCGTTCGGCCTGGTCGGGATCGAGGAGCGGGTCGGCATCCTCGGCGGCTCGTTCTCGATCAGCAGCGGCCTGGACGCCGGCACCACAGTGGTGGTGTCGATTCCGGTCACGCCCATGTTCGGCGACGACGATGCGATGCATGGGCGGCCGCTGTCAACGGTGGCGGTGGCTGCATAACGCGGCACGCTGTCATTACGCCGCATTGCAACAAATCCCCTGATTACGCCGCAGTTTGATCAAGCTCAACGTTTGTAATGAGTATCCGCATGAAAATTTTTATCGATGTCATGCGTCAATACAACGTGACAGAAGCAATTTCGGCCAGAGGGCCATGATGCGATCTGGTAAGACCAGCTTCCATCGTACGCCCCCCATGCCGGGCAAGAATCATGCAGCGCCATGACAAATTAACGAGGTGATAACGATGTCGACCAATACCGAATTCTCAGTGTTCGAGGCTCTTGACCTGACACCCATCAAAATGAAGCTGATGCATGCGGAATCGGGAGAAGGCTGGTCCGAACGCCGTGCCAACGCGGTCGAGGCCGAATACCGGCGCTTCTTGTTCCTGATGAAAAAGTACCCGGAGGACGGCGCCTCGCCCACAGTCGACGTCGACACGTTCTGGCACTACCACATTCTCGACACGATGAAGTACGCTCGCGACTGTGAAGCGACGTTTGGCTTCTTCCTCCATCATTACCCTTACGTCGGCATGGGCGCCGGCGCAGATGAAGACGAACGCGAACGCGCCGGCGAGCGCATGCGTGAAATCTACGAAGCCGAATTCGGCGTGGTCATCAAGGGCGATGCCGCCTGGTGCGCAGCGCCGGGCAAGCAGGTAGCCCAAGCCGGCGACAGCGCCTGGTGCGCAGCTCCGGGCAAGCAGGTAGCCCAAGCCGGCGACAGCGCATGGTGCGCAGCTCCGGGCAAGCAGGCCGCCCAAGCCGGCGACAGCGCATGGTGCGCAGCGCCGGGCAAGCAGGCCGCCCGGGTCGGCGACAGCGCATGGTGCGCAGCGCCAGGCAAGCAGGCCGCCCAAGCCGGCGACAGCGCCTGGTGCGCAGCGCCGGGCAAGCAGGCCGCCCAAGCTGGCGTCAGCACCTGGTGCGCAGCGCCGGGCAAGCAGGCCGCCCAAGCTGGCGACAGCGCCTGGTGCGCAGCGCCGGGCAAGCAGGCCGCCCGGGCCGGCGACAGCGCATGGTGCGCAGCGCCAGGCAAGGCCGCGCACGCCGCCTGAGTTCAATCAACTCAGCCCAACGGCGTCATGAGGTCCGGCGCAGCCGCGCCAGCGTCGTGGCGACGTCGGGATGGCGCAGACGCACCCGCAGTTCGCGACTCAGGCGCGTGTCGTCCAGTTGCCGCGATTCGGACATGAAGGACAGCAGCATCGGCGACACCGCGCCTTGCAGTTCGGTGCGCGCCAGGCGTGGCGGGCGGTTCATGCCGAAGGCGTCGGCTACCGCATCGAAATAATCGGCCATCTTCATGCGCGTGCGGTCCACCGCGTGCACCACGCGCCCGGGCCGTCCGCGCTGCAGGCTGGCCAGCACGATGCGCGCCAGGTCGTCGGCGTGCACGTGGCTGGTGTAGACGTCGTCTTCACGGCGCAGCGCCGGCGTGCCCTGCTCCAGCCGGCGCAGCGGCAGGCGGTCGTCGGCATAGATGCCCGGCACCCGCAGGATCGACAGCGACGCGCCGGTGGCCACGGCCCAGGCGCGCAGGATGCGTTCGGCGTCCACGCGGCGCCGCGCGCGCGCGTTGCGCGGCGCTACCGGGCGGTGTTCATGAACCAGCGCGCCGCCGCAATCGCCGTACACGCCGCTCGTGCTCACATATACCATGCGCTCCACCTTGCCCAGCGCCGCCGCCAGGTGGCGCGTGCGCCGATCGTGCTCGCCATCCGGCTGCGGCGGCGCCAGGTGCAGCACCCACGGCGCCAGCCGCCGCAGGCGCTTCAGGGTCGCGGGACGGTCCAGGTCCGCCACCACCGGCACCGCGCCCAGCGCGCGCAGCTCGGCGCGGCGCTCGGGCTGGCTGGTCAGGGCGAACACCCGGTATTTCGCGGCCAGCAGCGGCAGCAGGCGCGTGCCGACGTCGCCGCAGCCGACGATGAGCAGGCGGGGACGGGCGAAGGAGGAACGATCTGGCATGATTCGGGGGCGATGGAGGCGGACCGCGGCACTGTAGCATAGCGGCAGCGCCGGGCCGGGGTCGCCCGCGCCCGGCAAAACCGGGGCCGGTGTAGAATAGCGCCCAGTTGCGACAAAACCGCCATTGGATCAACCACTTGCGCCTTACCTGGCGCGCCGACCTCCGAATCGCATGACCTTCCAGATCACCGTCCAGCCCAGCGGCAGCCAGTTCACCTGCGAAGCCGATGAAACCGTCCTTTCCGCGGCCATTCGCGCCGGCATCGGCCTGCCCTACGGCTGCAAGAATGGCGCCTGCGGCTCGTGCAAGGGCAAGGTGCTCGATGGCGCGGTGGAACACAAGCCGCACCAGCAGCGCGCGCTGTCCGACATCGAGAAGACCGCCGGCATGTCGCTGTTCTGCTGCGCCGTGCCGAGCGGCGACCTGGTGATCGAGGCGCGCGAAGTGGGCGGCAGCTCGGACTATCCGCTGCGCAAGATGCCGACCCGGATCGCCGCCATCCGCCGCGCCGCGCCCGACGTCGCGATCGTCAACCTGCAACTGCCGGCCAACGAGCTGCTGGCCTACCGCGCCGGCCAGTACATCGAATTCCTGCTCAAGGACGGCAAGCGCCGCGCCTACTCGATCGCCAACGCGCCGTCGTTCGAAGGCCCGCTCGAGCTGCACATCCGGCACCTGCCCGGCGGCCTGTTCACCGACCACGTGTTCAGCGCCATGAAGGAACGCGACATCCTGCGCTTCGAGGGCCCGCTCGGCACCTTCTTCCTGCGCGAAGACTCCGACAAGCCGATCGTGCTGCTGGCCTCGGGCACCGGCTTCGCCCCGGTCAAGGCCCTGGTCGAGCACCTGATGCACCTGAAGTCCACCCGCCCCGTGCGCCTGTACTGGGGCGGCCGCCGTCCGCGAGACCTGTACATGGACGAGCTGTGCCGCGCCTGGGAAACCACGCTGCCCGACTTCACCTACGTGCCGGTGATCTCGGACGCGCTGCCCGAGGATGGCTGGACGGGCCGCACCGGCTTCGTGCACTCGGCCGTGATGCAGGACATCATCGACTTGTCGGGGCACCAGGTCTACGCCTGCGGCGCCCCGGTCATGGTCGATTCGGCGCGCCGCGACTACACGGCCTTGTGCGGCCTGCCCGAAGACGAGTTCTTTGCCGATTCGTTCACGACCGAAGCGGACCTCGCCGCCGGTTAGCCGTAGGGTTGGCGGCTCTGCCGCCGACGCGTTGATCGGTAGCGGCAAGATCATCGCGCCCGACAATCGGCGCCGCCAACCATCACCGCGTCGGCGGAAATCCGCCGACCCTACACATGTCTCTGATCTCCCCCTCCGGCCGCCTCGGCGTCCTGCGCAACCGCAATCTTGCCTTCTATCTCTCGGCGCGCTTTCTCGCCACCTTCGCCGTCCAGATGCAGAGCGTGGCGATCGGCTGGCAGGTGTACCAGATCACCGGCAGCCTGTTCGACCTCGGCCTGATCGGCCTGGCGCAGTTCGCGCCGTTCCTGCTGTTCATCCTGTGGGCCGGCCACGTGGCCGACCGTTACAACCGGCGCCTGATCGTCATGGCCTGCATGGCGGTGCAACTGCTGTGCAGCGCGCTCCTGATCGCCTTCACCGCCAGCGGCAGCACGGTCGTATGGCCGGTCTTTGCGATCCTGGTGGTGTTCGGCAGCGCGCGCGCCTTCATGATGCCGGCCTCGCAGGCGGTGCTCAAGAACCTGGTGCCCGACCGCGAATTCGGCCAGGCGGTGGCGCTCGGATCGTCGACCATGCACGTGGCGATGATCCTGGGGCCGATCGTCGGCGGCCTGCTGTACGTGTTCGGCGCGCAGGTCGTGCACATGACGTCCGCCAGCCTGCTGGCGCTGGCGGTGCTCCTGATGTCGAACACACGCAGCATCCAGCAGATCATCAACCGGGCGCCGGTCAGCTGGCACACCCTGCTCGAGGGCCTGCGCTTCGTGCGCTCGCGCCCGATCGTGCTGGGCGCGATCTCGCTCGACCTGTTCGCGGTGCTGTTCGGCGGCGCCACCGCCCTGTTGCCGGCCTACGCCCACGACATCCTGGCCACCGGGCCCACCGGCCTCGGTTTCCTGCGCACCGCGCCCGGCGTCGGCGCCGCCCTGTGCTCGATCACGCTCGCGATGTTCCCGATCACGCGCCGGGTCGGGGCCTGGATGTTCGGCGGGGTCGCGCTGTACGGCGTTTGCGTGATCCTGCTCGGCCTGACCGACAGTTTCCCGGTCGCCCTGGCCGCCCTGTTCCTGCTCGGCGCAGGCGACATGGTCAGCGTCTACATCCGCCACCTGCTGGTGCAGTACGAGACCCCGGACGAGATCCGCGGCCGGGTCAGCGCCGTGAATTCGGTGTTCATCGGCGCCTCGAACGAGCTGGGGGAATTCGAGTCCGGCGTCACCGCCGGCTGGCTGGGCCTGACCCGCGCCATCCTGCTGGGCGGCGTGGCCACGTTGGTGGTCACCGGGCTGTGGGCGGTGCTGTTCCCGGTGCTGTCGAGGATGGACCGCTTCCCGCACCACGACAAGGAGCGCGGGTAAGCACGTCAGGCTGCCTGCGGCGACGGTGCGCGCCGGTTCCACCGCGTGGTTCAGCGGAAAGGCGATCGAGCGCGTGATCACCCGCGCGACCGCGACCGTGGCCAGCAGGGCGACGCCGCCTATGCCGAACAGCGCAGTGCGCGCCTGCTTAGGCGGTCCGTCCGCGCTCCTGGTCATCGTTGCGCCGGCTCTGCAGGGCGATGACCTTGTCGATCGACGCGGTCCGGCCGCACATCGCCGGCACGAACTCGGCGCGAATTCTAGGAAGAATTTCCCTACAAAACGACAGATAATTTCGATATGAAAATTCAGTAATAGTGATACCAGACTGGCATTGCCATCACGTCAATCCAGATGGACGCGGTAAAAATCCCGGCGGGTGTAAGATGAAGCCGTAACGACTACAGGAGCCATCCATGCAGATCAACGTAAATACCGACAACACCATCACCAAGCATCAAGGCCTGGACGAGCACGTCCAGGAGGTCGTGCGCTCCTCCATCGGCCGTTTCGGCGACCAGGTCAACCGCGTTGACGTTCACCTGAGCAATGAGAACAAGGAGAAGAAAGCGGACGGCGGCAATTCGTGCATGCTCGAAGCACGCCTGGCGGGCGTCGCGCCGATCGTCATCCATGAGCACGCCACCGACCTGCACCAGGCCATCAACAACGCCGGCGGCAAGCTGGCGCGCGCCCTCGACAGCGCGATCGGTCGCCTGCAGGACAAGCAGCGCGCCGCCGCGATCACGCACCCCGAAGATCCCACCGCCGACAAGCACTTGACGGACATGTGATCGTGACCGCATGAAAAGCAGGCCCGTCAGGGCCTGCCTTCAGCCCGCCCCTGCTCCCCTCCGGCATCGCCTCCAAGCGTCGCTTTCCAGCACCACCGTCAAGCACCGCCTTCCAGCATCGTCCTCACTTCGCGCAGATAACCCAAGCCCGCCAGCGCGCGGCTGCCGTACCACGACATCATCTCGCCATCGACCAGCAGCACCGGAATCCCGACCTGCTTTTCCAGCGCGTCCGCGTGCGCCTCGGTGAAGTGGTAGGGCTCGGTCGGCAGCAGCACGGCGTCGAGCCCGTCCACCAGCGCTTCGGACCAGTCGAAACGGGGATAGCGCGCCGCTCCCAGCGCGGGCACGCGCCAACCCAGTTCGGCCAGCATGGCGGCGATATACGTGTCCTGCGACACGCTCATCCACGGGTCTTGCCAGATGCAGTACAAGACCGTGCGCGCGGGGCCGGCCGGCAAGGCGCGTAGCCGCGCCAGTTCTTCGTCGAAAGCCGCGCACCATGCCTCGGCTTGTTCGCGGGCGCCAAAGATGCCACCCATCAACCGCGCCAGCGCCAGGTTGTCCTGCGGGACCAGCGGATGCGTGACCACCACATGCGGCACGAACTGCGCCAGCGCGTCGACGGTCGGCTTTTCGTTCTCGTCGATATTGACCACCACATGGGTCGGCGCCAGCTTGCGGATCTTCTCCAGGTTGACGTCCTTGGTGCCGCCCACCTTGGGGATGTCCGCCACCACTGCCTTCGGGTGGACGCAAAAGCCGGTGCGGCCGACCAGCCGCGAAGCCAGGCCGAGATCGCACAGCAGCTCGGTGATCGACGGCACCAGCGACACGATGCGCGCGCCGGGCGCCGGCCGGTGTACGTGCCCGAGCGCATCCGTGAGCCCGTCCTTGAGCGCGTCCGTGCGCGAGGCCGTAAGCGCGTCGTGGCGCGAATTGTCAGAATATGTCATCGCCGTGTCACCATTGTTGTTTAAGTCGCGTCGAATACGCATTCCAGGTCCGATAGGCTATCATTTCGCCCCTGTAAGGATTCAACCTGACGCGATTCGCTCGAGGCACCCACTTGGAACACATCGGCACCTTCGGTGCTTCCCGCACGACGCTGTGCGACCTGCACCTGTTTCGCGACGAGACCGACCCGGCCGTCGCCGCGATGGTGGCCGGCTGCGCCGTGGTGCGCGTGGCGCGTGGCCGTCGCATCGACGATGGCGTCCAGGCGCGCCTGTACATCGTCCTGTCCGGCGTGCTCGAGATCGCGCCCGACGCCCATGCCGGCGACGAGGGCAACACCAGCCGCATCGTCCCGGGCGAGAGCGTCGGCGAACAGGCGGTGCTGGACGACGCGCCGAACCTGGCGGCGATGACGGCGCTCGAAGACACCACACTCCTGGTGATCGAGTCCGACATGGTGTGGCGGCTGATCGACCGTTCGGGCGTGCTGGCGCGTAACCTGCTGCGCCTGCTGTCCTTCCGCATCCGCGCCACCAACGCCCTGCTGCGCCGGCGCCAGAAGCTGGGCGAATTCTACCGCCAGCTCTCGCTCAACGACCCGCTCACGGGCCTGTACAACCGCGCCTGGCTGGGCGAGATGCTGCCCAAGCTGGCCGCGCGCGCAACCGCCGACGGCAGCGCGCTGTCGCTGGTGATGATCGACCTCGATCACTTCAAGCGCTTCAACGACACCCATGGCCACATCGCCGGCGACGCCGCGCTGGCCGCGGCGGCGCACGTGATCCGCGGCGCGCTGCGCCCGTCCGACTTCGCGGTGCGCTATGGCGGCGAAGAGATGCTGGCCGTGCTGCCCGACACCACGCCGGAACGGGCCGCCGGCGTTGCCGAACGCCTGTGCCGGCGCCTGCGCCTGGCCGTCGTGTTCCCCGACATGCGCCTGCCGCTGCCGCACCTGACCGGCTCCTTCGGCGTGGCCAGCCTGGCGCCCGACGGCGACGAGCGCAGCCTGTTGGCGGCGGCCGACGCCGCCCTGTACCGCGCCAAACAGGCCGGGCGCGACCGCGTCTGCGCCTGAGACAATGCGGGGCAAAGCTTGCCGCCGGCCGTGACTGATCCGCGCGGATGTGCCACCATGCCGGTTGACGCCGTGACGGCAACCACCATAACAACACATGAGCACGCATACCTTCCTCTGGCACGACTATGAAACCTTCGGCGCGATCCCGCGCCGCGACCGCCCGGCCCAGTTCGCCGCGATCCGCACCGATGCCAACCTCAACGAGATCGGCGAGCCGATCATGCTGTACTGCCAGCCGGCCAACGACTTCCTGCCCGACCCGCATTCCTGCCTGATCACCGGCATCACTCCGCAGCACTGCCTCGAACGCGGCGTGCCCGAACACGAATTCGCGCGCCACATCGAAGCCGCCTTCAGCGAGCCGGGCACGATCGGCGTCGGCTACAACACGATCCGCTTCGACGACGAGGTGACCCGCTTCCTGTTCTGGCGCAACCTGATCGATCCGTATGCGCGCGAATGGCAGCACAACTGCGGCCGCTGGGACCTGCTCGACGTGGTGCGCATGGTGTACGCGCTGCGCCCGGAAGGCATCCAATGGCCGACCCGCGAAGACGGCAAGCCGAGCTTCAGGCTGGAACACCTGAGCGCCGCCAACGGCCTGGCCCACGAGGCGGCGCACGATGCGCTGTCCGACGTGCGCGCCACCATCGCACTGGCGCGCCTGATCCGCGACAGGCAGCCGCGCCTGTTCGACTTCTGCCTCGAGCTGCGCCGCAAGGACCGGGTCGCGGCCGAGATCGGCCTGCACCTCGACCCTGGCCAGCGCCAGCCTTTCCTGCACGTGTCCGGCATGTTCCCGGTCGAATACGGCTGCCTGGGCCTGGTCTATCCACTGGCCCAGCATCCGACCAACAAGAACGAGGTGCTGGTCTGGGACTGCCGCCACGATCCGTCCGAACTGTTCGCGCTCGACGTCGACACCATCCGCACCCGCATGTTCACGCGCGCCAGCGACTTGCCCGAAGGCGTGACCCGGCTGCCGATCAAGAGCGTGCACCTGAACAAATCGCCGATGCTGGTCGGGAACCTCAAGACCCTGCGCCCTGACCTGGCCACGCGCTGGGACATCGACCTGGAGCGCGGCCGCGCGCACGCCGCGCTGGCGGCCGGCGCGCCGGACATGCGGGCAATCTGGGCCCAGGTGCTGGCCAAACCCGGTGCGGGCGAGGCGGTGGACGTCGACGAAGACCTGTACGGCGGCTTCGTCAGCCGCGACGACCGCCGCCAGCTGGAGTCGCTGCGCATGCAAACGCCCGAGGCGCTGGCGCGGCGCGTCAGCTTCGAGGACGAGCGTCTCAACGAACTATTGTTCCGCTACCGCGCGCGCAACTTCCCCCATACGCTCTCGGAAGACGAGATGCAGCTGTGGGAAGCGCACCGGGCGGCGCGCCTGTTCGAGGGTGCGCACGGGGCGCGCACGGTGGACCAGCTTTTTACAGAGATCGATGCGCTGTCGGAGACGGCGGACGAGCGCGCCGAGGAGATTCTGGGGGCGCTGTACGACTATGCGGAGTCGATTGCGCCGAGTCGGTATTGAGCTTGGGGGTGCTCCCAGGACTTGGGTTCCCGCCTGCGCGGGAACGACGTGCCAAGGGACCTGGCCGAAGTTGGCGCCTACGCCTGGCGCAACCTCCGACAACGTCGTTCCCGCGAAGGCGGGAACCTAAGTGCGCACAGCCTCCCAGCCATCATCCATGCCGATGCGCGTTGATCGCATCGCGCGTCTCGCGCGCCACGCGCCGCCCGGCGGCGGCGAAGTCCTCGCCCTCCTGCTGCGGCGCATACAGGATCGCGCGCGACGAGTTGATCATCATGCCCGCGCCGCTTGCCGTGCGGCCGGCCTTGACGGTCGCCTCGACGTCGCCGCCCTGGGCGCCCACGCCCGGGATCAGGAGCGGCATGTCGCCCACCAGCTTGCGCACCTGCGCGATCTCTTCCGGGAAGGTCGCCCCCACCACCAGCGCGCACTGGCCGTTGCGGTTCCATTTGTCGGCCACCAGTTGGGCCACGTGCTGGTACAGCGGACGACCGCCCACGTCCAGGAACTGCAGGTCGGAACCGCCCGCGTTCGAGGTGCGGCACAGCACGATCACGCCGCGGTCCGGCCATTCCATATACGGTTCGACCGAATCGAAGCCCATGTAGGGGTTGACCGTCACCGCGTCGGCGCCATAGCGCTCGAAGGCTTCGCGCGCGTACTGGTGGGCGGTGGCGCCGATGTCGCCGCGCTTGGCGTCCAGCACCAGCGGGATGTGCGGGTAGGTGGCGCGCAGGTAGGCGCAGATTTCTTCCAGCTGGTCTTCCGCGCCCAGGGCGGCGAAGTAGGCGATCTGCGGCTTGAACGCGCACGCCAGGTCGGCGGTCGCGTCGATGATGGCCTTGCAGAACTGGACGATGGCGTCCGGCTGGCCGTGCAGACTCGCAGGCAGGCGCGCCAGGTCCGGGTCGAGGCCGACGCACAGCAGCGAATCGTTGCGGGCCCATGCGGCGGAAAGTTTGTTGATGAAATTCACCTCTAGCCCCTTGTATCTTTGTAAATGCAAACCCATTATTGTACCCGCCGGCCGTCCCTCGCCGGTAGTCGGCGCCGGCCCGGACGCCCCAACGCGCTTGTTTCAGGTATATTTTGATCATTCGACAACTTGTAAACACAAACCACATCATGACCAATTCCTTCTTCTTCCGTTGCGCGCGTCTCCTTGGCGGCGCCGTCCTGGCCGGCGCCCTGCTGTCCGGCTGCGGCTACAACGAATTCCAGACCAAGGACGAGGCCACCAAGGCGGCGTGGAGCGAAGTGGTGAACCAGTACCAGCGCCGCGCCGACCTGATTCCGAACCTGGTCAACACCGTCAAGGGTTATGCCTCGCATGAAAGCGCGACGCTCGAAGCAGTGACCCGCGCCCGCGCCCAGGCCACCAGCTTCCAGATCACGCCCGAGGTGCTGAACGACCCCCAGGCCTTCCAGAAATTCCAGCAGGTGCAGGGCGAGCTGTCGGGCGCCCTGTCGCGCCTGATGATGGTCTCGGAAAAATACCCCGACCTGAAGGCCGATGCGAGCTTCCGCGACCTGCAGTCGCAGCTGGAAGGCACGGAAAACCGCATCACCGTGGCGCGCCAGCGCTACATCGCCTCGGTCCAGGATTACAACGTGACCGTGCGTCAGTTCCCCAAGAACTTGACGGCGATGGTGTTCGGCTATGAAACCAAGCCGTCGTTCACCGTCGAGAACGAAAAGGCGATTTCGACCGCCCCGACGGTCGACTTCGGCAAGTAAGCCGGCATGACCGCACTGTCGCGTTTCTTCTTTATCCTGCTGCTCACGCTGGTGACCGGGTTTGCCACGACGTCGCCGGCCCTCGCGCAGCTGCAGCCGGTGCCAAAGCTGGCCGCACGCGTCACCGACCAGGCCGGCATGCTGGACGCTGCCCAGCGCCAGCGCCTGGAAGCGGTGCTGGCCGACTACGAGGCCAGGACCGGCAGCCAGATCGCCGTGCTGCTGGTGAAGTCGACCGAGCCCGAGGCGATCGAGCAGTACAGCATCCGCGTCACCGATGCCTGGCAGCTGGGCCGCAAGGGCGTCGACGACGGCGTGCTGCTGCTGGTGGCGCGCGACAATCCATCGTCGCTGCGCCGCCTGCGCATCGAGGCCGGGCGCGGTGTGCAGGGCGTGCTGACCGACGCCCAGTCCAAGCGCATCCTGCAGGACGTGATCGCGCCGCACTTCCGGCAAGAACACTATTACGAAGGCCTGGTCGCCGGCGTCGGCGCCATCGCCACCCTGCTCAACCAGGAAGCCTTCCCGGCCCCGCCGCAGCAGCAGCAAACGCAGCGCCAGGCGGAGAGCGACGGCGGTTTCCCCTTGTGGGCGATCTTCCTGATCATCATCGGCGCCTCCATGCTGCGCTCGGTGTTCCGGCCGCGCCGCGGCCGCACGACCGCCACCCGGCGCGGGCAGTCGCACTGGGGCAGCGCCACTACCGGCTTCGTCCTCGGCAACGTGATCGGCAATATGAGCCGCGGCGGTGGCGGCGGCTTCGGCGGCGGCGGTGGATTTGGCGGCGGCTTTTCGGGCGGCGGCGGCAGCTTCGACGGCGGCGGCGCCTCGGGAGACTGGTAATGGGATCGATGACACACAAGATGCGCCGCGCCTGGCGCCACTGGAAGAGCAGCGCGAGCGAGGCGAAACAGGCTTTCCCGGACGCGACGCTGGACGCGATCGCCGAGGCGATCGACCGCGGTGAACGGGCCCACCGCGGCGAGGTGCGCCTGATCGTCGAAAAATCGCTGCCGTTCGAGGCGGCCTGGGAAGGCGTGACCAACCGCCAGCGCGCGATCGCTCTGTTCGCCGACTACGGCGTGTGGGACACCGAAGACAATTGCGGCGTGTTGATCTACGTGAACCTGGCCGAGCACAAGGTCGACATCGTGGCCGACCGCGGCATCGACCGCAGGATCGACGCCGCCACCTGGCAGGCCGTGTGCCGCACCATGACCGAGGGTTTCAGGCAGGGGCGGTTCCATGACGCCACCCTGGCCGCGGTCGATCAGGTCAATGCGCTGCTGCGCCAGCACTTTCCGGCCAGCGGCGAGCGGCCCAACGAGCTGCCCGACCGGCCGGTCATGCTGTAGGGGCGCCAGGCCGGGCGAGCGTCGCCCGGCCATTCCTGCGCCAGCGCATCGACCTTCGCGATTTCCGCCTTCGCGCGCCGCGCCGAAAACTCACACGCGCAGCGCCGATCATGCGGGCCGGGTAGCCGCGACGAGTGGTTAGAATGGCGGACTTCCTTGCCCCTCTCTGAAAGCCCCGCCATGAAACTGAACCAGAAGATCGCCATCGTCACCGGCGCCAGCCAGGGCATCGGCCTGGCCTGCGCCCAGCGCCTGGCGCGCGAAGGCGCGCGCGTGATGCTCGTCGACCTCAAGCCCGACGTCGAGCAGGCCGCCGCCAGCCTGGGCGCAGCCGCCCGCTTCTTTCGCGCCGACGTCGGCATCAAACAGGAGGTCGATGCGATGATCCAGGCCACGCTCGACGCTTTCGGGCGCGTCGACATCCTGGTCAACAACGCGGGCGTGACCCACGCGGCCGATTTCCTCGACCTGGAAGAAGACGATTTCGACCGCGTGCTGCGGGTCAACCTGAAATCGATGTTCCTGTGCAGCCAGGCGGCGGCGCGCGACATGGTCAAACGCGGCCAGGGCGGCTGCATCATCAATATGTCGAGCGTCAACGCCGAGCTGACCATCCCGAACCAGGTGCCCTATGTGGTGTCGAAAGGCGGCGTCAACCAGCTGACCCGGGTGGCGTCGATCGCCCTGGCCCAGTATGGCATCCGCGTCAACGCGATCGGCCCCGGCACCATCCTGACCGAACTGGCCAGGCAGGCCGTGCTGGGCAGTCCCGAGGCGCGCCACACCATCCTGTCGCGCACGCCGCTGGGCCGCTGCGGCGAGCCGGAAGAAGTCGCCTCGATCGCCGCCTTCCTGGCCAGCGACGACGCCTCGTACATAACCGGCCAGACGCTGTACGCCGACGGCGGCCGCATGGCGCTGAACTACACGGTGCCGGTACGCGACTGAAAACACGGCTGATCAACAAGATATTACTTTAATGTATGTCTGGTATCTGAACTCGCAATTGGACACCCACAGGCCAGCCCCCGATAATTACACCTGTCTCCACTATTCTCCTCCAAGAAAATAGTTTTAAGCCCGCACAAGAGCGGGCTTTTTTTTTGCCCGGACGGACAAAAAAGACCGTCGCTACGTAGTTTTACGTATAACGTAGCCTGATGACTCGGGGACGCGCAGCAGTAATTTAATACCGCCAGAACTTTGCGCTGGGTCACAATCGTGTCACTAACACTGCCTATACTAAGAATCACCTGTCATACACGCAACCGATATGCCTGATGACAGCAGGTGTGCGGCGCCCAGGGTGCTACACACCAACCGATTTCGCATCTCTTGGCCCGATCTTGGGTTGTGCCCGCCACCAGCGGGCACTTTTTTGAGCGCAGCGCAGGCTGGCGCTGGCACAGACCGGTCTCATTCTCTGCCCCGGCGCAACTCGCGGTAAAAAAATTGTCATAGCGCTTGAAGGCGTCGCTGATTTGGCTATCATAAAGTTCGCGCTTCCGATTCGGCCACCGGTCGGAAGACCACGTACAACGAAACGTCCAAAGGAACCTGTCCTATGAACTTACGTGTACCAGCCAGCGCCGCGCCCGACAGTTGCCGCCGTCGCCATGAAAACGGCAACCTCGTCCTGAGCGAACTCAATCCGTGCACTGTCGTCGATGCGCTCGACAACGGCAGCACGCCACTCAACCTGCTCACCTTCGGCAGCGTCCGCGAAGTCTGCCCCAAGTGCCAGCAGACCCACCTGAAGCTGGTCCTGCGCCAGACCAGCGTGCGCGTCGCCCACCTGTTCTGCGCCGATTGCGAAAGCTGTTTCGACGCCCATTACGCCGACGGCGCGCCGGCCCTGACGATCTGAACCAGCATTGGCGTGTGGGCAATTGGCTGCGTGACGTGGTATGGTTGACGCCATACGCATCTGCCTCACGCATCCACCTTCCACGTTCGTCAATGCCCGCCCTGTCGTCCCTGCTCCAGCCCCCAACCAACGTCCGCCGCGCCCTGCATGGCGTCGCCCTGCTCGGGCTGCTGGCCATCCTGGTGGCCGGCTCGATTCCCGGTGCCCGCGCCGAGGTCGGCGCTTATGCATCCGGTGTGGTGTTGCACGGCATGACCTATGCTTTCCTGTCCGCCTTGTGGTTCCTGGGCGCCACCGGCACGCCGTTGCAGCGCGCCCTGAAGGCGATGCTGGCCATCGCGCTCATGGGTGCGGTCGACGAATGGGTGCAGAGTTTCTTCCCGTATCGCTCGGGCGACGTGCGCGACTGGCTGGTCGACGTCACGGCGGCCACCCTCGCCTCCACCGTGCTGGCGGTGCTGGCCACCCGCGCGCGGCGGCCGGCGCCGGCGGCGCGTCGGCGCTGACCATCATCCACGGTTCGGGTTCCGCAAAGAACCCTCCAGCTTGATCCAACCGACCTGCAAAGGAAGTCAGCTGGAACGCTGGCGCACTTCCCGCCTCTTATCCTCGTGGCGCGCGGCATCGTCACATCCCCCCACTAAACATCCAAACGAGGAGTTGATCATGAAGAAAACACACCAGAGCGTGGCCATCGCGGGCCTGCTGGCGGTCGCGCTCGCCATTTCCGGGTGCACCTCCATGCGTGACGAATCGTCGTCGAGTGGCGCCAGCGGCAGCACCGGAACCAGCGACTACGGCGAGGGCTCCAGCGGCAGCTCCGGCGCCTCGGGCACCAGCGGCACGAGCACCGAGACCATCCACGACGGCGCCGGCGTCTCGGGCAGTTCGGATACGTCGGGCAGCTCGGGCGCCTCCGGCACCAGCGGTTCCGGCACCTCCAGCATGCACGACGACCGCGGCGGCAGCGCCTCGACCGCGGGCGCCGCCGCGGCCAGCGCGGCGCCCAACAGCACCGTGCTGGCGATCGAGATCATGCCGGCGTCGAGCGGCATCACCGAGGGCGATGCGTCGATGGGCACCACCGGCGCGGCCGGCGCCACCGGCAGCCAGTCCTATCGCGTCACGGTGCGCATGGACGACGGCAGCACGCAGGTGATCACCCACGGCACCACGCCCGATTTCCGCAGCGGCGACCGCGTCAACGTGACGGGTGGCAGCATCCAGCGCTAGGCGGGCCGCCGCCGGGTGGACGGCCGTCCACCCGTCACGGAGAGATTGCCGGGCTTCGAGCCTATCCCGGTAGGTGGGGGGAAGCTCATGCCGATGCATGGCGGGCGTGAGCAAGGCGCGAGGAGGCCGCATGGCGAGCCATGCAACGACGAGCAACGCAGCGCACGCTTGCCAGGCGCGGCAGGGGCGACTCCCATCTACCGGGATAGGCTCCTAGGGCTTGCCCGGGTCCTTGCCGTCCTCCACCTCGCGCTGAAACATCGGGATGTTGCGCGTCGCATTACTGATGACTTCCAGCGGAAGCTTGGGCGTACGGTCGGCATTCAGCAAGCCATTGGCTTCCTGGAAGGTGTCGGCGAACTGGGTATAGCAGAAGCCGCTGAACATGAAGGTCTCGTTGACCACCTGTAACAGGCGCCGGTATTGCTTGAGGTAACTCTCGGCCGTGTGCGCCCGGCTGTAGCCCCAGGTGGTCTCGTCCGGGTTCGGGGTCTGTTTCGGATCGTAGGCGATACCGCCGAACTCCGTCAGCACGATCGGCTGGCCGCGGTGCGGGAAACCATCCAGGGTCAGGATGCGCCCGCCGGGACGCCGCTGGTCGAACAGGGTGCGCACCGGATCGGTGACGGCGTAGCGCGCCTGGATCTTTTCCGGGTCGCTGTCGTAGTCGTGGATCCCGAGGATGTCGGTGGCCGAGGCTTCCCAGCCGTCGTTGCCGATCACCGGACGGGTCGAATCGAGCGTGCGCGTCAGGTGGTACAGCGCCTCCACCGCATTGCGATGCGCCTGGGTCAGCGTCAGGTTGGGCACGCCCCACGACTCATTGAAGGCCACCCACACGATGATGCAGGGATGGCTGTAGTCGCGTTCGATCGCCTCGGTCCATTCCTTGACCATGCGCGTGATTGCACGCGGGCTGAAGCGGTAGGCCGACGGCATCTCTTCCCACACCAGCAGGCCCAGCTTGTCGGCCCAGTACAGAAAACGCGGGTCCTCGATTTTCTGGTGCTTGCGCACGCCATTAAAGCCCATCAATTTGGCCAGCTCGACGTCGCGCTTCAGGTGCTGGTCCGACGGCGCCGTCATGAACGATTCCGGCCAGTACCCCTGATCCAGCACCAGGCGCAGCTGGTAGGGGCGGCCATTGAGCATGAAGCGGTCGCGGTTGATCGATACCGAACGCAGCGCCGTGTACGAACGGATGCGGTCGAGCACCACGTCGCCGCAGCGCAGGGTCACTTCGGCGTCGAGCAGCGTCGGCCGTTCCGGACTCCACAGGATCTCGTTGCGCGAATCGTCGATACCGGGGTCGGACAGCGCGATCTTGCGGTTGGCTTCGCCGGCCAGCAGCTTGTAGTAATCGTCCGCCAGCAGCTGGTCGCCGTGCCAGATCTTGACCTCGACAAACAGCTCCTGCTGGATGTCGCCGGTCGCGAACACTTCGCAGCCGATCTCGTAGGTCTCGAACACCGGCGTCCAGCGCAGCTTCTGGATATAGGTCGGCGCCACCTGCTCGACCCAGACGGTCTGCCAGATGCCGGTCGTGCGCGGATACCAGATCGAGTGGGCTTCGAGCAGCCAGTCCTGCTTGCCGCGCGGCTTGGCCAGGTCGGCCGGATCGTCTTCGACCCACACCGTCACCGTCTGCTTGCCGTCGGCCTGCATGGCGCAGGTGATGTCGGCCGCGAACGGCGTGTGGCCGCCCTCGTGCTCGGCCACCAGCTGGCCGTTGACCCACACCTTGGCGCTGTAGTCGACCGCGCCGAAGTGCAGTATCGTGCGCCCGTCGTTGGGGTTCAGGTGGAAATCGCGCTGATACCAGACCACACGGTGGAAACCCGTGTCCTGGATGCCGCTCATCTCGGTCTCGGGGGCGAACGGCACGGTGATCACGTGCGTCCACTCCTTGACGTCGGACGGCATGAAATACCTGCCCTCGTCGTCGAAGCAGAACCGCCACTTGCCGTTCAGGTTCAGCCACTGGTCGCGCACCAGCTGTGGACGGGGATATTCAAACTGGTTCATCGTGGTCCTTTCTGTGAGTCGGCGCCGGCACCGGCACCAGGATCCGGCCTTGGCGTCCATCTTGGTCATACGCCGCCAGCGCGCTGGCGGCCGCCTGCCGGGCCTGGCCCTTGCGGCACAGGGCCACGCAGGCGCCGCCGAAACCGGCGCCGGTCAGGCGCGCGCCCAGCACGCCGGGAGCGGCGCGCAAGGCCTCGCACAGGGCGTCGAGTTCCGGGATCGAGACCTCGTAGTCGTCGCGCAGGCTGAAGTGCGATGCATTCATCAATTCGCCGAAGCGCTCGGCGCTCACGCCTTGCGCCGCTTCGAGCACGCGCAGGTTTTCATGCACCACATGGCGCGCCCGTTCGCGCAGCGGCGACGGCAGGCGCTCCACGGAGGCGGGGTCGGTGACGTCGCGCAGCGCCTGCACGCCGAGCTTCTTCGCGCCCTCCTCGCACTCGGCGCGGCGCTCGTTGTACTTGCTGGCCGCGAGCTTGCGCGCCACACCCGAGTCGACCACGATCAACTCGGTGCCTGGCGGCAGCGGCACCAGGCTATGTTCCAGCGTGCGGGCGTCGATGAACAGCATATTGCGCTCGTCAGCCAGGCTGGACGCCATCTGGTCCATGATGCCGCAGTTCACGTGCGCGTACTCGATCTCGGCGCGCTGGGCGATGCGGGCCAGCTTGACGTCGTCCAGCGCATCGAGCCCGATATCCAGCAGCGCGCGCATGGCGCGCAGGGTCGCCACCTCGAGCGCGGCCGAGGACGACAGGCCCGAGCCGACCGGCAGGTCGGTCTCGACATACACGCGCAGCGGCGGCACCTCGATTCCTTCCGCCTGCACCAGCCGGATGCAGCCCTCGATATAGCTGCCGAAACCCTGCGGCGCGCTGCCGTCCCGGGCGAAGGTCACGGTCGCATCGAGGTTCGGCGAATAGAAGTGGAAATGGTCGTCGCCGCTGCGGCTCATCGCCACCGTGGTGCGCTGGGGCGTCGCCACCGGCAGCATGAAGCCGTCGTTGTAGTCGGTGTGCTCGCCCAGCAGGTTGACGCGGCCGGGAGCCGAGGCGTTCACTTCGGGCGCGCCGCCAAAGAAAGTATCGGGGTTCAAGGTCATGCTTGCGCCTCCAGCCAGAGCGGCCGCTTGCGGCCATGGACGTCCAGCGCCGGCCAGCCGGGATCGAACGTCAGGTTCTCGAGTCCCTGCGGGCCGAGCAGGAAAGTGTCTTCGATCTTCATGCCGCCGAAGCTGGGATTGAAGGCGAATGCCATGCCTTCTTCGAGCTGGGTCGCGGTGCTGGCGGTGGCCACGATCTCGCGCGCCAGGTAGCCGGTGATGCCGCCCTGGTGATGTTCGCGGATCGCGTCTTCGACGTCGGCGTGGCGGTAGGCCTGGGCCAGCGCATGGTACACGCTCGACAGCGATTTGCCGGGCGCCACCGCGGCGAGCCCCGTGGCCTCGACGTCCATCAGCGCGCGTTGCGCTTCCGGCGCCGAGCCCGCGCCGCCGAAGCTCACGAAGCGGGTCAGGTTCGCATACAGGCCATGCCGGCGCGCGCAGAACACCAGCATGGCGCGCTCGCCCAGCGGCTCGTGCGACGGCGTCGCATGGCGGTACAGGGGCAGGCGGCGCGCGCCGGCCGCCAGCACCAGGGCCGGATGGATGCCGCGCCGCCACAGCGCTTCGGCGCCGGCGCCGGCCAGCTGCTGCTCGGTCCAGTCGGGACGCGCACGGTGCAGCACTTCCGTCATCGCTTCGGCCGCCTCGCGGCCCAGCAGGCGGTAGCGCGCGTGTTCGGCGTCGCCCAGCACCAGTTTTCGTTGCCGCAGCGCCAGCGGCAAGGGTCGTTCCTCGCCGATGAGACGGTCGGACAGCACGGGGCGGCCCTGGGCCGCATTGACGACGAAGCGCTCGCGCAGCTCCGGCTCGGCCCATGGTTCGATGTGAAAGGTGAAACCGGCCGGGACTTCTTCGGCGCGCAGGCGCTCGCCCTCGATCTCGTCGGTCAGCACGCAAGCGTCGTCCTGCGTGACGAGCACCTCGGCGACGCCGATGTCGGTCGTCAGCAGCACCGCGCTCGATCCGCCGGCCGTGACCCAGGCGAACCAGTCGGTGCCGCGCAGGCGCACCGCGCCGGCCCCTTCCTGCGCCAGCGTCGCGCGCAGCAGCGCCAGTTTGTCGGCCACCTCCGTGGCCCGCATATCCAGTCCCGTCATGCGGCGTCCTCCAGGCTGATGTCGACCTGCTGCAACTCATAGGCCGTGGTTTCTGGCAGCACGTCCATCGCGAACATGCCGGCCGCCAGCTCGGTGCCGGCCAGGTATTTCAGTCGGTCGCGGGTGCGGTAAGGCGGATAGAACTGGGCGTGCAGCTGTGTCTCCGGGTGCTCGGCGCCGTCGGTCGGAGCCTGGTACCAAGCCATCAGGTAAGGGAAAGGCCGGTTCCACAGCGTCTCGTACTTGAGCAGCACGGTCTTGAGCGCGCGCGCCAGTCCTTCGCGTTGCGGCGGCGTGAGCGCGGCGAAATCCTTGCATGGCGCGGTCGGCATCACCCACACCTCGTAGGGATAGCGCGCGCAGGCCGGCACGAAGGCGATCGCGTACTCGTCCTGGTACAGCACGCGCCGGCCGTCGGCGGCCTCGTCGCGCGCCATGTCGCACAGCAGGCTGGCGCCGTGCTGCAGATAGTATTCGCGCTCCTGCGCCAGCATGCGCGCCGGCACCGCCGGCACGAAGGGATAGGCATAGATCTGGCCATGCGGATGGTGCAGGGTCACGCCGACCTCGGCGCCGCGGTTCTCGAACGGCAGCACGTAATGGATCGCCGGCTCGTGGCCAATGCGCGTGGTGCGGTCGCCCCAGACCTTCAGCAGCAGCTCGATGCGCGACAGCGGCAGGCGGGCCAGCGCCGCATGCGGATCCTGCGTGAACACCACCACCTCGCAATGGCCGTTGGCGGGCGCGGTCGGCACCGTCACCAATGGCGGATCGTGCGACTCCAGCGCCAGCGAGGGAAAGCGGTTGTCGAACACGGCGATCTCATAGTCGCCGGCCGGCATTTCGGTCGGATGTTCCTGGTCCACGGTCGGCGCCAGCGGGTTGTATTGCGGTGGCGGCTGGTAGGTGCGGTTCTGGCGGAAAGCGGCATAGGTCACCCATTCGCCGCGCAGCGGATGCCAGCGCAGATGCGGATTGGCGTGCTGCGGCTCCGGGAACGGGCTGGGCGCAACGATGCCGTCCGGGATCGGCACATTGCTGTACAGGGTGAGGTTACGTCCGTCCGGTTTCTTGAGTTCTCTACTATGCATGGCAACGGTTCAGGTTCGGTCAAGCGTTCGGTCAAGCATTGGGTCACCCCGGGCGCAAGCGTTCACGCCGGATGCCAATGCATCGGCGTGCTCGCGGCACGAGAAGGCGATCCTAACATGCTGATTTCGCCACACTTTCGAAGCCGTACAAACTCAGTTTCCGGGAAACAATACGGCGCTGTCCCAGGGGTGAGACAGCCAACGGCTAAGACGCGGATTCATAAGGGACAGCGCATGAGCTGGCGCGCTCATCGCAGAGTCTTGTAGGCGCATACCTACACCAAAATTGGAAGTAATTACACCAGATGCCAAGAAAAACGCTGACATACCCTGCCAGGGCGAACTCAGCGTATTTTGCTGTCAGGCATATTCCTCTTGGCGCAGAGGCAGTGTGAAGTAGAAGGTCGACCCGACGCCGACGGTGCTGTCGACCCAGAGGCGACCACCTTCCTGTTCGACGATGCCCTTGACGATCGACAGGCCCAGGCCCGCCCCCTTTTCCGAATCGACGCGGCCTTGGGTGAAGCGATTGAAAATGCGGGGCAACAGCGCCGGTGCGATGCCGATGCCGGTGTCGGCGACCGAGATGACCACCTCGCCGTCGCCGTGGCGGGCGGAGACGGCGATGCGCCCTCCCGCCGGCGTGAACTTGAGCGAATTGCTGATCAGGTTACCCAGCACCTGCTCCACGCGCGCCCGCTTGCAGGCGATCATGAGTTTGCCGGGTTCGACCGCCGCGGCGACGCCGACCTCGGCCTTCCTCGCCAGCGGCAGCACCAGGTCGATCGCTTCGCGGATCAGCGCGTTCACGTTTTCCACCTGCAGGCCAGGGGCCATCGCGGCGTGCCCTTTCTTGGCGAAATCCAGGACCGATGTCACCAGGCGCTCGATCGAGTCGGTCGCGCGCAAGCCACGCGCGACCAGTTGCCCCAGCATGGCCGGCGAAAGCGCCTGGTCCATCTGCATGATCTGCAAGGTCATCTTCAGCACGCTCAGCGGGTTGCGGATGTCGTGCGACACCATGTGGACCATGCTTTCCTTTTCGATGCTGGCGCGTTCGGCCAGCTCCCTGGCCGCCTGTTCCTGCCGGAAGGCGCGCCGCAGGCCGTAGGCGAGCACGCTGACCCGGAAGTCCGACACCGCCTCGACCTCGGCGCGTTTCCAGGGCGTGGCCACGCCATCGACCACCTGCTTCCACGCATCGAAGGAAAGACGCGGATGCAGCCGGACGACGCCGTCCTCGACCTGCACGCGCTTGTCCGGCGCGCCGGCCCACACCACGGTCGTGACGACTTCGGGACGGAACCAGAATATGTAGTTCTGGTCGGCCTTCAGGATCGACATCGCCAGCAGGCCGCTGGCGATGTCCTTGTATTGCCGTGCCGGTGCGAAGAGATTGCCCAGCTGATTGGTCGCGTAGATCTGCTCATTGGCATGCTCGGTCGACACCCATTCGACGAGCAGTTCGAGCTGCACGACATCCGGTGTCTGCCCGATCGTGGTCCAGCTGCCGTCGTAATAGATCGCGGCGCTGCTGCCGCCGGCCAGGTCCAGCATGTCCTGGCTGCGCTTGACCAGCCCCAGGACGAGATCGTCCTCTTCCTCAGTACGCGCGATCAGCTTCGCATGGATGCGTTTCAGCTCGCCCCGGTAGCGCTGGTCTTCCATCGACTCTTTCAGCACCAGTTGCGACGACACGATCTGCGCGATCATCTTGGCGCCCAGGCGGCGGTCGGAGCCCAGGTTGTTGGGGGTGGGATGGTGGCAGGCGATCAGGCCCCACAGCTTGCCGCCATCGATCAGCGGCAGCGTGAGCGTGGCGCCGACACCCATATTGCGCAGGTACTCGAGGTGCAACGGGGACACGCTGCGCAGCGCCGCCAGGCCGAGATCGAGGGCGTCGCCCGTGGCCGGATCGCGGCCGGGGTAGATGGGCACCGGCGCATAGCCGACATCCGGAATCATGCGCAGCCAGTTTTCGAGGAAGATCCGCCTTGCCTGCGCCGGAATGTCCGAGGCCGGAAAATACTGGTTCAGATACGATTGCGCCTGTTCGGACCTGGCTTCGGCCACGACGTCACCGTGCCAGTCCTCCGTGAAGCGGTAGATCATCACGCGATCGAAGCCGGTGATCATTCGCACCTGGTCGGCGGTGCGCCGGCACAGGTCGAGCAGACTGCTCGCCGCGAACACCACGTGGACGGCGCTGCGGATCGAACGTTGCAGCGAAGGCGACAGCGTCTCCAGCGGCGCCAGCGCCTCGATCTCGAGAATCAGCACGCCATGCCGCAGGTGGGCAGTCAGTTCCCATTCCCGCTCGCGTTGCGTGGCGAGGTCGAGAATCGCAATATCGAGCGGGGCCGCTTCGACCAGATCGTCGGCGCTGATGTATGCCAGCAGCGCGGCCAGCCCGGGCGCCGACAGATGCTCCGCCAGCGAACGGTTGACCAGCGCAGGGGCGTCGATGCCGAAGACCCCGGCGCAGTTGACGCTGGCGTTGGTGACCTTCAGCGTGGGAACGTCGATGCTGACCAGGACGCCGAACGGCTGAATCGCACCCGGGATGTGGATCGGTTCGTTCTCGCACTGGGCCAGGGTGGCTTGCGAAATCATCTGGCTCATGTGTATCAACTATTCGAGATGTTGCGGAACCCCGCTTCCACTCGATACTCAAGCCACACGGTCGGATACGAGAAGTCGAAAGTCAGGCACGATGCCGCATTCTATCGCGCCATCGAACCGAATTTTTACGCCACAGAAATTTTAGACGATGGGCAATTTTTCCAAGCCGCAAGGGCAAGTCTTTGCCATTGACATCACCGCGTTGTGCTGTTTACCTGGCCAGGTCGACCAGCGCCGCCGTGTACATCTGCAGGTTGAGCAGCAGCTGCCTGGTGGTGATGAACTCGTGTTCCGAGTGCCCGGTGTACTTCTGGCCCGGCATCGACGGGCCGAAGCTGACCGCGTTCGGGAACAGGCGCGAATTGGTGCCGCCGCCGATCGCCACCGGCCCGGCATCCTTCATGCCGGTGAAATAGGAAAAGGTTGACAGCAGGGTCGGCACCTGCGGCGCATGCTCGAGAACCCACGGCTCGCGCACGCCGACCTTGATGTTCGCCAGCGGCAGCCGGCGCGCCTGCCAGTCGGCCAGGGCGGCGTTGATCTCGGAGGTGAGCTGCTCGTTCGTCTTGCCGCGCGGCCGGCGCACATTGATCGCGACCTCGATGCCCTCGTCCAGCTGGCGGATCACGGTCGGCTTGAAGGTCATCGGCCCCATGAAGCCGTCGCGGTAGGCGATCTTGCCGAACTTCTCGCCGTAATAACCGGTGCCCACCAGGTCGTTCAGGTAGTTCACCACGCCGCCGGCCACCGTGTTCGGCCAGCCGCGCACCGCGAGCGCGTCGGCCAGCATGCTGACCGCGTTCACGCCTTCCTGCGGCTTGGACGAGTGGGCCGACACGCCTTTCGCGACCACCTTCAGGTTCGCGCCCTGGCGCTCGAAGGTGTAGCGCATGTCGTCCTGGGCGGCGGCGCGCGCGCGGATCTGCCGCTCGACCTCCGGCGTGGCGTTGGCCACCAGCGCCTCGGCGTCTTCGGGAATCTGGGTATTGAAGGAGCCGCCCATGAAGTCGGCAATGTGGGCTTCGCCAAGCGCAGGAACCGCGGCGCCGGCCTTCGGGATCGTCACGGCCACGGTGCCGCCGCCCTTCTCCGCCGTCACCACCGGATATTCGGCGTCGAGCGTGATGCTCATTTGCGGCGGCACGTGGGTCTTGAGGAATTCGGTCAAGGGTCCCCAGTCCGATTCCTCGCCCATGTACACGTACAGCTCGATGCGCTTGCTCAAGGGGATCTGGCGGTCGCGGATCGTCTTCATCGCATACAGCGCGGTGGCGATCGGTCCCTTGTCGTCCTCGGCGCCGCGCGCGATCAGCTTGCCCGGCTCGCTGGTGCGGTCGAGCACGAAGGGCGACTTCTTCCATTTGGCCGGGTCGACCGGCTGCACGTCGCCATGGGTCACGATGCCGAGGCGCTCGCTGCCCTCGCCGAGACCGATGATGACGGTCCAGCCATGGTCCTGGACATCGAGCCCGAGGCGCTCGGCCTCTTCTTTCAAGGCGGCCTTGAACGCGATGTGGACCGGGTTCTGGTCGGACGGGTAGCGCGCATCGGCCACCGTATTGAAGCTCACCAGCCTGGCCAGGGTGTCGACCACGTCGTTGCGGTAGGTCTGGACCGCATACTTGGCAGCGCTGACGGCAATGTCGCTCGGCGTCGTCGCCGACGCGGAGGATGCGACAGGCGCGGAGGACGCGGGAGGCGCCGCGAGTGCGGCGGCAGTGGCGGTGGCGGTGGCGGTGGCGGTGGCGGTGGTCCACGCCAGCACCAGGCTGACGATCAAGGCTTTCTTGTACATACGGCGCAGGGTCTCCGGGAATACGGCGCAGGATTGCAAAGGCGCGAGGAGTCTAGCACAGGCATGTGCGCGCCCGATCCCGGTTTTGCGCGTATCGTTACACGCTCCGCACCAAGAGAAAACGCACCATGACCGACAAGACCATCCGCCGCCTGCACCCCGCCCTGCGCGACGACATCGGCGACCTGCTGACGCAGCGTCCCGTGCCCTCGGACCGGCTCGATCAGATCGATCCTTTCCTGTTCCTGAACCACCACGGCCCGCAGGTCTACGGCCCGCACAACCGCGGCCTGCCGTTCGGGCCGCATCCGCACCGCGGCTTCGAGACGGTCACGTTCATCGTCGACGGCATGCTCGCGCACCGCGACAGCGCCGGCCATGAGAGCGTGATCCACGCCGGCGGCGTCCAGTGGATGACGGCCGGCAGCGGCATCGTGCACGCCGAGGTGTCGCCGCGCGACTTCATGGAACACGGCGGCCCGCTCGAGATCCTGCAGCTGTGGGTGAACCTTCCGTCGCGCCTGAAGATGAGCGCGCCCGCCTATACCGGCCTGCAGCGCGACCAGATCCCCGCCCTGTCGCTCGACGGCGGCAAGGTGACGCTGCACCTGGTCGCCGGCCAGTGGGACGGCAGCACCGGTCCGGTGCAGTCGCTGACCGGCGTGTTCATGAGCACGGTCGCGATGCAGGCCGGAGGACGATTGAGGGTAGCCGGTCTGCAGGGACGCAACGTGCTGCTGTACGTGGTGCGTGGACGCATCGGCGTGGGCGAGCACGGCGATCCCGTCGACGCTTGCCAGCTCGTGGAACTCGATGACGACGGCGACGCCCTGCACATCCGGGCCGAAGCCGATTCGCTGCTGCTGTTCGGCCATGCCGAACCGATCCGCGAACCGGTGGTGGCGCACGGCCCCTTCGTCATGACCACCCGCGAAGAGATCGTGCAGGCGATCGCCGATTACCAGGCCGGGCGCTTCGGTTCAACGCCCGCTTGAGGCCACCCGGCGGTCGGGGCCGGTCTCGAGCACCACGGCGTAGGGGAACGGGCCGCCTTCGAAGTTCAGTCTCAGGTCGCCGCCCACCGCTTCGAAGCGGTCGCCGCCGGTGTGGACGATCTCGACCGGCCCGGCGCCGAGGTCCGCATACAGCTTGCGGCGGCGTTCGCTCACATGCAGGGTGCGGCCATCGTCGAGCCGGTAGACGCCCTGCATGCGCTTGCTCATCAATGGATCGAGCCAGGCCTTCTTCTCCTGGACTGCCTGGGTGCCAGCGGCGGCGCCTTCGGCAGCGGCCGGCGCGGCGGCGAGCGCGGCGGCGAACGCGGGAATCGCCGCCAGGGCTGCCGCGGCCAACAGGGCGATATGCCGGATGCGCATGGTGCTCCTCCTGTCAGGTTGGGTGCGCACGCGGATCAGCGCTGGGTCGCGGCCAGCGCGCGGTTGCCGGCTTCGCGTACGTAGACGGTGTGCGCCGCGCGCTCGCCCTCGAAGCGCATGTTCAGGTCCTTGCCCACCGCGACGAAGCGCTTCTTGCCGACGTGGATGAGTTCGACCGGACCCTCGCCCAGGTCGGCGTACAGCGTGCGCTTGCCGCCCTCGACCTTGCCGCTGACCTGCAGGACGCGGCCGTCCTCAAGCGCATATTCGCCCTGCACGCGGTCGTAGGCGAACGGCGGCATGCGCACTTGTTGATAGGAGCTGCGCACTTCCACCACTTCCTTGCCGGCGCCCTGCGGGGCGGCAAGGCTGGACAGCGACAGGGAAGCGGTGGCGGCGGTGATGGCGAACATGGCGATGTGCTTGATGCGCATGATGTCTTTCCTTTCAGGTGGAATGCGAGAGAAGGGCCTGCGCGGCAAGCGCTCGATCGCTCATGAAGAGGCCGCGTGGTCCACGTGTTTCGTCGTCGCCAGGGCTGCTGTTCGTCTGGCGATGGGACCAGTCTAGCCAGACTTCGCGCACGCTCAAGCGGCAGTGGGACGAAGCGCCGAAACGCGCGACGAAATGCTCAAAACGCGAAGTGAACGGGAGGTGCATATGCCCCCCGGATCGGGCACGTCTGCACCCCGTCTGCACCCCGTCTGCATGCCTGTTTTCGGGCCGCTGTCGATGCCATTTTCGCGGCCGTTTTCAAGGCCGATGGCGTGGCCCGGCGCAGCCGCCGGGCCGGCGAACACGGCGGCCGACATGGCGGCGAACACGGCAAAATTTCCGGTGCAGACAAGGGGGACGTTCAGCCTGAATTCGATGCAGGAAACGCGCGTCGATCCGAGCCGGTCATCGCCCCCGACCGGATGCCGGCTTCGGCGACGAGCGTGTCAAGCGTGTGTCTGGATTGCGTGCAGATGCCGTACATTAGGGCCATCGACAACCAACCAGACCCAACCCATGCAAGCGATTCCTCTTGTCGCGACCACGCGCGGCTATCCCGACTCCGGCAATGTGATCGAGAACGTCCACTGGGGTTCGGTCGCCGTGGTCGACACCCGCGGCCGGCTGTTGTGGTCGGCGGGCGACCCGGACTATCCGACCTTCACCCGTTCCGCGCTCAAACCCTTCCAGGCCCTGCCCTTCATCCTGTCCGACGGCCCGGCGCGCTTTGGTCTCACGCAGGACGAAGTGGCGCTGCTGTGCGCCAGCCATTCGGGCGAGGACATCCACCTCGCGGGCGTGCGCGCGATCCTGGACAAGATCGGCCTCGAACCCGGCCACCTCGAATGCGGCTGCGCGCAGCCGCTGCACTACGAGTTCACGGGAACGCAGCCGCCGCAGGATGCGCAGTGGACGCCGCTGCACCACAACTGTTCCGGCAAGCACAGCGGCTTTTTGGCCTGGTGCCGCCTGTACGACGTGCCGAGCGCCGGCTACGTCGAGCGCGGCCACCCGCTGCAGCAGGCGATCCGCGCCGCGTTGGCCGACACCGCCGGCGTGCCTGTTGACGCCATGCCGACCGTGATCGATGGCTGCTCGGCGCCGAACTATGCGCTGCCGCTGTCACGCCTGGCGCACCTGTATGCGCGCCTGGCGCATGGAAACAACGATCCGCAGCTGGGCGGCGCAATGGGCATCCTGGGCGAGGCCATGACGGCGCGGCCCGACATGGTCTCGGGCCAGGAGCGTACCGACCTGCACTGGATGACGGCCGGCGGCGGCGACTGGGTGGCCAAGATCGGCGCTGACGCGGTGCAGGCGATCGGCGTGCGCTCGGCCGGGATCGGTATCGCGATCAAGATTGCGGACGGCAACAGCCGCGCGCTGCATCCGGCCGTGTACGCCGTGCTCGACCAGCTTGGCCTGCTCGACGCGAAGCGCAAGGCCGCGCTCGAGCGCTACCGCCAGCCCGCCATCAAGAATGCGCGCGGCATGGTCGCGGGCGACATTCGTCCCCTGTTCACGCTGGAGGCGGCGGGGATGCGGGGCATATAGGCCTGCATTCGCCGGGCAAGGCGCGATGCGTACTTACAACAGCTGGCATACCGGAGATATCATTTCAGACTTAAACAGGTGATACTTTCCCTACGGAATCTTCCGTTTCTACGGGTTATTGACATTGTGTTTAAAAATCTTCGCATCGGCCCGCGCCTGACGCTCGCGTTCGCCACGATTCTCGTTCTCTCCCTGGCCGGCACCGCATTTGCGGTGTACACCACGCACAGCAGTGCCGAAGCCACCCGCCAGATGATGCAAAAGCCCTTGACCAAGGAACGCCTGGTAGCGGACTGGTATCTCCTGGTGCATTCGGCGATCGTCCGCACCTCGCTGATCGCGCGCAGCGCCGACAGCACCTTGTCGGACGTGTTCGCCAAGCAGATCAAGGACAGCGTGGCCGAAAGCACCGGCATCCTCAAGAAGGTCGAGGCGCTGCTCGACTCGCCGGAAGAAAAGCAGGCGCTGGGCGAGATCGTCGCGCTGCGCAAGACCTACCAGAATGCCAAGGAACTGGTGATGAACGCGCGGACCACGGGCGACGCCGATGGCGCCGAGCGCGCGTATGGAGAAGTTTTCTCGCCTGCAGCCGCTGCCTACGGCACCAAGTTGCAGGGCCTGCTCCACATGCAGCGCCAGGCGATCGACCAGACCGCGGTCGAGATCGCGGCCGCCAACGAGCGCAGCACGCGCCTGGTCGTCCTGCTGGCCGTGCTGGCAACGGCGCTGGGCTCGGTCGCCGCGATCATGATCACGCGCAGCATCACCAGGCCCCTGGGTTCGGCCCTCGAGGTCGCGCAAACCGTGGCCGCGGGCAACCTCGGCAATACCTTCGCCACCTACTCGAAAGACGAAGTGGGCGACCTGATGCGGGCGCTGGAAACCATGAACGGCGCCCTGCACCGGGTCGTGGCCGAGGTCCAGCATGGCACCACCGCCATCTCCACCGCGTCGAGCGAGATCGCGGCCGGCAACCTCGACCTGTCGAGCCGCACCGAGCAGCAGGCCAGCTCGCTCGAAGAGACGGCGGCCTCGATGGAAGAACTGACGGCGACCGTGCGCCAGAACGCCGACAATGCGGTGCAGGCCAATGGCCTGGCGCAGGCGGCGTCCGAGGTGGCGGTACGCGGCGGCGCCATTGTCGGCCAGGTGGTCGACACGATGGGTTCCATCGACGCCTCGGCGCGCAAGATCGTCGACATCATCGGCGTGATCGACGGCATTGCCTTCCAGACCAATATCCTGGCCCTGAATGCGGCGGTCGAAGCGGCGCGCGCCGGCGAACAGGGCCGCGGCTTCGCCGTGGTGGCGAGCGAGGTGCGCAACCTGGCGCAGCGCTCGGCCAGCGCGGCCAAGGAAATCAAGGGCCTGATCGGCGACTCGATGACCCAGGTGAATGCCGGCACCACCCTGGTGCAGCAGGCTGGCACCACCATGCACGACGTGGTGACCAGCGTGGCGCGCGTGACCGACATGATGTCCGAAATCACGTCGGCCACCCAGGAACAGCGCGCCGGCATCCATCAGGTGAACGAGGCGATCACGCAGATGGACCAGGTGACGCAGCAGAACGCGGCGCTGGTGGAACAGGCCGCCGCGGCGGCAGCCAGCATGCAGGAACAGGCGACGCGCCTGGCCACCGTGGCGGCCGGCTTCAGCCTGGGCAATGGCGACGCGCCTGCCCAGTCGCGCCTGGCGCTGCGCAAGACGCCGGCGCTGGCGATGTAGGCGATGTAGGCGATGTAGGCGATGTAGGCGATGTAGGCGGCCTGGGCAATCAGGCCGCCAGCCGACGCAGCATGGCGGCGATTGCATCGAGCACCGCGGCGTCCTCCCAGTAGCTCTCGTGCGACAGCGGATTCCAGCTGCGCGCCAGCAGGCTCGCCACGCCGCCGCTGGCATTGATCGCGCGGTCCTCCACCAGCATGCGGTAGCCCTGCGACAACGGCTGCAGCGGCCAGCCGAGCACGTCGTCCGGATCGTAGAAATTGATCCACTTGAACAGCGAGGTGGGCGGCGCGATCGGGATGATGTCCATCTCCTTGTGCGCGGCAACGAAGATCGGGATATTGCAGCCGGTGGTGACCAGGCCGGCGCAGGTACCGCCGCCCAGGAACAGGCGCTCGCTCGCGGTCAATGACCGGCCCAGCACGCCGGACGCCCAGGCGTCGATATTGCGCCAGATGCCGGCGCCGACCGGACGGCCGGCGGCCGCCTTCTGGGCGTCGTACAGATAGCTCGACAGCACCTGCCCGCCCAGCGACTGGGCGACGAACACCACCGGCATCGCGGGACGCGCCGCATGGGCCGACAGCAAGGCGGCCGCGATCTCTCCCTGGGCCAGCTCATAGACCGAACCGGGGATTTCCTTGCGGTTTTCCAGTCCGGCGGCGTCGCCCAGGCCGTACAGCACGAATTTGCGCAGGGCGTCGTAGCGCCGCTTGCCGGCGGCGGCGGTGCGCTCCCAGACCTGGCGCTGGTTGTCGTGCAGAATGCCCTGATAATAGACCGAGCGCATCGTCACGTGGCCCGCCAGGCCGCCCAGGCGGGCGCGCAGCCGCGCCACCAGGCCGTCCGCATACGCGGGCAGCGTTTCCCCCATGCCATGCACGGCAATCAATGCGACTTGAGTCATGGCCCTTCTCCTATTGGATCTGGCGCAATGTGCGTCGATGTCACTAGCGTATCAAACTTCGCGTACATTGATGCGACACAAAACGCTGGCAGAATGTCGAGCTTGTCGACCTTTGCCTCCCAATTCCATGGATATTCTTTTCGACCGTTATGCGGAGGCGATCCGCGCGCTGGATCTGTCCGGCATCGCCGCACCGGCCGACATCCCGGAGAATTTCCTGTTGGCAAATGATGGGCGTTACCGCAGCTATTACGTGCCGTTCGAGTCGGTGAACCGCGCCGCGCGCGTGGCGGTGGTCGGCATCTCGCCCGGCTTCGTGCAGTGGAAGAATGCGATGCGCGAGGCGCAGCGCCGGATGGCCGCGGGCGCTTCCACCGACGACGTGCTGGTGGCGGCGCGCCGGGCCGGCGCCTTCAGCGGCGCGATCCGGCCCAACTTCGTGGCCCTGCTCGATGCGATCGGGGTGCAACGTTGGCTCGGCATCGCCAGCTGCGCCACCCTGTTCGGCCCTGACGCCGGGGTGGTCCAGATCGGCGCCATCCTGCGCCACCCGGTGTTCGTGGACGGCAAGAACTACAGCGGCACGCCCGCCATGCCGCGCCACGCCTTTCTACGCGAACAAACGCTGCGCTACTTCGCGCATGAAGCGGCCATGCTGCCCGACGCCCTGTTCATCCCAATGGGAGCCAGCGTCGGCGCTAGCCTGGACTGGCTGGCGGCGCAAGGCGTGCTGCGCGCCGAGCGCATCCTGCACGGCCTGCCCCACCCTTCCGGCGCGAATGCCGAGCGGGTCGCCTACTTCCTGGGGCGCAAGGACCGTGGCGCGCTCTCGGGCAAGACCAACGGCGCCCAGCTCGACGCGGCGCGCCAGGCCTTGCAGGCGCAGATGGCAGGCTTGATGGAGGCTCAGCGGATCTCGAGTTCGAAGGTGTCGACGCCGTCGACGCCGCCGCGCACGCGGTCGCCCGGCCTGAGCGCCGCCACGCCCGACGGCGTGCCCGAATAAATCAGGTCGCCCGGCGCCAGGGTCACGAAGCGCGACAGGTAGGCGATCACGTCGGCGATCGGCCAGATCAGTTCATCGAGGTTGCCTTCCTGGCGCAGGGCGCCGTTCACTTCCAGCCAGATACGGCCTTTGGCGGGATGGCCCACCTCGCTCACCGGATGCAGCGCGCTGCATGGCGCCGACGCGTCGAAGCCCTTGGCCATGTCCCAGGGACGGCCGGTGTCCTTGGCCGCGGCCTGCAGGTCGCGCCGGGTCAGGTCCAGGCCCACGCCATAGCCCCACACCAGGTCGAGCGCGTCGGCCGGGTCGACGTCGGCGCCGCCCGCGCCCAGCGCCACCACCAGTTCGATCTCATGATGCAGGTCGCCGGTCGACGGCGGATACGGCACCGCGCCGCTGGCCGGCACCACCGCGTCGGCCGGCTTGGTGAAGAAGAACGGCGGTTCGCGGTTCGGGTCGCTCCCCATCTCGCGCGCATGCGAGGCGTAGTTGCGGCCGACGCAGAACACGCGGCGCACCGGGAAACGGCTGCTCGAACCGCTGACGGCCACGGAAGGCGTGGCGGGTGCGGCGAAGACGAATTCGGACATGCTCATCCTTTCATTGACGGAGGCGCAATCATACCGTTCCTCCAGACTTGCGCAAAGCTGGTCGAAATTGCCTAAACCTGCTCGCTGCTGGATTCCTGCTTCACCGGGGCCGGTTTCACGCCGTGCTCGCGCACGGCGCCAGCGCCTGCCCCTCCACAGGCTGTCGCGGTAGAACTTACCGCCATCGTTTCGAGGTTAACGGCCGCATTGACATCGCGGTCGTGGACCGTTCCGCAGCCCGGGCAGGTCCACTGCCTGGCGCCCAGGTCGAGCTTCTCCAGCATGTGGCCGCAGATCGAGCACGTCTTGCTGCTCGGGTACCAGCGGCCGGCCACCACCACCCGGCCACCGCGCC